>NZ_CP047387.1:2395000-2775000 GCF_013365515.1 Agrobacterium sp. CGMCC 11546
ATCCCGACCCGAATGTCGTCATCGGCAAGAGGCTGGATATATTGCCGGTCGAAGTGGTGGTCCGCGGTTATCTGGCCGGCACGACCGGCACCTCGATCCTCACCCTCTATAAGAAGGGCGAACGGCAGATGTACGGCATGAGCCTACCTGACGGGATGAAGGACAACCAGATTCTGCCCGAGCCGGTCATCACACCGACAAGCAAAGCCTTTGACGGCGGTCACGACGAGCCGTTGACGCCTTACGAGATCGTGGAGAAGAAACTCCTGACGCAGGAACAGTGGGATACGCTGTCCCGTTATGCGCTGGCGCTGTTCAAGCACGGTCAGGAGATTGCCGCAAAGCAGGGCCTTATTCTCGTCGATACGAAATATGAATTCGGCACCGATGAAAATGGCACGATCATTCTGGCCGACGAAATCCACACACCTGACAGCAGCCGTTACTGGATGGCTGACAGCTATGACGAGAGCTTCCGCGAGGGAAAGCGGCCGGCGAGCTTCGACAAGGATTTCGTAAGAGCCTGGGTTGCCGAACGCTGCGACCCCTACAAGGACGCTGTTCCCGAAATTCCTGAGGATCTCGTCCTGCAGACCTCGAAGGTCTATATTGATGCTTATGAACGCATCACCGGACAGCGCTTCGTTCCCGACAACAGCGGCGAGACGCCGTTGGCGAGAGTACGCCGGAATCTGGAGCCGTTCTTCCCCGGAGTCTGACCCGTGAACAAAACGATTGATCAGGTGAGAAAGGGCGACAGGAAAAGTGACCTTCCCGTGCGGCGCCGGCCTCGCCGTTCCGCCGAGGAAACCCGGCGGGACATTCTTGCCAAGGCCGAAGAGCTTTTCCGCGAGCGCGGTTTCAATGCGGTGGCGATTGCCGATATCGCCGCGGCACTGAACATGTCTCCCGCCAATGTCTTCAAACATTTTAGCTCGAAGAATGCGCTCGTCGATGCCATCGGCTTCGGACAAATCGGCGTTTTCGAACGGCAGATCTGTCCGCTCGACAAGAGCCATGCACCGCTTGACAGGTTGCGTCATCTTGCGCGCAACCTGATGGAGCAGCACCACCAGGATCTCAATAAAAATCCCTATGTCTTCGAGATGATCCTGATGACCGCCAAGCAGGACATGAAATGCGGCGACTATTATAAGTCCGTCATCGCGAAATTGCTGGCGGAAATCATTCGGGACGGCGTCGGGGCGGGGCTCTATACCGCCACCGACATTCCCGTGCTGGCGGAAACCGTGCTCCACGCCCTGACGAGCGTCATCCATCCCGTCCTCATCGCACGGGAAGATATCGGCAATTTGGCAACACGTTGCGATCAACTCATCGATTTAATCGATGCGGGATTACGCAATCCGCTTGCTAAGTGACGATTCCCAATTTACGTCACCTTCTCGCAATTGCTTGCGAAGCGCATAAGCCTGCGCTTCTATGCGCGTGGCGGTCCGGACAGAATAAGCGAATCGGGTCCCTTTCAAGGCCTTCGCCTGTCGTGTCTGTTTCCGGACGCGCATCCGCCGAGCGACATTGCGCTTATAGTTGAATGCGACCGATACGCAGGGAAGAACGATGAGCCGACGTATTTTACCCCTATTTGCTTCTCTGTGTGTAACCGCGGTTCTGGCGGGATGCAGCGATGGCGGCGAAAGCAGCAAGACCGCCGGCCAGGGTGCCGGGCGTCCGCCGTCTCCGGTCAGCGTCATCGTTATGAAGACCAGCGAATATCCTTTGACCACCGTTCTTCCCGGCCGCGCCAGCGCGTTCCAGACGGCGGAAATCCGCCCGCGCGTGACCGGCATCATCCGCGAAATTCCCTTCAAGGAAGGCAGCGAAGTCAAGCAGGGCGACGTTCTCTACCAGATCGAGGACAACACCTATCTGGCGGAAGTGGCACAGGCCAAGGCAAGCGTGGCGAAGGCGGAAGCCAGCGTTCCGAGCGCCCAGGCAAACCTTGCGCGCTACGAGCGGCTGGTCAACAGCGGTGCGACGCAGATCGAATATGAAAACGCCAAGGTGACGCTGCTGCAGGCGCAAGCCGATGTGGCCCAGACCAAGGCGGCGCTGGAAACGGCGGAAATCAACCTCGATCTCACTAAAGTCCGCGCGCCTTTCGACGGCATTACCAGCGCAACCGCCTTCAGCATCGGCAACGTGGTGACGGCAAACCAGACCACGGCCTTGACGACGCTGCGCCGCATCGATCCGATCTATATCGACCTGATGGAATCCAGCACCAATCTTCTGCGTCTTAAAAAGGCAATCTCCTCTGGTCAGCTCGGTGGCGACACGAAGGAGACCGGCATCCATCTGACGCTGGAAGACGGCACTGAATATAAGCATGACGGCAAGATCGACATGTCCGACATGGCGGTGAGCGAAACCACGGGCACCTTCTCCATCCGTGCCCTGTTCGAAAACCCTGATGATCTTCTGCTTCCCGGCACCTATGTCCGTGCCACGCTGACCATCGGCAAGGAAAAGGGCTTCCGCATTCCGCAACGCGCCGCGAGCCGCAACGCCAGCGGCGAACTGACCGCGAAATTCGTGACGGCGGAAAACAAGGTGGAAACCCGCACCTTCCCGTCCAGCCAGCAATCGGGCAATGCCTGGCTGGTGACGGAAAACGTCAAGGATGGCGACAAGCTCATCGTCGACGGCTTCCAGTGGATTGCCGAAGGCGCGACTGTCGCACCGGTTGAAGTGACCATCGACGATCGCGGTATCGTCGTTCTGCCGCAGCAAGCTCCGCCTGCCGCCGCCCCCACGAAATAAGCATGAGCACGAAACCCTCGGTCGAAGCTCGTAAAAGGTAAGGCAGGACTGCCATGGCCCATTTCTTCATCCGGCGCCCCGTTTTTGCATGGGTTATCGCCATCGTCATCATGCTGGGCGGCGCCCTTGCGATCTGGACGCTGTCGATTTCGCAGTACCCTGATATCGCGCCAACGACGGTGCGCGTCAGCGCTACCTATAATGGCGCCAGTGCCGAAACCGTCGAAAAATCGGTGACGACCATCATCGAGGACGGCATGACCGGCCTCGACGACCTCACCTATATGACCTCGTCGTCCTCAACGGGCAGCGCCGAAGTGACATTGACCTTCGGTAACAGCATCCTGCCCGACATCGCGCAGGTTCAGGTGCAGAACAAGCTGCAGCTCGTCCAGTCACAATTGCCCGATACCGTGCAGCAGCAGGGTCTGCAGGTCAGCCGGTCCACATCGAGCATTCTGATGGTCGGCGCGTTGATCTCCACCGACGGCAAGCGCAACTCGGCCGATCTCGGCGACGTGTTCTCCTCGCGTGTCGAAGACCAGATCAAGCGTCTCGAAGGCGTGGGCAGCATCAACGTCTTCGGTTCCGAATATGCGATGCGCATCTGGCTGGATCCGTTCAAGCTCAACAAATACCAGCTGACCACGGCCGACGTTACCGGCGCCATTCAAAGCCAGAACACCCAGGTTTCGGTCGGCTCACTCGGCGCCGTACCGGCCGTCAAGGGCCAGCAGCTCAACGTGACGGTAACGGCGCAGAGCCAGCTCACCACTGTCGCAGATTTCGAGAAGGTCATCCTCAAAGTCGAAAAGGACGGCGCAACGGTCCGCCTCAGCGACGTTGCCCGCATCGAGATCGGCCAGGAAACCTATGGCGGCGATTCCCGCTCCAACGGCCGCCCTTCGGCCGGTTTCGCGGTCAACCTCGCCACCGGTGCGAACGCGCTCGACACGGCAGCGCGCGTGAAAGCGGCTCTGACCAATGTCGAAGGCTCGCTGCCGGAAGGCGTTTCGATCGAATATCCCTACGACACGACGCCCTTCGTAAAGCTGTCGATCGAGAAAGTGGTGCATACGCTGATCGAGGCGATCATCCTCGTCTTCGTCGTGCTTCTGGTGTTCCTGCAAAACCTCAGGGCCACATTCATTCCGATGATCGCCGTGCCGGTGGTTCTGTTGGGAACATTCGGCGTGCTGGCATTGACAGGCTACTCGATCAATACGCTAACCATGTTCGCCATGGTTCTTGCGATCGGCCTTCTCGTCGATGACGCCATCGTCGTCGTTGAAAACGTCGAGCGCATCATGTCGGAAGAGGGCCTGTCACCGGTCGAGGCGACCGAAAAGTCGATGGGCGAGATCACCGGTGCGATCATCGGCATCGCGCTCGTCCTGACCGCCGTGTTCATTCCGATGGCTTTCTTCGGTGGATCAACCGGCATCATCTATCGCCAGTTCTCGATCACCATCGTGTCGGCCATGCTGCTGTCCGCCGTGGTCGCCATCGTTCTGACGCCGGCGCTTTGCGCCACCATGCTGAAGCCGATCGACCACCATAAGAAAAAGCGTGGACCGGGCGCATGGTTCAACCGCGGCTTTGGCAAAACGACGGACGGTTATGTGTCGTCCATCGGGTATCTGCTCAAGCGTCCGCTGCGCGTGATGATCATTTTCGCGGTCGTCATCGGTGGCTGCGTCTGGTTCTTCAGCAAGCTGCCGAGCTCGTTCCTGCCGCAGGAAGACCAGGGCGTGCTTCTGACGATCATCCAGACGCCGACCGGCTCCAACATCGAACGCACCAACGAGGTGGTCAAGCAGGTCGAAAACTACTTCCGCGAAAAAGAAGCTGCCAATGTCGAATCGGTTTTCGGCGTGCTGGGTTTCAGCTTCAGCGGTTCCGGCCAGAACAACGCCATCGTCTTCACCAAACTCAAGGATTTCGCTGAACGAACCGCGCCCGATCAACATGCCGGTGCCATTGTGCAGCGCGCCATGGGCACCTTCTTCGGTTTCCGCGATGCGCAGGTGTTCCCGCTTCTGCCACCGGCCATTCAGGGCATGGGCACCTCGAGCGGTTTCTCGATGTATCTCGTGGATAGCGGCCGCAACGGCACCGATGCCCTGACCGCCTCATCGAAGGAACTGATCGCGCTTGCGACAGGCAATCCGAAGATCAGCTCGCTTCGAAGCGACAGCCAGGACAATGAAACCCAGATGAAGATCGTTCTCGATCAGGAGAAGATGGGAGCCATGGGCGTCGATCTGTCCTCCGTGAACCTCATGCTGTCGACGATCTTTGCCGGCCGGGATGTCAATGACTTCACCCTGAACGGCGAACTCAAGCCCGTCTATGTCCAGGGTGACGCGCCCTATCGCATGCAGCCGGACGACCTGAAATATTGGTATGCCCGCAATACCACCGGCGAGATGGTGCCATTCTCCTCCTTCAGCGAGGTGAAGTGGGTCAACGCGCCGCCGTCTCTCGCCCGCTTCAACGGTACAGGCGCGATCTCGCTGGAAGGTACCGCGGGCACGGGCGTGGCCTCCGGTGAAGCCATGGACGAGATGGAACGTCTGACGGCAAGCCTGCCGGGCGGTTACACCGTGGCGTGGCAGGGCATTTCCTATCAGGAGCGACTTTCCGGTTCACAGGCGCCGATGCTTTACGCGCTGTCGGTTCTCATCGTGTTCCTTTGCCTTGCTGCCCTCTATGAAAGCTGGTCGATCCCCTTCTCGGTCATCCTGGCCGTCCCGGTGGGCGTCCTCGGTGCCTTGACTGCGGCCCATTTCTTCGGCCAGACGAACGACGTCTACTTCAAGGTTGGCCTGCTGACGACCATCGGCCTTGCCGCGAAAAACGCGATCCTCATCGTCGAATTCGCCAAGGAGAGGCAGGAGCATGGGTTAAGTCTGGTGGAAGCGGCGCTGGAGGCAGCGAAGCTACGCCTGCGCCCGATCATCATGACATCGCTTGCCTTCATCCTCGGCGTCGTGCCTCTCGCAATCGCAACCGGAGCGGGTTCAGCCGCACAAAATGCAATCGGTATTGGGGTTCTGGGTGGTATGCTTTCTGCAACACTGCTCGGAATTTTCTTCGTTCCGTCCTTTTTCGTCATCATTCGCCGCCTTTCAAGGCGTTAACAAAACAAAAATGGGCTGTGCCAACCGTTAATACGCTGCTAGAAATGTAGCCGATTTGGCTAATGCACGTTTCTACGGCATATCGACCGCGCAGCCCATTTGTCAGCAAGCCGCGCTCGGTAAGCCAACCTAAGAATTGGGAAAATTACATGCTGTCTATTCGCGCCACTCTTCCCCTGACAATGCTGCTGCTTTCAGGCTGTGTTGTCGGGCCAGACCACCAGACGCCGGAAATTCAATTGCCGGGCAAGTTTGCGGAAGCCGGAAAAACCAGTAATGGCGACATCAGCACCGTGGCATGGTGGAATGCATTCAACGACAGCCGCCTCAATGGTTATGTTTCCACCGGCCTCACGCAGAACCTGACGGTTCTGCAGGCGATCGAGCGCATCAATCAGGCTCAATCCAACATTACCGTTGCTGGCGCGGGCTCTCTACCGAGCCTGACCTCCACATTCCGTCACCAGACCCAGGGCAGCGGCGGAAGCCTGCCTTCCACGAACGATAACGTCACCAACACGACGAGCAATGCTTTCAACGTCGGCTGGTTGCTGGACCTGTTCGGCCAATACCGTCGCGCTCAGGAAAGTGCGGGAGCATCGCTCGATGCTGCCTACGCAACGGCCAACGTTCAGCGCCTCACCTTGATCTCCGCTGTTACGTCTGCCTACATCGACGTGCGCTATTATCAGGAGCGCCTTGAGATCGCCCGTCAGAACCTGGGATCCCGTCGCGAGACACTCAGCCTGACGAAGCTGCAGCTTGACGCCGGCGCGGCCTCCCGCCTGGATGTCGTTCAGTCGGAAGGTCTCGTCAATTCCACCCTGGCTCAGATGCCTGCTCTGGAAACGAATTTCCGTCGTGCGGCACATCGCATCGCAACCTTGCTCGGCATGCCAGCCGACTCGCTTGTGATGGAGCTTCAAAGAGGCGCGCGCCAGCCTGTTGCCCGCACCATTCCGCGTACTGGTATTCCGGCCGACCTTATTCGCAACAGACCGGATATCCGCGTTGCTGAACGCCAGCTCGCGGCTGCGGTGGCGGATATTGGCGTTGCAGAGGCGCAGCTCTATCCAAGCATCACGCTGAGCGGTTCGATTACCCCGAGCTTCACCAAAATCAGCAATGGTGCGAGCGGCACGTCCAATGGCTGGGGCTTTGGCCCTTCGATCACGCTGCCGATCCTTGATGGCGGAAGACTGCGCGCTGGCGTTGACATCCAGAAGTCCGTTGCCCGTGAACAGTACCTTGCCTGGAAGGCGACCGTTCTGAATGCGGTGGAAGAAGTCGAAAACGCCCTGACTGCGCTTAATCGCGATCAGCAGACTGTCAGTGCGTATCGCAGAACCGTTTCCTCCTATCAGGAGGCGCTCTCGCTGGCGACCGCCAGCTATCGCGACGGCGCGTCCTCGCTCCTTGATGTTCTCGACGCCCAGCGTAACGTCTCCGACGCCCAGTCACAGCTTGCAACGGCCATCCAGCAGGCGGCGCAGGATTACGTAGCATTGAGCGTTGCACTCGGCGGCGGTTACGCCGTTGGCCAGACGGCCACATCGAAGGGTGGTCCGACGATCGCCGCTGCTGTTGCTGCCAAGCGTATGTAACCAGCGCCAAAAAAGACAAACAAAGAGCCCGCGTTTCGACGCGGGCTTTTTGTTATTTCACGTCACAAAATAAAAAAAGCACCGGTCGCCCGGTGCTTTGTGCTTACCCAGCCTTCAGGCTCAGTTCTTGGCGCGCTCGACGTAGGAATTGTCTTCCGTTGCGATGACCACGCGGATGCCGGCATCGATATGCGGCGGAACCATCGTGCGGATGCCATTGGAGAGAATTGCCGGCTTGTAGGAAGAAGAAGCCGTCTGGCCCTTCACAACCGGTTCCGTTTCCACGATTTCCAGCGTGACATGACGCGGCAGTTCGACAGCCAGCGGATTGCCTTCGTGAATGGAAAGAACGCAGGTCATGCCTTCCTGCAGATAGGCCTTCTGGTCACCCATCGTCTCGACATCGACCACGACCTGATCGTAGTTCTCAGGGTTCATGAAGTGGAAGCCTTCGCCATCTTCATAAAGGAACTGGAAGTTCAGGTCTTCGACGAAAGCCCGCTCGACCTGCTCGGTGGTGCGCCAGCGCTCGGAGACCTTCGTGCCATCAACGATGCGGCGCATGTCCACCTGCGTGACCGGCGTACCCTTGCCCGGGTGGAAGTTCTGCGCGGTGAGAACGACGTAAAGCTTGCCGTCCACGTCGAGAACATTGCCCTTGCGGACGGATGAGGCGATAACCTTGACCATATGACTTCCTTGTAACTCGATGAAATGCGTCGTAAAGGACTGCGCGGCAGCACCGGCCCCGGCAGACGTTTTGTCTTTTTTCTGGGGCGCAACTACCTTAAATCCGCGCGAATTGCCAGCCTTCTACAGCAATTCGCGGAAGAGTGCCTAGCGGTTTTCCGCCCGGAATTGCTTTAAATGATGCATTCAGGCGTTTTGCGGACTGTTTCCCCGCAATCGGGCGCCGCAGAGAAGACGGAAAAGAACAGACGATGCGCGCAAGCAACGAGACAATGTCGCCCTGGTGGACACCTGATGTCCACGCCGATCGCCGCGCTTTTCTCCTTGGCCGCAACGCGATCCAGTCGGCCTTCCGCGGCTATTTCGCGCGTGCCGATTTTCTCGAAGTCGACACTGCCACCCTGCAGGTTTCCCCCGGCAATGAAGCGCATCTGCACGCCTTTGCCACCGAGGGCCTGACGCCGGGCGGCGAGGCCGTGCCGCTCTATCTCCATACCTCGCCGGAATTCGCCTGCAAAAAGCTGCTCGCCGCCGGTGAAAAACGCATTTCCTGTTTCGCTCATGTTTACAGGAACCGGGAAAGAGGCCCCCTGCACCACCCGGAATTCACCATGCTGGAATGGTATAGGGTCGGCGAAACCTATGAGAGCCTGATGAAGGACAGCGCCAATCTTCTGGCGCTTGCGGCCGAAACAACCGGGACGAAACATTTCACCTATCGCGGCCGCAGCGTCGATCCCTTCCTCGAGCCGGAACGTCTGAGCGTTGCCGAGGCCTTCGAACGTTATGCCGGTATCGATCTTCTGGCGACCATCGGCCGCAATGGCGAAACGGATGAACGGCACCTCGCCGCAAGCCTCACCAATGCCGGCATTCGTGTGGCCGATGACGATACCTGGGCGGATATGTTCAGCCGCGTCATCGTCGAGCGGGTGGAGCCGGAACTCGGTTTCGGCCACGCAACCATTCTTGATGAATATCCCACCAGCGAAGCGGCCCTTGCCCGCAAATCGCCTGGCGATGCCCGAGTGGCGGAACGCTTCGAGCTTTATGCCTGCGGCGTGGAACTTGCCAATGCCTTCGGTGAATTGACCGATGCTGCCGAACAGAGACGCCGTTTCGAAATGGAGATGGCCGAGAAACAGCGGGTTTATGGAGAGACCTATCCACTGGACGAGGATTTTCTGGCCGCACTTGCGACCATGCCCCCGGCAAGCGGCATAGCGCTCGGTTTCGACCGGCTGGTGATGTTGGCAACCGGCGCACCCCGCATCGATCTCGTCATGTGGGCGCCCGTCGCGGAATATGGACGATGACAAGGTTTGAAACCATCAAGACACCGGAAGCGCTGCTCGAAGCGGGGCTGATCGAAGCAGAGGCGCTTGAGGGCCTGCGCGCGGTGACGCAGCGTTATGCGCTCGCCATCACGCCAGCGGTTGCCGGGCTGATGGATAGTCACGATCCGCAGGATCCGATCGCCCGGCAATTTGTGCCTGACCTCGCCGAACTCGTCCATCTTCCCGAAGAACGCGACGATCCGATCGGCGACGACGCCCATAGCCCCGTCCACGGCATCGTTCACCGTTATCCCGACCGCGTGCTTTTGAAGGCGGTGCATGTTTGCCCGGTCTATTGCCGTTTCTGTTTCCGCCGCGAAATGGTCGGCCCGCAGGGCAACGGGATGATGAGCCCGGAAGAACTGGACGCTGCATTCGCCTATATAAAAGAGAACCCGGCTATCTGGGAGGTCATCCTCACCGGTGGCGATCCTCTGGTGCTCTCGCCACGACGATTGTCAGACCTGATGAAACGGCTAAGGGACATACCGCACGTCAAGATCGTCCGTTTCCATACCCGCGTGCCGGTTGTCGATCCCGATCGCATTGACGCGCCACTGATCGAAGCATTGAAGGCGAGCGGCAAAACCACCTATGTCGCCCTGCATGCCAATCACGCCCGCGAACTCGGCGACGCTGCCAGCAACGCCTGCGCACGGTTGATCGATGCAGGCATAGCCATGGTCAGCCAGACCGTTCTTTTGAAGGGCATCAACGATGATCCGGCGGTTCTGGCCGACCTGATGCGCAGCTTTGTCGAAAACCGTATCAAGCCCTATTATCTGCACCATCCCGATCTTGCCCCGGGCACAAGCCATTTCCGGTTGACGATCGAAGAGGGGCAGCGAATCGTTTCCGCCTTGCGCGGGCATGTCTCCGGTCTTTGCCAGCCGACCTATGTTCTCGACATCCCCGGCGGTCACGGCAAGGCCATGATCGGCCGAAATGCGGCCGAAAAAACCCGCGATGGCTGTTACTCCGTCTCCGACTTCAACGGAAACGATCATATTTACCCGCCGGCGACATCCGGCAGCTATTAAAAAAAAGCATAAAAAGCTCGCCACGCCGGGCTTTTCGCGGCGGCTTCCCACGAAAACAAAAATTTCACATTTCCGCCCCTCTCCTGTCATCATAAAGAAAAATATTCTACCTATAACAATCAGCATTGATTTTAGTGCTGGTCTGGATTATCAGTGTGGAACTGGAGAACGAGTCTCCTGATTCTGGGCCAACACCAATACAGGGAGTGTGTCATGTCAAAACATATCAACATCAACGCAATCCTTGGTCTTGTGTCCTGGAATGCTGGATTTAAATCCACGTGTTCCCGCTGCTGTCGAATGTGACCTGACGGTCTCAATTTTCTGAAAATCAGTTCGACAACATGCTGTGTTAATGAGCCACAGCGGGAGTATACCTATGCAAAAGCAAGTTATTGAATTCGCTGGCGAACCCGTCGGCATCGTCATACCGGACAACGACCGGCTGAAGTTCATCGCGGTGAAGTTCCACGTTCACGACCTGGACGAACAGAAGTTCGACAGCGCCGACGACGTGCGCATCGCGATCCGCGATCTGGTGCGCAGCCGGAATCTGGCCGCGGCCTGATGCGGGAAACCCGTTACGCAATCGCTGCCACGTCCCCGTCAAAACCAAAGCGCGCCCGATATCGTATCCCGAACACGGGGTCGATGGCGCGCTTTTAGTGTATCAATTCGTCTGAGCGGCTGACCACAAGCCATTCGCGACGTCTCAAAAGTTCTGATGCAGTGAGCTGAAAAAGTACCTGTAAATCAGGATTGGAGCCAAGGGCTGTGTATACGGCCTTCCTGACGCTCCAAATTCTTCCCTCATTCCTGTTGCCCGCAACAAGCCTTAAGGCTGCCACTCGCCACCAAGTCTTTACGCTGAAAAGGCTTTCCCTCCACGCGGATGTCCTGTCAAAGGATCGGAATAGAGTCAGAACGCGGTGAAGGTCAGCGTCGTCAGCGAACGGACGATGCCGGGAATATTGACGATATGCTGATTGATGAATTTGCCGATATCTTCCTCCTGCGGAAGATAGATTTTCAGCATCAGATCATATTCGCCGCTGGTGGAATAAAGCTCGGAAACGAGTTCTGTTTTATAAATGGCATCGGCGACATCATAGGTCTTGCCGGGCTCGCATTGAAGCTGAACAAAAATGGGCTTCACGGACACCTCCCGTATTGGAATTTGCGGTGCGTGGCGCCGTCCGCCACACGTCATGGCGCACTATTGGCTTAGCCGCGGCGCTCTTGCAAGACCGTCCCCGATTTACGCCGAAAAGTCTTCACCGGCGACATCCCTGCCGATTGCGGCCTGAGAAACGATCCAGCGCCGGAAACTTTCAAGGGGCGGATAGGTCGCGCGGTCCGGCATGCAGGCAAGATAATAGGCTTCGTCGCTTTCCACTTCCCCCGCAACGGCTGAGACCAGACGGCCGCTTCGCAATTCCTCCTCGATCATGAAGGACGGCACAAGCGAAGCCCCGACGCCAGCGCTCGACGCCTCGGCAATCGTCGTGAACTGATCGAACAGCATGCCGTGCACATTGTCGAAACGCACATCATGGCTGCGAAACCATTGTTCCCAGGCGTCCGGCCGGGTTGTCATGTGCAGGAGTGGTACATGCAGCAGATCATCCGGCCGAGAAAGCCCGTAAAGTTCCTTGAAAGCCGGGCTACACACCGGAATGACCTTTTCATGCATCAGGAAAACCAGTTCGGTGCCCGGCCAATGCGGCAAACCGAAATGGATCGCCGCATCGACGGTATCGGTGCGGAAATCGAACAGCGACGACCGCGTCAGAAGATTGACCGAAATGCCGGGATGCCGGGCGATGAAATCCGGAAGGCGGGGCACCAGCCAGCGTGTGCCGAAGCTGGGCAGCACGCTGAGATTGAGCGTGCCACCATCCGGATTGGCGCGCAGATTGAGGGACGCCGTCGAAATACGCCGCAAAGCCTCGCGGATTTCCCGCGCGTAACCTTCCCCCGCCCGGGTCAAGCGGATGGTCTGCCGTTCACGCAGGAACAGTGCCACACCAAGCTGCTCTTCAAGCGCCAGAATCTGCCGGCTGACCGCACCCTGTGTCAGGCCGAGCTCCCTTGCCGCTGCGGTAACGCTGCCGGTGCGCGATGCGGCCTCGAAAGCCGCCAGCAGCGAAAGCGACGGCAGAAAACGGCGCGGCGGCAGAACCATATTCCCTCACGGAATGAACTCTTGACGATATGTCGATATTCAACAGACAGACTGGCTTGTAAAGTCTCATAAACAAGGGCTTGTCACTCATACGCAAATCAAATGAACTCGCCCGCACTATGGTGGAACGATGTATAACGACCCGCGCACGCATGGCCTCTGGGAAAAGACCGCGCCGCAGCCGCCCGTGACACCGGCGCTGGAAGGCGATGCGGTTGCCGACGTCGTGGTCGTCGGCGGTGGTTTCACCGGACAATCCGCCGCGCTGCATCTTGCCGAACGTGGTCTCGACGTCATCCTGCTGGAAGCGAAAGAGATCGGTTTTGGCGGCGCGGGGCGTAATGTCGGCCTCATCAATGGCGGCATGTGGGTCATGCCCAAAGAGCTTCCCGATGTGCTGGGCGAGACCTACGGCGAACGGCTTCTCGATCTTCTGGGCGATGCGCCGCTTCTCGTCCGCGAACTGGTGGAAAAACACGGCATTCCCTGCGAGATCGAGAAAAATGGGACTTTGCATTGCGCCGTCGGTGAAAAAGGCCTCGCTGAAATCCGTAAGCGTTGCGAACAATGGTCGGCGAGAGGCGCGCCGGTTCGAGTTCTCGATGCTGACGAGACAGCGAGCTATATCGGCAGCACCGCCTATTCCGGTGCGCTTCTCGACAGCCGCGCCGGCACGATCCAGCCACTGGCCTATGTTCGTGGCCTTGCCGGCGCAGCACTAAAGGCGGGCGTCCGGCTGCATACAGCAAGCCCGGTCAACGAAACCGGCCGCAACGGCGCAAAATGGGTGGTGAAAACGCCGGAAGGATCGGTAACGGCAAAATGGATTGTCGTCGCAACCGAGGCCTACAGCACCGGCCCCTGGCAGATTATCCGCGAGGAACAGGTTTACTTGCCCTATTTCAATTTCGCGACCAGGCCGCTCAGCGACAACCTTCAGAAAAGCATCCTGCCCGGTCGGCAGGGCTGCTGGGATACGAAGGAAATCCTGTCATCCTTCCGTATGGACAAGGCCGGTCGGCTCGTCTTCGGCAGTGTCGGTGCACTGCGTGGCACCGGCGCCGCCATTCATCGTGCCTGGGCGAAACGCTCGCTGAAGCGGCTTTTCCCGCAGCTGGGTGACACGGAATTCGAATGTGAATGGTATGGCCAGATCGGCATGACGGACAATGCCGTGCCACGCTTCCATAAATTCGCGGAGAATGTCGTCGGCTTCTCAGGTTACAACGGCCGCGGCATCGCGCCGGGGACGGCCTTCGGCAAGGTGATTGCCCAGCATATTCTCGGCGAAATCGCCGAAGCCGATCTGCCCTTGCCGGTGACGGAACCGAAAGCACAGGCTTTGCGCGCCGTGAAGGAAGCCTATTACGAGGCGGGCGCACAGATCGCCCATTTCGCCGGCGAGCGTTTTTGATCAGGCAGAGCGGGCGGCCTTGATAAGGAAAAACCTGCCCTCAAACTCGACGTCATCAACTCTGTTGTAACAAGTCGTCCCTGAGCCTTGCGTTTATGGTCACGACGATCTTTCGCATGGTTGCGGCGATAGCGACGATGGGCGGTTTTCCGTTTCGGATGAGGCGTTCGTAGAAGGGGGCGAACTGTCCCTTTCCCTGTGCTGCACACATTGCGGGCATGAACAATGCGGTTTTGGCCTGGGGTCTTCCGCCGCGCTGTCGCCGTCGACCTTTGGCGTTTCCGCTTTCGCTGGGATGGGGAGCGGTTCCGGCAAGGGCTGCGGCCTGGCGGCGATGCAGGGAGCCGAGTTCCGGCAGCTGGGCGATCAGGTTTGCAGCGCTTAGGGTTCCGACGCCGCTGACCGTGGTGCAGATACGGATGCGCCTGGCAAGCCTGTCGCTTCTTTCGACGAGCGCTGCGATTTGGCCATCGAGGGCGTCGATCTGGCGCTGGATGGCACCGAGCATGGCCTTGAACGAGGCTGCGATAGCCTTTGCGCCAGGGGCTTTAGAGCGGTTCTGCTCGGCTACCCTGAGCGCCACCAGATCGGTCCTGCGCCGCACCAACACCTGCAATTCCACCTCATCGGCATCCGGCGCATGCCATAGCGGCAACCTCGCCCAACGCTCGCAGCCATAGGCAGCCATCTGTCTGGCGTCGATGGCGTCGCTTTTGCCAAGCGTTCCCAGCGAACGGATATAGGCTTTGAGCTTCATCACATCGGCGCGATGGCAGGCAATGCCCACTTTGAGGCATTCCTCCAGCAGCATGAGCTCGTATCCGCCGGTCGGTTCGCAGATGACGAAATCCGGCCGCATCGTCTTGAGCAGCGCGCGGACGCCGCAGCGGTTGTTGTCGACGGTCAGGATGCGGCTACCCTCGCTGGCGACGAGACTGTCCTTGGCGACATCGACACCGAGGCATCGAAGGGGTGGCGTGTGCAAAAAGTCCATAGGTCTGCTATCCTTTGCAGGCTTCGGATTGTTTGCGGGCGTGGCGATCAGCGGCCCAATCAACTCTCCAAGCGGTGAAGCAAAGGCGGCAGGGAACCTTGATGACGTCGGGCGTGATCCCGATCCTTGGACGGTCGCCCGCCGCCGGGACTGCGGGCTGTGAAGGGCCCGCAGTCCCGCACCGACAATACCCGGAAAGCAACAAACAATCCTTGGGCTTGTCCCAAGGATCTAATCACGTCCAATAAAATCAAGGCGTTGCAGATGCTCGGGACAAGCCCGAGCATGACGACGGAAAGCTTTTTGACCTTGATCATCCCTCTGCATAAACACTCACAGCGACCTCTTTCCTCATCGCATCGATATATCCTTGAAAATATAATGATTGCCCTATAGGCCTATCGTTATATTCATCGGAATACATCTGACCCTGGGGGACATCATGAGACTTATGCGCCGCAGCTTCTTCAAAACCATTGCCGCCGCCACATCCTTCTGGATGGCGGCCTCCTTTGTGGCTGTTCCGGCCCATGCCGCCGAAAAGGTTACGGTGTTTGCCGCCGCGAGCATGAAAAATGCGCTCGACGCCATCAATGCGGAATGGGCCAAGGAAAGCGGCAACGAAGCGACGGTTTCTTATGCCGCAAGCTCAGCGCTCGCCAAGCAGATCGAACAGGGCGCGCCTGCGGATATTTTCATCTCTGCCGACCTCGCATGGATGGACTATGTCGCCGACAAGAAGCTGATCAATGGCGACAGCCGCTCCAATCTTCTCGGCAATCGCATCGTTCTCGTCGCGCCCGCAGACAAGGCAAAGCCGGTCGATATCAAGCAGGGCTTCGATCTTGCGGCTCTCGTCGGCGATGGCCGCCTCGCCATGGGTGCAGTCGATTCCGTTCCTGCTGGTAAATACGGCAAGGCCGCGCTGGAAAAACTCGGCGTCTGGTCCTCGGTCGAAAAGAAAGTCGCCAGCGCAGAGAGCGTGCGCGCAGCACTACTACTCGTCTCGCGCGGCGAAGCCCCCTATGGCATCGTCTACCAGACCGACGCCGCCGCCGATCCCGGCGTGAAAATCGTCGGCACCTTCCCGGAAGACAGCCATCCGCCGATCATCTACCCGGTTGCCATTCTTTCGGAAGCAAAATCTCCGGCAGCGAAGTCCTATCTGGATTTCCTGAAGTCCGCGAAGGCGACGCCCTTCTTCGAAAAGCAAGGCTTTACCGTTTTGAAATAAGCTTGCTTCAGGCCCCGCTTTCCGGCGGGCCATGAAACATGATGATTGCAGGATATGGCATTGCATTGGTGGACACTCAGCCCTGAAGAATGGACGGCAATCAGGCTCAGCCTGTGGGTGTCCTCCATCGCCATGTTTGCCAGCCTGCCCTTCGGCATCGCTGTGGCCGTGGCGCTGGCGCGCGGCCGCTTCTGGGGCAAATCGCTGCTCAACGGCATCGTCCACCTGCCCCTCATTCTGCCACCCGTCGTCACCGGCTTTCTGCTGCTGGTCCTCTTCGGCCGCAGAGGCGCAATCGGCCAATTTCTCGATAGCTGGTTTGGCATTGTTTTTTCCTTTCGCTGGACAGGTGCGGCACTTGCCTGCGCCGTCATGGCCTTTCCGCTGATGGTGCGCTCCATCCGTCTCTCCATCGAAGCGGTGGACCGCAAGCTGGAAGAGGCGGCGGGAACATTGGGGGCAAGCCCGCTCTGGGTGTTCCTCACCGTCACCCTGCCACTGACGCTGCCCGGCATCATCGCCGGCATGATCCTCGCTTTCGCCAAGGCCATGGGCGAATTCGGTGCGACCATCACCTTCGTGTCCAATATTCCGGGCGAGACCCAGACGTTGTCCGCCGCCATCTACACCTTCACGCAGGTGCCGGGCGGCGATGCCGGCGCGTTGCGCCTCACCATTGTCTCGGTCATCATTTCCATGCTCGCGTTGCTCGTCTCGGAGTTTCTGGCCCGCATCATCGGCAAACGGGTGAGCATGGAATGACGCTTTCAGTCTCTACCCGTCACCGCCTCGGCGCTTTCGAACTCGACGCGTCCTTCACCTCCGAAGGCGGTGTGACCGCACTTTTCGGGCGCTCGGGCTCCGGCAAGACATCGATGATCCGCATCATTGCCGGCCTGCTGCGGCCGGATGAAGGAAAAGTTTCACTCGACGGCGAAGTATTGGCCGATAGCGGAAAACGGCTGTTTCTGCCGGCCCATAAACGCCGCTTCGGTTATGTCTTTCAGGAGGCGCGACTCTTCCCGCATCTCAGCGTGGCGCAGAACCTGCGATACGGCAGATGGTTCGCCGCGG
The DNA here is from genome assembly GCF_013365515.1 of Agrobacterium sp. CGMCC 11546. Classification (NCBI taxonomy): domain Bacteria; kingdom Pseudomonadati; phylum Pseudomonadota; class Alphaproteobacteria; order Hyphomicrobiales; family Rhizobiaceae; genus Agrobacterium; species Agrobacterium sp. CGMCC 11546. Next base: position 2,412,500 of record NZ_CP047387.1, read on the forward strand.
GCAAAGACACAAATGCGAATGACGACCGCATCATCGACATGCTCGGCATCGGCCATCTTCTGCAGCGTCGCCCGAACAGGCTCTCCGGCGGGGAAAAACAGCGTGTCGCCATCGGTCGCGCACTACTCTCATCGCCAAGACTGCTGCTGATGGACGAACCGCTCGCCTCGCTGGACGAGCAGCGCAAAGCCGAGATCATTCCCTATCTCGAGCGGTTGCGCGACGAGACGAACATCCCGATCGTTTATGTCAGCCATTCCATCCAGGAAGTCGCCCGCCTCGCCGACCGCGTCGTGGTGATGAAAGACGGCAAGGTGGAGGCTGAGGGAAAAGCATCCGAGGTGCTGTCGAGACCCGATTTCAGCACCCATCTCGAGCGCCGGGAAGCAGGCAGCATCCTTTCAGGAAACATCGAAAGCTTCGATGAAAGACACGGGCTTGCCGCCGTCAGGCTCAATGCGGCGCTCCTGCAGGTTCCGGCAAAAAAGGCAACAGCCGGCACCCCTGCACGGGTGCTGATACCTGCACGTGATGTCATGCTGGCTCTGGTAAAACCCGAGGGTCTCAGTGCGCTCAACATTCTCGAAGGCCATGTCGCCGGTATCTCGGAGAGCGAAGACGGAATGGTGACGATACAGGTGGATTGCGGCGGTGATATTATCCAGTCGCGCATCACCGACCTCTCCCGCGAGCGACTGCATCTGGAACCCGGCAAACCGGTTCATGCGATCATAAAGTCGGCGGCTCTCGATCCCTATTGAGCGCATCTTGCGGGTTGCGGTTGGCCTCCAGCCAGTCGATATCCCCGCGCAGGGCCTCGTTCATCCGCTCTTCCATGTCACGATAACGCTCCAGCAATGCGGTGCCGAAGACAGTCAGTGCCGCACCGCCGCCCTGCTTGCCGCCGCGCTGGGAACAGATCACCGGCTGCCTGAACATGTGGTTCAGCGCATCCACCAGCAGCCATGCGCGTCGATAGGACATGTCCATTGCCCGACCGGCGGCGGAGATCGATCCCGTCTCGGCAATCAATTGCATCAACTCGACCTTGCCGTGCCCCAGACGCTCTCCGGGTGGAAAATCGATGCGGAGAACGGGTTTCAGTGGCAGGCGTTTCTCGCTCATGGTTCAAAAACCCCGGCCATGAATGTCACGATAGGCCCTCTGCGCCCCATCCACAGGTAACGCCGTCGCCTCATAGACGCCGCGCGCCACCGCCCGCGCCATCACTATTGTCGCGAGATAGCAAAGCTCGGCAAAATGAGCGCCGCCCTCCAGAGGTTTGTCACCAGTCGCGGCCGCGAACATGGTGTCGCCATCGCTCGGCAGATGGGCGGGCAGAACCGCACGCGCAAGCCCGTCATGCGCCATGATGGAGAGGCGATGGGTCTGCGCCTTGGTGAGCACCGCATCGGTTACCACGGCGCCGATGGTCGTCGCGGTGAGATTGACGCCCTTGAGGCGAAGCGCCGTATCATCCGCTGTAAAACGAGCGGGAAAACCGTGATCGCCGAATTCGCCATGCACTTCAAAAGGTGCTGACCAGAAATGGCGGCTCGTGCCGACGGTTGCGGAACCAAGGGCATTGACGGCAACGATTGCCGCAACCTTGTATCCGCCAGAACTGATGGCGCTTGCCGAACCGAGCCCGCCCTTGAAAGTCGCGGTCGTCGCGCCCGTTCCTGCACCCGCCGTTCCAAGTTCGAAAGGGTCACGGCCCGCCGCCTTGAAAGCCGCATATCCCATCTCACGATAGGGCGAATGCAGCCCCCAATCCTTATTCCCGCCATTCAACATATCCATGAGGATCGCCTGCGGCACGATGGGCACACGGGTGGAGCCCACCTGCAAGCCACGACCGATCTCACGTAATCCGGCCTGAACACCGCCCGCCGCATCCAGCCCAAAGGCGGAGCCACCGGAAAGTACCAGTGCATCCACCGTTTCAACCGTCATGGACGGGTCCAGCAGGCCGGTATCGCGCCCGCCGGGCGCACCGCCGAGAACCGAACCGGAAGCAACGGCAGGCTTTTCGAAAACAATCGCCGTAACGCCGGAGCCGAGGGAGAGATCGGTGACATTGCCGACCAGAATACCGTCGATATCCGTGAGAAGATTGTTGTGTGCCGCCATGCTGTTCCCCTTTACTCCCGGTATCCCGCCGCCACGGGACACTGTCAACGCAAAAGGTGACATGCCCGACCTTGGCGGAAAGCGGCGATCAGGAGAAAACCGCCGTCCCGATAACAGGGGTCGAAGGAACGGCCATGTCTCGTGGCTCCAGCGGCCCCGAAAGATACGCCTGATGGCCTGCCTCTATGGCGCGGGCAAAAGCCTCCGCCATGCCGACTGGGTCGCCCGCACCCGCAACCGCCGTGTTGAGGAGAACGGCATCGTAACCAAGCTCCATCACGGTCACCGCATGGGAGGGCCGGCCGATACCGGCATCCACGATCAGTGGTACTTCGGGAAACCGCGCCCGCATCGATTTCAGCGCCGTCAGATTGAGCGGCCCCATGGCGCTGCCGATCGGCGCGCACCAAGGCATCAGCACCCTGCAGCCGGCCTCCAGCAGCTTTTCGGCGACGACGAGATCATCCGTCATATAAGGAAAGACCTCAAACCCCTCGCCACAGAGGATTTTCGCAGCCTCGACAAGCGCGAAGACATCGGGCTGCAACGTATCATGATGACCGATAACCTCCAGCTTGATCCAGTTGGTGCGAAACACCTCCCGCGCCATCTTCGCGGTCAGCACCGCTTCCTTGACGGTGTGGCACCCGGCGGTATTGGGCAGAATGTGACGGTCCAGTTCGCGGATCAGCTCGAAGAACTGACCGCCTTTCTTGCCGCCTGCCATTTCCCGGCGTAGCGAAATCGTCAGAATATCCGTATCGCTCGCCCGCACCGCATCCGCGAGCACGGCAGGCGATGGATACCGCGCCGTGCCGAGGAGAAGACGGGACGAGACCTTGCGGCCATAAAGCGTCAACATGGCCTCAGCCTCCCTGCATCGGCGAGAGGATTTCGACGCGATCGAAAGCCTTCAGCACATAATTGGCGCGTTCTTCCGAATGCACCAGATCACCATTGACCGCCGTCGCCAGCCAGTCGCCTTCGTAATCGAGGCTGGCGAGCAGACGAGCCAGCGTTTCAGCGACGACGTCAAGCTCGTCGCCATTGACAAGAAGTTTCATGATCCTGTTCCTTTTGAGATAGATTTTGGCAAATAATCCGCGCCGCCTGCCGCGCCATGGCCGGTGAGAGCAGAAAGCCATGCCGGTGCGCGCCGTTGATGAAGATGGTCCGGCCATCCTCGGTGACTTTTGGCAGATTGTCGGGATAGGCGGGACGCACGCCCGTGCCGGTCTCGATGATCTCCGCTTCCGCGAAGGCCGGGTGCACGGCATAGGCGGCATTGAGGAATTCCATCATCGAACGGGCGGAAATTGCCCCCGCGTCCTCCGTCTCGATCATCGTCGCGCCCACCATGAAACGGCCGGGCTCGCGCGGCACGACGTAGAGCGGAATGCGCGGATGCAGCAGCCGGACGGGACGGGAGAGAGAAACCTCCGACGTGGCGAGATAGAGCATCTCTCCCCGCACACCACGAAGGCGGGGAATCTTGCCCACTGCCGCAGGCCCGGTGCAATCCACCACCCGGTCGAACGGCCGTTCATCCACGGGTACACCCATATGAAACCGCACACCCATGCTGCAAAGCCGTTGATACAGCGATGCAAGCGCAAGGCGCGGATCGAGATGCCCCTCATCCGGAAAATAGAGCGCGGACCGGTAGCGGCCTGCAAGATCGGGCTCGAGATCGGCGATTTCGGCCTCGTCCACCCAGCGATAACCGCTGGTCCGCGATGCAAAACGCGAAAGCTCCGCTTTGTCACGGGCGGGCGCGACCACCAGCGTGCCGTTGCGGACCACAAGGCCGAGCGTCGCTTCATCCCACCAGTCAAGCGCCGCCTGGCCGAGTGTCAGAACCGCCTCTTCCGCGCTTTCACGCTCACACCAGGGCGCCAGCATGCCGCCTGCAAAAAAGGACGCGCCGCGGGACGGTTTGGCATGGCACTCCGAAACCTCCACGGTGACGCCACTCCGTGCCAGTTCGAAGGCCGCCGTCAAACCGGCGACCCCCGTTCCCTTGACGAGAACACGCATTTTATTCAGCGCTCGCGGGCGTCGGCAGCGGCATATAAAGCTCGCCACCCTCCTTGAAGCGGGCGGCCATGGCTTCCAGTCCCTCCTTCTGCGCCTCGGCACGGATATCGTGGGAAATCCGCATCGAGCAGAATTTCGGCCCGCACATGGAGCAGAAATGCGCAACCTTGTGAGCCTCTTTCGGCAGGGTCTCATCATGGAAGGAACGCGCGGTATCCGGGTCGAGCGACAGGTTGAACTGGTCTTCCCAGCGGAACTCGAACCTCGCGCGCGACAGCGCATCGTCCCGTACCTGCGCGGCCGGATGGCCCTTGGCAAGATCGGCGGCGTGGGCGGCGATCTTGTAGGTGATGACACCGACCTTCACGTCGTTGCGGTCAGGCAGACCGAGATGTTCCTTCGGCGTGACATAGCAGAGCATTGCCGTGCCGAACCAGCCGATCATCGCCGCCCCGATGCCTGAGGTGATGTGGTCGTAACCGGGCGCGATATCCGTCGTGAGCGGCCCAAGCGTATAGAAAGGCGCCTCGCCGCAGGTCTTCAGCTGTTTGTCCATGTTTTCCTTGATCTTGTGCATCGGCACATGGCCGGGGCCTTCGATCATTACCTGGCAATCCCTGGCCCAGGCGATCTGCGTCAACTCGCCCAGCGTCTCCAGCTCGGCAAACTGCGCCGCATCATTGGCGTCGGCAATCGAGCCGGGACGCAGGCCGTCACCCAGCGAGAAGGAGACGTCATAAGCGCGGCAGATGTCGCAAATCTCCTCGAAGTGCTCATAGAGGAAACTTTCCTTGTGGTGATGCAGACACCACTTGGCCATGATCGAACCGCCCCGCGAGACGATGCCGGTGACACGGTTGACGGTGAGTGGAATGTAATGCAGCCGCACCCCGGCATGGATGGTGAAATAATCCACCCCCTGCTCCGCCTGCTCGATCAGCGTATCGCGAAACACCTCCCAGTTGAGGTCTTCAGCAATACCGTTGACCTTCTCCAGCGCCTGATAAAGCGGCACCGTGCCGATCGGCACCGGCGAATTGCGGATGATCCATTCGCGGATATTGTGGATGTTGCGGCCGGTTGAGAGATCCATGACGGTATCCGCACCCCAGCGGATGGCCCAGACCATCTTCTCCACCTCTTCCGCCATGGAGGAGGTGACGGCGGAATTGCCGATATTGGCGTTGATCTTCACCAGAAAATTGCGGCCGATGATCATCGGCTCAAGTTCCGGGTGGTTGATATTGGCGGGAATGATGGCGCGACCCGATGCCACTTCCTGACGCACGAATTCCGCCGTGACATAGTCAGGGATATGCGCGCCGAAACTCTCGCCGTCACGCGCAAGCTTTTCCTTCGCCGCCTCGCGCCCGAGATTTTCGCGGATGGCGATGAATTCCATTTCCGGCGTGATGATGCCGGCCCGCGCATAGGCAAGCTGCGTCACCGCTTTGCCCATCGTCGCTTTCAGCGGCTGGTGGCGCACGGAAAACTCCGGCGTCAGGCGTTCGCCGGTGGCAAAGCCGTTATCCTCCGGCTTGACGTGCCGTCCCTCATAAGCCTCGACATCACCGCGCGCCACGACCCAGTCATGACGCAGGCGCGGGAGACCGTTTTCGATCAGGACGGGGTGGCTGGGATCGGTATAGGGACCGGAGGAATCATACACCGTCACCGGCGGTTCGCCCGCCGTTGGGTGCACCGCGATCTCGCGCATCGGCACGCGAATATGCGGATGCAAAATTCCCGGTTTATGGATTTTCGTGGAAGCGGCATGCGGCCCGGTGGTGACGACAAGCGGGATGGTCTTGGCAACGATATTCATCTTGAGGCTCCAAAGTTTGACTGTGGAGACCCAGTTCGAGCCGGAATGATGGAAAATACCGAAGTGCCGACTCACGGCGCCATGCGCCTGCCCGACATCAGGTCTTTGCACCGTCCCTACGCCAGTATGAACTGGATCAGGTTCAACGGGTCACTGCGCATGAAAGCAGAATCTCAGCCCCTTGACGGGACACCCCTGGTGAATGGCCACAGCAAAAGACACTGCCCGCCTTTTGTCAAGGCCGCTCATCAACGCTTGGCAAAGGTGCGGGAATGACGCATGCTGCCGTTAGTTGTAATTAACCTAACGGTTTAGGTGAATATTATCGTTTGCGGCATAACGATAAGCACAAACCTTCCTAATGTTGATTTCATTGGAGATACGTCGGAATGAATGCGACTATTCGTGAAATACTGGCAAAATTCGGCCAGCTTCCCACCCCCGTCGATACGATTGCAGATGAAGCAGATCTTTATGCGGCAGGCCTCTCTTCCTTCGCATCCGTACAACTGATGTTGGGTATCGAAGAAGCATTCGATATCGAATTCCCCGACAACCTGTTGAACCGCAAGTCTTTCGCCAGCATCAAGGCCATTGAAGACACCGTTAAGCTCATTCTGGATGGTAAAGAGGCTGCCTGATGAACGTGACCGTAGCGCCGCAGGATGAAACGCTGTCCGCGCGCGCGGGCCGTGTCGCGACCATTGCCGCAAAGCATGCGGATGACGTGGATGTCACCGGCCGCTTCCCGCAGGAAGCCGTCGATGCCTTGCGCCACGAACGTCTCCTCGGCATTCAGGTGCCCTCCTCACTCGGCGGCGAAGGCGCCTCCATTCAAGAGATCGCCGATATCTGCGCCCGGCTCGGCCAGGCCTGTTCGGCAACCGCAATGATTTTCGCCATGCACCACATCAAGCTGTCCAGCCTGGTGGAACATGGGGTCGACAGCACCTGGCATCCGGGTTTTATGCGCCGCGTTGCCGGCGAACAGCTACTGCTCGGCTCCGCGACCACCGAAGGCGGCATTGGCGGCAATCTGCGCAACTCCATCTGCGCGATCGAGGTCGAAGGAGACAGCTGTCGGCTGGAAAAGGATGCCACCGTCATTTCCTACGGCAGCAATGCCGATGCGATCCTCATCACCTCACGCGCCCACAAGGATGCCGCACCCGCCGATCAGGTGATGACCGTCTTCCTGAAAAATCAGTACACGCTTGAAAAGACCCATGTCTGGGATACGCTCGGCATGCGTGGCACCTGTTCGGACGGTTTCCTGTTTCGCGGCGAAGCGCCGGCCGCACAGATTTTCCCGAAGCCTTTCGCGGAAATCGCCGCGCAATCCATGCTTGCAAGCTCGCATCTCCTGTGGAGCGCCGTCTGGTATGGCATCGCCTCGGACGCCGTGCTGCGCGCGCAATCCTTTGTCAGAGCCGCGGCGCGCAAATCGCCCGGCACCGCCCCTCCCGGCGCGATCCGCCTTGCCGAGGTTTCCACCAAACTGCAGGTGGTCAAATCCAACATCGTCGCCGGCATCAAGGCCTACGAGGACACCAAGAGCGATCCCGAAAAGCTGATGTCCATGGCCTTCGCGGTGGCGATGAACAATGTGAAAATCTGCTCTTCGGAAACCATTCTTGAGATCATCGATCACGCCATGCTGGTCTGCGGCATCATGGGCTACAAGAACGGCACGCCCTATAGTCTCGGCCGGCATCTGCGCGACGCGCATTCCGCCCGGCTAATGATTTCCAATGACCGTATTCTCGGCAATTCCGCCAATCTCCTGCTGGTTCACAGGCAGGACACCAGCCTCTTGGGATAAGACCATGGACATGCAAACATCGTTCCTCGATCGACTGTTCGAAGAAGGCCTGCTGATTGAAACGGGTGTGGACGGTCTTTATGGACGCAGCGGCCAGTTCGAGGACGTCATTGCCGCATTCGAGCGGCTGATCGACCGCACGGGTGGCGCCGACGGCGCTGAAGCGATCCGTTTTCCGCCCGGAATCAACCGCGCCTATTTCGAAAAGAGCGGTTACATGAAGAGCTTTCCGCAGCTCGCCGGCACGGTCCATTCCTTCTGCGGCTGCGAACTCGACCATGTCAGCCTGCTGAAATCAATGGATGAGGGTGGCGACTGGACCAAGGACCAGAAAGCCACCGACATCGTGCTGACGCCGGCGGCCTGCTACCCGCTCTATCCGACGATCGCCAAACGTGGTGCCCTTCCCGCCGGCGGCGGTCTCTATGACATCCAGTCCTATTGCTTCCGCCATGAACCCTCCAAGGATCCCGCCCGCCAGCAGCTTTTCCGCATGCGCGAATATGTCTGCATGGGCACTGAGTCCGACGTCACCGAATTCCGCCAGACCTGGATGGATCGCGGCGTCGAGATGATGAAAGCAGTCGGGCTCGACGTCACCATCGATATCGCCAACGATCCCTTCTTCGGCCGTGCCGGCAAGATGCTCGCCAACAACCAGCGCGATCAGAACCTGAAATTCGAACTGCTGATCCCGATCACATCAACGACGAACCCGACAGCCTGCATGAGCTTCAATTACCATCAGGATGCCTTCGGCCAGAAATGGGGTCTGAACCTCGCGAATGGCGATGTCGCCCATACCGCCTGCGTCGGTTTCGGCCTTGAGCGCATCGCACTCGCACTGTTTGCCCATCACGGTCTCGACGTGAAGAAATGGCCTGCAAAGGTCGTGGAAACTCTCTGGGGCTGATTATCCATGCGGCAGATTTTTCCGGGCCTCGATCCCAACACCTATGTGCAGCATCCGCTTCATTCCTCCGAAAGAATGTGGCCGGAGACCAATTGCTACATCGATTTATGGATCGAAGTGCTGGCCTCAAAAGGCTTATCCCCGGAGGCCATGTTCGGTTTTACACTGACGCAGGATTTCGAGGGTGACCAGTTCACCTTTTTCAAGGTGCCGCTGGAAGACCTCGAAGCCCTTTATGGCGTTCGCGCCACCGAACTTGCAATCTTCGACAAAGTGGAAGACCACATCGCGACGCAGTTGGAGCGCGGCCGCATCTGCCTGATCGAGATGGACAGCTTCTATATGCCCGACACCCATGGGGTCGGCTATCAGAAGGAGCACGGCAAGACCACCGTCGCCATCAACCGGCTCGATCTCGAAAAGCGGGAACTGGACTATTTCCACAATGCCGGCTTTTTTTATCTCTCTGGTGAGGATTTTGACGGGCTCTTCCAGCATCATCTGGCCGAGACCGACCCGCCGTTTCTGCCCTATACCGAATTTGCCAAATTCGCAGACAGCAATCCTTCACCGGCGCATATTCGCAAGACGGCCGAACGGCTCTTGAAGTTTCATTTTTCCAGGCGCCCTTCCGCCAACCCGGTCCGGGCTTTTGCAAAAGTGTTTCCGGCCCAGGTGGAAAGGGTTGCCGACAGGCCCTTCGGCTTCTTCCACAAATACGCCTTCAACACGCTGCGGCAGCTCGGCGCCAATTTCGAACTGGCGGCAAGCCACCTCGAATGGCTGGACAAGCAAGGTTTTTCTGAAGCGAGAGACCACGCGCTCAAGATCTCGGAGGTTGCCAAGACCGTGCAATTCCAGCTTGCCCGCGCCGTCACGCGTCGTAAGTTCGATGCGCTGGCCACCGTGCTCGAACCAGCCGCCGATGCATGGGATGGTTTAATGGAAAGCCTTGGCGAAAAACTATCTGATGCCAGCGAGGCGGCGTGAGGACCTATCTTCCCGGCGAAAGCGAAGAAGTGTTGAGTGAAGGCTGGACGCTGACACTAACGCCCGCCGATGCCTGCGAGACCCCGTCCGATATTCCGGCGTCGCTCGAAAGCCTTCATGTCTCCGTTCCCGGCACCGTGGCGCAAGCGTTGGAAGCGGCCGGGAAATTCGATCGCCTTGCCCCCGTCGCCCTAAATGACAGGGACGCCTGGTATCGGCTGACGATGATTTCAGACGCCCGGGAACGGGCCATCCTGCGCTTCGATGGTCTTTCCACCATTGCCGAGATCTTCTTCAACGGTGAGCTGATTGCCGCGAGCCAAAGCATGTTCGAAAGGCTGGAAGTGCCGGTCCAGATGACAGGCGCAGACGAGCTTTCGATCTGCTTCCGGGCGCTGGCACCCCGGCTTGAAAAACCCGGTCCCCGCGCTCGCTGGCGGCCGCAGATGATGAATACGCAGGGGCTGCGGCTGATCCGTACCACGGCGCTTGGCTATATGCCCGGCTGGTGCCCGGAAATCCATTCCGCAGGCCCGTGGCGACCTATCAGCCTCATCAAACAGGACGGCGTGCTGTGCACCCTACGGTCTTCGCTTGACGATACCGGCACGGGAAAGGTCAGCATCGTTCTTCAAGCGAACCGCGATATACAGTCCGCACGGCTGATTTGTGCTGGTTACAGCATCAATCTTTCGAAGGCTGAAGACGGCAAACTCCTCGGCGAACTCATCATTCCCGGCGTCGAACTCTGGTGGCCGCACACCCATGGCAGGCCCGCGCTGCACGACGTCGTTCTGGAGTTGGACGGCAACCAACACAGGCTCGGACGCACCGGCTTCCGCCAGGTGGAGATCGATCACGGCGAAGACGGCAATGGTTTCGGCCTCAAGGTAAACGGTCAGCCGGTCTTCTGCCGCGGTGCGGTCTGGACGACGGCCGATATTGTGCGCCTGCCGGGAACACGGCCGGACTACGAGCCATGGCTAAAGAAAGCCGCGGAAGCCGGCATGAACATGATCCGCGTGGGCGGCACCATGGCCTATGAGACGCCGGAATTCTTCGCGCTTTGCGACGAACTTGGCATCATGGTCTGGCAGGATGCCATGCTTGCCAATTTCGATTACCCGGCGAAGGACGATGGCCTTCGTCAGCATATCGTTATGGAAATCGAGCAACTCCTCGAATCGACGGCACTTTCTCCATCGTTTGCCATTTTCTGCGGCGGCAGTGAAATGTACCAGCAGGGCGCGATGCTCGGCTTGCCGGAACAGATATGGAAGGGCACACTGACCGAAGAAATCCTGCCGGAACTGGTCGCCGAAAAGCGGCCGGATGCGGCCTATGTTGCCAATTCCCCTTCCGGCGGCGCTTTGCCCTTCTTCCCCAATGCCGGCGTGGGCCACTATTACGGCGTTGGCGCCTATTGCCGGCCATTGGAAGATGCCCGCCGCGCCGATCTGCGTTTCGCCGCCGAATGTCTCGCCTTCGCCAATATTCCGGAACAGGAGACGCTGGACAGATATCTTCCCGGCGTGGCCGTTCACGATCCGCGCTGGAAAGCGCGAACACCGCGTGACCGCGGCGCTTCCTGGGATTTCGAGGATGTCCGCGATCATTATCTGAAGCTGCTTTACGAGGCCGAACCGGATGTGCTGCGGCGGGAAGACGGCGCCCTTTATCTCGACATGTCGCGCGCCGCGACGGCCGAGGTGATGGAGGCGACGTTCGCCGAATGGCGGCGCAGCGGCTCTTCCTGTCAGGGCGCTTTGGTCTGGACGCTGCAGGATCTTGTTCCAGGTGCAGGCTGGGGTATCATCGATGCCGCCGGCCGGCCCAAATCCGTCTGGCATGCGCTGAAAAGAGCGTTCCGCCCCGTTCAGGTCAGCCTTTCCGACGAAGGCACCAACGGGCTCGACATTCACATCCTCAACGAGACCGGCGACAGCCTGAATGCCATGCTGGAGCTGACCTGCCTGCGCGAAGGTGTACAGCCCGTCGTTCACGCCAAACGGCCCCTCGCGCTGTTGCCGCGAGAGAGCCAGACGATTGCCGCAACCGACCTGTTCGGCGCTTTTTTCGATACGACCTATGCCTACCGCTTCGGCCCGCCATCCCACGATGTGACAATCGCCCGCCTTCGGGATATTGCGACCGGGCATGTCATCGCCGACGCCTTCAATTTTCCGCTCGGCCGGAAAAAGGCGCTGCATGCCGCAAACCTTCAGGTCGCAATCAGCGAAACAAACGGCCACTGGTCCCTCGAAATCGGCACGGACCGGCTGGCGCAATCTGTCCATATCACGGCAGAGGGCTACCGCGCCTGCGAAAGCTGGTTCCATCTCGGCCCTGGCGAGGCCAGAAAAATCGGCCTTTTACCGGAGACCGCCACAACCGAAGCCCCTCCCTCCGGAGAGGTCGTGTCACTGGGCTCCAGCCGGCGGTTTTCGTTCTAGAGCCAGCCGCTTCACCGTTTCGATATAGATTATCTTCGCTTCCGGTGTTGAGAGATTGTGATCGGCATCGGGAATGATGGTCAGCGACACGTTGCGATAGGCCGCCAGCCCGTCACCGTCGGCATCGAAATAATACTGGAAATGCTCGAGGCCATCGTCGTTGTCGCTATAGAGCAGATGGACGGCGGTATTCTTCGCCTTCAGCCTATCGAAAGCGCCGAAGACGGCCCGCCCTTCCTCGCTGCCCCTGCGAAACAACCTTGACGTTTTTGTCGAAAGCCGCTTCATCGTCGCCTTGAGGATGTTCAGCCCGGCGCTTGCCACATCGACATCGCCGCTGATGAGACGCTTGAATGTCGCACCCTGGCGAAAACGCTGGCTGTATTCCCCGAAGGAACGCGGCCGCTTATGCAGCGCCTCGTCCACCGAACGCCCCTTGCGCCAGTGGAAAACAACTGGATTGACCGCGACCACGGCCCCGATCCGATCATCGGCAAGCGCACCGTTAAAAGCGAGATAGGCGCCGCTGCACCGGCCCGCTGCAATGAAGGGCCCCTTGCCCCGCGTGCCGAGAAAATCCAGTGCGGCGGCCACGTCGTCATTCTGCGCGGCATCGTAAAGAACCTGATCGGGCGCGTTTTTGACGGGCGGACTATCGGCAATATTTGCAGCGTCGAAGCGCAATGAGGCAACGCCTTCGCGCGCCAAAGCACGGGCCATCTGTACGGAGAGCCTGCCCCAACCTGCATGCCGATCATAGGCAGCGCCCAGCAGGAGAACCGAAGACACGACCTCCCCGTCATGCGGCCCGCAAAAGACACCGAAGAGCCGCCCGCCGTCGCCAAACTGCACCGACTGCTCGATGAAACCACGGCCGCGCTGCGGGGCATTGAGGATGATATCCTCCCCGGTATTGGCGGGGCTTTCGGCATGGGTTTGAGACAGAACCCAATCCACCAGCCGGTTCACCACATCACCTGAAATTTTCGAGAGTGTGGGGCTGGAAACGAGATCGTCATAGCCGGAAAACGCTGCCTCCTCCACCTCACAGCCGATTGCAGAGAGATGTTTGGCGAAATCGGCATCGGTCACGCGACCGGGTCGCGACAGGACCAGAATGGTGCGCGCCGGAGCGGCCACGAGATTGGCAAGATTGGCCTTCTTGACCGCATCCGCAACTCCTTCAGGCATGGTCATGCCCGCAATCGCTCCCGCCTCCGCGAGACGTTGACCGGGCCGGAGGCCAAGGCCGTCATCAATCATGGATGACCACATCGCCAGTTCGCGCAGATAGGCACGGCCGGAAACGACAGGCGCCAGAAACGCCATGGAACCGGTGCCCGCCACATCGGCAAGCGCCTGCGCCGCGATCAGGCAGCCGAGCCCCTGCGCAACGACCATCACCTCCGCGCATCCGGAAAGACGCTTCAGATAAGCGAATGCAGCACGCGTGTCGGAAAGCCAGTCCGCTACACGACCCGCATCTTCAGGATCGAAGGCATCACCCGCGCCGAGATAGTCAAATCGCAGGCTCGCAACGCCGCGAGCCGCCAACGTCTCGGCCAGAACCCGCTGAAACTTGCGGCTGCACAGCTCCTCCATGCCCCAGGGACTGACGAAAAGAACGGCATGGGCCTGCCTCACATCCCTGCGTGCGGGATGGAAAATTCCAGCCAGCCCGTCAAAAGAGACGGGATGTGCAATCGCCCCATCCAGGCCGATGCCGGAAAGCGACAATGCATCAAGAGACGGATCGCTGCCTGTACGCTCTGAGATATCTATCGCCATCGACCTTGCCATCATTGCGCCAGTATCCGGCTCAACCATTACGGGATCATTATATCGAAGCGTCTTAACGCCTGTTCTACAATAAAAACAACAATATTAGAGAACTCTAAAAATATAGTCGTATTTATATCGCCAGCCACCCACACGTTGCAAAACAATCGCCGGGGTAACGGACAAGTCTCGACAGGCCCGCTATTTTGCTCGAAACCGCTTGAATATACTGATAAATAGCGAGTCCCACACCTATTTGCAGGAGGAGGTTGCGCCACCCGGCCACCGGATTGTCTAGACACCGCGCAAACCAACACGCCGGGCCTCGCCCGCCAGGTCATAGAAGTTTTATATGGAACAAAGCCTTACGCGTTATATCTGGTCGCACACGAGGCGGCAGCAGCTTTTCATTCTGCTGATCGTGGCCCTGTCCATGATCCCCTATTTTCTCGCCTTCGATCTGCCCAAACAGATCGTCAACGGGCCTATCCAAGGGGACGGCTTCGAAGGGGCGAACGCAACGCAGCTCTTCATGCATCTCACGGTCGATATTCCCTATTGGGGCACCGTGACGCTCTTCCCCGGGATCGAACTCAACCGCATGTCGATGCTGATGGGGCTCAGCCTGACATTCCTTGCACTCGTCATCATCAACGGGCTCTTCAAATATTACATCAACACCTACAAGGGCCGCCTTGGCGAGCGGCTTCTCAGGCGTATACGTTTCGAACTTATTGACCGGATTTTGCGTTTCCCGCCCACGCATTTCAAGCGGGTAAAAGGCGCTGAAATCTCCAGTATGGTGAAGGACGAGGTGGAACCGCTCGGCGGCTTTACCGGCGATGCCTTCGTACAGCCGGCGCTTCTCGGCGGCCAGGCACTCTCCGCGCTCTTCTTCATTCTCGTGCAGAATTTATGGCTCGGTCTGATCGCGGCTTTCATGGCCGCCATACAGGTCGGCATCATCCCCAAAATGCGCCGCCGCCTCATCGAACTTGGCCGCCAGCGGCAGTTGAGCGCGCGCCAGCTTGCCGGACGTATCGGCGAGATGGTCGATGGCATCGGCACCATCCACGCCTATGACACATCTAATTTCGAGCGCGCCGATGCCTCACACCGGCTCGGCGACATCTTCAAGATCCGTTACGATCTCTACCAGTGGAAGTTTCTGGTCAAGTTTATCAATAACTTCCTCGCGCAGCTCACGCCCTTCTTCTTTTATGCGCTCGGTGGTTATCTGACCCTTAAGGGCAGCCTTGATGTCGGCCAGTTGGTCGCCGTCATCAACGCCTATAAGGAACTGCCGGGACCGCTGAAGGAACTGATCGACTGGGATCAGGCGCGACAGGATGTCCAGGTGAAATACGAGCAGGTCTTCGAACAGTTCAATACGCCGAACATGATCGACGACAAGGTGCAGAAACTGTCCCCGGGAACCGTCGCGGCAATCACCGCGCCGCTCGTCATCGCCAATCTGACGCTCGAGGATGATAGCGGCAGCCGGCTTTTGGAGCAGGCGTCGCTCAAGATCGAGCCGGGCGAGGTGATCGCCATCGTCGGCGGCTCGGGCGCCGAGGCGCTGGCGGATGCGATCGGCCGCACGCTCTGGCCAACTTCGGGCAAGGTCAGCATCAACGATGTCGACATATTGGAACTGCCGGAGTCGCTCACCGGGCGGCGAATTTCCTATGTCTCGTCGGACAGTTATTTTTTCCACGCCAGCCTGAAGGACAATCTTCTTTACGGCCTCAAACATGCGCCGCTTGCGGAAAAGAACTACGAAGGCGCTGCGCTGGAGCATCGCAAGTGGGAAATCCGCGAAGCCAAGATGGCGGGCAATCCGCTGATCGACATCAACAGCGAATGGATCGACTACGCCTCAAGCCCGGCCGGCGACGGCAAGCCGGAGAACCTCATCCAGGCCGTTCTGGCCGTGCTCGACAGCGTGGAATTGTCACAGGATATTCTGGAATTTGCCCTGCGCTCGTCGATCGATCCTCTGACCGATCTGCATCTTGCCGCCCGCATCGTGGAACTGCGGCATGTGCTGCGCGCCGAACTCGAAAAGGAAAATCTGAGCGGCCTCATCGCACCCTTCGAACTGGAGAGCTACAATAGCGAAGCGACGGTCGGTGAAAACCTGTTGTTCGGCACCATGCGGGATTCTTCCCAGACGATCAGGACCGTCATCGAGAGCGACTATTTCCGATCGCTGATGCGCGAAACCGGCCTCGTCAAAACACTGTTCGAAATGGGATACACGATTGCCGAAAACATCGTGGAAATCTTTGCCGACCTGCCGGGAGACCACCCCTTCTTCCAGCAGCTCACCTTTATGACGCCCGATGACATTCCAGTCTATCAGCAGATGATGCAACGGCTTCAGGGAAAGAGTTTCGACGAGGCCAATGAAAGCGAAAAGCGCGCGATGCTGCGGCTGAGCTTCTTCTACATAGAACCTCGCCAGCGTTTCGGCCTGCTGTCACCGGAAATCATGAACCGGATCGTCGAAGTTCGGCACATGTTCCACGAAAACCTGCCCGACAGCCTGAAAAACGTGATCGAAATCTACGATCCGACCAAATACATGAGCGCCACCAGCCTTCTGGATAATATTCTCTTCGGCAAGGTGAGCCATCGCTATACCGACGCCTCGCGGCGCATTACCCGCATTGTCGCGGATGTCATGCGCAAGCAGGGCGTCTATGAGCGCGTGTTGGCGGTGGGGCTGGATTTCAACCTGGGTGCCGGCGGCAAGCGGCTTGGACCGCTTCAGCGCCAGAAGCTCAATCTCGCGCGGGCGCTGATCCGCAAATCCGATTATTACGTCTTCAACCGCCCCCTTCCCGGTCTTGATCCCCGACAGCAGGAGGAAATTGTCGAACGGGTCATCACACTCCTGAAACAGAATAACAATAACCCCTCGATCGTGTGGGTTCTGTCGAATGCGCACCTCTCACGCATGTTCGAGCGGGTGATCGTCGTTCATCAGGGCCTGATCACGGCTGACGGAAGTTACGAGACTCTCGCCGAGGAAAACGGTACATTCAAGGACATGGTCGCGACATAAATCCAAGAATGTGACCGAGGTGGAACAAGAACAGGGTAAGGCAATGCTGTTTAAAGACGAAATTCAGATGTTGAAAAGGGTCCCGTTTTTCTCGGAAATGGAACCATCCAAACTCAAGCTGCTCGCATTCGCATCCGACCGGGTGTCCTATCACGCTGGCGATACACTGTTTCGGCAGGGAGATGTCGGCGATGCGGCCTATGTTCTCCTGACTGGAAAAGTGGATGTTCTGGTCGATTCCCCATCGGGCACGCTGAAAGTGGCGGAAATGACCGGCAACGCCATCGTCGGTGAAATCGCCATTCTCTGTGACAGCGTCAGAACCGCGACCATTCGTGCCTCCACCAATGTGGAAGCCCTGCGCATCGGCAAGGAACAGTTCTTCAAGCTCATGTCCGATTTCCCCGACATCACCATAAAGGTCATGCGCGTTCTCGCCGAACGCCTTACCCAGACGACGGCGGAACTGAGCAAAGCGCGCGCAGGCGCCAAGACATAAACGACAATTCCTTGCTACCTTGAATGGCGATATTGGAAAAATAAATGTCGTACTATTGCAATATAAATGAAATGCTGACTGAATAAGGGGTAAAGGGGCCCGCCAGAAATGTGCGGATATAAGAATCTATAGAAACAACGGGCTTTCATGGGAGGAAAGCGTGCAAGATTCCGTTGTTATTGGGGTGTGCCATGGCGTTCGATTCCGACACGAGAAGTCGGGAAAGTAATAGAAATTTTCGGGTAAAGATCTGGGGTGCGCGGGGAACGCTTCCCGTTTCAGGTGAAAACTTCCGAAAATACGGCGGGAATACCATCTGCATCGAGGTGAGATGCGGTGATCACGTTCTTTTGTTCGATGCCGGTTCCGGCCTGCATCCCGCTGGTCTTGCCCTGCGGGCGGAAGGCATTACCGACGTCAACCTGTTCTTCTCGCACTGTCACTACGACCACATCGTCGGCTTTCCCTATTTCAAGCCCTTTTATAACAGCTCCAACGATGTCGCCATCTGGTCGGGCCATCTGGCCGGAAGCATGACCACCCGGGAAATGCTCAAGAATTTCATGAGCCCTCCCTGGTTCCCCGTGCCCTTGGAGATTTGCTGCGCAAAGATCGCCACCCGTGACTTCAAGGCGGGCGACGTGCTCGATGTCCACCCCGGCCTGTCGATCAGAACCGGAATGCTCAACCATCCCGGCAATGCCATCGGATACCGGCTGGACTGGGAAGGTAAGTCGCTGGCCATCATCACCGACACCGAACATGAGCCCTCCAGCATCGACGAAACCGTTCTTGATCTCATCAGGGATGTCGATCTCTTCCTCTATGACGCCATGTTCACCGATGAGGAAATGGGCCTTTACCGCGGTTATGGCCATTCCTCCTGGCAACAGGCAATCCGCCTTGCCAAACTTGCCGACGCAAAAAATGTCGGCTTCATCCACCACGCTCCGAGCCGCAGCGACGAGGAGCTGGACGATATCGAAAAGCAGGCGAAAGCCGAATTCAGCGGCGCATTCGCGGCGATGGACGGTCAGGTCATCGAAATCTGATCCTCATCAGACCTCGGTGTGGGGCGGCCTTCGACCGTTTTTCGATCTGGCGGTGGAACATTCCTCACCACGATTGTATGCGAACACGCACAATTGACCGCTGCCGATCAATTGCTCCACGATATTGCCATGAGCCGGCCTGCATTTAAGGTATTTGCAAGACACGCATATCCCGTTTTTCCGCCCGGAAATTCGGCGAGACGATCTAAGATAGAGCCACCCCTATTGCATGATGATTCTATACCGAGCGGCCATTTGATGGGATTTGCATGATCCGTTTCTTTTCGGAAACCAATTTAAGACGCGCCCGGATCGCATCCGGCCTCATCATATTTGCTTTCGTTTTTTCCCACCTCTCCAATCATTCCCTTGCACTCATCTCCATCGACACGGCCGAACGGGCGCGGAAATGGTTCAGCCTGATCTGGCTCAATCCTGTCAGCAGTCTGCTTTTTTACGGGTCGGTCGTGGTGCATGTCTGCCTTGTACTGCGCTCGCTTTATCTGCGCAGGACATTGCGCATGCCGCTTCGCGAGGCGCTTCAGGTCATATTCGGACTGTCGATCCCGTTTCTAATCATCGGCCATGCGGTCAATATCCGCGCCTCACATATGCTTTATGGCATCGACGTCGGTTATTATTCCGTCATCCGGAGGCTGTGGATAAACAATCCGGTCAGCGGCGCGTGGCAGAGCCTCGCATTGATTGTCATCTGGACCCACGGATGCATCGGCCTCTATTTCTGGCTGCGATACCGCGACTGGTATCCGAAAATCGCCGGGCTGTTCATGACGGTGGCTGTGATGCTGCCGCTTCTGGCCTTGCTGGGCTTCAGCGATGCGGGCCGCTGGCTGGAAGAGGTGGATCGGAAATATGCACTTCCTCCGGGGCTTACGGATAACACTATCCAGAGAGACGAACTGCCGCTGCAAAGGGAGATGGAAACGCGGATCCGGTTCATCACAGGTGCGACCGAGGCAATTTTCGCCGGCGCGGTGATGCTGGTCTTCGTTTTGCGTGGTGTGCGAAGCTTCCGGCAAAGGCTGACCGCGATTGAAATCCACTATGAACAGGGCGTGCAGGCGCGTATTCCGGCCGGCTTCAGTATTCTGGAAGCCAGCAGGCTCGCGGGCATCCCGCATTACTCGGTCTGTGGCGGCAAGGGGCGCTGCTCGACCTGTCGCGTCAAGGTTCTGAACAGCAAAGGCCCGCTTCCGCCACCCGGAGATATCGAGCAGACCACGCTCCGGCGTATCCACGCCGATTCGGACGTGCGGCTCGGTTGTCAGTTGCGCCCCACCAGCGATCTCGACATCGCGCTTCTCGTTTCACCGCCCCAGCAAAGCGATCTGCCCGCGGATGCGCAGTCGGCCCGCCCCGGTCGGGAAGAGGAAATCGCCATTCTCTTCTGCGATCTGCGCAATTTCACCACGCTGTCGGAAGCGAAGCTGCCCTATGATGTGGTCTTCCTTTTGAACCGCTACTTCACCATCGTCGGCCAGGCCGTCGAACAGGCCGATGGTCATCTCGACAAATTCATCGGCGATGGCGCCATGGCCCTTTTTGGACTTGGCGAGGATACGGACCGGGCCTGCCGCAACGCCATGAAGGCAGCCGCAACCATATTGCGGGATATCGCCATCCTGAACGAAGGGTTGGAGAAACAATTCGCCGTCCGCCTGGAAGTGGTGGTTGGCATTCACTCCGGCCCGAGCATCGTCGGCGTGATGGGATATGGCGCGGCAAAAACCCTGACAGCCATAGGCGATACCGTGAATGTGGCAAGCCGGCTCGAATCCAAGGCCAAGGAATTCGGCGCCGCCATCGTCGTTTCCGAACCGGCCATCATCCAGGCAGGACAGGATATTGCCGATCTCAGAAGCGAAAACATCGCCATTCGCGGACGAAACTCGCAGATGAAAGTGTATCTGCTCTCAAGAGAAGAGAGCGAGCGTTATCTATGAGACAGTCACGGCGCTTTTGTCGTCGGGCGGTCCACCGTCAAATCTTGCGATAGAGAAAATAGCGATCCGTCGGCACGCTTTCCGGCACCGGCAGCGGTTTCAGCATGGCATGGTCGAGCGGCAGACCGCTGATGGCGATACCGCCTTTTGCCAGCATGCCCGCGGCAAGATCGGGCAACCATGTGAGCGTAACCGCGTCCTTTTCCGGATAACCCGTGCCGATATCGGCATGCACCATCGCCGCGTCCGTGCCGATGAAGGCCGGAGCGGTTTGCGAGATTTCACCGATCACGAGATCCTCTACCGCCGGAACGGAAGAGGCATGAGCACCCATGGCCCTGTCAAAAGCGATGATACGGCGGTTGGGAAACAGTTCCCGCAGGTGATTGAAAGTGCGCCCGTTTCCAAGCCCGATTTCCATGAGCGCGCCCTGATCGGGCAGATCGAGATCGGCCTCGACATGGTTGAGGATATCGCGCTGTGCGCTCAAACGGCGAATGAAACTGTCCAGTCTGCTCATAATATCAGGCCTTGATGATGTGTTTTGCGGCGATATCCCGGCGCGCGAAGACATTTCGTGTATCGATGATCAGCGGCGCCCAGTCGCTAAGCGCGGCATAGTCGACATTGTCGTGATCCGTCGCGACAAGAACGGCATCGAAGCTGCCGATGGTCTCCCTGTCCCAGAATATGGATTTCATGCCCATAAGGTGGCTATATTCCCGGGTTTTCGGGATTTCCGCCACATAGGGATCGAAATAGGCCGCATCGCCACCGCGCTCCTGAATAAGCTCCAAGAGCTTCAGCGACGGACTTTCGCGAATGTCGGGCACGTTTTTCTTGTAAGCGAGACCGACGACCAGCACTTTCGAGCGGCTGAGCGCCTTCCCCGAATGGATATCCAGCGCTTCAGCAACCCGCCCGACGACATGGCGCGGCATGCCGGTATTGATTTCGCCGGCAAGCTCGATGAACCGCGTCGGCAATTCATATTCGCGCGATTTCCAGGTGAGGTAGAAAGGGTCGATCGGTATGCAATGACCGCCGAGACCGGGACCGGGATAAAACGGCATGAAACCGAACGGCTTGGTTTTTGCCGCGTCGATCACTTCCCATATGTCGATGCCCATCGCCTCGTAGACGACCTTGAGTTCGTTGACGAGCGCGATATTGACGGCACGGAAGACGTTTTCGGTGATTTTCACCGCCTCGGCCGTGGCATTGGTCGAAACCGGAACGATCTTCTTCACCACTGAGCCGTAGAAGGCGGCCATCAGCTTTCCGGCAGCCTCGCCGTCACCGGCGACAACCTTCGGAATGGTCGAGGTCTCGAAATCGCGATTGCCCGGATCTTCCCGCTCGGGCGAAAAGCCGATGAAGAAATCGACGCCAGAGACGAGGCCGGTGCTCTCCAGAATGGTCTTCACCACCCCGTCGGTCGTGCCAGGATAGGTGGTCGATTCCAGCACCACGAGCTGCCCCTTGCGCAGATGTGCGGCAATATCCCGGCAGGTCTTTTCGACATAAGAAAGGTCCGGCTCGCGATATTTCGTCAGCGGCGTCGGCACGCAAATGGCGATCACATCGCATTCGGCCAGCCTCAAAAAATCGCTGGTGGCAACGAAACCGTCATCCTGCCGCACACTTGCCAGCACCTCATCGGAAACCGCCTCGATATAGCTGCGGCCCGCTTCGATCGCGGTAATTTTACCGGGGTCGATGTCGAAACCGACGACCTTGAAACCGGCCTTAGCGACCGTCATGGCAAGCGGCAGGCCGACATAGCCGAGGCCGATCACCCCCGCTTTGGCGCTTTTGTTTTCGATGCTGGAAAGCAGGGTCCGGGAAATGTCTGGGGAAGTCAAAGCGTGTCACGCTCCGCGCATGTGCAAAAGATGCCTTTCAGTTGGGCAAGAATGACCGACCTGTCAAGGCTCGGCCCTTTCAAATTCCGGTTGACGCCCAAGCCGCAGGCGACGCACAACCATCCGCATGAAGATCGCCTTTTATTCGCCGCTCAAGTCACCCTACCATCCCGTTCCCTCCGGCGACCGGCTGATGGCCCGACTTTTGATGAAAGCGATGACGATGGCTGGCCATGAGGTTTTCGTCGCCTCGGAACTGCGCAGCTTTCTGAAACAGCCGGACGATCCGGCGCGGCCAGCGCTGATCGATGAGGCGGGACGCGAAATCGAAGCGATAGCGGAGCGCTGGCGGCAGGAGGGCGCACCGGACCTCTGGTTTTGTTATCACCCCTATTACAAGGCTCCGGATTTGCTCGGCCCGGAACTCGTGCACCGTTTCGGCATCGCATATGTGACTGCAGAGGCATCCTATTCGCCGAAACGCAACGGCATGGGCTGGCAGGCGATTCAGGACGGGTTGCTCGCCGCATTGAACGGGGCCGCGGTCAATATCTGCTTCACCGCGCGGGACCGTGAAGGGCTTGTGCGCGCTTCCCCCACCCTGCAATGGGCGATATTGCCACCATTCATCGACGCCGGGGCATTTCTCAGCAACATACCCCGGCCGGAGCCCGCAAGGCTGATCACCGTCGCCATGATGCGGGCGGGCGACAAGCTCTCGAGCTATCGTACCCTGTCCGAAGCGCTGGCTTTACTGCCTGAGACTCTCGACTGGACGCTGGATATCATCGGCGACGGCCCGGAACGCGCGGCCGTGGAGACGATGTTCAGCGCGTTTCCCGATCATCGCCTTGGCTGGCACGGGGAAAAAAGCCCGACAGAAATCGCGACACTTCTTTCAAAAGCTTCCCTTTATGTCTGGCCGGGTCATGGCGAGGCCTATGGTCTCGCCTATCTCGAAGCGCAGGCCGCCGGTCTGCCTGTCGTGGCCGAAAAAGTCGCCGGCGTTCCCGAGGTGGTAAAATCCGGCACGACAGGATTACTGACACCGGAAAATGATACAGCCGCTTACGCCGAGGCAATCAGGACCCTGCTCGGCGATGACAGACAGCGTGAGGAGCTGGCAAAAGCGGCCCGCCAGTTCGTCATCAATGAACGATCTCTGGAAAACGCCGCAACGACGCTGAACCAAATTCTTTTGCAGGCAAAGGCACGAAGATCATGAGTCTGAAAAAACTCACCGCGGCACTGGATGAATGCAGTCGGCGCGGCATAAAGGCCGATCTCTGGCTGCGGGACGACGATGCGGTGGAACCGACGCTCGCTCTCGACATACTGCTTGATCTTTGCGGTAGCTTTTCCGTCCCTGTTACGCTCGCGGTCATTCCCGAGATGACGACGGATAAGCTTGCGACACATCTGGATGCCTCGGATATTGCTGACGTCGCCGTCCATGGCTGGTCACATGTGAATTACGCCGGGGACAAGGAAAAGAAACAGGAACTCGGGCCGCATCGCGACCCGGCCATCGTGCTTGATGAATTGCAATCCGGACTGGATAAGCTCCACGACCTGCATGGCAGGCGTCTTGTGCCGATGCTGGTGCCGCCGTGGAATCGTGTCGATGCCGGTATCGTGACGAGTTTGGCGGATATCGGATATCGCGCTTTATCCGTCTTCGGCCCCGAGAAAAACACCGTGCCGCCGTGCCTGAACACCCATGTCGATGTCATCGACTGGCACGGCAGCCGCGGCGGCCGTGACAATGATATCCTGTTTTCCGAGACCGCAGCCCGCATACTGCGCACCGCCGAAGAGGGCGGCACGACCGGTATCCTCACCCATCATCTTGTGCATGACGATACTGTCTGGCGCTTCCTGCGGCAGCTTTTCGAGGTGACGACAGGGCATCCCGCCGCCCGCTGGCGTTCCTCGAACGATCTCGTCAACGAGATATCACCATGACTTCCAGGCGATCAGCATCCCGCTGTCCTGCGTGGCAAGTTCCCGCCTGATCGCCTCCACCTCCTCCAGCGGTGCGCGGTCGGCAAGGGTCACGGCGACAAACGACGCCGGCGCAAGGCTGATACTGCCCGCCCGGGCGATGACGGTGAAGATCAGCGGACCGGTCGACCACCAGGCCGGCGCACGCGGCATTTCCTCGATGATCCCTGGAAAGGAATCGAGCATCTTGCGAAAGACCGGATGTCCGGCTGGGGCAGCAATGAAGGAATTGGCAAGCAGCATGCTCCCCTGCCCCGTATCGCGCGGCGTTTTTTCGTCAAACGCCGTCAGCCCTGCCAGAGGCACGAAAGCATCGAAACTCCTATCGTCGCGCGCCGGATACCAGTCGCAGTCGAGATAGATACCGCCAAAACGCTCCAGCAGGATGTAACGCGCCACGTCCACCGCGCCGGGATAATCGCCCTCACTGAGCATCCTGTTAAAGATGGCATTCGAAAACACACCCTCCCGCTCAAGATCTGCCTCCCGCCAGAGTCGATAGTCGTAACCATGCCGCGCGGCATGGGCGGCCCAGGCTTTGACCGATATCGGCGGCGCTTTTTCCCCGATCCATATCTGGTGAATGAGCCGCGGCACATCCTCCCGGCTTTTGAGATTGATCATGCGCCGGTCTTCGGCGGAAAACTGCGTATATTTTGCCAGCATATCCGGCGGCGGAACCAGCGTATATTGATAACCGATCCTAGCAACCAGATCGCCTTCGGCCTTGGCGAGGCGCAGCCGCGCGGCATGCAGCCGGCGCGGCAGGCCGAGCACAGTTCGCTCGCCCATCAGATGCGCGTCCTTTGCTGCAACCAACGATAAGAGAAGCGCGTCTGCTTCCGCATATTGCCCTTCATTTTGCAACTGCCGGGCCTTATCGAGCTGAGCGTCGTAATATTTCTTGTCGGACATGGATCCTCGTTCCAAAGCGCCCGTTAACATAGCACCAAACATGCACGGTCGGGCAAGCCGCCACATTTCGGAAGCCGGCTTTGAATTTGCTAAACAATTCAATGTTTCAGAGGCATAGACAGACAACAAACCCTGCGATAACGTGAGTTTAAGCCCTCCTGAACAATTGTCACAAGGCAAGATAAAGAGACGGCAAGGAACCTTTTGGCATGAGCGCTGGCGCAGATTTGCTCCGTATTGAAAATCTGCGGGTCTCTTTTTCTCTCATGGGCGGCACCATTGATGCCGTCAGGGATACCAGCCTGCGCATTCTCCCGGGAAAAGTGACGGCTCTTGTCGGCGAATCCGGCTCGGGAAAGTCCGTCATCGGCCAGACCATCATGGGGATCCATCCCAAGACGGCGCGTGTGAACGGCCGCGTGCTGTTTACCGACCCTGAAAACGCCGCCGCCGGCCCCATCGATCTGCTGCAATTGCCGAAGGACGGCCGGGAAATCCGCTCGATCCGTGGCAATCGCATCGGTCTGATTTTTCAGGAGCCCATGACCTCCTTTTCGCCGCTGCACACCATCGGCAACCAGATCGATGAAGCGCTCAGAATCCACAGCATCCTGTCGCCGGCAGAGCGCGCGGAAAAAATGTATGAAACGCTCGATCTCGTAGGGTTTTCCAAACCCAAGAAGGTCGTGAACATGTATCCCTTCGAACTGTCGGGCGGCATGCGCCAGCGTGCCATGATCGCCATGGCGCTCATCTGTCGGCCTGCACTTTTGATTGCGGATGAGCCGACAACCGCGCTGGATGTGACGATACAGGCACAAATCCTCAAGCTGCTGCGCGATCTCCAGAGCCGGCTGAACATGAGCATGCTGCTCATCACCCACGATCTCGGTGTTGTCGCCAACATCGCCGACGAAGTGGCCGTGATCTATCAGGGCGAGATCATGGAAGCTGGCACGGTCGATGACATTTTCAAGGCGCCGGGCCATCCCTATCTCAAGGGCCTGATGGCCGCCGTACCGCATTTCGACATGAAGCCCGGCGAAAGGCTGAAGGCGCTGCGCGAAATCAAGGTGGACCACGAAAGCCTCGTCGGCAAAAAGACCGCCGCGGTCAACAAAACCCCCGGCCCGCTTCTGACCGTCGATGACATCAGCAAGACCTTCACGACCCGCAAATCCAGCTGGTTCCGCAAAAGCGACGCCAATGCCACGAAGGCGGTCAACAGCGTCAGTTTTGAAATCTGTCGCGGCGAATGCCTCGGGCTGGTCGGCGAAAGCGGCAGCGGCAAGACCACCGTCAGTAAAATCCTCATGCGCGCCGTCCGGCCGGATGAGGGTTCGATAACCTTTCACCGGCCGGAAGGCGATATCGACGTCCTCAATGCGAAGGACGGTGATCTCAAAGAGCTGCGGTCGAAGATACAGATGGTCTTCCAGGACCCGATTTCATCGCTGTCTCCCCGCATGACCGTCGGCAATATCCTGAGCGAGCCGCTCGAAATCCACGGGCGGGGCGATGCGAAATACCGCGCGGAAAAAGTCCGTGGTCTCGTCAGGGCCATCGGCCTCGGCGAAAGCGCGCTGAACCGCTATCCCCATAGTTTCTCCGGCGGCCAGAGGCAGCGTATCGGCATTGCCCGCGCCCTGGCGCTCGGTCCCGAATTGCTGATCTGCGATGAACCCGTCTCCGCTCTCGATGTCTCGGTGCAGGCGCAGATCCTCAATCTGCTGAAGGATTTGCAGCAGGATCTCGGGCTCACCTATCTCTTCATCTCGCATAATCTCGCAGTGGTGGACTATATGGCAGACCGCGTGGCCGTGATGTGCGAGGGCCGTATCGTGGAACTGGCACCGCGCGAAATCCTGATGCGCTCCCCGGTTCACCCCTATACGAAATCCCTGCTGGCCGCCGTGCCTTTCCCCGATCTCGATCGTCCGCTCGATTTCCGCACCATCGGCAAGATCAGCGCGACAGGCAAATTCGACTGGGGCAAGCAGTTCCGGGACGAGGGTGATTGCGAGATGATATCAGCCGATCTCGGCGAAGGCCATTTCGTCCTTGCCAACGGCAATGCCGATATCCGGGAGCTTCGCCCTTGATCACGCGCCGCACCACGCTCGCCTTGCTGGCCTCCGTTTTCCTGCCGGCCTATGCGCGCGCCGCCTATGTCGACCCGGCCTATTTCAAGGACAAACGCGAAAAGGGCGAATTGCCCGACGTGGCCGAGCGCCTGCCGAAAAACCCGCGCGTCATCGACATGAAAGCGCTTGGCCGCGAGCCAGGAAAACATGGCGGCTCGGTGCGCATGCTCATTGGCGGCCAGCGTGACATCCGGCTCATGCCGATCAGCAACTATGCCCGCCTTGTCGGTTATGACGAAAAATTCGAACTGCATCCGGACATCCTCGAAAGCTACGAGGTTCAGGAAGAGCGCATCTTCACCTTCAAGCTGCGCGAGGGCCACAAATGGTCCGATGGCAGCGACTTCACTTCCGAGGATTTCCGATACTTCTGGGAGGATGTCGCCCTCAACAAGGAAATTCACAAGGGCGGTCCGCCGATCGAACTTCTGGTCAACAATAATCCACCGCTGATCGAAGTCGTCGACCGGCTGACGGTGCGTTACACCTGGGAAGGCCCGAACCCGGATTTCCTGGCAAAGCTCGCGGCGGCCTCGCCTGCGCGGCTGTTCCTTCCCGCCGCTTACATGAAGCAGTTCCACGTCAAATATCAGACCGCGGAAAATCTCGCCAAGCTCATCAAGAAGAACAAGGCGGATGACTGGAGCGGGCTTCATATCAAGATGTCACGGCAGGTCCGGCCGGAGAACCCCGCTTTGCCGACGCTCGACGCATGGCGAAACACGACCTCGCCGCCGGCCGAGCAATTCGTGTTCGAGCGCAACCCCTATTATCACCGCGTCGACGAAAACGGCCTGCAGCTGCCTTATCTCGACCGTTTCCTGCTGAACGTCACCTCCTCCGATATCATCTCGGCCAAAACGGCATCGGGCGATAGCGACCTGCAATATTTCGGCCTCGATTTCGCCGATTACACTTTCCTGAAGGATGCGGAAAAGCGTTTCCCCCTGAAGGTCAATCTCTACAAACGCTCTCAAGGCTCGCGCATCGCGCTGCTGCCCAATCTCAATTGCGCCGATCCGGTCTGGCGCACCGCTTTCCAGGACGTGCGCGTGCGCCGCGCCCTGTCGCTCGCGATCAACCGGCATGAAATCAACATGGTCTGCTTTTACGGATTGGCCAAGGAAAGCGCCGACACCGTGCTCCCGGAAAGTCCGCTTTACCGGCAGGAATTTGCGGACGCCTGGAGCGCTTTCGATCGTGCGGCGGCCAACAGGCTGCTCGATGAAGCGGGTTTCGACAAGCGCGACAATGCCGGCCTTCGGCTCCTGCCGGATGGTCGACCCGCCTATATCATCGTCGAAACGACAGGCGAAAGTACACTCGAAACCGATGTCATGGAACTGGTGACGGATCACTGGCGGCATATCGGCATTGCGGTTTCGGTGCGCCCCACCCAGCGCGACGTCTTCCGCAAGCGCGCCATGGGCGGCGAGGTGCTGATGTCGGTATGGATGGGCATGGACAATGGCGTGCCCACACCTGATATGCTGCCTTCCGGTCTCGCGCCCACCGGCGACGATCAGCTGCAATGGCCGGTCTGGGGCATTCATTATCTGTCCGGCGGCCGCGAGGGCAAGGAGCCCGACCTGCCGGAGGCGGCGCATCTTCTTGATCTCCTCAAAAAATGGCGCAGAAGCGTCACCGAGGAAGAACGGGAGGCGATCTGGCTGGAAATGCTCGGTATTTATACCCAGCAGGTGTTTTCGATCGGCATCGTCAACGGCGCGCTGCAACCCGTCGTCCATGTCAAACGCATGCGAAATGTGCCGGACAAGGCGCTTTTCGGTTATGAGCCCACATCCTATCTCGGCGTCTATATGCCGGATGCCTTCTGGTATGACGGAGACGCCTGATATGCTGCGGTATATAATCAAGCGCATCCTCGTCATGATCCCCACGCTGATCCTGATCTCAATGCTGGTCTTCACCATCATCGAACTGCCGCCGGGCGATTATTTCGAAAGCTACGTCGCCGAGCTGCGCGCGATGGGTGAGACGGCAAACCTTGCCGAAATCGAGGAATTGCGCACCCGTTACGGTTTCGATCAGCCGGCACCGATCCGCTATTTCCGCTGGGCGACCGGCATGCTGGTCGGCGATTTCGGTTATTCCTTCGAATATCAGCTGCCGGTCAGCGATGTGGTGGGAGACCGCCTCTGGCTGACGGTTCTGGTCTCCTTCGTCACCATCATCGTCACCTGGATTCTTGCCTTTCCGATCGGCATCTATTCCGCCACGCATAAATACAGCTGGGGAGATTACGGGCTCACCTTCCTCGGCCTGCTCGGCATTGCCATCCCCAATTTCATGCTGGCACTGATCCTGATGTATTTCGCCAATATCTGGTTCGGCATCTCCATCGGCCATCTGATGGACCGGGAATATCTGAACCAGGCGATGAGCTGGGCGAAGTTCAAATCGATCCTCGAACATATCTGGATTCCCGTCCTCATCATCGGAACGGCAGGCACGGCCGGCATGATCCGCCGCCTGCGCGCCAATCTGCTGGACGAGTTGCAGAAACAATATGTGGTGACAGCCCGCGCCAAGGGGCTGCACCCCTTTAAGGTGCTGATCAAATATCCGCTGCGCATGGCGCTGAATTTCTTCATTTCGGATATCGGCTCGATCCTGCCCGCCATCATCTCAGGCGCGGAAATCACCGCCGTCGTCCTGTCGCTCGAAACCACTGGCCCAATGCTCATCCGGGCTTTGCAAAGCCAGGATATGTATCTTGCCGGCTCGTTCCTGATGTTCCTGGCTTTCCTGACGGTGATCGGCGTTCTGGTGTCGGATATCGCCCTTGCCATACTCGACCCGCGCATCCGCTTCGGAGGTGGTAACGTCAAATGACTTCATCCATTCCGAAATCAGGCGAAGCCCTGCCCCATTACGTCTCGACGGCACCCTTCGACCCGTCGCTCATCGAACCCAACACCTCTGGAATGGCGGCCTTCAGCAAGGCATCACAGCTGAAGCTGATGTGGTGGCAATTCCGCCAGCACAAGATCGCTGTGTGGTCCGGCGCGTTTCTGGCGCTGATCTATCTTTCGATCCTGATCAGCGAGTTCCTCGCCCCTTACAATCTTCATACCCGCAATATCGAGCATATCTACGCGCCGCCGCAGGCTATCCACCTCTTCGACGACGGAAAATTTGTCGGTCCCTTCGTTTATGGCCGGGAAATGACGCTCGACATGGACAATCTGAGGCGCGTCTACCGGGATGTGCCGACGGATATCCAGCCGCTGCGCTTCTTCTGCAAGGGCGATACCTATCGCTTCTGGGGCATGTTTGAGGGCAGAACCCACTTTGTATGCCCGGCCGAAGGCGGTGAAATGTTCCTGCTCGGCACTGACAGGCTGGGGCGCGATGTGCTGTCGCGGATTATCTACGGCGCGCGCATCTCGCTGACCATCGGTCTTCTCGGTGTTGCCATGAGCTTCGTTCTCGGGATTGTGATCGGCGGTCTGGCGGGCTATCGCGGCGGCACCTTTGACCTGATTGTCCAGCGCATCATCGAGGTGCTGCAATCCATCCCCAGCATTCCTCTCTGGCTGGCGCTGGCGGCCATCATGCCGGTGACCTGGAGCCCGATCCTCGTGTATCTCGGCATCACCATCATTCTCGGCATGCTGGACTGGACTGGACTTGCACGCGCCGTGCGCTCGAAGCTTCTGGCGCTTCGCGAGGAAGACTATGTTTTATCTGCGCAATTGATGGGTGCCGGCACACCGCGCATCATTGGCAGACACCTTATCCCCGGCTTCATGTCACATCTCATCGCCTCGGCCACCCTGACGATACCCGGCATGATTCTCGGCGAGACCGCCCTGAGCTTCCTCGGCCTCGGTCTCAGGCCACCGATCACAAGTTGGGGAATTCTGCTCACGGAGGCGCGCAGCGTCAGCGTCATTGCGCTATATCCGTGGCTTCTCATCCCGACGATCCCGGTCGTTCTCGTCATTCTGGCCTTTAATTTCTTCGGCGACGGACTACGTGATGCTGCGGACCCCTTCAGATAAAATGGAATACACCTTGATCTATTGCCCTTCAGCCATCGCCTTTTTTGTGGAAGGCAAAAAGAGGTGTGGCCCATGAGCCCTCGTTTGAACGACGCGCGCATTCTCATGTACAGCCATGATTCCTTCGGGCTCGGCCATCTGCGACGGTGTCGCACCATCGCGCATGCGCTGGTGGAGGATTATCGTGGCCTCAACGTCCTCATCATATCGGGCGCGACCATTGCCGGTGCATTCGATTATCGCGCCCGCGTCGATTTCGTGAAAATCCCGAGCGTCATCAAGCTGCGCAACGGCGAATACACCTCGATGGACAGGCATATCGATCTCCAGGAAACGCTGAAGATGCGCCGATCCATCATTTATCACACCGCCGAGAGCTTCCAGCCTGACATCTTCATCGTCGACAAGGAGCCCATGGGCCTGCGCGGCGAGGTGGAGGAAACGCTTGCCTATCTCAAGGGACAGGGCACCAAGCTCGTCATTGGCCTGCGCGACGTCATGGATGCCCCGCAACTGCTCGAGGCCGAGTGGAAGCGCAACAACGTCATGACCAAGATCGGCCAGTTCTATGACCATGTCTGGGTCTACGGCCCGCCGGATTTCCACGACCCGCTGACAGGGCTCGACGTTCCGCAGACCGTGCGCGACAAGATGGATTTCGTCGGTTTCCTGCAACGATCCAAAACCCAGGCCGAAACCGTGGCACACCGGCCGGAAGGCGATTATCTTCTCATCACCACCGGCGGCGGCGGCGATGGCAGTGAACTGATAGATGACGTCATCAACGCCTATCACCATGACCCGGAACTGACGCATAAAGCGCTTGTCGTGCTCGGCCCCTATATGCCCGCGGATCAGCGCCAGCGCTTCATGAGCAGCGTTGCCGATATCCCGCATATCGAGATCATCGAATTCGACAACCGCATGGAAGACCTCGTCGCCGGGGCCCAGGCCGTTGTCTCGATGGGCGGCTACAACACCGTCTGCGAAATATTGTCCTTCGACAAACCCGCTCTCGTCGTGCCCCGCACGGTGCCGCGGGAAGAGCAGCTCATCCGCGCCACCCGCGCATCGGAGCTTGGCCTTTTCGACATGCTTTTGCCGGAAGACGCAGAGAACCCCGCAAAAATGGCAGAGGCTCTCAAAGCCCTGCCCAACCGCGCGCCTCCTTCCGTCAACTCCCAGAATCTGAAGCTCGACGGTCTGGAAAACATATCGCGTCGGATTGCGGAATGGCTGCCGCACGAGAGCGAGAAGGCACCGATTACGCTCACCGCGTGATCGGCTTCCCAACCAACACTGCTTCAAAAGAGACACGCGCAACGTGACCGATACAAAAAAAATCGTGGTTCTCCTCAAGGGCTATCCGCGCCTGTCCGAGACTTTCATCGCCCAGGA
The DNA here is from genome assembly GCF_013365515.1 of Agrobacterium sp. CGMCC 11546. Lineage (NCBI taxonomy): Bacteria > Pseudomonadati > Pseudomonadota > Alphaproteobacteria > Hyphomicrobiales > Rhizobiaceae > Agrobacterium > Agrobacterium sp. CGMCC 11546. The sequence continues at coordinate 2,445,391 of NZ_CP047387.1, forward strand.
GCTTCTGGGGCTCGAAAAGGCCGGGCTGGAACTCGAACTCATGTCCATGCGCCGTCCGACGGACAAGAAGCGCCACCCCGTTCACGATGAAATCCGCGCGCCCGTCACATATCTGCCGGAATATCTGCATGAGGAGCCCCTGCGGGTTCTGAAGGCGCTATGGGCCTGCCGTAAAAAGCCGGGCTTTACCAAGGCACTTCGCCGGTTTTTCAGCGACCTGCCGCATGATCTCAGCCGCAACCGCTTTCGCCGTTTCGGGCAGGCCGCGGTTCTGGCCCATGAATGGCCTGTGGATGCCGAATGGCTGCATGTTCATTTCATCCACACGCCCGCCTCCGTTGCCGCTTACACCCATCTCATAACAGGCACACCGTGGACGATTTCCGCCCATGCCAAGGACATCTGGACCTCCAGCGACCGCGACCTCGCGGCCAAGCTGCAAAGCGCCCGCTGGGCCGTGACCTGCACTGCCGGCGGTTTTCAGCATCTGCAGGCGCTCTCCGGCGCAAAGCAGAATGTGCATCTGAGCTATCACGGGCTCGATCTCACCCGTTTCCCGCATTTCGATGGACCGCGCCCCGCAAGAGACGGGTCAACCGCTGATGATCCGGTCAGGATTTTAAGCGTCGGTCGTGCGGTCAAGAAAAAAGGCATCGATATTCTGCTGCGGGCGCTCTCTTCGCTTCCCCAGACAATCCATTGGCGCTTCACCCATATCGGCGGTGGCGACGAACTCTCCGCGCTGAAAAAACTGGCCGACGAACTCGGCATTGCCGACAGGATCGTCTGGACCGGTGCCATGGAGCAGAAGCAGGTGCTGGAAAATTACCGCGAGGCGGACCTCTTCGCACTTGCCTGCCGCATCACCAGCGATGGCGACCGCGACGGTCTTCCCAATGTGCTGGTGGAGGCCGCGAGCCAGGCGCTGACCTGCATTTCCACCAATATATCAGGCATCCCGGAGTTCTTCGTGAATGGCGAAAACGGCCTGCTGACGGAACCGGAAAATCCGGCAGCCTTCGCAGAAGCGCTGCGCACCGCCATCACCGATCCGCAATTGCGCCAGCGTCTGGGCGCTGCCGCCGAAAACCGTGTAAGAACGGCTTTCGACCACCGCACCAGCATCGCCGAGTTGAAGGCTCTGTTTAAGACCGAGTGGGAAAAGACACCATGACCGCGATGGAAAAGCGTCCTTCCGTTTTCTTTTACGTGCAGCATCTTCTCGGCATCGGCCATATTGCCCGCGCCAGCCGCGTTGCCAATGCCTTGCAGGCGGATGGTTTCGATGTCGTTCTGGTCACCGGCGGCACCCCGGTTCCGGGCTTTCCGGGCGAGGGCATCCGTCATGTCGAACTACCACCAATCGCCGTCAGCGATGGCAGCTTTTCCGGCCTGGTCGACAGTTCCGGCAAGCCGGTGGACAACACTTTCAAGAACCTCAGAACCGACATGCTGATCGGCGCCTATCACGGCGCAAAGCCCGATATCGTCATCATCGAGGCTTTCCCCTTCGGCCGCAGACAGGTGCGCTTCGAATTGCTGCCGCTGCTGGACGAGATCGAGGACAGCGAACCACGCCCGCTCGTCATGACATCGCTGCGTGATATCCTCCAGGAAAAGACCAAGCCCGGCCGGGACGAAGAGACCGTATCCCTGGTGAAGAAACATTTCGACGCAGTGCTCGTGCACGGCGATCCCGATTTCGCCCGGCTGGAAGACACGTTCCCCCTCGCCGGCGAAATTAGCCAGCGCATTGTCTATACCGGGCTCGTCGCCCCGCAGCGACCGCCGGAGCCTGCTGAAAAATTCGATATCGTCGTTTCCGCGGGCGGCGGCGCCGTCGGTGCAGCCCTCATCCGGGCAGCCCTTGAAGCGGCGCCGCTGCTCGCTGGCATCAAAAGCTGGTGCCTCGTCACCGGTCCCAACATGCCGCAGGCAGATTTCGATGCGATCTCGGCCAAAGCGCCGAACAATGTCTCCGTCTTCCGCTTCCGCAAGGATTTCGCAAGCCTGCTTGCCGGTGCACGGCTTTCGGTCTCACAGGCGGGTTACAATACCGTGTGTGATATTCTCCAGGCGAAATGCCGCTCGCTCCTGATCCCATTCGCGGCCGGTGGCGAAACGGAACAGAGCGCCCGCGCGGAACGGCTGGCGCGACTAGGGCTGGCGCAGGTGCTTGAGGAAAAACACATCTCCGCGCAGTCCATGGCCGATGCAATCAAGGCGGCATTGGCGCTGCCGGAACCGGACAAGATCCACCTCGATCTCGATGGCGCGGCCGGCACCGCTAGAGCGTTGCGCCGCCTTTATGATGAGCGCTGAGGATCGACTTTAATTCGCGCACGGCGGCCTCATCCGTCGCCTTGCGCCCCGCGCCGGTGAAACCGAGCTTCGCCACGCTGCTTTCCGGATCATAAAACGGGACGGCGGAACAGGACGCGTGGATTTCCGTGATCGGAAAACGATCCAGCAAAACCTGAACGCTTTGCGGACGCACACCCGCTCCAGGCATGATGACGATCCGGCCTTTGGCAAGCTCCGACAGGTGTGCCAGCGTCTCTATGCCCTCAAGCGCCGAACGCGCGCCGCCGGAGGTCAGGATGCGTGGAAAACCAAGCGAAATGGCAGCCTCCAGGGCCTCTTCCATATCCGGCGCGACATCGAACGCCCGGTGCAGCGTCGCATCCATTCCGTCGGCGTGACGGCGCAAGTCTTCAAGCAAAGCCATATCAAGCGAGCCATCGCCACGCGATGCGCCGAGTACAACGCCTGAAAGCCCTGCGGCGCGTGCCGCATCGATATCGCGTTTCATCACATCGGCCTCGTCGTGCGTGAACACGAAATCCCCGGCGCGCGACCTGATCATGACACTCACCGGCAATCCATAGGCCGCAGCCCGCTGCATGAACCCCGCCGATGGCGTCACGCCGCCGCCGGACAGCGCCGCACAAAGCTCGATCCGGTCGGCCCCGCCCCTGACAGCCGCTTCCAGACCGGCCACATCGTCCACGCAAATCTCGAGAATCATTGGTACCTCTTTCATAGGGTGGCCGTTACCTGCGGCGGCCGGTCCCATCAAGCGTGTAGAGCATGTAAACACCGCCCAGACCGACGATCGCACCCAGTATCGACGTCCCCGAATAGCTGGAGACCAGGGTTCCAACGGCAAAAATCAGCGCACCGAGACCGGCGCCGAGGAAGATATTGACCGCGATCAGCGAGCTTCCGAGCCCCGGGCGATCGGCGATCAACTCTTGCAGATAGGTGATGGGAATGCTGATGATGGCGGCGGCACCGAGCGCGCTGATGACGGTCTGTGCGTAGATGTGCCACGGCGCGGAAGCGAGCCCCTGCAGGATGAGATAGATGGCGTAAAGCACCGCACCCGCCGCGAGCGTCAGCGTCTGCGGCACCTTCTTTTCGATCCAGCCCCAGAGGAGAATGAAGACAATTTCCAGCGCGGCGACGATGCCCGCGACGATACCGATATCCGCAACCGTACCCTTTGCCTGTCCGGTGATGATGAGTGAGCGGATGGAATCATTCAGATGCAGCATGGAGCAGATCAGGGCGATGGCGATAATCCGCAAAAGCACCCGCCGCGATCCGATTTCCGCAAGGGAAGCCATGAGGCCGAAGCGCGCTTCATTATTGACGACCGCCGGCGTGGCCGCGCGTGGCAGACAGAAAGCAACCAGCAGGAAACAAATGAGCGCACAGATACCCGAAAACAGGAACGCCAGAAGCATATTGCCGGAATTCACCAGAAAAATGCCGACAATGCCGGGTACCAGTACCCAGGACAGCGAGATGGTCGCCCGCATGATCGAATTCACGGCGATCATGTCGCCCGTTGAAAGATTGCGGGCATCAGCGCGCACATGTGCGAAGATCAGCGAGTTCATCGCCCCGAAAATCGGCAGCAGAATAAGCTTGGCACTGACGAAAGCCGTGGCGTTGCCGATCAGATAAACCAGCATATAACCGCTGACACCGAAGAGCGCGATGAGCAGCATAGGCTTGCGATATTCGCCCAGTCTGTCGGCGACGATGCCCATCAAGACGCTGGCGCTGACATTGATAACGGCGGCAAACAGCATCAACAGCGAGTAGACGCTGTTGCTCAGCCCGATTTCACGAATGCCGATGACCGCCTGATAGGGCGCGGTCGCCGCATTCGAAAAGCCGAAAAACAGGATGGCGAGCGCCCCGATGCGGATCGACGGATTGTTGATGACGATGGAAAGAGCCGACGGCATGGATATTCGCCTGAGATGATCCGGCCCCGCCGGATCGCTGGGGTAAAAACTACCGAACCGCTGTCATTGCCAGCGGGTCGAAAGGATGGGTTCGGGTGTATAGTCGAAATCCGGCTTCCAAGGGTAAAAATCGCCGGACCGGCGATGATTGGGAAGGTTTTCGATATCCTGATTGATAACCCCTTCCGTCAGCGCCATGAGATTGGGGTTGGCGATGGGCGCAAGCTCCGGCGAAAGATAACCTGACTTGACGACCAGCAGCCTGACCTCTTTTGGATCGAAGCCCAGACGGGTGAAATCCGAAATCATGTGATAGGGCCGGCGTCGCGCCGCCAGAATGACCGTGATGCCGTCGATGGCGACCACCGCCTGCTGCTGATCGGCAGCACCGGGGTCGTCCAATTTCAAAACCTGAGCTTCGACGGTGACGGACGGGCTTTGCGGATCGAGACTGCCGCCTATCTTCAGGGAAAGGTGTGCGCCCTCGCCTGCCGCAAAGCAGGCCTCGACAGCAGGCCGGTCGGTGATGCCGCCCAGAAGAGCGCCCTGCCAATTACGCTCAATCAGCGCCGAAAGAACATCGGCGCGGTCACCCACCCCGCCGCCAGTCGGGTTGTCGCCGGAGTCGGCGAGAATGATCGGCCGGCTAGTCGTTTTCTCCGCAATATCCATGATGGCGTCGAGCGGCTCCGTCACAGGCCCGAAACGAAAATCCTGCCGCGCATTCCAGTAGGATTGCGCGATCTCGTTGGCAACCGCTTTCGCGGCGGCTTTGTCGGTTCCCGTCACCACCGCACAAGCGGTTGCCCGAGGTTCATCGGCCCAGACGTAACCGATCATGAAATTTGCATCCCATATGCCGGGCCGCGCATCGTGATCCGGCAGAACGGCATAGAGGCTTTTGGCAGGCTCGTCTTCCGTGGAGGTCTTTTCACCCGGCAGCAGAACGGGAATTTTCGCCCAGGCCACGCCGGGCTTTTCTCCCGTTTTTAAGGCCTTCAGCAGCATCATCCAAGCCCGCACCATCGTCTCACGCACATCGATATGCGGCGCAGTTCGGTAGCCGGCAAATATATCCAGCTGGTCGATGATGGTCTGGCTGACATTACCGTGCAGGTCGTAGCTAGCAGAAACCACGACATCCGGCCCGACCACGGCGCGGGCACTGGAAATCCAGTCGCCTTCCGCATCATCCATGCCCTCGACATTCATCGCACCATGCATGGCGAGATAAAGCCCGTCCAGCGGCAACGAGGCCTTCAGGCGTTCGAGAAACTCCTGCTTGAATGCGTCATAGGCCGCACGTGACACCGGGCCACCCGGCACGGCGCGGGCGTGCAGAAGCGGCAATACCTCCGCTCCGCCTTCCCCGAGGAAATTGAAATATTCGGCCTCCAGAAGCACCAAGCCCCGAAAGACGCGAAAATCCTCCTGCCCCATCAGAACAGGGGAATAGGTGCTGCATTCGGTATGGATTCCACCAACGGCAATACGCATCTCGCCTTCCCCTCAATAAACCGGGTTCAAGGGAACGATAGCGGAAAACCGCAGCCAGTCCTTCTGCGCCTTTGGCGTCCATGCCGCCTCGGCAATGGCCGGCAGCCTTGGGAAAACCAGATGGTTGAAATAGGCACGGTTGAGAAAATGTTCGGACCAGATACAGGCCTGAACACCCTTCATCCGCTCCTTCAATTCGTCAGGGAAATCGCCGACCGCCTCATAAGCATAGGTATGCGACGGCGGAACCGTGCCGGCCCAGCTTGCGCCGGGCTCCTGCCAGGCTTCGTCCTGCACCATGTCGAGATAATAGGCCTGACCCGGCGTCATAACCACGTCATACCCCTGCCTTGCAAGCTCAAGCCCGACTTCTGGCTTCTGCCATGCCATCAGCAATGTTCCAGCGGGATCGACGCCGCCACCATGGGACACCTCGTCCCAGCCGGCAAGCTGGCGGCCGCGCTCATGCAGCATCCCCTGAATGCGTTTCATGAAATAGGACTGGATACCGAAGGTGCCGTCCAGCCCCTCTTTTTCCATCAGCGCCTTGGCCAGTGGCGAGGCGAGCCACGAGCCATCCGCAACCTCGTCGCCGCCGATATGGATGAGCCGCGACGGGAACAGCTCCACCATCTCGTCGAAAATCTTGCCGAGGAACTCATAGGTCGGCTCGATGGCCGGGTTGAGCGCGTTATTGGGATATCCCTGCACCGAGCGATAGCTGTCCGGCGCTTCCTGCCCGTCCGTCAGCTCCGGATAGGCAACAAGAGCCGCGGTGCTGTGACCGGGAATATCCACCTCCGGCACGATTTCGACATTCAACGCCGCCGCATGCGCCACGACCAGACGCACGTCATCCTGCGTGTAATAACCGGAAACCGGTTCCGCGCCATTGCCGAGCTGCGGTAGAAGCGGTGCATCCGGGCCACGCGTCGCGCCGATGGTAGTGAGCAGCGGATAGGCCTTTATTTCCAGACGCCACGCTTCGTCATCCGTCAGGTGCCAATGGAAGCGGTTCATGCGCAGCCATGCGAGAATATCGATGAGCCGCAGGACATCGCCTGTCGGATAGAATTGCCGCGAAACATCGAGATGGCAGCCGCGCCAGCTATACCGCGGCGCATCGCTGATAGTGCCGGAGGCCGGGAAACGGAATTTCGGATCGATGCGAGCGCCATGCAGCAGCTGCGCCAGAACCGTCAGGCCATATTGCAGGCCGGCAGCGGCGGAATATTCCACGGTGACGGCTTCGTTGGAAAAAGCGATGCGGTAACCTTCCGCTTCGAGCCCGCTATGCTGCTTGAAACGCAGCGGTTTTCCCTCATGCACCGGCGCAAGGCTGAAAGGCACATGCCCGACGGCAAAGAGCCTGCGGAACAGCGACAGCACTGTTTCCACCGCAAGCACTTCCTCCGCCCTGGCGTCCTCCATCGGGAAAAGTGCTACGGGAAAGCCTTCACCCGGTTCGGCATCGATTTCAGCTGGCCAGGGCTGGATGGCGAAGGGCAGATCGAGCTTGCCTTCGGGAAGCAGCACCGGCGCCGGCTCGCTGTGGCGCCCATCCAGCATCAGGTCACCCACATCCACGGCGCGATGTGTGCCATCGGCAAGGCTGACATAGGCGGATTTTGCACCGTCCGTGCGATGCCGGGCAGGTCTCAACAGGCCATCGACGGTGAAGCGCCAGGATTTGCCCGGCTCCAGCACGAAACCGGATGGGGGTGCAAATTCATGGAAATTGGCGTTGCGACGCAGATAGATGGCGTTGCCGCACACCGGCTTGTCCACAGTGCGCGTGAGCGACGTATAAACGATGCGAAAATCCTTCAGCGGTTCGTGGGATAGATTGACCAGCGTGAAGGTGAAACCGCCGGATGCCGACTCAGCGAGCGGATGCCATGAATTTTCGAGACGATACTGTGCGAGCGCCATGATGCTCCCCTTTATTGCGCATTGAACCCGTTAGAGGGCTTCGGTCAGTAGTGTTCGGATTGCGAAAATGTCCGGGCGAGCGGCGCCTGCCCCGCCGTCAGCCCACAATCAACCGGCAGGCACACGCCGCTGATGGCGGCAGCCTGCGGGCCGGCGAGAAAAGCAACCGCATTGGCCACATCCTCGGGTCTGACGATCCGCTGCAGCGGATACCAGTGCTTGGCTTCCTCGAAGACCTGGGGATTGGTGGCAGCGCGCGCCTCCCATGCCTGCGTGCGCACGGTGCCCGGCGCGACGGCATTGGAACGAATACCGAATTTGCCGTATTCGACGGCGATCAGCTTGGTCAGATGGATCAACCCGGCCTTTGCCGCGCTATAGGCCGGATGGCCGAACACAGCCATGCCATTGACGGATGTGATATTGATGACAGAGCCTTCGGTGCGCTTCAACGCCTCCTCGAAAGCCCTGAAGCAGAGAAACGGCGCTTCCAGATTGAGCGCATTGTCCTTGCGCCAGATTTCAGCCGTTGTGTCGTGCAGGCTGACGGCCCGTGCCGCACCGGCATTATTGACGAGGGTGGCGACTTCGCCCAGTTCCGCGACCTCGGCGGCCAGCCGCTCAAGATCCTGCGGATCGGTGACATCACAGGTCTTGGCAACGAAGCCCGGACCGGAAAGCTTGTAAAGCGCATCGGACAGGGCGTCGGCATCGATATCGACCAGCACCACCTTTTTATGGCTTTCAGAAAGTGCCGCAGCAATCGCCCGGCCAATATCCCCTGCCGCACCGGTTACGATGGCGAGCTGGTCTTTCCTGTCGTTCATCACCTTTACAACTCCCTTGAAACTTTCCGACCCACCACAGGGGTCTCCGGCGAAACTGCCTGTATTTTTTTCTCGCCCTCAGTCACCGAGCAATTGCTTGTCGTCCGGGTCACGATGCTCCACCAGCTGCTGCTTGATGTGACGCAGCGTCACCATCGATCTCTGCCGCTGCTGATAGGCAGCGAGCGTCGCAAGAATATCGACGGCGGCCAGATAGGCGTAACGGGACGAAGTCGGGCGGAAGATATTGTTCCCTTCGGGCACATTAACGGCCACCACCATATCGGCCGCGGCGGCGACCGGCGTGTCGCTCTGGGTAAGTGCGATGGTGGTGACCCCCATTTCGCGCGCCAGTCGGAAACACTTCACCAGTTCCATGTTGCGACCGGAAAAGGACGAACCGATAATCACGTCTTCCTTGCGCGCCGCTGCCGTCATCATCAGCTGCATGCTGTGATCGGCGCTGGTCGAAACACGCAAACCCAGCCGAAACAGCCGGTTCTGGATTTCCGAAGCGATCATCGAGGAATTGCCGCCCGCGCCGAAGGCATAGATCATGCCGCTATTGGCAATCTTGACCGCCGCTTCATCGGCGAGCGCGGGATCGAGTGTTTTGTGCAGCAGGAACAGCGCTTCCTGCGCCTTTGCCAACACCTCTTCCGCGACATCGGAAGGGCCGGTGCTGGAAGGCTCTGATGTGAGATACCGGACACCCACATAGGCCGTCTTGGCAAGGCTGACCTTGAAGTCCGAAAAGCTCTGGCAACCGAGACGACGGCAGAACCGCGTCACCGTCGGCGGCGAGACTTCTGCGCGGGCTGCAAGCTCGATAATAGACGCATTGACGGCGAATTCGAAGTCCGAAACCAGAATATCGGCAATCCGCCGTTCTGACTGCGAGAACTGCCCCTTGTCGTCCTGTATCCTTGCGAAAATATCCATGCTCACCGGTCTCCGTTCCGCCAAAACTTAATGCTTGGCCCCTTTGCCGATGCACCCTAATAAAGCGCGCCCGTCAACCGCATAGACCCACGAATCGACCATGTTTCGTCCCCTCGACGACATGACGGATGCCTTTGATTTGAAAATCATTTTCTCTGTTGATTGCGAGATGAGCATATGCCAACAATATTCACCAGAGAAATCTCCAAATCTTGAAAATAATTTCAACAACGGACCCAGGCCATGCGTGATCCCTTCAAAAACCCCTTTCCCGAAACCGACACCGCCCGCCATTCCATCTGGGAGATGCTGGTGACGCGCGATATCGATGCCTTCCTCGCTGCCGACTGGTCGAAGGTCGCGGATGATTTCGTCGAGGACGGTTTCCTCGGTATCAATGCCAATCGCGATGCAAACCCGGACAACTGGCGCCTGTCCTTCCCCTCGCTCGCCGCCTATCGCGACGAATGGCTGAAACAGGCGAAGGATTTCCAGACCCAGCAATTTTCCGAAGACCCGCGCCATGCGATCTTCACCACCACCACGCTGGAAGAAATCGAACTGGAAGGCGAGACCGCGCTGGTTCGCAAGAAGTTCGACGGCGGGCTTCGCAAGGCCGACGGCAGCTTCGACGCCATGAAATGGCAAACACTCTATTATTGCCGGCTGCATCAGGGCCGCTGGAAGATCAGCGGCTTTACCGGCTACATGCCCAACCCCATGCCGTGATCGAGCCGGCACGCAAGAGAACCTTGAACGCCGGGCCAAAAGCCCGGCGTTGTCTTTTCGCCTCGGGACGACGGACAAAAAGCGCCGAAAACGGATCGCATCAGGAAAAGCCGGGCATAAAACGACAGAATGCATGGCCCGGCTCCGTTCCTATTGAATCAGCTTGAGGACTGACAGGTCGACTCGACGATCGAGAGCAATGCCGCTTTCATCGAACAGATGGCAATCCGAAGCCTTGATGCCGGTGACGATCGGCTCATCCACGACGACAGGCGCGGAGCCGGGAAGCAGAGCGCAATAATTCTCACCCGTCGGGGCGACCCCATAAGCAATGGTATTCACCCCAAGGCGCTCGATAACGCTCGGCGCGACCTTGATGTTGAGATCGGCTGCTTCGAGACCGGTATGTTCCGGACGAATGCCGAGCGTCAGCTGCTTGCCCTCAAGACCGGCACGAGGCTCCACCGGCACGGTGATCGTCTGGTCCTCATAGGCCACCGTCACGCCCTCGGCGCTGACCGATTTGCAGGTGACCTTCAGGAAATTCATTTTCGGATTGCCAATGAAGCCCGCCACGAACAGGTTCGCTGGCTTGTGGTAAAGCTCGAGCGGCGCGCCGACCTGGGCGATTTCACCGGCATTCAACACCACGATACGGTCGGCCATGGTCATGGCTTCCACCTGATCATGGGTGACATAGATCATCGTCGCTTTCAGCGTCTTGTGAAGATTGGTCAATTCGATGCGCATATCGGCGCGAAGCGCCGCATCGAGGTTCGAAAGCGGCTCGTCGAACAGGAATATCTTCGGCTCGCGAACGATGGCCCGGCCGATCGCCACGCGCTGGCGCTGGCCGCCGGACAAATTGCCGGGGCGCTGCTGCAGACGCTGGTCGAGCTGGAGAATCTTCGCGACACCCTCGACCTTCTGCTTGATCTTTTCCTCCGCCATCTTCTCGACACGCAGGGGAAATGCGATGTTTTCAAAAACCGTCATATGCGGATAAAGCGCATAGGACTGGAACACCATGGCGATGCCGCGCTTGACCGGCGGCAACTCATTGACCTTCACGCCGTTTATGACGACGTCACCGGCGGAAATCTCCTCAAGGCCGGCGATCATGCGCAGCAATGTGGATTTGCCGCATCCCGAAGGGCCGACAAAAACGACGAACTCGCCATCCCTGATGTCGAGCTGAACGCCCTTGATGACTTCGAAATGTCCATAGTTCTTGCGGACGTTGTTGAGATAAAGCTGACCCAAGACTTGCCTCTCCCGTCAGTGGCCGACATCCGGCCACGTTCAGAGATGGTCCGAAACAGGTACAAAACCACACCGGATCGGAACCGTTGAAAGACACGGGAGGGAGCGCCAGAAAGAGCGCAGGAATTCCCGCGGCGAAATTGACCGGATGCGGGCGGCCTTGCGCCCGCATCCGTATTCATGAGGAATTATTTGTACTGCTCGAGAGCGGCGGATGCCTTCTTTGCGGCATCTTCCGGTGTTGCCTTGCCGGTCACGACAGACTGCACCATCTCGATCATCACGTCCTGGAAGCCCTTGTAGTCGGTGAAGAGCGGCTCGGGACCACCGTAGGCGATACCGTCGATCAGCGGCTTCCAGAAGGGATCCTTGGCGATGAACTCATCAACCTTCGGCGACGGACGAAGCGGGGTGAGACCAGCGCCGCCCTGCAACTCGTATTCGCCCTGCGGGCCGGGAGAGGTGATGAACTTGGCGAATTCGGTCGCCTTTTCTTCCACGCCGGTTCCCTTGAAGATGGCGAGGCTGTCGGTGATGAGCAGCGTGCCGGGACCCTTGGCTTCAGGGCCAAGCGGCAGGGTTGCGATGCCCCAGTTGATCTTCGTTGCCTGCAGACGGGTTGCAGCACCCGAACCGGCCTGAATCATGCCGACCTTGCCATCGAGGAAGATGGCGCGGATTTCATTCTGCTCATAGGCCGTCGGACCTTCAACGGAGTAAGGCGTGATGTCTTTGTAGGCCTTCAGGGCTGCAAGAACCTGCGGGCTGTCGACGGTGATCTTGTCACCATCGATGACTTTGCCGTTATTGGTGTAAACCCAGTGCATGAACTGGTGCATGGTGTTGTCGAAGGTCTTGGCGGGCAGGCCGTAACCGGCGATACCGGTCTTTTCCTTGATCTGCTTGGCAAAGGCGATCTCTTCAGCCCAGGTCTTCGGCGGTGTTTCCGGATCGAGACCGGCCTGCTTGAACAGGTCCTTGTTCCAGTAGAGCGCCTTGGTCGAGAAAGCGACCGGCACACCCCATTGCGTGTCCTCGAAGGTGACCGTGTCGACGATGTTGGGGTAATAGGTTTTCTTTTCGTCTTCGGTCATCGGCACCGGAACGATCAGATCGTTCTGCGCGAACTGCTTCAGCGTGCGCGAACCGACATAGGCCATGGAAACCGGCGTGCCGGCGGCTGCAAGCGTGGTGGCCTTGTCCTGGCATTGCTCCCAGCCGACAACCTCAGGCACGACTTTCCAGCCTGCGTTCTTGCCTTCCCATTCCTTGATGTATTTTTCATGGATGGGGTCCATCTTGTCGCCGCAATAGATCCAGCTGATCTCCTTGTCGGCGGCATGTGCCACCACCGTGCCAAGGGCGGTGGAACCGGCAAATGCGAAAGCGCAGAGCGCCAATCCGTAATGTTTCAGTGCCATATTTAGTCTCCCGTTTTGGTAGTCGTTCCGGTTATTGCTTATTTCACCGCGCCGGCGGTCAGCCCGCCGACGAGATATCGTTGCATCAGGAAGATCGCGATCATCGCCGGTGCGATGCCCACGAAGCTCGCCGCCATCAGTTCGTTCCAGACGACCTCCTGCCGGCCGAAATAGGCAAAGAGCCCCACCGGCAGTGGCATGTATTCCGTCTTTGAGTTGAAGGTCAGCGCGTAGATGAATTGCTGCGCATAGGCCTCGATGAAGGAGGAGATCGCGACAACGGCAATGCCCGGGGTTGCGATCGGCAAAACTACCCTGCGAAGCGTATAGAGCCTGCTCGCCCCATCCACATAGGCCGCTTCCTCCAACTCCCGCGGGATACGGCGCATATAGGTCACGAGAAGCAGGATGCCGGTGGGGATGATGAAAGCGACACCGGGAATGATCATCGCGAAATAGGTGTTCAGCACCCCGATGGACCGCATCAACCGAAACAGCGGGATGAGCAGCACTGCGCCGGAGAACATCTTCACCGCCAGGAATATTCCGAGTAACAGGCCGGCTCCCCTGAACTCGAAACGCGCGAAGGCATAAGAGGCGGGAATGACGAGCACAAGCACGATCAGGGTGATCGAACCCGCAATGAAGAACGAATTGAAAATATAAAGCGCGAAACCCGGCACGCTCACCCACATCGTCCGGTAGGCCTCGAAGGAACCGTTCTCCGGCCAGAACCTGTAGGGTGAAGAAAACAGCAGGCTGAGCGGCTTCAGCGACACCAGAAAGCCTTCGACGAAGGGCGCCAGCACGAAGGCCAGGAACACGGCGATACCGCAATAGATTCCGACCATTTCATACCAGGTGTAGCGGTTGATCCTCGCATGTCTGTCGGTCATCGCGTGGCCTCCTGCGAGAAACGGCGGGTGATGCGGAAATAGAAGAAGGTGAAGATCGACAGGAAGATGCAGATGAGTACCGCGCGCGCTGCACCTTCACCATATTTATAAGCGCCTATCGCCGTCTTGTAGGTGTCGATGATCATCGTTGTGGTTTCGCCGTTCGGACCACCACGCGTGAGGATCCAGATGATATCGAAGGAATTGAACGTCGAAATCAGTGATAGGACCGACATGGTGATCATGGCCGGCAGCATCAGCGGCAGCGTGATACGACGGAAGCGATAGGAGCGGCTGGCACCGTCCGTCCACGCTGCCTCGTAGAGATCCTGCGGAATGGACTGGATTGCGGCCAAAAGATAAAGCGTCACCATCGGCACGCCGATCCACACATCGGTGACGATCGTCGCCCAGAAGGCGGTCCTGCCATAGGCAAGAAAAGCAACCGGGCCGTCCACCAGGCCGAGATTCTGCAGCACCCCGGAAATCATGCCGAACTGGCCGTTATACATCCAGCCCCACATGAAGATGCCGATAGCCATCGGCACGATCCATGGCGGCATGGTCAGGATGCGAAACAGCGCACGGCCGGGAACGGCGGAGTTCAACAGCACTGCACCAAATGTGCCGATGATCATCTTTATCGAGACGGAAAAGAACGTCCAGACAAAGGTCCGCGTGATGACATCGGCAAAAGTCGCGTTGAAGATTTTCTCGTAATTGATGAAGCCGACCCAATTCGTCACTTTTTTAAGCGACGCATCGGTGAAAGACAGGATGAATGTGTCGACGAGCGGATAGGCGACGATCAGTGTGATGTAGAAAAGCGCCGGTAGAAGAAGAAACCAGGCGAAGATGACTGCGCTGCGTTTTGCATCCATTACGCAGCCCTCCTCAAGCCGATTTCACGGCGGGGGATTTAGGCTGACCGTGCAGCGCAAGATCGTACTCCTCCCACACCGGTTTGAGATCGACCACCTTGCGGCCATGGCGCGCTTCATCCATGGCAAGCGCCAGAATGCCGGCCTCGATCGCGTCGAGCGCGGAAACTGGCAAGGGCGCAGCCCTGACGATATGGGCGATCACATCCTCGGCCATCTGCTCATCCGCGCCATAATGCTGCGAGAGCGTGGTTGCCGCAGAATAGGTCTTGGCGACGGTTTTTTCATTGGTGCGGGCATTGTGAACGTTCAGGAAACCGCGCACGAAATCGCCCTCGGCCATGCCCTTTGCACCGATGACGCAGAAACGGCGGAAATCGTCGGGAACGTTGAGATTGGTATGGAAGGCGAGCGACGCGCCATTTTCATATTCGACGATTGCCGTCTGGTAATCGATGATGTCACCATCGCTGTCGAAGACCTTGTCGGAGCCCATCCAGCCGCTCGGCTTGCGATGGTAGACCTCCATGTCGTTGATGCCGTCATTCTGCGGCGCGTTCGCCGGCGTGAAGCTCTTGCGCCCGCCGAAGCTCGACACGAAACGCGGCCGGGCACCAACCACGCCATTATAGAGATCGAGATCGTGGCAGCATTTTTCCAGCATGAAGGAGCCGGAATAATTCTCGTAACGCCGCCAGTCGCGCATGAAGAATGCGCCATGATAGGGCGGAATATGTTCGGAAGCCTCGATGGAGACGACCTCACCCAGCTTGCCTTCAGCCTGCGCGGCGCGCAGATCGCGGTAAAGCGGCGAATAACGCAGGACGAGGCCGACCAGCAGCCGCTCATGGCCGTGCTTGTTGAGCAACCGGGCGAGCTCGAGGCTTTCCTCGATGCTGACGACGATGGGTTTTTCAGAAAAAATGGTGCAACCCGCTTCAAGCCCGATGCGGATATGCTCCAGATGCATGTGGTTCGGCGAGCCGATCATCAGGAGATCGAATTTTTCGCCGGCGATCAGCGCTTCCGGGCTGTCATAGACCTTGCCGGCAGAAATGCCCTTTTCCTGCAAACCCGGCAGACCTGCCGGATGAGGATCGACATAACCGACGATCTCGAAATCCTTGTCGATCTCGTGAAAAACGTAGCCCAGATAACCGAGACGGAATCCGAGTCCGATAATTCCCACCTTCATGAACTTTGTTCCCTGCTCACTCGTAAATAATTTTCGCAGAAGCAACCATTTCTGTGCTGGTTATTCAGTTATCTGCGATAATTTCTGACCATGATGAAATTAGTTTTCAGAACGGTCAAGCAAAATTCGATTTACTCTGGCAAGTCGCGGATAAGATACCGATTCTTCCAGGCCAGCGGGACGCGCAACAGCTATTCACCGGCAACCGATGCCAAAACAATACCAAAAAAATGCCAATCGTCTAGAGCAATTACGGCAATGGGAAAATTTTTTTGGTTAATGCGGATATTTCGATCACAAGGCCTTAATTTAAGGCATTTGAACGAAAAAAGCTCCGATTAATCATACAAGTTCGCTAATGGTTCTATTTTGGTATTGCCGATCGCGTCTTCTGTGGTATAGCCAGAAGCAGCCATATCGGATTGTGACAGAGGTTATGGATGAACGGGGCAGCGCTTAATCTGGAGGACCTGCAATCAGGCGGCGGTCCGCTGTACCTGAAATTGCGCCAGACGATCGAAGACGCCATCAATGGCGGCCGCCTGAAGCATGGCGACGCCCTGCCGCCGGAACGCGACATTGCCGAAAGCGCCTGCGTCAGCCGCGTCACGGTGCGCAAGGCGGTGGATGATCTCGTCCGCGACGGCCTTCTCGTTCGCCGGCATGGTTCGGGCACCTTTGTCGTCAAGCCCATCACCCGCATGCAACAGCCGCTGACCAAGCTCACCTCCTTTACCGAGGACATGCGCCGGCGCGGCATGACGGCAAGCACCCAATGGCTGGACAGGGGTCTTTTCCACCCCACCGGCGATGAGATGATGACACTCGGCCTTTCCCAGTCCGCCATGGTGGCACGGCTCACGCGCCTGCGTCTTGCCAATGACCAGCCGATCGCGCTGGAAGTCACCAGCCTGCCGGGGGATATTCTGCCCGATCCGCAACTCGTCGAAAATTCGCTTTATCTGGAGCTTGAAAAGAGCGGCATTCGCCCCGTGCGCGCCATTCAGCGCATCTCGGCCCGCAATCTCACGGATGAGGAAACCCTTCTGCTTGGGGTCCCGCTGGGCTCGGCAGCGCTTTCCGTTCAGCGCATGGCCTATCTCGAAAGCGGGCGCCTCATGGAAATATCCCTCGCGCTTTACCGCAGTGATGCCTACGACCTTGTCGCCGAACTGACGATGGGTCCAGAGTAAAACATTGATCAAGGACATGAAACGATGACAACCCTGATGCGCCAGGAAATCGATGAGATTCCCGATGCTGTCGCCCGCCTGCTGGACAATGCCAAGACCGACTTCCTGGAGGCCGGCAGCAAGTTGAAGGCCCGTGACCCGGCAGTCGTCGTTACCATTGCCCGCGGCTCCTCCGATCATGCCGCACATTTTCTGAAATATGCCATCGAATTGCAGACCGGTCTGCCGGTCGCCTCGCTCGGGCCTTCCCTCGCCTCCATCTATCAGACGAAACTGCGGCTGGAACGGGCAGCAGCCTTCGCCGTCTCGCAATCCGGCAAGAGCCCTGACATCGTTGCCCTCGCACAAAGCGCCCGCAAGGGCGGCGCGCTCACCTTCTCGCTCGTCAACACCCTGCCATCCCCCCTGGGTGAGGCGGCCGACCACGCCATCAATATCCAGGCGGGGCCGGAAAAGGCGGTTGCAGCGACCAAATCCTTCGTCAATTCCATCGTTGCCGGTCTGGCTATCCTTGCCGAATGGACGGAAGACAGCCTGCTTGCCAGGGCCGTCAGCGCCCTGCCGCAGAATTTCGCCAAGGCCATCGCGCTCGATTGGAGCCACATCGGCGAGGCGGTGAAGGGCGAAGAATCGCTTTACATGCTGGGCCGCGGTCCGGCGCTCGCCATTGCCGCAGAAGCTGCGCTGAAATGCAAGGAAACCTGCGAGCTGCATGCCGAAGCCTATTCCTCGGCCGAGGTCATGCATGGCCCGGTCTCGCTGGTGGCGCCGCAATTCCCCGTCATCGCCTTTGCCGCCCGCGACCGTGCCGAGACGTCGGTCACGGATATCGCCGCAAGCCTTGCCAATAAAGGTGCGAATGTTTTCGTCACCTCCACAAAGGGCAGCCCGGCCAAGCCCCTGCCCTTCGTGGAGACCAACCACCCGCTGACCGATGCATTGCTGCTGATTGCGCCGTTTTACGGCTTTATCGAACAATTATCCCGCGCACGCGGCTTCAACCCGGATGCACCCGTGGCATTGAAGAAGGTAACGGAAACCCAATGAGCGGCATCAAGGCATTTGTTGGCGCCCGCATTTTCGACGGCGCCGCATGGCACGAGGGCAGAGTGCTCGTGGTCGGTGACGGGCATGTTGCTGCCATCTCAGATAGCGTGCCAGCCGAAGCCGAGATGATCGATGTGAAGGGACTGCTGATCGCGCCTGGATTCATCGATCTCCAGGTCAATGGCGGCGGCGGGGTGATGTTCAACAACCAGCCGAATGTCGAAGGCATTGCCCGCATCTGTTCCGCTCACGCCAGGTTCGGCACAACGGCGCTGATGGTCACGCTCATTACCGACCGACCGGATGTAACCTCGAAAGCAGCGCAGGCCGGTATTGCCGCCGGCAAGACGCAGGTGCCGGGCTTTCTGGGCCTGCATTTCGAAGGACCGCATCTTTCCGTCGCACGCAAGGGGACACATGATCCGGCACTTATCCGCAAGATGGAGACGGCCGATCTTGCCGTTCTGATCGGCTGCAAGGCGGAACTGGCCTTCGTGATGACGACCATTGCCCCTGAGAACGTCACCGAGGAACAGGTCGCAGCGCTGAGAAAAGCCGGCATCGTGGTCAGTCTCGGCCATACCGATACCGGCCTTGATGTTGCGACGGCCTATATCGAGGCCGGCGCTTCCATGGTGACACATCTTTTTAACGCCATGAGCCCGCTTGGCCATCGCGAACCGGGTCTGGTTGGCGCCGCCCTTTCGAATGGCGGGCTGGATTGCGGGCTAATCGCTGACGGATTTCATGTCGATCCCGCCGCCATCGGCATTGCGCTACGCGCCAAGAATAGCCCGGGCCGGATTTTCCTCGTCACCGACGCCATGTCGACCATCGGCACGGATGACGATGGTTTCGAACTTAATGGCAGACGCGTCTATCGCAATGGCGGCCGACTGACACTTGAAGACGGCACGCTGGCTGGGGCGGATATCGACATGCTCTCCTGCGTCCGCTTCATGTATGAAAAGCTGGACACGCCGTTGGAGGAAGCTTTGAGAATGGCATCCGCCTATCCTGCACAGGCCGTCGGCGCATCGGGCAAGGGAAAACTCCTGCCCGGCTTCGATGCCGATTTTGTTGTGCTGACGCCCGGCCTCCAGATGCATTCGACCTGGATTGGCGGAGAAAAAACCTACGATGCCGTGCATTCCGGAGTGTGAACCATGATCGTTTGTTTCGATATTGGCGGAACGACCATCAAGGGCGCGATTGCCCATGCCCCGGACGACATTCGCCCCGTGCCACGCATACCAACGCCGAAAACCAGTTTCGAAGACTTCGCCGCCGGCCTCAAATCCGTCATCGATGCGAGCGGCGGCACGCCCGGTTGCGTTTCGTTGTCGATTGCCGGGGTCATCGATCCCGACACCGGCAAGGCCACCGTTGCCAATATTCCGAGCATTCATGGCCGGGTCTTGAAGGACGAGTTGGAAAAAGCCCTCAACCTTCCCGTCATCGTGTCCAATGACGCGGATTGCTTCGTGATCGCCGAATCGGAAATCGGCTCGGGTCAGGGCCACCGCGTGGTTTTCGGCGTCATCCTTGGAACCGGTGTCGGCGGCGGGCTGGTGATCGATGGCAAGCTCATCAACAGCCATGGCGGTTTTGCCGGCGAATGGGGCCATGGTCCCGTGGCCGCGACATCAGCCGGCAATCCGCCGGTCTCGCTGCCCCGCTTCGAATGCGGCTGTGGCCTCACCGGCTGTGTCGACGCCATCGGCAGCGCGCGAGGCATGGAAAAACTGCATGCGCACCTGCACCGGCAGGAGATGACCAGCGAGGATATTATCGCCGCCTGGCAGGCGGGCGACGCAAAAGCCGCCAGAACCATCGATGTCCTCATCGATATTCTCGCCTCGCCGCTGGCGATGGTGATCAATGTTACCGGCGCGACCATTGTGCCGGTGGGCGGCGGGCTTTCGAACTCGCGGGAGCTTCTCGCTGCATTGGATGAAGCAGTCAGGAGCCGCATTCTCCGGCGCTTCAACCGTCCACTGGTCGTGCCCGCCATCTGCCGCATCGAGCCGGGTCTGATCGGGTCAGCCGTTATCGGGTTGAAATATGCGCAGGAGATCGCCCGCCCGTCCTGACGACCCTCACAGCGTCTCGATCTTTTCCCGTCGGAAACCCAACCCCACCAGCCGGCCAGTCAGATGGGAAAGAAGCGGAAATCGAATGATCGCCCGCACGAAGGCAGGCGGGCCTTTGGGCTTTTCCGCTCTTTCCTCTTGCCCTTTCTTGCGACCGATACGCATCAGCCGCTGCAGAAACTGCGTGGCTTTTGTCGGGAAGGACCGTCGCTTTTCGATTGCGGCGAGGTCCTCGTCACGAATGGCCCGGCCGGACACCAGCACCGGCACCAATATATTGGCGGCGGCAACCGCATCCTGAATGGCCAGATTGACGCCTACGCCGCCGACGGGCGACATGGCATGGGCCGCATCGCCGATGCAGATCAGGCCGGGTTTCCACCAGCGCTTCAGACGGTCGATACGAACGGTCAGGAGATGCACATCGTCCCAGCTCTTGATTTCATCGAGCCTTTCGCGTGGGAAAGGGCAGATTTCCGCGACCCTGTCCCGGAAGGCTTCGATCCCCTCCAGCTTTATGTCCGCGAAAAATCCCTTGCGCACCACATAACCGCATTGCCAGTAGTCACCCCGGTTGATCATCACGAAACCCTGTCGCGAACCAGCATGCCCCATGGTTTCGGTCGGATCGTCAGGCTGTTTCGAAAGGCGCAGCCACAGCACCTCCGTCGGGATGCCGAAGCGCTGGACCTCGAGCCCTGCCGCCTCGCGAACGATGGAGTTGCGGCCATCCGCACCGACCACCAGATCGGCAGCGATCTCGAAGACGCCGTCAGGCGTTTCGACGGTGAGGCCGCCGACGCGCCCGTCCCGTTCGATAAGGCCGGTGACCGGCGCATTCATCAGCAGGCGGAAATTTTCATATTGCCCTGCCTTGCCGACGATGAAATTGAGAAAATCCCATTGCGGCATGAAGGCGATGAAACGGTGCCGGACGGGCAGGCGGGAAAAATCCGCAATCGTCACACGCTCGCCACCGATAACCGCGTTCAGCCGCGGCGCGCGTGTATGCGGAAGGCTTAAGAACTCCTCGATGAAACCGAGCTGTTCCATCAGTTCAAGCGTGGAAGGATGGATGGTGTCGCCACGAAAATCGCGCAGAAAATCCCCGTGTTTCTCGACGACGACAACATCGATACCGCTGCGGGCGAGCAGCAGGCCGAGCATCATGCCTGCCGGTCCGCCACCGGCCACGGCAACACAGGTGCGGATGTTCTGAACGGCTCTGCCGTCCTTTTCATGCCCGGCTTTCGCGTCTTCCATCACCCTCGCCCCATCCCGTCCCGTTAAATGTCTTTATCTTATTTCAGCCGCCGGAGGGCTTGCATTCTTCGGCTGCGGCCAGCCCTGTGCGTCGAAACGGAACAGCATTTCGAACCGGGCAAAGATAAAGGCGAAGGCCATGGCCGTCCACAGGCCGAGCAGCAGCCCGGCTGCGACATCGCTTGGATAATGCGCACCGACGATGACACGCGAAACGCCGATCACGAGCGCAAGCAGCAGGAACGCCCAGCGGAAGCGCGGCATCAGCATGGCGAAAACACCGAAAAACGCCCCGGCAGCCGTCGAATGGCCTGAAGGGAAACTCTCATAAAGATTGTCGCCGGTAAAAGGCGTGAGGCTGTAGGCGCCCATTTCCAGAAAAAGCTCCGGCCGCGCCCGCCCGATCAGGAATTTCAGCGTATGGACGAGAATACTCGCCGTGCCGATCGTCAGGAAAAAATAAGCGAGAAGCCGCCACGCCGTTCTCAGCCGCCCGCCATAGGTCTGCGCCTGCAGGACACGCGCGGCAACATAAGCAAGAATGGCGAGCGCGCCCGTGGAGTAAAGCATCCAACGGAAGGTTCCGAAATCGGTAATCGCGCGATTGAAGGTGACTATTCGGCCCGGCAGTGCCTGCGCGGTTTCGGAAAGGCGCGGATCGAAAGGAATGAAGACCAGAACCAGCACAAGGCTTGCCGCAAAAATCCAGCCGCTGGAAACCACGAAACGTCGCATCAACATCCTCTTGTCTTTTTCTTGCATATGGCTTTGCGCCTCACAAAAACAATAGCCTGGGCTTTGTCCTTGTTATGGCGGGTTTTCGCGAGTAGAGCCTAAATCTGCCAAATAAAACCGACGGGCTGAAGATGACGAATGCCAGTGAAGTGCCACGCAAGCTGACCATATTGGGTTCGACGGGTTCGATCGGTACCAATACTCTGGATGTAGTGCGTCAGCTGGGTGGCCGCGACGGGTTCGAGATCATGGCGCTGACCGGCGCGGGAAACATCGCGCTTCTGGCCGAACAGGCGCGGGAATTTGGCGCGCAGCTCGCGGTCACTGCGGACGATGATAAATATGAAGCGCTGAAATCGGCGCTGGCAGGCACCGGCATCAAGGTCGCGGCGGGCATAGCCGGCCTTGAAGAGGCAGCCTCGATGGATGCCGGCTGGGTGATGGCCGCGATTGCCGGCACCCCCGGCCTCGCCCCGACACTGACGGCCGCCCGGCGTGGTGCCGATATTGCACTTGCCAACAAGGAATGCCTCGTTTCGGCGGGCGATGTTTTTCTGCGCACGGTCAAACAGGGCGGCGGCCGGCTGATCCCGGTCGACAGCGAACACAGCGCAATCTTCCAGTGCCTGACGGGTGAACACAAACAGGCGGTGGAACGCATCGTGCTGACGGCTTCCGGCGGGCCGTTCCGCACCTGGTCGCGGGACGAGATGTCCAACGTCACGGCGGATATCGCCCGCGCCCATCCCAACTGGTCGATGGGGCTGAAGGTCTCGATCGGCAGTGCCTCTATGTTCAACAAGGGCCTGGAAATGATCGAGGCGAAATATCTCTTCGATCTCAGGCCTGATCAGGTGGACGTGATTGTCCATCCACAATCGATCATCCATTCGATGGTTGGCTACACTGACGGCTCCTATATCGCGCAGCTCGGCTCTCCCGACATGCGCACCGCCATCTCCTATGCCCTCACCTATCCTGAGCGCGGCAATCTGAGCGTCGAGCGCCTGGATTTCGCGAAACTGGCGCGGCTCGATTTCGAAGCACCGGACGAAGCCCGCTTCCCGGCGCTACGGCTCGCGCGCATGGCGCTGGAGCGCGGCGGTTTGCAGGGCGCGGCCCTGAACGCAGCCGAGGAGACCGCCTTTCATGCCTTCGTCGCTGGTGGCATCGGTTTTCTCGACATGGCCGAAATTGTTGAAACGGTGATGGACCGTATGCATGACGGCCGCACCGCCGAGACGATGGACGACGTTTTTTCGGCAGACGAAGAGGCCCGCCGCCATGCACTGGAACTCATCGCCACAAAAGAAAAGGCCGCGTGAACGCGGCCCTGACCTCTTCAATCTGAACGGCTGCCTTAAGCCACCGCACGCGCCAGTGCGCAATGCGACCAGAGCTGATGCAGCGCACCGACAAGCTGCTCGATATCGGCATCAGTGTGCAGCGGTGTCGGTGTAATACGCAGGCGCTCTGTCTTGCGCGGCACGGTCGGGTAATTGATCGGCTGCACATAGACGCCGTGATTGTCGAGCAGGATATCCGAAATCCACTTGCACTTGGCGGCATCGCCGACCATGACCGGCACGATGTGGCTTGGATTGTCCATATGCGGAATGCCGCGGGCATCGAGAAGACCGCGCAGCTTGCGGACCCGATCCTGATGACGCGCGCGCTCAAAGGGGCTAGCCTTCAGATGCTGGATCGACGCGATAGCGCCGGCGGCAAGCGACGGTGGCAGGGCCGTCGTGAAGATGAAGCCGGATGCGAAAGAACGGATGAAATCGCAGACTGCGGTGGAGCCGGTGATATAACCGCCCATCACGCCGAAGGCTTTGCCAAGTGTACCCTCGATGATCGTGAGACGATCCATCAGGCCTTCGCGCTCGGCAATGCCGCCACCGCGCGGGCCGTACATGCCGACGGCATGGACTTCGTCGAGATAGGTCATGGCGCCGTAACGGTCGGCCAGATCGCAGATTTCCCTGATCGGCGCGATATCGCCATCCATAGAATAGACGGATTCAAAGGCAATCAGCTTCGGCGCACTGGGATCGGCAGCCTTAAGCTTCGCTTCGAGATCTTCGAGATCGTTGTGTTTCCAGATCACCCGCTCGCAACGACCGTAACGAATGCCCTCGATCATCGATGCGTGGTTGAGCGCGTCGGAGAAGATGATGAGGCCCGGAATTTTCTGGCCGAGCGTGCCGAGGGTTGCCCAGTTGGAAACATAACCCGACGTGAAAATCAGGGCTGATTCCTTGCCGTGCAGATCGGCGAGTTCCTGCTCCAGCAGGACATGATAATGGTTGGTGCCAGAAATGTTCCGGGTGCCTCCCGCACCCGCGCCACAGTGATCGATGGCGGCTTTCATTGCTTCGATGACTTTCGGGTTCTGGCCCATGCCGAGATAGTCGTTGGAGCACCAGACGGTTACGTCCTTGCGATCGCCATTGGCATTGTACCGTGTCGCGCGGGGAAAATTGCCCTGCTGGCGTTCGATATCCGCAAAAACGCGATAACGTCCCTCAGAATGCAGGCTTTGCAGTTCCGTCGTAAAAAATGCCTCGAAGTCCATGCCATGCTCCAGAATTGACCAGACCGTTTTCCGCTCCGACACCGGGACCGTCAACCCTTTCGGGCCACTTTAACCACGTCTGCGTCAATTCGCCGTTGTTTTGAACCATTCCAATAAACCGTTTATAGACGCTTATGAAAAGTGCAAAATTGATTCACATCAAAAAACCGAGAGATTTGGAACCTTTTCCGCGTGGCGCCGTTGTCTGGCACGCAATCGATTTACGCTCGAAGGAATGCCGAAAGACGAGGCTTCCCTAAACGACATCGAATTGTTAGTTATCTGTGGCGGTCGGAGGTAGCAGTCGCCGCAGATAAATATGGGACGCCTACCGAGCCGAAGAGCTCATTGTAACGTTGGAGAGAGTTTCATGAAAAAGGCAATCATATTTGCGCTGGTCGGCCTGTCGCTTGCAAGCTGCACGCAGACCGAAAAGGGTGCTTCGATCGGTGCCGTTTCCGGCGCTGTTATCGGTGGTGCGGTCACTGGTAACGTTCGTGGCGCAGCAGTTGGCGCAGCCATCGGCGGCGTGGGCGGTGCTCTGATCGGTAACGCTTCCGAGCCGGGCTATTGCTATTATCGCGACCAGTATGGCCAGCGTTACACGGCACGTTGCCGCTAATCGCTGCACGATATACAGTTGCACAGAAGCCCCGGTCACCCGGGGCTTTTTGCGTTAATGGCGGCAAAACATCAGCGCGAGGGTCCTCAAAGCCGTTTATTTATGATTAAATTGCAATGTTAACGGACAGGAAACGGGTTAGGGCGACAATAAATGCTCAACCATAAAGCAGCTTATGCGAAGAACACGAACTAACCCGAAGACAGGTATTGCGTATCGGAAAGCTGGCACCGCGCTTGCGGTTGCTTTGACGTTCGCCCTGTATCCGGCGTTTGCCCGTGATGCTTTCGCCTTCAAACTGTTCGGCATGCGCCTCTGGGGTTCGGAAGAACCGGAGGTCGAAGTTATCAACCCGGTCAAATATGCCGTCACGCTTGACGCGGCCGACGCCGACAAGTCCCTGAAGAGCAGTCTGGAAAACAGCTCGCTTCTTCTGGCCGACAAGGACAAACCTGCCTCCGGCGATCTCGGCCTTCTGATAAAGGCGCGAGACGACAGGGACAGGCTGATCGCGGCACTTTATGAAAACGCCCGTTATGGCGGCATCGTCAACGTGACCGTGGCCGGAAAGAACGTTGATGACCTGCCTCCCAACCCGGTTTTCGATCACAGCACGCCTGTACCCGTGGTCATAACGGTAACGCCGGGCCCGAAATTTACCCTCGGCAACGTTCGCCTTGAAGGCGATGTAACGGGCCGCAATCTTGATGAATACGGCCTGATCGCCGGCGGTGATGCCGGGTCTCTGGCAATTATCCGCGCCGGCAACAAGCTGATCGATGATCTGAAGGCGGAAGGCCGGCCGCTCGCGAAACTGACGAAACGCGAGGCGGTCGCAAACCACGCGACGAATACGGTCGACATTACGATGGCAGCTGAAGGTGGCCCCGTTGCGCCGCTCGGCACAGTCACCGTCACCGGTGAAAAAACCGTCGATGGCGACTTCATCCGCCGTTATTCGCGCCTTAATGGCGGCGAGCCCTATTCACCGGAAAAGCTGCGCAAAGCCGCCGACCGCCTGCGCCAGCTCGGCGTCTTTTCCAGCCTGACGATCAAGGAGGCGGGGACGCTTGCCCGCGACGGAACCATTCCGCTCACCATCGAAGTATCCGAAGGCAAGCACCGTTATTTTGGCGTCGGCGCTCAATATTCGACGACCGAAGGTATCGGGCTTCAAGGATATTGGGGTCACCGTAACCTCTTCGGACAGGCGGAATCACTGCGCATCGAAGGCTCTGTCTCGCGTATCGCAGAGGCATCCAGCGTCGAAGGCATGGATTATTCGGCGGGCATTACCTTCACCAAGCCGGGGATGTTCAACCCCCGCACGACGTTCAAGACCAGCCTGATTGCCAAGACCGAAAACCCGGACACCTACAGGGCCAAAACGCTGACGGGCACGGCGGGTTTCGCCTACGAACTGAACGATACGGACACAGCCGCCGCGGGTCTGGAGGTCCAATGGGCCGATACCGAAGATGCATTCGGCAAAAACGAATATCTGACGACCTCGATACCGCTGGAATTTGTGCGCGACACGCGCGACGATAAGCTTAATCCGACCGAAGGTTTTCGCGCATCCTTGGCCGCCAAGCCAAGCTATGAAGCGCTCAATGGCACGTTCTTCTCCTCTTTCGAAGGCTCTATCACCGGCTATAAGGGACTTGGTGCCGAAGACCGGTTGATCATGGCAGGAAAGCTCTCCGGCGGTGTTCTGGTGGGCGGCAGCGATCTACAGGATATACCGACCACCCGCCGCTTTTTCGCCGGTGGCGGCGGATCGGTGCGCGGCTATAGCTACCAGGAGATTTCGCCCTATAATGCGGCGGGCGATGCGACTGGCGGCCGCTCCTACGTGGTTGGCTCCGTTGAGGCCCGCATCAAGGTCACCGATACCATCGGCCTTGTGCCGTTTTTCGACGCCGGCGTCGTTTCTGATGGGGTAACACCCGATTTCTCCGATATCCGGGCCGGTGCCGGTATCGGCCTGCGTTACGCGACGCCCTTCGGGCCTCTGCGTCTCGATGTCGCCATGCCGCTCGAAAAATACGACGGCGGCAACAATTTCGGCATTTATGCTGGCATCGGCCAGTCTTTTTAAACGCCGCAGTCGAACACCCTTGCAACAGAGTGTAGATTACCCTTGATGAAAACGTTGATTCGATTGCTGAAATGGCTAGGCTACGCTGCACTCTGCTGCGTGGTGCTGGTGTTGCTTGCGGTTCTGTTCGTCGGTTTTACGCCGATGGGCGCCCGGATTGCCGCAAACCAGATTTCATCGCTCGTATCGACACCCGATCAGACGATCGAGATTTCTCCTCCGGGCGGCCTTCTGACCGGCCGCCTGCGGCTCGATAACGTCACGCTTTCAGATCGGCAGGGCCCCTATGCCCGCCTGAACCAGATTGCCGTCGACTGGTCGCCACTGTCACTGCTTGCCGGCACCTTCCATGCTGACCATGTCTCGGCCGGATCGATCGATGTGGAGCGCCAACCGCTGCCGGCCCAGCAGACGACAGGCAAGAGCTCCGGCGGTTCTTCCCTTCCTATTGAAATCGTCATCGATAATTTCAGCTTCCCGGATATCAGCCTTGGGCAATCGCTTCTCGGCCGCGCCTTCGACTTGACGGCGGAAGGCAACCTCAAGGCCGCCCAGGACGACATGCGGCTTTCGCTCACCGCTCACAGGCGAAATGCAGTGGATGCGGAGGTCAATGCCGACGTTGCATTCCTGCCGAATGAGAACGTGCTGAAGCTGAAAGCCGAGATGAAGGAACCCGAAGGCGGCCTGCTCGCCACACTGCTTTCGCTCCCCGGCACGCCTGCGGTGGCGATAGACCTCAATGGCGAAGGCCCACTTTCCAGCTGGACGGGCACCCTGCGCGGCAATGTCGCCGGCAATGCGGTGGTCAACGTTACCGGCCGTCATCTCCTTGGCGACGACGGAACGCGCCGTATAGAGATTGCAGGCGGCGGCCAGCCCGATCTGCTGCTGCCACCTGCGTTCCGTCAGCTTTTTGCCGGTGAGACGAAACTCGACGCGAATGCCACACTCTACCCGCAGGGCCGCATCGAAATCGGCAGCAGTACGCTTGAGACCGGTGCGTTGCTGCTGACGGCATCAGGCACCGTCGATCCGAATGGTCAGAACGATTTGGCCGCCAATCTCATCGGCACCGCCGGCCCCGTGGATTTCCGCTGGCCACTCGGCAATGGTGAAATTCAGGCCCTCATCAACGGCCTCGATCTTTCCCTGAAGGGTGGTGCGGATGCCGCACACCTCAACACCACGATTTCCCTGCGCAGCCTCGCGCTGCCACAGGGGCGGCTTGACGATGTCAAACTGACCGCCGAGAGCGCCGATCTCAATATCGCCAACCGCAGCGGCACGATCGCTACCGTCCTGTCCGTCGCGCAATCATCCTTCGTCAGTCCAGATATCGACCGGCTGGTACGCGCGCCTCTTACCATCAAGGCGCCGCTCAGTCTTACCTCTTCCGCCATCGGTTTTAACGGCGCAACGCTGGAAAGCGCCAGCGTCGGCGGCACGCTAAACGGCAGTTTCGATCTCACTGATAACCGCCTGACGTCAAGCGTTCAGCTCTTCGCGTTACCCGCCACGCTTCCACCGGCACTCGCGGAAAAATTCGACACCACCATCGCCCTCCAGGGCGACATCGACCTGATCATCGGTGGACGCACCAGTATCGAGAACCTCGTCATCAAGTCAGGAACGATCGAGGCGGCTGGTAATGTCAGCCTCGAAAATGATGCACTAAGCGCCGACCTCAAGGGTAAATTCCCGGCACTCGAAAAGCTGACGCCGCAGGCGAAGGGCATCGCCGATTTTGCAATCGAAGCCAGCGGCGCGCTCGCCGCCCCTGATTTCAACGTGACCCTGAGTTCCGAAAGCGCCATCCTTGCCGGACGAAAACTCGAAACATTGAAGGTCACTGCCTCCGGCAAGGCCGACCCGGCCGCACCACAGGCAAAGCTGACGGCCAGCGGCAGCCTCGACCGGCAGAAGATCGACGCCAACGCCAATGTGGTGCAGACCGAGAACGGCACGGCAATACCCGAACTTCATGTCGCGGTGGGCCGCAACATTCTGGACGGGAAGCTGCAATTTTCGCAGCAGTTCCTGCCGACGGGCAATCTCTCCTTCAATTTCCCCGATCTCGCCCTGCTGGCCGCACTGGCCGCCCAGCAGGCGGATGGCGATATTGCCGGCGATATCGCGCTGAGCAACGTCAATGGCAAGATCGCCGCGACGATAAAGGCAAATGGCGGCAATATCCGCCAGGGCACGACAACGATTTCAAAACTGGCCGCCGATATTTCGATCGATGACATCAAGGCTCTCGCCATCAACGGCAAGATCAGCGCCGACAGCGTCAATGCCGGCACGGCCGCGATTTCAGGCCTGAATGCCACCATCGGACATTCGGGCACAACGACTGCGTTCGATGTCAACGGCCGCTATGACAATGCGCCTCTGGTGGTGAAAGGCAGCGCCGATACCGGCGGTTCACCCATGACCGTGCGGGTCGACGCCTTTTCGGCCGCCCCCAAGGGAATTCCAGTACGGCTTGAAAAACCAAGCACCATCGCCATCCAGAATGGTACGGCCCGCATCACCGATCTGACCATCATCACGGGCGATGGTCGCGTTGAGGTCAACGGCACCGCCGGTTCGACCCTCGATATCAAGGCCGATATCCGCGCGCTTCCCGCAAACTTGGCAAACGCCTTTGCCGCCGGGCTGGATGCAGCGGGCAGCATATCCGGTACCGTCAACGCCAAGGGCGCGGCATCCGACCCCTCGGTCGATTATAATCTGAACTGGGACAATGCCGAGGTTGCGCAGACGCGTGCCGCCGGGCTTGCCGCCCTTGGTATCAAGGCGAATGGCCGGTTTGTCGGCGGCAACTTGCAGATCGACACTGACGTGACCGGTCAAGGCGGCATGTCGCTTTCCGGCGGCGGCTCGCTCGGCATCGCCGGCAATCGTCCACTTTCCATGGCATTTTCCGGCCGGCTGCCTTTCAGCGCCGTTGCAGCACAAACCGCCGCACAGGGCCTTGATGTGGATGGCACCGCCGCCATCGACGTCAAGATCTCCGGCACTGCATCCGCACCTGTGGTGACCGGCAGCATCACCACCGATGGCACGCGCCTGACGGATGTGCGCCGGAACCTGACGATCAATGGCCTGGGCGCAACGATCACGTTTGACCGCGACCGTGCCGTCATTTCCAGATTGACGGGCAAACTCGCCGGCGGTGGAACGATCTCAGGAACCGGCAGCGTCGGCATTGCCGGCGGCTCGGGTTTCCCCGCCGATATTTCGATCACGCTCGATCGCGCCGGTTATAATGACGGTACGCTGGTAACGACGGTGGTGAGCGGCACGCTGACGCTGAAAGGGCCACTGCTGAATTCGCCAGTGCTCGGTGGCAACCTGACGCTCGACAGAAGCGCCATCACCATTCCGGAGAAACTTCCGGCCTCGCTGACGGAAATCGACGTCAAGCACAAGAACGCACCGCCAAAGGTACGCGCTCAGGCCAAGGCGCTCGGAGCGGACCAGGGCGGAAGCGGAAGCTCCTCCACCATCAATCTGGATCTGCAGGTGAATGCGCCGAGCGGCATCTTCGTGCGCGGCCGCGGCATTGATGCGGAACTGACGGGCAATCTGACCATCCGCGGCACGGCCGCCGTTCCCGTCATCTCCGGCGGCTTTGAAATGCGCCGCGGCCGGCTGGAAATCCTCACCCGCCGCCTGGATTTCACGACAGGCAATATCACCTTTGGCGGCGGCCTTGTCCCGGTTCTCGATATGAAGGCGGATTCGACGGTGGGTTCGACCACGGTCACCGTATCCGTTTCCGGCAATGCCAACGACCCGACCTTTGCCTTCTCCTCCGCCCCGGCGCTGCCGCAGGATGAGGTGATGGCGCAGCTGATCTTCGGACAGTCCATGTCGAAGCTCTCCGCGCTGCAGATCGCGCGGCTGGCCGATGCCGCCGCCCAGCTCGCCGGCGGACGCTCAACCTCGCTGTTCGACAAGCTCCGAAGCAATCTCGGTGTCGACGATCTCGATATTTCCACGGATTCCGAGGGACAGGCCCGCGTTTCCGCCGGCAAATATCTCAATGAAAGAACCTATCTTGAGCTGCAGCAGAGCGGCGAATCCGGTGCAAAGGCGATCATCAACCTCGATGTCGGGCGCGGCGTGAAATTGCGCGGCGAAGCGGGCGGCAATGGCGAAGGTGCGGCCGGGATATTTTACGAGAAGGAATATTGAGACGGCTCCGCATTTAGGTTTGCGAAACCATCTCATGATACGAATCTTCCATTGAAGACGGAAATGGTATTTCCGGCTGTTCAGGCACCAGGCAGAACGCCAAATTCGCACATGCAAGTGTCGGTGCACTTGCGCCGGCCTCCACAGCGAGCATTGGGAAGAATTCTGATGGCAATGATTAACTCTACCAATTTTGGCGGTGAGACGCTCGAAATCATCGCATTCCGCCTGCATGATCAGGAGTTCTGCGTGAAGACGACGACCATCCGCGAAATCCGCGGCTGGGCGCCTTCCACGCCCATTCCCCACGCGCCGAAAGACGTCATCGGCGTCATGAACCTGCGCGGCTCGGTCATTCCGATCATCGATCTGGCCCACAAGCTCGGCATGAAGAGCACCGTCGCCAATGAACGAAGCGCCATCGTGGTAGCCGAAGTGCACAACATGGTCATCGGCATGCTGGTTGACCGCGTTTCGGACATCCTCACGATCCCGGCGAACCAGGTACAGCCGGTTCCGGAAATCTCGGCGTCTTTCGACAAGTCCTATTCCGAAGGCATCATTGCCAACGAACACGGAATGATCTGCTTCCTGAACCTCGCAAAGATGTTCAAGGGAACCGAAGCCGAAGATCTTGCCGCCTGATCAGGCGATGACAGTCTGACGCAAGCGTTTCACTGCTATCATCGACAACAGAACCAGACCGCCGGAGCACCCCCGGCGGTTTTTGTTTCCCGCGCGCCCCACAACTTAAATAAGAACATTTTAATATTATAGATATCTAATATTAAAAGCCAACTAACAGTAACCTCACCCGCGTCATATCTCACCAGGGTCCGATAGCTGACGAAGGCCGTAAAGTCGCAAGTGCCTGCATTGCTGCCCATGGCGGCAAAACCTGTTCGTTGTTCAACATGATACGGCGCGGGCCACACCTTGGGTGCGGCGAGCCGCCCCGTGGACCGATATTTGGGGGACGTTAATGCTGGGGTTAGGGAAAAGCGCAGATAACCGAAATATGCTCGATGCGATATCCAGATCGCAGGCGGTCATAGAATTCGATCTCAAGGGTAATATTCTCACCGCAAACCGCAATTTCTGCATGGCGCTGGGTTACGATCTCGCAGAAATCGTCGGCAAGCACCATCGCATCTTCTGCGACCGGGAGATTGCTGCATCGCACGCCTATCAGGAGTTCTGGGAATCTCTTGCACGAGGCGAGTTTCAGGCGAAAGAGTATCGCCGCATCCGCAAGGATGGATCAGCCGTCTGGATCGAAGCATCCTACAACCCTGTCTTCCGTTCGGGCAAACCCTACAAGGTCGTCAAGATCGCGACCGACATCACCGCCAAGAGGATCAAGGCCGTCGAAGATGCAGGTAAGCTGGAGGCGTTATCCCGCTCTCAGGCCACCATCGAGTTTTTCCCTGACGGTACGATCATCACCGCCAATCCGAACTTCTGCACAACGGTGAACTACGACCTGAAGGAAATCGAGGGCAAACACCATCGCATGTTCTGCGATCCGGCCTATACCGCATCCGCGGCTTACGCCAATTTCTGGCAACGGCTGGCATCGGGAGAGTTCATTTCGGACGAATTTGTCCGCTATGGAAAGAACGGCAAGGAAATATGGATCCAGGCCGCCTACAACCCGGTCCTGGATGAGGCGGGAAAAGTCGTGAAAGTGGTGAAATTCGCCACCGACGTGACCCCGCGCATGAGCGCCATCACCGTGCTTGCCGATGCCTTGCAGGCGCTGGCCGCGGGCGACCTCGTGCAGCGCCTCGACACCAGCTTCGTGCCCAGCATGGAGAAGCTGCGTGCGGACTTTAATGAGGTCGTCGGCAAGCTGCAGGCCACCATGCAGACGATCTCCCACAATGCCTCGACAATCGCCTCCGGCTCTGGCGAAATCCGCATAGCCGCCGATCAACTTTCGCAACGCACCGAACAGCAGGCGGCCTCGCTGGAAGAAACTGCGGCAGCGCTGGAGGAAATCACCACCACCGTGACCGATGCCAGCCAGCGTGCCGGCGAAGCGGGCAAGCTGGTGCTGCGGACGAGAGAACATGCCGAACATTCCGGCGACGTCGTTCAGCAGGCAATTTCCGCCATGGACGCGATTTCGCGTTCCTCCGGCGAAATCACCAACATCATCGGCGTGATCGACGACATTGCCTTCCAGACCAATCTTCTAGCGCTGAATGCAGGCGTCGAAGCCGCCCGCGCCGGGGAGGCCGGTAAGGGATTCGCCGTTGTGGCGCAGGAAGTGCGCGAGCTGGCGCAACGCTCCGCCGTCGCGGCCAAGGAGATCAAATCGCTCATCAACACCTCCCGCGAACAGGTCGCCAATGGCGTCGATCTCGTCGGCAGAACTGGCGAGGCCTTGCGGGACATTCAGTCGCAGATGGGCGAAATCGACATAAATGTCTCGGCAATCGTCGAGGCATCGCGCGAACAGGCAAACGGGCTGAGGGAAATCAACCAGGCCGTCAACGTCATGGATCAGGCGACCCAGAAAAACGCCGCCATGGTGGAAGAAACCACTGCCGCCAGCCACGGTCTCGCCAGTGAGGCTGACAACCTCTATGAATTGCTGCGACAGTTCAGAATATCCGGCGACGGACAGATATCATCTGCCCAGCCCATCGACAAAAAACGCGCCAGCATAACCCGGCTGCCGACACCTCAGCCGCGATATGCCACGGCAGGGGCACATGGCAATGCAGCAGCCGAATGGGCGGAATTCTAAACCCACCTATGTCGAAGCCAACCGCCGAGGCTACAGAATAACACGGTCTGCACGGGTGAAGATTTCGAAGTCTTCACCCCGGACCAACGCAACAAGCGTGATGCCCGCTCTGTCGGCAGTCTCGATGGCGAGCGCCGTGGGGGCGGAGATCGCCGCCAGAACCGGACAGCCGAGGATCGCCGTCTTCTGTACCATCTCAACCGACAGGCGGCTGGTAACCGCCACAATACCCGTCTCCGCGGAAATGCCCGCATTCACCACCGCACCGGCCAATTTATCGAGCGCATTGTGGCGGCCGACATCTTCGCGTGCCGCCAAAAGCCCCTCACGCGGATTATAAAACCCGGCACCATGAACAGCCCTTGTTTCGCGATTGAGGGTTTGTGCCTCGTTCAGGGCCTTCACAGCCGCAACGATGTCATTGCCGTGAACAGACGATTTCACGCCGCTCAAATTCGGCACGACACGAACCGCCTGCTCTATCGATTCAATGCCACAGAGACCGCAGCCAACCGGGCCTGCCATATGCCGTCGTCTTGCCCGCAGCGCATCGGCCTCGGCATCTGTCAGATCCACCTGGACATCGTAACCCTGCCCCGCCTCGACCACTTCAATGGCCTGGATTTCGGAAAGCATCGATATGATGCCCTCGGTGAGGCTGAAGCCGACGGCAAAATCGATGAGATCGGCAGGGCTTGCCATCATCACGGCATGGGTGCTGCCACCGTAAGAAAAGGCAACCGGCACCTCTTCCGGCACGGCACGCTCACCTGTGGCAGGCGTGCCCTCTCGCAAAGCGGTTCTGGCAACCCTTCGATAACTTGCTTCTACCGACACGACGATCATTCCTCCATGACGGAAAACACACCACCACATCGATCTATGACCGGTAAAGCGGTATTCCTCTTCGTCTTCACATCTAGCCCATCACCTGAAAAATCGGAATCGATTTCGGTAGACGCGAGCCAATGCCGCGTGACGTGCCTTGGGCGACAACCCGCCATATCCCAAGCGGAAGAAGCAGGAGACAGCTGAAAACAAAAAAGCGACCGAAACGGCCGCTTTCTGTTTTAAATATTTTGTGGGCAGTCATTCTTTCGAACCCGCCCGGTGCTTTCAAGCAGCGACGAGAACCTCATGCAGGTTCGTCAGCTCATAGAGGTGCTTTTCAAGCTTGGTAAGATGCTCGTGGTGATGATTGCCTTCCTGGATTTCGGCCTTGGCCGCATCGATGCGCTTCTGCAGCGTATCAGGAGACATATCGTCAGCCGAAACAGCGGATTCGGCGAGAAGCGTGCAGCCGGTCGGAAGAATATCGGCAAAACCGCCGAACACGACGTATTTGTGCGTTTCGCCAGAGGCGAACTTCACCGTCACCAGACCCGGCTTGATCGTGGTCATCGTCGGCGCATGATTGGCCAGAACGGTCATTTCACCCAGCGTAGCCGGGATGACGACTTCCGTAACCGTTTCGGAAACGAGCAGACGCTCCGGGGAAACGAGATCGAATTTGAAACTGTCAGCCATGGCTATTCACTTCTTTTCAATTACGCGGGCGTCACGGACTTGTCTTTTAACAACGCAGGCGAAAGCCATTTCGGTTTCGCTGTCATTGGTCGGAAGGCGCGCGGTAAAACCACGCGCCCACCAATTTATAATCAGGCGGCTTCAGCAGTCAGCTTCTTTGCCTTTTCGATGGCTTCTTCCATCGAACCGACCATGTAGAAAGCTGCTTCCGGCAGGCTGTCATATTCGCCGTTGACCAGGCCCTTGAAGCCCTTGATCGTGTCTTCGAGCGCGACGAGCTTACCCGGAGAACCGGTGAAGACTTCAGCAACGAAGAACGGCTGCGACAGGAAGCGCTCGATCTTGCGGGCGCGGGCAACCGTCAGCTTGTCTTCTTCCGACAGTTCGTCCATGCCGAGGATGGCGATGATGTCCTGGAGAGACTTGTAGCGCTGCAGGGTCGACTGAACCTTACGGGCAACTTCGTAGTGCTCCTCGCCGACGATCATCGGGTCGAGCATGCGCGAGGTGGAGTCGAGCGGGTCAACAGCCGGGTAAATACCCTTTTCAGCGATCGAACGCGACAGAACCGTCGTTGCGTCAAGATGCGCGAACGAGGTTGCCGGCGCCGGGTCGGTCAAGTCGTCGGCGGGAACGTAAATTGCCTGAACCGAGGTGATGGAACCCTTGTTCGTGGTGGTGATGCGTTCCTGCATCTGGCCCATGTCGGTTGCCAGCGTCGGCTGGTAACCCACGGCCGAAGGAATACGGCCGAGCAGAGCCGACACTTCAGAACCAGCCTGCGTGAAGCGGAAGATGTTGTCCACGAAGAAGAGAACGTCCTGGCCTTCATCACGGAAGTTTTCAGCGATCGTCAGACCGGTCAGAGCGACGCGAGCGCGGGCGCCCGGCGGTTCGTTCATCTGGCCGTACACGAGCGCAGCCTTGGAGCCTTCGCCGCCACCGAGCTTGTTGACGTTCGACTCGATCATTTCGTGATAAAGGTCGTTGCCTTCGCGGGTACGCTCACCCACGCCGGCGAATACCGAGTAACCACCATGCGCCTTGGCGACGTTGTTGATCAGTTCCATGATGAGAACCGTCTTGCCCACGCCGGCGCCGCCGAAGAGGCCGATCTTGCCGCCCTTGGCGTAAGGAGCGAGAAGGTCGACGACCTTGATGCCGGTGACGAGGATCTGGCCTTCCGTCGACTGCTCGACGTAAGACGGTGCGTCCTGGTGGATGGCGCGCTTCTTGGCCGTTACGATCGGACCGGCTTCGTCAACCGGCTCGCCGATGACGTTCATGATGCGGCCGAGCGTTTCCAGACCAACAGGAACCTCGATCGGTGCGCCCGTGTCAGCAACGGACTGACCGCGAACCAGACCTTCGGTCGAGTCCATGGCGATCGTGCGCACGACGTTTTCGCCGAGATGCTGCGCGACTTCCAGAACGAGGCGGTTGCCATTGTTCTGTGTTTCGAGCGCGTTCAGGATCGGAGGCAGTTCGCCTTCGAACGCCACGTCGACAACAGCGCCGATAACCTGGGTAACCTTGCCCGCGCCGTTCACCGCTGCGGTTTTCTTGGGGGTAGCTGCCTTAGCCATTATCCTTACCCTCTTTCCTTACCTCAGAGCGCTTCCGCGCCCGAAATGATTTCAATGAGTTCCTTGGTGATCTGAGCCTGACGCTGACGGTTATAGGAAAGCGTCAGCTTGTTGATCATCTCACCGGCATTGCGCGTTGCATTGTCCATCGCGCTCATCTTGGCGCCCATTTCACCGGCAACGTTTTCGAGCAGAGCCCGGAAAACCTGAACCGAAATGTTGCGCGGAATAAGGTCTTCCAGAATAGAAGCCGCATCCGGCTCATATTCGTAGACGGCGGTCTGCGTCGTCTCAGCCGCTTCCACAACAGGCGTTGCGGCCGGAATGAGCTGCAGGCCGGTCGGGATCTGGCTGATGACGGACTTGAATTCCGAGTAGATCAGCGTGCAGACGTCGAATTCACCCGCGTTGAAGAGCGAGATCACCTTCTTGGCGATCTGGTCGGCGTTTTCAAAGCCGACCTTCTTCACGTCACGCAGTTCGATACGCTCGATGATGAGCGATGCAAATTCGCGGCGAAGGCTGTCGTAACCCTTCTTGCCGACCGTGATGATCTTGACCGTCTTGCCTTCGGAAATCAGCTTGCGGGCTTGATCGCGGGCAAAACGGGCGATTTGCGAGTTGAAACCGCCGCAAAGACCACGTTCAGCCGTGCAGACGACGAGCAGATGCACGTCGTCCTTGCCGGTGCCGGTCATCAGCGCCGGAGCAACGTCCGCCTCGACCGCCGTGGCGATGTTGGCAAGAACGGCGCTCATGCGCTGAGAATAAGGCCGGGCGGCCTCCGCAGCTTCCTGGGCGCGCCGAAGCTTCGCCGCGGCGACCATTTTCATCGCCTTGGTAATCTTCTGCGTCGCCTTCACGGAGGCAATGCGGTTTTTCAGATCCTTTAGTGAAGGCATCCGTTATCCGTCCGAGTAAAAGAGCCCTGATTTAAGAGAAAGACTTGGCGAAGTTATCAAGAGCGCCCTTGAGCTTGCCCTTGGTATCATCGCTGATAGCCTTTTCCGTGCGGATGGTGTCGAGGATCGCCTTACCTTCCGAGCGGAGGTAGGAGAGGAAACCCTGCTCGAACTTGCCGACCTGTGCGACCGGAATCTTGTCAAGGTAACCGTTGACACCAGCGAAGATCACCGCAACCTGCTCTTCCGTCTTGAGCGGAGAGAACTGCGGCTGCTTCAGAAGCTCTGTCAGGCGGGCACCGCGGTTAAGCAGGCGCTGCGTGGAAGCGTCAAGGTCCGAACCGAACTGAGCAAATGCAGCCATTTCGCGATACTGGGCGAGTTCACCCTTGATCGAACCGGCAACCTGCTTCATCGCCTTGATCTGAGCGGCGGAACCAACACGCGAAACCGACAGACCGACGTTAACAGCCGGACGGATACCCTGATAGAACAGGTCGGTTTCGAGGAAGATCTGGCCGTCGGTGATCGAGATCACGTTGGTCGGAATGAAGGCCGAAACGTCGTTACCCTGGGTTTCGATAACAGGCAGTGCCGTCAACGAACCAGCGCCCATTTCGTCGGAGAGCTTTGCAGCGCGCTCGAGAAGACGGGAGTGAAGGTAGAAAACGTCGCCCGGATAAGCTTCGCGGCCCGGAGGACGACGCAGCAGAAGCGACATCTGACGATAGGCAACGGCCTGCTTGGAAAGGTCGTCGTAACCGATGAGAGCGTGCTTGCCGTTGTCACGGAAATATTCGCCCATGGCGCAACCGGCAAACGGAGCGAGGTACTGCATCGGAGCCGGATCGGAAGCCGTTGCGGCAACGATGATCGAGTACTGCAGCGCACCGCGTTCTTCCAGAACCTTTACGAACTGGGCAACGGTCGAACGCTTCTGACCGATAGCGACGTAGACGCAATAAAGCTTGTCGCCGTCAGGACCATTGTCGTGAATGGCCTTCTGGTTCAGGATCGTGTCGAGAATGATGGCGGTCTTGCCGGTCTGGCGGTCGCCGATGACGAGCTCGCGCTGGCCGCGGCCAACCGGGATGAGCGCGTCGATGGCCTTGAGGCCGGTCGACATCGGCTCATGGACCGACTTACGCGGAATGATGCCGGGAGCCTTGACGTCAACGCGCGAACGCTTGGCGGCATTGATCGGGCCCTTGCCGTCGATCGGGTTGCCGAGCGCGTCGACGACGCGGCCAAGCAGTTCCGGACCGACGGGAACGTCAACGATAGCGCCAGTCCGCTTGACGGTGTCGCCTTCCTTGATGGAACGGTCCGAGCCGAAGATAACCACACCGACGTTGTCGGCTTCGAGGTTGAGCGCCATGCCGCGAATGCCGCCGGGAAACTCGACCATTTCGCCGGCCTGAACATTGTCGAGGCCATAAACGCGGGCGATACCGTCACCGACGGAAAGCACCTGACCGACTTCCGAGACTTCCGCCTCGTTGCCGAAATTTTTGATTTGATCTTTCAGAATTGCGGAAATTTCCGCGGCGCGGATATCCATCAGCCAACCTCTTTCAGTGCAAGCTTAAGGGTGGAAAGTTTGGTGCGAAGAGACGTATCGATCTGGCGCGAACCGACCTTGACGATCAGGCCACCGAGGATCGAAGGATCGACGGTAACGGAAATCGTCACATCCTTGCCGGTAACGCTCTTCAGCGCCGCTTTCAGTTCAGTTTCCTGCGCCTCGTCGAGCGCATGTGCCGAGGTGACCTCGGCGGTGATTTCGCCGCGGTGGGCGGAGGCAATGGTGCGGTAGGCGCGGATCATGCCGGGAACGGCAAAGAGACGGCGGTTATTCGCAACAACCTTAAGGAAATTAACAGCGAGACCAGCGATGCCGGCCTTTTCGCAAATCGCGGTGATTGCCTTGAATTGATCCTCGGCGGAAAACACCGGGCTCGCAACCAGACGCTTCAAATCGTCGCTTTCGTCGAGAAGTGCGCCGAACTTGTCCAGTTCGACCTGAACCGCTTCGACCGTACCCGCTTCCAAAGCAAGCTCGAAAAGCGACGACGCATACCTTTCCGCTACACCGGATGTTCCCTGGGAGGTCTCTGCCACGGGCACTTTTTCCCTGCTAATCGTCCAAGACCATCAGCGATGGGGCTCCACCGCATCAAATTCTTGAAATCGTTTCAATTTCCCCGAAAAAGACCGGAATTCCCCCCTGCCTTTTCCCAATTTCGCGGTCCGTCTAGCATAGGACGCCGGGACTCGCAACACGCGTAATAGCGGAAAGCGCCGTTTGGGCAAGGGGGAATGCGTTTAAATTTTCCGATTTCGCTCAGGATGCGGCGTATCTGCGGCACAAATGCCTAAAAGCCCGCTTCAGACCAGCCCGAAGACGTAGCTCAACGCGAGTGCGGACAGCAGAAAGTGCACAACCAGAAGTAAGAAATTCCGCATGGTTGCGCCACCATCCGACAGCATGGAGAGAATGCCGCCGAAGACGCTGAGGCCGAATGCCGCACCAAAGGCGAGATAGACCATGGGCTGGGCGAGAAGGAGCGCGGCAGCACCGAGACCGAGATAAAAGCCGGCAAGCGACGAGCGCGCGAGCGCGTAACCATCCCTGCGCTCGCCGGCCGGCTGCAGACCGAAGGCGCGAAGCGTCAACCCCGGCGCAAACATGAAAAACAGGCCGATGATGGCTGATACCACCGCCGCGCCGAAGGCCAGTTGCTCGCCGAACTCGGCCGGAAAATAAAACTCCATCTCGTTCCCCAAATCATTGTGTTGTTCGCTCGCGTTATGACACGGTCACGACAGCGGGAAAACGCCCTCTTTGGCAAAGTTCAAAGGAAACTTTGCGGATCGATATCGAGCTGCACATGCACGCTGCCACGCTCCTTCGGGCCACTGGCAAGAAGCGTGCGAAGAAAAGACTGCATGTCGGAATTGCGCCGCCCGTGCACCAGCAGACGAAAACGGTGACGGCCACGGATCAGTGCCAACGGCGCTTCCGCCGGGCCGAGAAGCATGATGCCGGTGACCTGCGGAGCCGCGGCCCGCAATCCACGCGCATGGGTTTCCGCCTCCGCGCGCGTATCGGCGGAGACGATAATCGAAGCGAGACGGCCGAATGGCGGCAGAACGGCCTTTTCCCGCTCGACGATCTCCCTTTCATAAAAGGCCGAGGCGTCACCGGAGACGATCGCCTGCATCACCGGGTGCTGCGGCTGGTAGGTCTGCAGCAGGCCATGGCTCTTCAACCCCGTTCGTCCGGCACGGCCGGTCACCTGCGAAAGCAACTGGAACGTCCGCTCCGCCGCGCGCGGATCGCCATTGGCAAGGCCGAGATCGGCATCGACGATGCCGACGAGCGTCATCAGCGGGAAATTATGTCCCTTGGCGACGAGCTGCGTGCCGATGACGATATCCGCCTCTCCCTTGACGATTGCCTCAAGCTCCAGACGCAGTCGCTTGACGCCCATGAGATCGGAAGACAGCACGATGGTGCGGGCCTCGGGGAAATGTTTCTCAACCTCCTCGGCGATCCGCTCCACCCCCGGCCCGCAGGCCACCAAGTGATCGAAGGTGCCGCATTCCGGGCAATGGTCGGGCGTCGGCTCGTTGTGTCCGCACTGGTGGCACTGCAATTGATTGCGGAAGCGGTGCTCCACCAGCCAGCTGGAACATTGCGGGCACTGGAAACGGTGACCGCAAACCCGGCAGAGCGTCAGCGGCGCATAACCGCGACGATTGAGAAAGAGCAGGGACTGCTCGCCCTTTTCGATGGTCTTGCCGATGCCGCGCAGCAGGACGGGCGAGAGAAACCCTCCCCTTTCTGGCGGATGGCGGCGCATATCGACGAGATGCAGGTCCGGCATCGCCGCATCGCCAAAGCGGGTATGCAGGTGGATGGTGTTGTAACGCCCCGAACTGCCATTGACCTGGCTTTCCACCGACGGCGTGGCCGAAACCAGCACGACAGGGAATTCGGCGATACGCGCCCTCACCACAGCCATGTCACGGGCATTATAAAAGACGCGGTCTTCCTGCTTGTAGGCCGGGTCGTGCTCTTCATCGACGATGATAAGGCCGAGATTGTCGAACGGCAGAAAAAGTGCCGAGCGCGCGCCGGCCACCACCTTCACCTCGCCCGTCACCGCCTGCCGCCAGACCTTTTCCCGCATGCGCGGCGACAGATCCGAATGCCATTCCGCCGGTTTCGCACCGAAGCGATCCTGAAAACGCTCAAGAAACGCCGCCGTCAGAGCGATTTCCGGCAGCAAGATAAGGACCTGCTTGCCTTGTCGTAAAGTTTCCGCCACCGCTTCGAAATAAACCTCGGTCTTGCCCGAGCCCGTTACGCCGTCGATCAGGGAGACATGAAAGCCACCCCTGCGCACATCTTCAAGTATCTCCGAGGCAGCCTGTTTCTGCGGGCCTTCCAGACGTGGCTCGACATAATCAGGGTCGGGCTCGGCCACGACAGGTGGCGCGGGCAGAAAGACCGTCTCGAACACGCCCTGCTTGACGAGACCGTCGATGACGCTGGTCGAGACGCCGGCCGCATGGGCAAGTCCGCTCTTCGTCCAGCCTTGGCCTTCGGCCGCCAGCTCCATTACCCGCTCGCGGGCGGGAGTCAGGCGCTCCGGCCTGCCTTCGGTCAGCCGCAGCCCCTCGATCATCGGTTCGGGATCGAAGGCGGCAGGCGCACGCAGCGCCATGCGCGCCACGAGGCCGGGCGGAGACAGCGTATAGGCAGCGACCCAGTCCACGAAGCGGCGCATCTCCACCTTCAGCGGTGGGCACTCGAAACTCTTGGTGATGGGCCGCAGCTTCTTCGGATCGACGCTCTTTTCTCCGGCCTCGTCCCACACCACGCCAAAGACCTGTCGTGGCCCAAGCGGCACCTGAACGATGGAGCCGGTCTCCACCAACATATCCTCAGGCACGGCATAGCTGTAAGGCCCGGGCGCCGGCATGGGCACGAGAACGGGCACCGTACGCGTGGGCGACGGCGGGTCGAACAGAGCCCCAAACAGATCGGACGAATCTTTTGCCATGATGTGGCGACCATGCCCCGGAGACAGGAAAAAGGAAACCGCCCGGGTGTAGTGGGCGCGCCCGGCAAAGTCCACCTCTTAACCAAATACTGACCATAAGAGCATAGTTTCGGGGGATGGAATGGAGTACCGCGTGACCGAAATCCTGACATTTGCCGAACCCGATCTCCTGAACGAGCGCCAGTCCTGGCTCGCCACCCTTGCCGGCGAGCGCCGCCTTGCCGACAACACCGTCGAGGCCTATGAGCGCGACACGCGCCAGTTTCTGACATTCCTCACCGGCTATATCGGCAGGCCCGCGGCCATAAGAGATATAGCCGATCTGCGCCCTGTCGATCTTCGCGCCTTTCTGGCCAACCGGCGCAAGGAAGGCGCTGGCGCGCGTTCGCTCGGCCGGCATCTGGCAGGACTGCGCTCGCTTCTTCATCATCTGCAGAAGAAAGGCCTCGTCAACGCAGCGGGTGCGACCGCCATGCGTGCGCCAAAACAGCCGAAATCCCTGCCGAAACCGCTCACCGACCGGCAGGCGCTGAAAATCACCACGGCCGAGGCACAGTTGAATGAAGAACCCTGGATCGCCGCCCGCAATGCCGCGGTCCTTTCGCTGCTTTATGGCTGCGGGCTGCGCATTTCCGAGGCATTGGGTCTTACGCCAGCCGATTTTCCACCCGGCACCCGCAGCCTGCGCATCACCGGCAAAGGCAACAAGACGCGGATCGTGCCGCTGCTTGCGGTAGTGACGGAAGCGGTCGATACCTACAGGAAGCTATGTCCCTATGCTCTGGCCGCGGACGAACCGATGTTCCTCGGCGCACGAGGCGGCAAGCTTCAGCCCGCGATCATCCAGCGGGAAATGCAGAAGCTGCGCGGCGCTTTCGGCCTGCCGGAAAACGCCACCCCGCATGCGCTGCGCCATTCCTTCGCCACCCATCTTCTGGCCGGCGGCGGGGACCTGCGCACCATTCAGGAACTGCTTGGCCATGCGAGCCTCTCCACAACACAGGTCTATACCGGCGTCGATACCGCACGACTGCTGGAAATCTACGACAACGCCCACCCACGTGCCTGAAGCAGGAATTGGTTAACCGTAAACATTAACCAGACGTCCAAACCGCC
Source organism: Agrobacterium sp. CGMCC 11546 (assembly GCF_013365515.1). Lineage (NCBI taxonomy): Bacteria > Pseudomonadati > Pseudomonadota > Alphaproteobacteria > Hyphomicrobiales > Rhizobiaceae > Agrobacterium > Agrobacterium sp. CGMCC 11546. The sequence goes on from NZ_CP047387.1 coordinate 2,490,029, forward strand.
GTTCTATAAACGAACAAGAACCGGATTGGACCGATGCACAGCCTGATAAAACCCGAAAATCTCACCGCCACCCTGATGGGTAAGACCGGCAACGCCCTGCTCTGGCTGCTGGCGGCCCTGCATGTCACCGCCGTCGCCATCCTGCTCATGACCCTGCTGTCACTCAGTGAAGCGGGGGCTGCGGAGCAGAAGATCACCTGCACGGGCAGCGACATTCTCGTGGAGATGCGCAAGACCGATCCGCAAGCTTTCGCAAAGATCGAACAGGAAGCGGCCGCCATTCCGAACGGTAAGGGCAATTTCTGGCGCATCGAAAAGGCAGGCACGGCCCCGTCCTATCTTCTCGGTACCATGCATGTCACCGATCCGCGCGTTCTGGAAATGCCGACCGCCGCCAGCCCCGCTTTCGAAAAGGCCGCGACTGTCATCGTGGAGTCGGACGAAATCGTCGACGACAAGAAGGTCGCGGCATCGCTGCTGAGCAAACCAGAACTCACCATGTTTCTCGATGGCAAATCGATCACCGACATCCTGTCGCCCGAAAATGTCGCCCGCCTGGAAAAGGGTCTTGGGGAACGCGGCATTCCGCTGAATGCGGTTTCGCGCATGAAGCCCTGGATGCTGTCGAGCTTCGTCGCCCTTCCCGCCTGCGAATTCGCCCGCAAGGCAACCGGTCTCTCCTTTCTCGACAAGAAGCTGGCCGAAGACGCGATTGCGGATGGAAAGCGGCTTGTCGGGCTGGAGACCATGGTGGAGCAGCTGACGGCCATGTCCGAACTGCCGATGGAATTCCATCTACAGGCGCTGATCGAAACGCTGGAACTCGGCGACCGCATGGACGACGTGATGACGACCATGACCGATCTCTATGTCGCCGGCGATATCGGCATGACCATGCCCATGCTGAAAAGCATCGACCCAAAAAAGACAGCGGCAGAAAGCGAACAGGGCTACGCCGCCTTCGAACAACGCATCATCACCGACCGCAATCACGTCATGGCCGACAGGGCCACCCCCGAGCTTGCCAAGGGCAATGTCTTCATGGCCGTCGGCGCACTGCATCTGCCGGGTGAGGAAGGTCTTGTCGAACTGCTGCGTGCAGAGGGCCTCACCCTGACGCGGGTCGACTGAACCACGCAGTCTCGGTGCTGACAGGCCGGACATCGGTGCAGAACGGCCGCATGGTCGCCGGCACGATACGGCGGTGAAACGGTCCGACGGCAAAAAGATAGAGCCGCCCGAACAGGTTCTTGCGCCGCACGAGGGTGGTGACACTCACCAGCTGGCGGCATTCCTGTTCTTCCAGGTCAACGACGATCCGGAAATCGAGATGGCGGTCATCGAAGCCCAGCACGGTCTGCTCCCGGCTGGAGGACAGGACCGGAAATCCGCCCGCCGAAGCGCCAGCTACCAACTCGACTGTTTTTAACCCAAAAAGCGAAACGACGCGGTTTCGAAGTGCCATCAGCCCGCTAATCCATGCCGGAGGATGATCGAAAAGGAGCCTGCTCACGTCGAGCGAGGTCATTCCCGGCGTCATCATCTCACCCTGAAAGCGATCGCACCAGTCGGCGCCCGGCAATATGTCTTCGTTGTTTCGCATCTCTGTACCCCAGCCGCCCGGTGCGGCAAGGGCCACCATCGTCTTTTTCCGTCGAACCGAAAACGCGACAAACCGCCGCTCAGACCCTAGCCGTGCGTCATGCGCTTCAGGACATTGGTGCGCCAGTAGAACTGGTGAACCAGAACGGCTGCGACATGGCCGGCGATCAGCACCCACATCACAGCCTTGAAGGGACCGGAATGCAGCTCTCCTGCCGTTGCGATGCCGAAGTAATAAGCAGCGATGCCGGAAAGCGGCAGAATGAAGAACAGGACATAAAAGGTGAAGTGGGCCGCCTTGGCGGCAATTTGCGACGCACGCGGTTCTTCAGCCGGATGCGGCGGCACGCCCTGGAAAAAGCGAAGACAGAGACGCAGAACCGCAAGGAGCAGGATGGCAAAGCCGACATAGGCATGGATATTGGCCGAAGAGATCTGGTCCGGCGTCAGCGTCTCACCCCGCCGCATCAGCCGGTAAGCGTGGGCCATGGCGTCGGGAAACAGCAGATTGAAGAAGATCAGAAGCGCCATTGCCCAGTGAATGACACGCTGCGGAATGGAAAAGGAAACTTGACTGAAAGATGCCATTTTATTGCCTTTTATCAAAAGGTTAGACAGGCTATGGCACGAGTATGAGAAACCCCGGCCTGCATGGCAAGCCGGGGTTCAACAGATGACTGAAATTTAATATTCGAACGTCGGTCTCGATGCCGATCACATGTGGATGGGCTTGAAGAAGGTGGCAAGTGCTGCTTCCTTCACGGCTTCCGACATGGTCGGATGCGCGTGGCAGGTGCGGCCGAGATCTTCCGAAGAACCGCCGAATTCCATCAGCACGGTGATCTCGTGGATCATTTCGCCGGCGCCGAAGCCGACGATATGGCCGCCGAGAACCCGGTCGGTTTCCTTGTCGGCGAGGATCTTCACGAAACCATCCGTCACCTGCATGGCGCGGGCGCGGCCATTGGCGGTGAACGGGAACTTACCGACCTTGTAGGCGATGCCAGCGGCCTTCAGTTCCTCTTCTGTCTTGCCGACGGAAGCGATTTCCGGCTGCGTATAAACGACGGCCGGAATGACGTCGTAGTTCACATGGCCACGCTGGCCGGCGAGGATTTCAGCAAGCGCAACGCCCTCATCTTCCGCCTTGTGTGCCAGCATCGGGCCTTTCACCACATCGCCGATCGCATAGATGCCATCGACATTGGTCTTGTAGTGTCCGTCGATCTCGACACGCCCGCGGGTGTCGAGCACAACACCGGCTTCCGCAAGGCCGAGACCTTCGGTGTAGGGCTTGCGCCCAGTGGAGATCAGCACGACATCAGCTTCCAGCGTTTCAGCCGCGCCGCCCTTGACCGGCTCGAATACGACCTTTGCACCGGCAGCGGTCTTTTCAACGGCCGTCACCTTGGCGCCGAGCTTGAAATCGAGACCCTGCTTGGCGAGCAGACGCTGCGACTGCTTGGAAACCTCGCCATCCATGCCGCCGAGAATGTTGTCGAGATATTCGACGACGGTAACTTTGGCGCCGAGACGCGACCAGACCGAACCGAGCTCGAGGCCGATGACGCCACCGCCAACAACGATGAGTTTTTCCGGAACCTTGGAAAGAGCGATCGCACCGGTAGAGGAGACGATGACGGTCTCATCGATATCGACCTGAACGCCCGGAATGCCGGCAACATCAGAACCGGTGGCGATGACGATGTTCTTTGCTTCGATCTCCTGTGTCTCACCCTTGTCGTTGGTGACGGAAACCTTGCCGGCGGAAACCACCTTGCCGGCGCCCTGGAAGGCATCGATCTTGTTCTTCTTGAACAGGAAGGCGACGCCATCGACATTGGCCTTCACCACGCCATCCTTGTGCCCCATCATCTTCTCGAGGTTCAGCTTCGGAGCGGCGACTTCGATACCAAGCGTATCAACGCCGTGGGCCACATGCGCGAAGGTTTCGGAAGCGTGCAGCAACGCCTTGGAAGGAATGCAGCCGACATTGAGGCAGGTGCCGCCATAGGTCGCGCGCTTTTCGATCACTGCGACCTTAAGGCCGAGCTGTGCCGCCTTGACCGCGCAAACATAACCGCCGGGACCCGTTCCGATTACAACTACATCATATGCCATGTTTCTGTTCCTGATTGATATCGGGCAGGATTTGAACCGCCCTGCTTCCGTTTGACCTGAAACTCAGGCCGCTTTTTCCGTTGCGAGTTTTATGCCGAGTGCGATGAAGACCACGCCGCTGGTACGGTCGATCCATTGGCTGGCGCGCTGAAATGCGCCGCGCATGCGCGGCGTCGTCATGAACAGGCTGACGCCGACGAACCACAGGATAAGGCAGCTTGCCATGACGAGCCCATATCCGAACTTGATGCCAACAGGTGTATGCGCGTGAACCACCGTCGAAAAGATCGACAGGAAGAAGAACACCGGTTTGGGATTGAGCGCGTTTGCGGCAAAACCGAGCGTGAAGGCCTTGAGCCCGGTCTGGTCGCTTTTGGCTCGAACGCCGTCCTCACCACCTTCCGCCGTCGGCAATTCGGTCTTGCCGGCGCGCAGCGCCTTGATGCCGATATAGATCAGATAGGCGACACCGAGCCATTTGACGATGTTGAAGAGATAGATCGACTGGGAAATGATGAGGCCAAGTCCAAGGATCGTATAGGTAACATGGAACATCAGCGATGTTCCGACGCCGAAGCTTGTGATGATGGCCTGCTTGCGTCCATGCACCATGGCCTGGCGCATGACCATCGCAAGGTCGGCGCCCGGCGATACGATTGCGAAAGCGAAAATGGCCATCAGCGATGTCAGTTCGATAAGATATTGGTGCACCACATCAGACCTCAGAACATCAACACGACAAACATCAGCGCAAGTCCAAGCATTGAACCCAACCAGACGAAAGACCGGATATAGGGCACGCCTGCCAGATAGAGCGGAATATAGATGATGCGGCAGATCAACCACAACCACGCGCCGACAAGCGCAATTCCGACGGGATCGCCCGCCATGATAACGCCGAAAGCCAGTGCCAGAAAAGCCGGATAGGTCTCCCGGAAATTCGCCGATGCGCGCGAAGCGCGACCGGAGAGCTTGCCCTGTGGCTTCTGCTCACCGTCTCTCGGACCGGCATTCCATTCGCGCCCCAATTCTCTGGTCGCCGTCATCCCCTGCAACAGGACATGCACGACGAGAAGAAGGACGCTTAGACCGATAAGCGGCAAAAAAGGCGAAGCGGCGAGAAATGTCGGCTGCACGTCTGCTCTCCCGGGTAGTCTTCCAGCGGGGTTCACTTGAAGCCCCGCTGGAAGGAAAAGCAAGAGCGATCAGAGATCGAGAACCAGACGTTCCGGATCTTCGAGGCTCTCCTTGACGCGAACGAGGAAGGTCACGGCTTCCTTGCCGTCAACGATACGGTGATCGTAGGAGAGCGCAAGATACATCATCGGGCGGATGACGACCTGACCGCCGATGGCGACCGGGCGCTCCTGGATCTTGTGCATGCCGAGAATGCCCGACTGCGGTGCGTTGAGGATCGGCGAGGACATCAACGAACCGTAGACACCACCATTGGTGATGGTGAAGGTGCCGCCCTGCATGTCCGCCATGCCAAGCGAACCGTCACGGGCTGCCTTGGCAAGGCGACCGAGTTCCTTTTCGACGCCGGCGATGGAGAGCTGGTCGGCATCACGGATAACAGGAACGACGAGGCCCTTGTCGGTGCCGACAGCCATGCCGACGTGACAATAGTTCTTGTAGATGATGTCGGTGCCGTCGATTTCAGCGTTGACAGCAGGCAGCTCCTTCAGCGCGTGGGTCACGGCCTTGGTGAAGAAGCCCATGAAGCCAAGCTTGACGCCGTGCTTCTTTTCAAACACGTCCTTGTAGCGGTTACGAAGGTCCATGACCGCGCTCATGTCCACTTCGTTGTAAGTGGTGAGCATGGCGGCGGTGTTCTGCGCGTCCTTCAGGCGGCGGGCGATCGTCTGGCGCAGACGGGTCATCTTGACGCGCTCTTCGCGAACCTGATCCTGCTCGGCCGAAACCGGACGGGGGGCGGCAACCGGTGCCGGTGCGGCGGCAGGTGCCGAAACGCCCTTGGCGACAGCGGCAAGAACGTCGCCCTTCAGAACCTGACCACGCTTGCCCGAACCATCGACCTGATCGGCAGACAGGTTGTTTTCAGCAAGCAGCTTGCCAGCGGCGGGTGCCGGCGGCATGGCGCTGCCAGCCGGAGCGGCGGCTACGGCGGCGGCAGGTGCCGGTGCGGCGGCGGGCGCAGCAGGCTTTGCCGCAGGTGCAGAAGTCGCAGCGCCGGCAGCACCTTCGGCGATCTGGCCGAGGAGCGCGTCGAGACCAACGGTCTCGCCGTTCTGCGCGACGATTTCGGTGAGAACGCCGGATGCGGGTGCCGGGACTTCGACGGTAACCTTGTCGGTTTCGAGTTCAACGAGAGGTTCGTCGGCCTTGACGGTATCGCCGACCTTCTTGAACCAGGTGCCGACGGTCGCTTCGCTGACGGATTCGCCGAGGGTTGGTACGCGGATTTCAGTGGCCATGATCTAGTTCCGTTATTCGGGTGTCTTTTTTACGGGGCGATGCGGGAGAGTTCTCACTCTCCCAGCGCGTCTTCCAGGAACGCAGCAAGCTGCGCCAGATGCTTGGACATCAGGCCGGTCGCCGGAGAGGCGGCCGCCGGACGGCCCGTGTAACGGACCTTCTGGTACTTGGCGTCGATATGCGCCAGAACCCACTCCAGGTAAGGATCGATGAACGACCACGAACCCATGTTCTTCGGCTCTTCCTGGCACCAGACCATTTCCGCGTGGCGGAAACGGGAAAGCTCGTTGATGAGCGCCTTTGCCGGGAACGGATAAAGCTGTTCGACGCGCAGCAGGTAGACGTCGTCGATACCGCGCTTTTCACGCTCTTCGAGAAGATCGTAATAGACCTTGCCGGCGCACATGACGACACGGCGGATCTTCGCATCCTTCTGCAGCTTGATCGGGCCGTCCTTGATGACTTCAGCATCGTCCCACAGGAGACGGTGGAAGGAGGACTCGCCCGCCAGTTCCGCCAGAGACGAGGTGGCGCGCTTGTGACGCAGCAACGACTTCGGCGTCATCAGGATCAGCGGCTTGCGGAAGTCACGCTTCATCTGGCGGCGCAGGATATGGAAGTAGTTAGCCGGCGTCGTAACATTAGCGACCTGCATATTGTCTTCGGCGCACATCTGCAACCAGCGTTCCAGACGGGCGGACGAATGTTCCGGACCCTGGCCTTCATAACCATGCGGCAGAAGGCAGACGAGACCGGACATGCGCAGCCACTTGCGTTCACCCGAGGAGATGAACTGGTCGAACACCACCTGCGCGCCGTTGGCGAAGTCGCCGAACTGGGCTTCCCAGAGCGTCAGGGCATTCGGGCGGGCGAGCGAATAGCCATATTCGAAACCGAGGACGGCTTCTTCCGAAAGCATCGAGTTGATGACTTCGTAACGGGCCTGCGTCGGTGCGAGGTTCGCCAGCGGGATGTAACGCTCTTCGGTCTCCTGATCGTAAAGAACCGAGTGGCGCTGCGAGAAGGTGCCGCGTTCGCAATCCTGACCGGAAAGACGGATCTTGTGGCCGTCAACAACGAGCGAACCGAAAGCCAGCGCTTCCGCCATCGCCCAGTCGATGCCTTCGCCCGTCTCGATCATCTGCGAGCGGTTTTCCATGAAACGCTGGATCGTGCGATGCGCGGTGAAGCCTTCGGGAATGGTCGACAGCTTCTTGCCGATTTCCTTCAGCTGCTTCATCGGCACGCCGGTCTTGCCACGACGCTGCTCATCGGCATTGTCGGCGGCGCGCAGGCCGGACCATTGACCATCCAGCCAGTCGGCCTTGTTCGGCTTGTAGGACTGGCCTGCCTCGAACTCCTGCTCGAGATGAGCGCGCCAGTCGGCCTTGACCTTCTCGAAATCGCCCTCGGTGATCAGGCCTTCCGCGATCAGGCGGTCGGCATAGATGCGGGCGACGGTCTTGTGGCCACGGATAACCTTGTACATCTTCGGCTGCGTGAACGCCGGCTCATCGCCTTCGTTATGGCCGAAGCGGCGGTAACAGAACATGTCGATGACGACAGGCTTGTGGAACTTCATGCGATATTCGGTCGCGACCTTCGCCGCATAGACCACCGCTTCCGGATCGTCACCGTTGACGTGGAAGATCGGCGCTTCGATCATCTTCGCAACGTCGGACGGATAAGGCGACGAGCGCGAGAAGGCCGGATTGGTCGTGAAGCCGATCTGGTTGTTGATGATGAAGTGCATGGTGCCGGCAACGCGATGGCCACGCAGGCCGGAAAGACCGAGAATTTCGGCAACCACGCCCTGACCCGCAAAAGCGGCATCGCCGTGCAGAAGCAGCGGCAGCACTTTGGCGCGTTCGGACAGCGGAATGATGTCGCCGTCCCATGTCTTGGCCAGTTGGTCCTGCTTGGCGCGGGCCTTGCCCATGACGACAGGATTGACGATTTCAAGGTGCGACGGGTTGGCCGTCAGCGACAGGTGAACCTTGTTGCCGTCGAATTCGCGGTCGGAGGAGGCACCGAGATGGTACTTCACGTCACCCGAACCTTCAACGTCGTCTGGCTTGAACGAACCGCCCTTAAACTCGTGGAACACGGCGCGGTGCGGCTTGCCCATCACGTTGGTCAGAACGTTCAGGCGACCGCGGTGGGCCATGCCGAGCACGACTTCTTCCAGTCCGTCCTGGCCGCCGCGCTTGATGATCTGCTCGAGTGCCGGGATCAGCGATTCACCGCCATCGAGGCCGAAACGCTTGGTGCCCTTGAAACGCACGTCGAGGAACTGCTCGTAACCTTCGGCTTCGACCAGCTTGGACAGAATGGCTTTCTTACCTTCCGGCGTGAAATCCACACCCTTGTCCGGGCCTTCGATGCGTTCCTGAATCCAGCCCTTTTCTTCCGGGTTGGACATGTGCATGAATTCGACGCCGAGCGTCGAGCAATAGGTACGCTCGAGAATCTCGACCATTTCGCGCACGGTCGCATATTCGAGGCCGAGCACGTTATCGATGAAAATCTTGCGGTCGTAGTCGCTTTCCTCGAAGCCATAGGACTTCGGCGAAAGCTCGTTGTAATCCTCGACGGCGCTGGCGATGCCGAGCGGATCGAGCTTGGCGTGCAGGTGGCCGCGCATGCGGTAGGCGCGGATCATCATGATGGCGCGAACGCTGTCACGGGTCGCTTGCAGCACTTCCGCTTCGCTGACGGGCTTGCCGGTATCGGCGCTCTTGGCTTCAGCCTTCGCCTGGACCTTTTTCTCAATGGCCTTTTCGACCGTGGCCCAGTTGCCGTCGAGTGCGGAGACCAGTTCACCATTTGCCGGGATCGGCCAGTTGGCACGCTTCCAGGAGGCGCCCTTGGCCGCCTTCTTCACATCTTCCGGATTATCGGAAAGTGCCTTGAAGAAGCTCTGCCACTCCGGCGACACGGAAGAGGGATCCTCTTCGTACCGGGCATAGAGCTGCTCGATATAGGCTGCATTCGCGCCGTCCAGAAACGACGTGATCTGAAACTGCTCGTTCGCTTCTTGCCTTGCCATTGTGTTCCTGCGGACTTGTCCGTCCGCCTCCTCGATGCCGTTAGGGCCGTTCACCGGCCTGCCGCTTTGATTATTGCTGTCTGCCGCCGTGGCGGTATGCCGTCTGTCTATCTTCTTGCGGCATCGGGCAGCGCAGCGTTAAAGCCGCGCCGCCCGTTACCGGTCTCATGTGGTCTCAGCCCTTGAGGACTTCAACCAGCGTCTTGCCGAGGCGCGCCGGGGAAGGCGAAACCTTGATGCCCGCTGCTTCCATGGCTGCGATCTTGGACTCTGCGTCGCCCTTGCCGCCAGAAACGACAGCGCCGGCATGGCCCATGGTGCGGCCCTTCGGAGCCGTACGGCCCGCGATGAAGCCGGCCATCGGCTTCTTGCGGCCCTTCTTGGCTTCGTCGATCAGGAACTGTGCCGCATCTTCTTCAGCCGAACCGCCAATTTCGCCGATCATGATGATCGACTGGGTGGCGTCGTCGGCCAGGAACATTTCCAGGATGTCGATGAACTCGGTACCCTTGACCGGGTCGCCGCCGATGCCGACAGCGGTCGTCTGGCCGAGGCCTTCGTTCGAGGTCTGGAACACGGCTTCATAGGTGAGCGTGCCGGAGCGCGAAACGATACCGACCGAACCCTTGCGGAAGATGGAGCCCGGCATGATGCCGATCTTGCATTCTTCCGGCGTCATGATGCCGGGGCAGTTCGGGCCGAGCAGGCGTGACTTCGAACGGTCGAGGCGGGCCTTGACGCGCACCATGTCCATCACCGGAATACCTTCGGTGATGCAGGTGATGAACGGAATTTCAGCCTCGATGGCTTCGATGATCGCATCTGCTGCACCTGCCGGCGGAACATAGATCACGGATGCATCTGCACCGGTCTTTTCCTTGGCTTCGGCAACCGTTGCGAAGATTGGCAGGCTTTCGCCCTTGGAACCGGTCCAGGTTTCGCCACCCTTCTTCGGGTGAATACCGCCGACCATCTGCGTGCCATAATAAGCAAGCGCCTGTTCGGTGTGGAAGGTACCGGTCTTGCCGGTCAGACCCTGAACGAGGATCTTGGTGTCTTTATTTACAAGAATAGACATTATTTCCGGTCCCTCAATTAGCCGTTGATCGCCGCGACGATCTTCTTGGCTGCGTCGTCCAGGTCGTCAGCAGCCGTAATCGCAAGGCCCGATTCGTTCAGAAGCTTCTTGCCAAGCTCGACGTTGGTGCCTTCGAGGCGAACAACGAGCGGAACCTGCAAACCGACTTCCTTCACCGCGGCGATAACACCTTCGGCGATGACGTCGCACTTCATGATGCCGCCGAAGATGTTGACGAGGATACCCTCGACCTTCGGGTCAGCCGTGATGATCTTGAAAGCTGCCGCAACCTTCTCCTTGCCGGCGCCGCCGCCGACGTCACAGAAGTTTGCCGGCTCTTTGCCGTAAAGCTTGATGATGTCCATCGTCGCCATGGCGAGACCCGCACCATTGACCATGCAGCCGATGTTGCCATCGAGCGCCACGTAAGCGAGGTCCCACTTGGAGGCTTCGATTTCCTTGGCGTCTTCTTCGGTCTCGTCGCGCAGCGCCTTGACGTCTTCATGGCGGAACAGCGCGTTGCCGTCGAAGGACATCTTGGCGTCGAGAACGCGCAGATGGCCATTTTCCATGACGATCAGCGGGTTGATCTCGAGGAGAGCCATGTCCTTCTCGTTGAAGGCCTTGTAGAGGATCGGGAAAAGCGCCTTGGCGTCTTCGGCCGCAACACCGTCAAGCTCGAGAGCCTTGGAGATTGCGGCAACGTCAGCGTCGCTCACGCCCTTTTCCGGGTTGATGGCGATGGTGTGGATCTTTTCGGGCGTGTCGTGGGCGACAGCTTCGATATCCATGCCGCCTTCGGTGGAAACCACGAATGCGACCTGACCGACCGAACGGTCAACCAGCAGCGAGCAATAGAGTTCGCGGGCAATGTCGGCGCCGTCTTCGATGTAGAGACGGTTGACCTGCTTGCCGGCATCGCCCGTCTGGGCTGTTACCAGCGTGTTGCCGAGCATGTCCTTGGAATGGGAGACGACTTCCTCGATCGACTTCGCCAGACGAACGCCGCCCTTGGCGTCGGGGCCGAGTTCCTTGAACTTGCCCTTGCCGCGGCCGCCAGCATGGATCTGGCTCTTGACGACGTAGAGCGGGCCGGGAAGCTGCTTTGCGGCAGCTTCGGCTTCTTCGACCTTGAGGATGGCGACGCCTTCAGCAACCGGCGCGCCGTAGCCCTTCAGAAGAGCCTTGGCCTGATATTCGTGAATATTCATGGAATAATCCCTGTTTGGAACCGCTTGAAGTTATGACTTCAGCGACGGAGCGATGTTGATGCAGGCTTCGCAAAGACCAGCGACAGCGCCGACGGATTTCTGGAAGGCGGCTTCTTCTTCCTTGTTCAGTTCGATCTCGATGACGCGCTCGATACCGCCGGCACCGATGATGGTGGGCACGCCGACATACATGTCGTCTACGCCATACTGGCCCGAGAGGTGGGCAGCAGCGGGCAGAACGCGCTTCTTGTCCTTGAGGTAGGATTCGGCCATTTCGATAGCCGAAGCGGCCGGCGCGTAATAGGCCGAGCCGGTCTTCAAGAGGCCGACGATTTCCGCGCCGCCGTCACGGGTGCGCTGGATGATCTGCTCAAGACGTTCGGCGGTCAACCAGCCCATCTTGACGAGATCGGTAAGCGGAACGCCGCCAACGGTGGAATAACGGGCGAGCGGCACCATGGTGTCGCCATGACCGCCGAGAACGAAGGCGGTGACGTCCTGGACCGAAACGTTGAATTCTTCGGCAAGGAACAGGCGGAAGCGTGCGCTGTCGAGAACGCCAGCCATGCCGACGACCTTGTTCTTCGGCAGGCCGGAGAACTTCTGCAGCGCCCAGACCATGGCGTCGAGCGGGTTGGTGATGCAGATCACGAAAGCGTTCGGAGCATATTTCTTGATGCCGGCGCCGACCTGTTCCATGACCTTGAGGTTGATGCCAAGAAGATCATCGCGGCTCATGCCGGGCTTGCGGGCGACACCTGCGGTGACGATGCAGACGTCTGCGCCTTCGATGGCGGCGTAATCGGAAGCGCCGGAGAGCTTTGCATTGAAGCCTTCAACCGGGCCGGACTGGGCAATATCCAGACCCTTGCCCTGCGGGATGCCGTCGGCGATGTCGAAGAGGACGATATCGCCCAGTTCCTTCAGGCTGGCGAGATGCGCCAGTGTGCCGCCGATCATGCCAGAACCAATAAGTGCAATTTTTTTGCGAGCCATCGAATGCTTCCTCTTGAGCTTCAATTCAATTTTACCGCGCCAAACCGGCAGCCAAATTGTCGCACTTCGATTAGCCCCATTGGCCAAAATTGGCAACAGATTCTTTTCTGATGAGTATTTTCAATCGTTTAGATCATTATTTTCTTACGTAAACGTAAGACAATACGTCACGAAAGTGTCAAACTTTCTGCCGCTTTTCATGGTGGAGCGCCAGGTAATCGGCACTGCGCATTTCAAACAGGCGCGAGGCGGTGCGATCGAACTCGAAACCTTCTGTTCCCTTGCGCTTGCCCAGCAGGTCTTCCGGCATGGCGGCGGCAGAGGCGAAAAGCCTGACGCTGTGATCGTAAAGCGCATCGATGAGGATAATGAAGCGCTTCGTCTCGTTACGTTTGTCCGCATTCAGGAGCGGAATGTGATCGATGAAGACCGTATCGAAACGGTTGGCGATGGCGAGAAAGTCGGAAGCTCCGAGCGGCTTTTCGCAAAGATCGGAAAAGGAAAAACGGGCAACCCGGCCGCTGGCTCGCGGCACCAGAATGGAACGGCCCTTCATGGGTATCTCGGTCGGCGCAACGAGGTGACCGGCAATCATGTGTCGCCAGGCCATATCCATCGCCTGATCCGCTGAACCGTCGAGCGGCGTGATATAGACCGGCAGGCTTTCCAGCTTCTCCATCCGGTAGTCTGTCGGGCTGTCCAGCGTCACCACGTCAACATATTTCTTCAGCAGATCGACGAAGGGCAGAAACAGACCGCGATTGAGCCCGTCCTTGTAGAGATTGTCAGGCACGACGTTGGAGGTCGTTACCAATGTGCAGCCATTGGCGAAAAGCTCGCTGAACAGCCGGGCGAGGATCATCGCATCGGCAATATCCGTGACGGTGAACTCGTCGAAGCACAGAAGTTCGGCTTCCGCCAGAAGCTGGGCCGCGACGGGTGGAATGGGATCGGCCTGTTTGGTCTCGCCATTCTTCAGTTTCTGCCGGTGCGCATGCACGCGATTATGCACATCCGCCATGAATTCGTGGAAATGACAACGCCGTTTCGAAGAGACGGGCGCCATCTCGTAAAACATGTCCATCAGCATCGTCTTGCCGCGACCGACGCTGCCATAGACATAGAGCCCCTTGACTGCGGCGGCCGGGCCGGACTTGCGCGCGAACATCCAGCCGAGCGCGCTTTTTTTCTTGGCAGGCTTGCGTGCTTTCAGATCGGCAAGGATACGGTCGAGATGGGCTGCGACGCCAAGCTGGGCGGCATCGGCCTGCAAGGTGCCAGCTGCCGTCAATGCGTTGAGCTGTTCAACGACACTATGATTGTAATCAGGCAATGGCTTCATGAAAAAGCGCTCCGGTCGCGGGCGCAGCAAAGCACCCGCGAGGAATGGAATGGCTCAGAACAAGGAAAGCGATCCGGCTGCACCGGACATGCTCATCGGCTGAGGCTGAGTGGCTGGCCGCTATTGGTCGTGCCGTCGAAGCGCGCATCGGCGCTCTTGTAGACGCGGCCGATCGTGTCACCCGAACGGTTCTTGAAAAGGACCATCTTGCCGGACACTTCCCAGGAGCCCATTGCCGTCAGCTCACCCGAGCAACCGCGCGTGCCGCCACGCGAACCGCTGCCGAGGTTGGTGAGCGTCAGGAACATGTCGCAATTGGCGCCGCCATTGGAAACGCGCCAGTTGCCAACCATGGATTCCTTGGTCACGTCCAGCGCCGTTGCCGGCGGAGCGGCAGAAGCGACATTCACGCCGCCAGGTGCTGCGGATGCAGGCGCCGATGGGAACTGGCTGCCAGAAGCGCCACCGGGCGGCGGCAAAGCACCGGACTGGACCGAGGGCACCGGCTGCGCCTGCAACGGCGGCGTATAACCGGGATTGTTGCTGCCGTTATTGTTGTAATCGTAGGAGGTACGTTGGCAACCGGCAAGGCTCATCACAACCGCAACGCCCGTCACCACATATCTGAATTGCATATCAAGCTCCCGATTCTCTCGCTTCCGGAAAGACCATGATCAAACAAGAAGGCTGAATTATTACCAAAGCCTTATCTTGCGCAAGCGATGGCCGGGATAATTACCATTTCGGTCGATTTTTACCGAATTTTTCCCAGGCCCGGTTGTAAAAAGAGCCGCGGTCGAGACCGCGGCCGGATAGATTTTCTCTTTCAAGCGAATCGCCGTTAGACCCGACGCTCGACCATCATCTTCTTGATTTCCGCGATCGCCTTGGCCGGGTTCAAGCCCTTCGGGCAGGCCTGCGCGCAGTTCATGATGGTGTGGCAACGATAAAGGCGGAACGGGTCCTCGAGATTGTCGAGACGCTCGCCGGTTGCCTCATCGCGGCTGTCGATCAGCCAGCGATAGGCCTGCAGCAGAACGGCGGGACCGAGGTAACGATCGCCATTCCACCAGTAGCTGGGACAGGAGGTGGAGCAGCAGGCGCATAGGATGCACTCGTAAAGACCATCCAGCTTCTGACGATCCTCATGGCTCTGTTTCCATTCCTTGGCGGGTGCCGGCGAAACCGTCTTCAGCCAGGGCTCGATGGAGCGGTGCTGGGCGTAGAAGTTCGACAGATCGGGAACGAGGTCCTTCACGACAGGCATATGCGGCAGCGGATAAACCTTTACCGTACCCTTGATCTCTTCCATACCTTTGGTGCAGGCAAGCGTATTGGTGCCGTCGATGTTCATCGCACAGGAACCACAAATGCCTTCGCGGCAGGAGCGACGCAGCGTCAGCGTCGGGTCGATATTATTCTTGATGTAAAGCAGTGCATCGAGAACCATCGGCCCGCAATCATCGACATCGATGTAGTAGGTATCGATGCGCGGGTTCTGGCCGTCATCCGGGTTCCAGCGATAGATGCGGTATTCGCGCACATTCTTGGCACCGTCAGGCTTCGGCCAGACCTTGCCTTCGCTGATCTGGGAATTCTTGGGGAGAGCGAGTTCAACCATATCCAGTTCCTCAAATCAGTAGACGCGCGCCTTCGGCTCGATCTTTTTGGGATCGATGCCGTCGGCGATCAGGTCGGTGTGAACCGGGCGATAGTCGAGTTTGACGTCCCCTTCGGGGCTGACCCAGGCAAGCGTGTGCTTGCGCCAGTTCACGTCGTCGCGACCGCCGAACGGACCATCGACGAAATCCTCACGGGCGTGCGAACCGCGGCTTTCCTTGCGCGCTTCAGCGCCATAGACCGTGGTGATCGCGTTCGCCATCAGGTTGTGCAGCTCGAGCGTCTCGACCAGATCGGAGTTCCAGACCATCGAACGGTCGGTGACCTTGACGTCCGGCAGCTCCTTCCAGATGGCGGAAAGACGCTGGCAACCGCTCTCCAGCGATTCCTGCGTGCGGAAAACGGCCGCATCGTCCTGCATGGCGCGCTGCATCTTGTCGCGCAGCACCGCCGTCGGCGTCGAGCCGTTGGCGTAACGCAGGCTGTCGAAGCGCTCCATGATCTTGTCGCAGGCCGCAATGTCGAGCGCAGGAACGGGCGCATCGCGGTCGATGACCTGTGCTGCACGAATAGCGGCGGCGCGGCCGAAGACCACGAGGTCGATCAGCGAGTTGGAGCCGAGGCGGTTGGCACCGTGAACCGAGGCGCAACCGGCTTCGCCGACGGCCATCAGACCGGGCGCGATACGTTCCGGGTTATTGGCATCGGCATTCAGCACTTCACCCCAATAGTTGGTCGGAATACCGCCCATATTATAGTGAACCGTCGGCAGAACCGGGATGGGCTCGCGCGTCACGTCCACGCCGGCAAAAATCTTGGCGCTTTCGGAAATGCCCGGAAGACGCTCATGCAGGATAGCCGGATCGAGGTGATCCAGATGCAGGAAGATGTGATCCTTGTTCTTGCCGACGCCGCGGCCCTCACGGATTTCCATCGTCATGCAGCGGGAGACAACGTCACGGGAGGCAAGGTCCTTCGCCGATGGCGCATAACGCTCCATGAAGCGCTCGCCTTCGGAATTGACGAGGTAACCGCCTTCGCCACGCGCGCCTTCGGTGATGAGGCAGCCTGCGCCATAAATACCGGTCGGGTGAAACTGCACGAACTCCATATCCTGAAGCGGCAGGCCGGCACGGGCGATCATGCCGCCGCCGTCGCCGGTGCAGGTATGGGCCGAGGTTGCCGAGAAATAAGCGCGGCCATAACCGCCGGTCGCCAGCACCACCATCTTGGCGGAGAAGCGATGGATCGTGCCGTCATCGAGGTTCCAGGCAACGACGCCGGTGCAACGGCCATCCGGCGCCATGATCAGGTCGAGCGCGAAATATTCGATGAAGAATTCAGCGTTGTGGCGCAGCGACTGGCCATAAAGCGTGTGCAGAATGGCGTGGCCGGTACGGTCGGCGGCAGCACAGGTGCGCTGTACCGGCGGGCCTTCGCCGTAATTCTGCATGTGACCGCCAAACGGGCGCTGATAAATTTTGCCCTCGGCATTGCGCGAGAAGGGCACGCCATAGTGCTCCAGCTCATAGACCGCCTTTGGCGCTTCCATGGCGAGATATTGCATCGCGTCAACGTCGCCGAGCCAGTCGGAGCCCTTTACGGTGTCGTAAAGGTGCCACTGCCAACAGTCAGGCGTCATGTTGGTAAGCGAAGCGGCGATACCGCCCTGCGCTGCCACCGTGTGCGAGCGTGTGGGGAAAACCTTGGTGATGCAGGCGGTCTTGAAACCCTGTTCGGCCATGCCGAGCGTGGCGCGAAGACCCGCGCCGCCGGCGCCCACCACGATCACGTCATAGGAGTGATCGACATAGGTGTAGGCCTTGCCATTCTGGGAAGGTGAACTGATCGATGCCATGGCGGACTTATCCTGCGAATGCGATTTTCAGAATGGCGAAGATGGAAAGACCGCCAATCAGAATCGCGAAAAACGTGTTGAGCATCAGAAGAACGAGCTTCAAAACCTCGGCGTGAATGTAGTCTTCGATAATGACCTGCATGCCGAGCTTCATGTGGATGAGGCCGGAAACCAGCACCAGCGCCATGATGACCGCAACGAGCGGGTTCGACAGCGCGGCGGCGACTTCCGGATAGGGCGCGCCGGCATATTTGATGAGGAAGATCACGAAGAAGATCAGCAGCGGAACGTTGGCGACCGCGGTGACGCGCTGGCGCAGGAAATGGTCGGTGCCTTCCTTGGCGGAGCCGAGACCGCGAACCTTTCCGAGAGGTGTACGCATATCCATGAAAAATCTCCTCAGCGCACGATCAGCACAATGACCCAGATCAGCGCGGTCAGACAGATCGACGCGACCCACGAGGCCTTTGCCAGCTTGGTGGTAAAGTGCTTGTCGAAGCCATGACCCAAATCCCACATGAAGTGGCGAAGACCGCCCAGCATGTGGTGAACCAGAGCCCAGGTATAGCCGATCAGGATGAGCCTGCCGATGATCGTGCCCATCGCCCAGTTGACCCAGTCGTAATAGGCAGGGCCCGAAGCAAGCGCTATCAGCCACCATGCGACCAGAAGCGTCCCGAAATAAAGCGCCCCGCCCGTGATGCGGTGCACGATGGATGCAACCATCGTCGGGATAGGCTTGTAAATTTGAAGATGCGGCGACAGAGGCCGGTTATTTGTCACATTCGCCATCAGAACCTCGCGGCGTTTTCCCGTGCGTCCATTCAGACAGGACGCCCCCAAGCAACAGCACATGACGAAAGAATGTGCATTGCACCAACCGCGACGTTTAATCACATGGGGGCGTCATCACAAGCACATTCATGACCGATTCGAATTTAATCGATTGGTTCACGAATTTTTTTTGGATTTTTTCATGTCAAAATAAAAAATCGAGCGTTTCCAAGATTTACGCCCTCAAAATATTTACCTTTACGTAATTCAGAAAAGGTGTAATTTATGAGCGGTTAACCAATAAAACCGGAGCATGAAGCTCATGTTACAGCGCCGAATCGCCGCCCTGATCATGATGGTTGCAGGCGCCATTTTAACCTTTGTGCCACCGGCAGCGGCAGAAGATTTTTATGGCCGCCACCCATATCGGCATCATCAATCCGAGGTAAGCTTCTCTACCGATGGGTTGCCATCCGCCCTGCCCGGCGGCACCTATGTCGGTGGCATATCGGCCCTGCGGGTGCGTGGAAACGGCAATTATTTCGCGATCAGCAGCGGATTTTCACGAAAAGGTATTACGGATCGAGCGGGCCTGCAACTTGCGCCCATGGCGAAGATCATCTCTGTCCATGCCGAAAACGCAGACGATGCCTGCGCCTACGAACATGGCGTCTGCATCATCAGGCGCTGATTAGATAAAACGCCACACCGTGGTCTTCTTCACCTCGCTGTCTTCCAGCGCCCGCGTCACCGGCACCTGATAGGTCGCCTCGGCGCGAAGCCGTTCTTTGGGCAGATAAGCTCGCCCCGGATCGCCGACGAGCACGATCACGCCCTTCTCCGTCAGCTCCAGAAACCACGGCACGAGAAAATCCGCAAAAGTGCGGTCATAGAACACGTCGCCAGCCAAGAGAACATCGGTATCGACCGGCTTGCCGACGAGGTCGAGCCCCGTAAAGCTGATATCCACACCATTGAGCGCCGCATTCAACCGAATGGCCGTTTCCGTCCACGGATCGATGTCGGCAGCGAGAACCTTGGCTGCACCGGCCTTTGCTGCGGCGATGGCGACTAGCCCGGAGCCACTGGCGAAATCCAGCACACGCTTGCCGCAAACGCTTTCAGGGTGATCGAGAACATAACGGGCAAGACCCTGCCCGCCTGCCCAGGCGAAGGCCCAGAAGGGCGGCGGCAGGCCGATCTCCTCCAGCTCCTCCTCCGTCTTCAGCCACAGCTCATGGGCCTCACTGGCGAGATGCAGACGCAGTTCCGGCACATGCGGCGGATGCAGGATGCCGGTGTTTTCGAGAATGAAGCGTTCGGGATCGGTCCTCACCGAAACATCAGTCCGGCGATTTCGGCGGATTGGCAAGGCCGCCCATACGGCAGACCTCAAGATATTCCTCTTCCGTCACCGGCTGCACGGAAAGCCGCATCGAGGTGACGAGCGACATCTTTTCGAGCTTTGGGTTTGCCTTCACATCCTTCAGGGAAACCGGCTGCGGCATATCGCAGACGGCGCGGATATCAACGCAATCCCACTTCAGATCACCCTCCGCAGTCGAATCTGGATGCGACAAGGCGCAGACTTCGACGATACCGACGACATCCAGCCCTTCATTGGAGTGATAGAAGAAACCCTTGTCGCCGATCTTCATGGCGCGCATGTTGTTGCGGGCCTGATAGTTGCGCACGCCGGTCCATTCTTCGCCGGCCTCGCCCTTGGCCTTCTGCATTTCCCACGACCATTTGAACGGCTCGGACTTGTACAGCCAATAATTCGCCATCTCCGGTCACGCTCCCGGATTGTTGAAGACCCAGTTATAGGGCTTCACATCCACGCTCTCGAACAGGCCGGCCTTGGCATAGGGATCGGCATCGGCGAGAGCCTTCGCTGCCTCGATATCGGCGGCTTCCACGATCACGAGGCTACCATTCGGCTTGCCTTCGGCATCCAGAAACGGGCCGGCGATCTTTAGCGTGCCCTCGGCATTCAGCTTGTTCAGATGTTCCAGATGGGCGGGGCGCGTTTCCATGCGCACGTTCAGATGGCCGGGCTTGTCCTTGCAGATAAAGGCAAACAGCATTGTCGTCTCCTTGCTAGAGCATGTCTCCCAAATGGGTCAGCGGTTTGGGACCAGGACATGCGTAAAATATTATTCGACCGCCTCACCTCATTCGGTGGTGATCGGCCGTGTCATCAATTGTTGCATGGCGCTCGCCACATCCAGATTGCCATCGATAATTGCGGCCACCGCCTCGGTCACCGGCATGTCGATTGCGTGGTGTTCGCCGAGCCGGGCGGCAACGGCTGCCGCAAAGGCACCCTCCACGAGACCGCCGGACGTGTCCTTGCCCTCACCCCGGCCAAGCGCGATGCCGAAACGCAGGTTGCGCGACTGGTGGCTGGTGGCGGTCAGCACCAGATCGCCGAGGCCGGAAAGACCGCGCACCGTATCGGCCTTGCCGCCCATGGCGACGATGAGACGAGACATTTCGGCAAGCCCCCGCGAAATCAGCGCCGCCCGGGCGGAATCGCCGAGCCCCGCGCCTTCGACGATACCGGCGGCGATGGCGAGAACATTCTTCAGCGCCCCGCCAAGCTGCACGCCGATGCGGTCTGTCGAGGCATAAAGCCGGAAGGTCCTGCCGGAAATCGTGGTCGCCAGCCGATCGGCAACCGCGGCGTCCTCTGCCGCAATCGCCATGGCGGTCGGCAAGCCGCGCGCGATATCGGCAGCAAAGCCCGGACCGGACAGAACCGCAATGGGATGATGCGGCAGTTCCGCCTCCAGAAGTTCCGTCAGCAGCCGACCGGAGCTGCGGTCGATACCCTTCGCGCAGGTGACGATGATAGAGTCACTAGCCAGATAAGGGCCATAGTGCCGCGCGGCGTCGGCATGGGCCTGCGAAGGCATGGCGAACAAAACGATACTGGCGCCAGCCAACACGTCAGGCTCGGCCGAGAATTCAAGTGCATCCGGCAGCTCCACACCCGGTAGCGCGGCCTCGTGTACGCGTTCATTCCTTAGATCGGCCATCAGCGACGGATCGCGGCCGAGCAGGGTCACGTCATGCCGGTTTTCCAGCGCCATGACGACGGCAAGCGCGGTTCCGAAGGCACCGGCGCCGATGACGACGATTTTCTCCCGCTGCATCAGGCCTTGGCTCCCCTTTTACCGAAACCGATCAATGTCTCCGCACTACCGTCAAGCGGCCAGCGAGAGCGCGGCGCGACCTCAAGCGCATCGGCTTGCCTGCCGTCCGCCATGCGCTCCAGCCCCGCCCAGGCAATCATCGCAGCATTATCGGTGCAAAGCCGGTGTGGCGGCGCGACGAAGCGGAAGCCGTGTGTATCGCAAAGTGCCTGCAGGGTCTGGCGGATTTCCTGGTTGGCGGCTACGCCGCCGGCCACGACAAGAGCCGGTTCTCCATCGAGATGCGGAAATTCTTCTTTGAAACGCGCAAGGCCACGGCCGATACGGTCTTTCAGAGTGCGCGACACCGCCTTCTGGAAGGAGGCGCAGATATCGGCAATATCCTGCTCCGAAAGCGGCGCGATGGCGGTCGCGGCCTGCCGCACCGCCGTCTTCAGGCCGGAGAAGGAAAAATCCAAACGGGTTTCGCCGACCATGGGGCGCGGCAACGGAAAACGGTCCGGGTCACCCTTCGCCGCCGCCTTCTCAACCGCTGGCCCGCCGGGATAAGGCAAGCCGAGAAGCTTCGCAGTCTTGTCGAAGGCTTCACCCAAAGCGTCATCGATGGTGGTGCCCCAGCGCTCGTAGTCGCCCACGCCACGCACCAGCACAAGCTGGGTATGACCGCCGGAAACCAGCAGCATCAGATAGGGAAAAGACAGACCATCGGTCAGTCGCGCCGTCAGCGCGTGGCCTTCCAGATGATTGATGGCGTAGAGCGGTTTGCCGGCCGCCTTGGCGATGGCCTTGCCGGTCATCAGCCCCACCAGCAGGCCGCCGATGAGGCCGGGGCCGGAGGTGGCGGCAATGGCGTCGACA
This sequence comes from Agrobacterium sp. CGMCC 11546, assembly GCF_013365515.1. Lineage (NCBI taxonomy): Bacteria > Pseudomonadati > Pseudomonadota > Alphaproteobacteria > Hyphomicrobiales > Rhizobiaceae > Agrobacterium > Agrobacterium sp. CGMCC 11546. The sequence goes on from NZ_CP047387.1 coordinate 2,512,135, forward strand.
TCGGCAAGCTTGACGCCCGCCTGATCCAGCGCTTCTTCCACTAGCGTGTCCAGCGCCTCGACATGGGCGCGCGCAGCAATTTCCGGCACCACACCGCCATAGGCACTGTGTTCCTCAAGCTGCGACAAAACGACATCGGAGACGATCTCGCCACGCCCGTCCGCATGCCGAACCACAATGGATGCAGCGGTTTCGTCACAGCTTGTCTCTATGCCGAGGATACGAAGAAAGGGGGTCATCAAATCTGTTCGTTCATTGCGATCATGCGCTGAGTTGGTCTAAGACAACTCCGGTAACAATGGATAGACGCGGATGCAAACAAAACCTTTCCGAATCGGCACACGCGGCAGCCCGCTGGCGCTTGCGCAGGCTTATGAGACCCGCAGCCGGCTGATGGCGGCACACGGTCTTCCGGAAGAGATGTTCGAAATCGTCGTGCTCTCCACCAAGGGCGACCGGATCACCGACCGCGCCTTGTCGGAAATCGGCGGCAAGGGCCTGTTCACGGAGGAACTGGAAAACCAGCTCCTGTCCGGCGAACTCGATATCGCCGTGCATTCCTCCAAGGACATGCCGACGGTTTTGCCTGAGGGCTTGCATCTTTCAGCTTTCCTGCCGCGTGAAGACATGCGCGACGCCTTCATTGGTCGCACGGCACCGAAGCTTCTGGAGCTGCCGCAGGGCGCCGTTGTCGGCTCCGCATCTCTGCGCCGCCAGGCGCTGATCCGCCGCCTGCGCCCGGACCTCAGCGTCATCGTTTTCCGCGGCCTGGTCGACACTCGTCTGCGCAAGCTCGAAGAAGGCCAGGCGGATGCGACGCTTCTTGCCTTTGCCGGCCTGAAGCGGCTTGGCAAGGACAACGTGCCGACGGAAGTTCTCGATCCGAAAGAATTTCCCCCCGCACCGGCCCAAGGCGCGATCGGGGTCGAGAGCCGCATCGGTGACGCCCGCATGGATGAATTGCTGGCTCCCGTAAACGACAGGCCCACCTATGACGCCGTGACCTGTGAGCGTGCCTTTCTGGCAGCGCTTGACGGTTCTTGTCGTACCCCCATTGCCGGTTACGCCACCTGCGAAGGTGATAACCTGCATTTTTCCGGCCTGATCCTTACCCCCGACGGCCAGACAAGCCACGGCATCGAAATCTCCGGCAACCGCAGGGACGCACTGATATTGGGGAAAAAGGCTGGGGAAGAGGTACGCGCCAAAGCGGGCAGCAATTTCTTCGAAGGCTGGAGCTGAGCCGATGCGGATCGTCGTCACCCGGCCGCAGCGTTCGGGCGAAAGGACGGCCGCAAAGCTTGAAGCACTTGGCCATGCGCCGGTGCTTCTGCCGCTGTTCCACCCCTGCCACCATGGCGAACGCGCCGTGGCGGCGCTGTCCGATCCGGCTGGCGCTATCGCGGTGACCAGCGCCGAAGCCTTACGGGCGCTGGCGACGTGCGAAGAACAGCTTGCCCCCTGTCTGTCGAAACCGCTTTTCGCCGTCGGCGGGGCAACGGCGGAAGCAGCGCAAAAAACCGGCTTCGAGCAAATATTCACCGCCTCGGGAGATGCTCTGGGTCTGACCGCGCTGGTGAAACAGCACCGCGCTTTGTTGACTGAAGAAGAACCGTTGCTCTATCTCGCCGGCAGGCCGCGTGGCTCCGTCTTCGAGGAAGGCCTTGCCGCCGCGGACATTCCCTTCAGAACGGTCGACTGTTACGAGATGCTGGCCTCGGATATCTCCGAAAACGCGCTCGAAACGACGCTTCTCGACGCGAGCGCCGATATGGTCCTGCTTTATTCCTCGGAAGCGGCGCGGGCCTTTTTCCGTCGTGTATCGACGGATAAATACGCGACGGCGCTGGCGGCGACAAAATTCATCTGCATCAGCCGCAACGTGCTGTCTCTGGTTCCGGAAATCTTCCGCGCAAATGCCAAGGCCGCCGAAGAGCCGAGCGAAGCCGCGATGTTCGAACTTCTGCACCATAACTCTGGAACCTAATTCGACCTCACCTCTTTCCTTTGCCGCCGTCACTGACTAGGTTTAGAGTATTGCAGGCAGAAATGAGGTTGTCATGGTATCGGGAAAGCCGCCACGCCACTCCAAGTCCAAAGCCGAACCGGTCACAATCGACCTGGACGCGAAAGACGTGAAAGCAATTTCTGCCGAGGGAGACGCTGCCAGGACGGACGACAAGCCCAGTGACCAAACGCCGGCCGCTAAGGCAGAGCCGAGCGCAGAAGAAACAAAGCCCGCAGCAACCGCTGCCGATCCCGCACCCGTTTGGGACCAGCCGAAAAAATCCCCCCTCGAGCCAGAACCGAATGTCGGCAAGACGGACTCAGCGCCTGCCGCACCGAAGGCGGAAAGCCCTGCTGGCAAGCCACAAGAGTCCGTTTCACCAGCTGCCGTACCGCCAAAAGCCGATGCCAAACCGGCAACTACCGCATACGGGGCGAGCGCCTCTTCGGCTGCCGCAGCCGCTTCGAAACCGGCCTTTGGCTCCACAGCCTCCACCAGCGCATCCGGCAGCGCCGCCGCCGCTGCAAAACCCTCAGCGGCAACCGCCTCATCTGGACCGGCCAAACCCTCCACGCCACAACAGGCTGAACGTAAACAGGCCGCAACCTCGGGCCTGATAGCCGCCGGCATCGTTGGTGGCCTGGTGGCACTCGCCGCCGCCGGCAGCATGCAATATGCGGGCATTCTGCCTTCCTTTACCGCAGGCAGAGCCGGAAGCGATGAAATCGCAGCCCTGAAATCCGATATCGGCGGCCTGCGGCAGCAGCTCGCCAATGCTCCGGGGGCAGACACATCGGCGCTGGAACAGCGCATCGCAACGCTGGAAGCCGCGAAGAGTGGAGCGCCGCAGGTGGATGGACTTTCGGAAAAAGTCACCGCTCTGGAAGCTGCCCTGCAATCGGAGCGATCCGCACAGGCCTCCGCCACATCAGAACTGACGCGCCGCCTTGCGGATGCGGAAACCAAGCTCAACGAGCCACGCGACGATATCGAAGTCGCCCGTGCGATTGCATCGGCCGCACTGAAGGCAGCGATCGATCGCGGTGGACCGTTCCTCACAGAACTCGACACGCTCTCCAAGGTGACGCCTGACGATCCGGCCATCGCATCGCTGCAATCCTTCGCCGCCACGGGCGTGCCGTCGCGTTCGGAGCTGATGCAGAAATTCCCTGATGTCGCCAATGCGATGCTGTCGGCCATCAACCAGCCCGATCCCAATCAGGGCATCATGGAGCGCCTGACCGAAAGCGCCTTTTCGCTGGTGAAAGTTCGTCCGGTTGGAAATATAGAGGGTGAGACAGCCGACGCGATGATCGCGCGCATGGAGAACAAGCTGCGCAACGGCGATCTGCAGGGTGCCGCTCTTGAATGGAACGGGCTTCCCGAGGCGGCCAAGACGGCATCCGCCGATTACAAGAAATCTCTGGATGCGCGTATCGAGGTCGAAAATCTGGTGGGCGGCACGTTGAACCGTGCCATCACCAGCACCGGCAGGCAGGGGTAAGCGCATGACCAGAATTCTGACTTTCGCCGTTATCGTTCTGGCACTCGGTTTCGGTTTCTCCTGGCTGGCGGACAGGCCGGGCGTGCTTTCCATCGTCTGGCAGGGCCAGCTGATCGAAATGAGCCTGATGGTCGCCGCCTCGATCATCGCGGCGCTGGTTGCCGCCGTCATGCTGGTCTGGTGGGTCGTCAACGCCGTCTGGACCTCGCCCAATGCCGCCCGGCGCTATTTCCGCGCCCGCAAGCGTGACCGCGGTTATCAGGCCCTGTCCACCGGCCTCATCGCCGCCGGCGCCGGCAATGCCATTCTCGCCCGCAAGATGACAGCCCGCACGCAGGGGTTGCTCAGCGCCGATCAGGAGCCGCTGATCCACCTGCTCGATGCGCAGGCTGATCTCATCGAAGGCAAATATGACGAGGCGCGCCGCAAATTCGAGGCCATGGCCCGCGACCCGGAAACCCGAGAACTTGGCCTTCGCGGCCTTTATATCGAGGCGCGCCGGCAGGGCGCTTATGAAGCCGCCCAGCAATATGCCGAGGATGCAGCGGAAAAGGCCCCCTATCTGCCGTGGGCTGCGCAGGCGACGCTGGAAAACCGTTGTCGCAACGGACAATGGGACGATGCCATCCGCCTGCTCGACCAACAGAAGGCGGCAAGCGTGATCGAACGTGGTGAAGCGGAACGGCTGAAAGCCGTGCTTCTCACCGCCAAGGCCGGCGAAAAGCTGGAAAGCGATCCGGTGAGTGCGCGAGAGGATGCCAAACATGCCCTCAAGCTCGCAAAGGGCCTCGTTCCGGCCGCGCTGATCGCGGCAAAATCCTATCTGCGCGAAGACAATCTGCGCAAGGCGGCCACGGTTCTGGAACCCGTGTGGAAGAACGAACCGCATCCGCAGATCGCCCAGCTTTATGTTCGCGCCCGCAGCGGCGATACCGCCATAGACCGGCTGAAACGCGCCGAACGGCTGGAAAGCCTGAAACCCAACAATATCGAATCGCTGTTCGCCGTGGCGCAGGCGGCGCTCGATGCCAAGGAATTCGCCAAGGCGCGGGCTAAGGCCGAGGCCGCCGCGCGGATCGAGCCACGCGAAAGCATCTTCCTGCTGATGGCCGACATCGAGGAGGCCGAAACCGGTGATCAGGGCCGGGTGCGCTACTGGATGGCACAGGCACTGCGCGCGCCGCGTGATCCAGCCTGGGTGGCCGATGGCATCGTTTCGGAAAAATGGTTGCCGGTGTCGCCCGTCACTGGCCGTCTAGATGCCTTCGAATGGAAAGCGCCTTTTGGCCAGCTCGAAGGCCCCGTCGAAGACCTGACAATCGAAAACGCGATTGCCGCAGCGCCCGCAAGGGCCGAACCGGCTGTAAAGACAATCATTGTCGAAGCCGCCCCGGAGACGCGTGCGGAGCCGAAACCCGCCCCGGCCACGCCGATCGAGGTGAAGCCGATCGTATCTACCGCGAAGGAGAATAAGCCCGTCCCGATCGAAGCGCCGGTGGGAACCGATGCGTCGGATAAAAAAGCGGACGCCGTGCCGTTTTTCGGTGGCGCGCCGGATGATCCGGGTGTCAAGAAACCCGGCGCGGAAGCCGAACCCAAGACCCGGCTCAAACTCTTCTGACCAACAGGCTATCGATGTTCCAGCAAATACAGTCGTTTATTCAGAACCTCGTCGGCCCGAATGCGGGTGATTTCAGCCCTGATGATCTGAGGGTAGCGGTTGCCGCCCTCTGTTTCCAGGTAATGGAAGCGGATGGCACCGTCTCGAAAAGCGAGCGGCACCGCCTGCGTGAAATCCTGCATGAATATTACCATCTCGATGGCGGCAAGCTCGATGCCCTTCTCACCGCCGGTCAGGAGGCCGGCAAGGAGGCCGTCGATTATTACCGCTTCACCGCCGATATCCGCCGCCATCTCGATGAAGATCAGCGCGTGGAGCTTATTGGAATATTATGGGATATTGTTTACGCTGACGGCGAACGAAGCGAAATGGAAGATCATGTGATCTGGCGGGTAGCCGATCTGCTTGGTGTTTCCGTGCGCGACAGGGTTCTGCAACGTCAGCAGGCCGCCACGAGGTCCGGGCCCGCTGAAGAAAGCGAAAACGAAGACGATGCTGTTTGACCCCTCCAGGCAACAGAGAGAACAACCTTCGCTGCTAGTCGTCCTGCATCAGGAACGCTCCACGCCCGGCCGCGTCGGCCAGATACTGGTGGAAAAAGGGTACCGCCTCGACATAAGACGCCCCGCACTGGGTGATGATTTGCCACAGACGCTGGAACGCCATGCCGGTGCCATCATCTTCGGCGGCCCGATGAGCGCGAATGACCCGCATGATTATGTTAAAGCCGAAATCGACTGGCTGAAGGTGCCGCTGAAGGAAAACAAGCCCTTTCTCGGCATCTGTCTCGGCGCGCAGATGCTGTCCAAACATCTGGGCGGCAAGGTGGAGGCAGACAGGGACGGCAAGGTGGAAATCGGCTGGTATCCACTTCACGCCACCGAACACGGGCGGCTTTTGATGCCGCATTGGCCGAAGATGGTCTATCATTTTCACAAGGAGGGGTTCGAACTGCCGCGCGGCGCCGAGCTTCTGGCTTCAGGCGAGACCTATCCCAACCAGGCCTATCGTTACGGAAAAAATGCCTGGGGTCTGCAGTTTCACGCCGAACTCACCCGCGCCATGATGCATAGCTGGGTGGTGCGCGGCGCGCAGCGTTTCGGCATGCCCAATGCGCAGGTCGGCAGCCAGCATCTGGAAGGCCGCATGCTGTTCGACACACCGCTCCGGGCATGGCTTGGCAATTTTCTCGATCTGGTTTTTGAAGGCAAGGCGCAGCGCTGAGACCTTACGGGGTCATTGAGGCGCGTCCAGATTGTCGATCTTGCGCAGCTTGGTAAAACCAAGCGCCCAGATAACCGCCACCGCAAGCGTCCCTGCCCCGCCGATAACGACGGCCGGCACAGCACCCACGACATGGGCCATTGTGCCGGCGCGGAACTCACCCAGTTCGTTCGATGCGCCGACAAATACCATGTTCACGGCATTCACGCGGCCGCGCACCTCATCCGGTGTCCAGAGCGCAATCAGGGTCTCGCGCACATAAACCGACACCATGTCCGATGCACCCATGACCACCAGCGCTGCGATGGACAGCCACGCGGTTTGCGAGAGCCCGAAGACCACGGTGGAAACACCGAAGAGGCCGACGCCGACAAACATCAGCAGACCGGCATGGTGCCGGATGGGTTTGAACGCCAGAATGACCGCAACCGTGATCGCCCCGATGCCGGGAGCGGCGCGCAAAAGCCCGAGACCCCAGGGCCCGAGTGTCAGCACTTCCTTGGCAAAGATCGGCATCAACGCGACAGCACCGCCCAGCAGGACAGCGAAAAGGTCGAGCGAGATCGCGCCGAGGACGATCTTCTCCTGCGAGATGAACTTGAACCCGGCCAGCATGGTTTCCAGGCTGATGGCTTTTGCCGGCCCGCGTTGTTCCGGCTTGCGGATCGCCACCGCCAGCGTTGCGGACACGATGAACAGCACGAACGCCACGCTATAGGCGACGGACGCACCGAGGCCATAAAGCAGACCACCCGCAACCGGGCCGAGGATCGACGCCATCTGCCAGGAAGACGAATTCCAGGCGATCGCGTTCGGCAAATCTTCGACGGGCACGAGATTGGGCGCCAGCGACTGAACCGCCGGCCCCATGAAGGCCCGCTCAATGCCAAAGACGACGAGAATGGCGAAAACCGGCCAGGGGGAAAAGCTGTGCGTCAGCGTGAGACCGAGGAGCGCCACAGCGCAGAGCGCCGCCATCAACAGACATATCGCCATGATGCGCCGGCGATTGTGCCGGTCGGCGACCGTTCCCGTGACAAGGATCAGAAGCAGCGACGGCAGAAACTGAAAAAGACCGATCAGGCCGAGATAAAAGGCGTTGCCTGTCACCTCATACATCTGCCAGCCAACGGAAACGCTGACGATCTGGATGGCGAAGGCCGAAAAAAACCGGGCGCTGAAGAAGCGGCGATAGGAACTATGCCGGAATGCGCCAAAACGGTTTTCGGCAGAAGGCAGGGACGACATCGGCTGGTTGCTCGCGAGACAAGATGAGAGCTTTGCAATAGAGCGATATGACAAGAATCGCCAGCCCTCAACAGCAGCATGACGAAAAGTGTGAGCGGCTTTCGTCTGGAATCCCGCGCAAAGCCTTGAATCAGATTGTGATGATCGCCGGTCGATCAGACCAAAGATCATTACGATCTGGCGGAACACTTGCCGGTTAACGCGTCAATGTCTAAATGTCTTGCAACCAAGATACGGAGATATTGATGCTTGCCCTGTTTCAGACCATCGATCTGGCCTTGAACCTCTATACGTGGGTGCTGATCGCCAGCGCTATTTTTTCCTGGCTTTACGCCTTCAACGTCATCAATTCCCGCAACCAGTTCGTGAACGCCATCGGGAGTTTCCTGGTGAATGTCACGGAACCGGCCCTGCGCCCCATCCGCCGCATTCTGCCCAATCTCGGCGGTATCGACATTTCGCCGATCATCCTGCTGCTGATCATCTTCTTCATCCGCTCCTTCATGTGGAACACGCTTTACCCGATGACTGTTTGAGCGGCCTCTGGCGAAAACACGATGATCATGTCCGCCTGTCCGTTCGCCTGACCCCGAACGGCGGGCGTGATGCGATTGACGGCGTGGAGCAGGATGCGGATGGAAACGCGCATCTGAAAGCCCGTGTCAGCGCCGTGCCGGAAGGCGGCAAGGCGAACAAGGCCCTCATTGTTTTGCTGGCAAAAAAACTCGGCCTGCCCAAGTCTTCCATTACCTTCATCTCAGGCGAAACAGCGCGCAAAAAAATCCTCCGGATCGATACCGACCCGGAGGATTTCGAAAAGCTCTTTAAAAAGCTGGCGGGCTAGGGCTATCAGCCCTGCGTCTTGTAACGCTCGATGGCTTCGACGATCAGCTTCTTGGCGACGTCGACATCCTGCCAGCCGCCCATCTTCACCCACTTGCCGGGCTCCAGATCCTTGTAGTGCTCGAAGAAATGCTCGATCTGCTTCAGCGTGATTTCCGGCAGGTCGGTGTAGTTATGGACCTTGTCGTAACGCTGCGTCAGCTTCGGAGCCGGCACGGCGAGGATTTTCTCGTCCTTGCCGCCATCATCTTCCATGATCATCACGCCGATGGGGCGGACATTGATCACGCAGCCGGGAACCAGCGGACGGGTGTTGCAGATGAGAACATCGATCGGGTCGCCATCGTCGGACAGGGTATGCGGCACGAAGCCATAGTTACCCGGATAGGTCATCGGCGTGTAGAGGAAGCGATCGACGATCAGCGCACCCGCGTCCTTGTCCATCTCGTACTTGATAGGATGACCGCCAACCGGCACTTCAACGATAACGTTTATGTCATCTGGCGGGTTCTTGCCTATGGAAATTGCATCGATACGCATTCGCTTCCCTCAATTCGACGGGTTGGATTTGGTTTTCGATACTGGGAAAGTCGCCGTATTGCAACATGGCTTTGAGCGGATAAGACAGAATGCCGGATTTGAGGTTATCGCGATTACGCATGGCGGCCGCAAAAAACCATACCATCACGTAATCCATCCGCAACTCTTGTCAGTTCCAGACGAAACCGACCTTGCGTAGCGACTTACCGCCGAAATCTTCCATGCCTTCGGCAATGTCGCGGCCCCCATGCGAACGGAAGAATCGATTGGCGACGTCACTGTCTTCGAGGCACCAAACGACGATGCCATTGCAGCCGAGCGACGTCAGCAGCCTGCGGGCCTCCGTGAACAGCAACGAGCCGAGCCCGATGCCCTGATATTCCGGCCGCAGATAAAGTTCGTAGATCTCGCCGTCATGCGGCAACCCGCGCGCGCGGCTAAGACCGAGCGTCGCATATCCGGCAACCACACCGGCCACTTCCACCACCAGCATGGTAGCAGAGCCTCTTGTCGCCTTCTTCCACCAGATTTCGCCGCGGCGCTCCAGCATCTGCGTCAACGGCCGGTGCGGAATAAGCCCCGCATAGGCCTGTTGCCACGACAGACGGTGCGCCTCGGAGATGGCACGCGCATCATGCGGCTCGGCACGGCGAACATCGATGGATAACGTTTTCATAACGCGATTCTGGCCCCGACCGCGGAAACTTGCCAGTCATAAAGGTTAACGCCGGCAGGCTTACCCACAGCCTATTCATGTGGACGACCAGGAAAAATTAACGCATCCTTAACCTTTCGCACAAGCACCTTTCGACTCATGCACACATAAAAACGAAAGCATAAAAAAACCCGGCTCAAGGCCGGGTTTTTCAAATTCGTGCCGCCTAGCCGCAATCAGATTGCGAGCTTGGCCTTTTCAAAACGCTTGCGGTCGTTAGCGTCGAGGAACATCTTGCGCAGACGGATCGACTTCGGCGTCACTTCCATCAACTCGTCTTCCTGAATCCAGGAAAGAGCGCGGTCGAGTGTCATGCGGATCGGCGGCGTCAGCTTGACGGCTTCATCCTTGCCGGCGGCGCGGATGTTGGTCAGCTGCTTGCCCTTCAACACGTTCACTTCGAGATCGTTGTCGCGCGTGTGAATACCGATGATCATGCCGGCATAAACCTTCTCACCCGGCTCGATGATCATCGGGCCGCGATCTTCCAGGTTGAACATGGCATAGGCAACAGCCTCGCCCGAACCATTGGACAGGAGAACGCCGTTGACGCGACCGGCAATCTGGCCCTTGAAGGGCTGATAGTCGTGGAACAGACGGTTCATGATGGCCGTACCGCGCGTGTCGGTCAGCAGTTCCGACTGGTAGCCGATCAGGCCACGGGTCGGAGCGTAGAACTTCAAACGAACGCGATTGCCGCCGGAAGGACGAAGCTCGGCCATTTCAGCCTTGCGCTCCGACATCTTCTGAACGACGACGCCGGAATGCTCTTCGTCAACGTCGATCACGACTTCTTCGATCGGCTCCAGCAGGGTGCCGTTCTCATCCTTGTGCATCACGACGCGCGGACGCGAAACGGCAAGCTCGAAGCCTTCGCGACGCATGGTTTCGATCAGAACCGCCAGCTGCAATTCGCCACGGCCGGAAACGAAGAACGAATCCTTGCCTTCGGCCTCTTCGATCTTCAGCGCAACGTTGCCTTCGGCTTCCTTGAACAGACGGTCGCGGATGACGCGGCTGGTAACCTTGTCGCCTTCGGTGCCGGCGAGCGGGCTATCGTTAACGATGAACGACATGGTGACGGTCGGCGGATCGATCGGCTGCGCGGTCATCGCCTCGGTGACGGACGGATCGCAGAAGGTATCGGCAACGGTACCCTTGGAAAGACCGGCAATGGCAACGATGTCACCGGCATGGGCTTCTTCGATGGCCGTGCGCTCGATACCGCGGAAGGCGAGGATCTTGGAAATACGGCCAGTTTCGATCAGCTTGCCGTCCTGACCCAGAACCTTCACGGCCTGGTTCGGCTTGATGGAACCAGAGGCGATACGGCCGGTAATGATACGACCGAGGAAGGGGTTGGCTTCGAGGATCGTGCCGATCAGACGGAACGGACCTTCTTCGACCTTGGGCTCCGGAACATGTTCGAGAACCAGATCAAGCAGCGGTGCGAGACCCTGATCCTTCGGACCTTCCGGGTTGACGTTCATCCAGCCGTCACGACCAGAACCGTAGAGGATCGGGAAGTCGAGCTGCTCGTCGGTAGCGTCGAGGTTTGCAAAGAGGTCGAAGACTTCGTTGATGACTTCTTCATGACGGCCATCCGGACGGTCGATCTTGTTGATCGCAACGATCGGGCGAAGACCGACCTTCAGCGCCTTGGAAACCACGAACTTGGTCTGCGGCATCGGGCCTTCGGAACTATCGACCAGAACGATCGCGCCATCCACCATCGACAAGATACGCTCGACTTCGCCGCCGAAGTCGGCGTGGCCGGGGGTGTCGACGATGTTGATGCGAACACCCTTCCACTCCACCGAGGTCGCCTTGGCGAGAATGGTGATGCCGCGTTCCTTTTCGAGGTCGTTGCTGTCCATCACGCGCTCTGCAACGCGCTGGTTATCGCGGAACGAGCCGGACTGCTTCAGAAGCTCGTCCACGAGCGTCGTTTTTCCATGGTCAACGTGCGCGATGATCGCGATGTTGCGAAGTGCCATTGTTCAAAATCTCTGAGGTTGGGCGCTATATTGAGGAGAAGCGCCAATTTAGTTTGGCGCGCTCATAACCTTTTTTTTGCAAATGCGAAAGGGGGGCTCATGTCATAAGCCCCCTGCGCTCAGGTTCTAGCTGAGAATTATGACAGTCTCTTATACGAGACCGCGCTTCAAAAGCATCGCATCCGGGCTCGGCATCTTGCCGCGGAACGCGAGATAGGCTTCTTCAGGATCAATCGAGCCCCCGACGGAATAGATATTATCCTTCAGCCGGCGCGCCATCTCACCATCAAAAGCATTGCCGGTTTCCTCGAAGGCGGCAAAGGCATCGGCGTCGAGAACTTCCGACCACATGTAGGAATAATAACCGGCGGAATAACCGTCGCCCGAGAACACATGCTGGAAATGCGGCGTCGCGTGCCGCATGACGATGGATTTCGGCATATTGAGGCCAGACAGCACTTCTCCTTGAGTCGCCATCGGATCGGCAACGCTGTCACGGGTGTGAAACGCCATGTCAACGATCGCCGAAGAGGTGAATTCCACAGTGTTAAAACCGGCATTGAAGGTCTGCGCGGCCAGAACCTTGTCCAGCAGCGCCTTCGGCATCGACGCACCAGTCTCATAGTGCAGCGCGTATTTTTCGAGAATTTCCGGCACCGTCAGCCAATGTTCGTAAAGCTGGGACGGCAATTCGACGAAATCGCGCGAGACACCCGTTCCGGATACCGAGGGATAGGTGACATCGGACAACATGCCATGCAAGGCGTGGCCGAATTCATGGAACAGCGTGCGCGCATCGTCGAGCGAAAGCAGCGCCGGTTTTCCTTCGGCTGGTTTCGCGAAATTGCAGACATTATAGATGATCGGGATTTCACCGACCGTGCCGTTCTTCAAAGGCAGCTTGTGCTGCGACTGGAAAGAGCTCATCCATGCGCCGGATCGCTTCGAAGGGCGCGCGAAATAATCGCCGAGGAACATGGCCTTGAGATTACCCTTGTCATCGCGGATTTCGAAAATCCGAACGTCCGGATGATAGCCCGCAACGCCCTTCACATCGACGGCACGAATTCCAAACAGCCGCCCTGCTACATCGAAACAGGCTTCGATGATCTTCTCCAGCTGTAGATAGGGTTTGAGTTCCGCCTCGGAGAAATTGAATTTCTGGGCGCGGAGCTTTTCGGCATAGTGCCGCCAGTCCCACGGCAGTACCTCGTGGTTCTTGCCTTCCGCTGCGATAATGGTGGCAAGTTCAGCCTCTTCCTCTCCCGCCCGTTGAACAGCCTTTTCCCAGACCTGTCCGAGAAGACCGTTCACCGCGTCCGGCGTCTTCGCCATCGTATCATCGAGCTTATAGGCAGCGAAATTCGCATAACCGAGAAGTTTTGCCTTTTCCTCGCGCAGTTCGAGGGTGCAGCGGACGATCTCGCGATTGTCGGTCTCGCCACCGTTCTCGCCCCGCGCCACCCAGGCCTTGAATGCCTGTTCGCGCAGGTCGCGCCGTTCTGAAAAGGTGAGGAAGGGCTCGATGATCGAGCGGGAAAGGGTAACGGCAAATTTGCCGTCCTCCCCGTGCTCGCCGGCTGCCCCCGCCATAGCGTCGCGCAGGAAGCCGGGGATGCCCGCAAGCTCTTCATCCGTGGAAAGCAAAAGCTTCCAGCTCTTCTCATCCGCCAGCACGTTCTGGCCGAATTTCGCGCCGAGACCGGCAAGCTCTTCATTGATGGCCGCCAGCCGCTCCTGCCGCTCTTTCGGCAATTTCGCACCTGAGCGGACAAAACCTTTCCAATGGCGTTCGAGAACCCGTTTTTCTTCGCCTGTCAGCCCAAGCGCCTCGCGCTTTTCCCACAGCGTGTCGATGCGCTTGAACAGCGCTTCGTTCATGCCGATCTTCGAATAATGCCGCGACATCTTTGGCGCGATTTCCCGCTCGAGCGCCTGGATCACACCATTGGTGTTGGCACCGGCTTTGTTCCAGAACAGCGACGAGATACGCGAGAGCTCGTCACCTGCAATTTCGAGTGCGGTCACCGTGTTTTCGAAACTCGGCGCCTCTGGATTTCCGGCAATCGCATCGATTTCCTGCTCATGGGAAAAAAGCGCGGCATCGAAAGCGGGCGCAAAATCCTCATCCTTGACCGCATCGAATTTCGGCAGGCCATTATGGCCGTTCCAGTCAACCAGCGCGGGATAAAGGGCGGTCTTCAATGGCATTTCATCTTCCTTGTGCGATTCCGATTAAAATCCATATGGGCATGCCTCTAGCGTCAATTCAATATGCTAAGCGGAGGTCGAAAATGCCGACGCTTTCTCCTGTAATCCGAGGCAATTATCAGCCCCAACGCCGACCGCCCTGCTCTGGAGCTGACGTATAGTTGAGCCGATTTTCGAGAATATCGGTCGCGTAGCATTGATTATCGCCCGGAATTTAGTAAGGCTGACTTACGAAAAGGCGAAGCATGGGCACGAAACGCGAAAAAGATTCACTGGCATTTCTGTTGAACAGCGGCGCCCGCCTGCTGAACAATGCTTTTGAGCGCCGAATTTCTGAAGCAGGACTGGGCCTGACCCCCGGCGAAGCACGCGCGTTGCTGACGGTTGCCGTCGTTGATGGCAGCAAGCAATCGGATATTGCCGCCCGTCTGGGCATCGAGCCCATGACGATCTGCGCCTATCTCGACAAGCTGCAATCCCTCGACCTGATCGAGCGCCAGCAGGACCCGCAGGACAGGCGCTCCAAACGCATCGTACTGACAAAAAACTCCACAGACATGCTGGAAGCCGTGCGTCAGGAAATCGATGAACTCGTCCGTCACGCCACGCGTGGCTTGAACGAGGACGAAGTTGCGCTTTTCCGCAGCTTCCTGCAGACGCTTCGCGATAATCTCCAGCCGGAACAGCCGGGCCAGAGCTGCTGACCGCAATGACGCCAGAACCGATCATGTCGACAAAACGCACGGCCATTCTCGGCGCGTTGCTGACGGCGCTGGCGCCGATTTCCATGGCGATCTATACGCCGGCTATGCCAGAACTGACGCGGGTTTTCGCCACGAATGAATCCGCGATAAAGCTCAGCCTCTCGCTTTATTTCGCCGGTTTCGCCCTGGCGCAGCTGCTCGCCGGCCCTGCTTCCGATGCCTTTGGCCGGCGCAGGGCGAGCCTCGTTTTCCTGTCAGTCTTTCTGGGCGGCGGACTGCTGGCGATTTTTGCCCCGACGATAGAAGTGCTGCTCCTCGCGCGGCTCATTCAGGGCATCGGCGCCTCCGTCGGCATGACGGTGGCACGCGCAATCGTACGCGACCAGTTTACCGGCGCGGAAGCCTCCAGCATCATGAACCTCATCGGCATCATGCTGGCAGTCGGCCCCGCCCTCGGACCAACGATCGGCGGGCTTTCGCTTGCGGCTTTCGGCTGGAAATCGGTGTTTTTCCTCATGGCCGGTCTCGGCGCCGCCGCCATCTTGTCCGTCATGGTTTTTCTGCGCGAAACGACGGTCCCGGACAAAAGCCTGATCCGTCCCCGTAGACTCCTGTCGGCCTATAGCACCTTGCTGACTGAACCACGCTTTCTTCTGGCCGCCCTCGTGCTCGGCGGTTCCATCGGCGCGCTTTATGCGCAGGCCACCATGCTGACCTTCATTCTCATCAACACGGTTAGCATGACACCCACCGCCTTCGGCATCGGCATGCTGATGCAGACCGGCGCTTATTTCTTCGGCTCCATCGCCCTGCGGTACATCGCACCGCGACTGGGTGATCGCCGTTCGGTCATGCTCGGCCTCTGTTTTTCGGGAACAGGCGGTCTGCTCATCCTGCTGTCGGTCTTCCTGATACCGCCGTCCTTCTTTTCCATCATGGGACCCGTGGCGGTCGCAACGGTCGGTATCGCCTTGCTGACACCCTCAATGGTAACGGCAGCGCTTGCACCCTTCCCGCATATTGCCGGCTCGGCCTCGGCGATGATGGGCTTCATCCAGATGGGATCGGGTTTTGCGGGCGGCACCGCTGCCTCGCTCATCGGTTCACCCTTGACAGGCTTCGGCATCGTCATCCCGGTGATGGAATTCACCGCTGTTGCCAGCTACATCGGCTTCCGCATCGTCTCCAGAAGCAAGACATGAAAAAACCCGCCGGCGTCACCGCCCGCGGGTTTCATAATCTTCACGTCAGCTGAATTACTTGTTGAGGTTACGCTTGGCGAGCGTGCGAAGACGCAGCGCATTGAGCTTGATGAAGCCAGCAGCATCCTTCTGGTCGTAAGCGCCGTGGTCATCCTCGAAGGTCACCAGCGCGTCGGAATACAGCGACTTCTCGCTCTCGCGGCCGGTTACCATGACATTGCCCTTGTAGAGCTTCAGCGTCACTTCGCCTTCGACATGTTCCTGGCTCTTGTCGATCAGGGCCTGCAGCATTTCGCGCTCCGGCGAAAACCAGAAGCCGTAATAGATAAGCTCAGCGTAACGCGGCATCAGATCGTCCTTGAGATGCGCGGCACCCCGGTCGAGTGTGATGGATTCGATGGCGCGGTGCGCTGCCAGCAGGATCGTGCCGCCGGGCGTCTCGTAAACGCCGCGTGACTTCATGCCGACGAAACGGTTCTCGACCAGATCGAGGCGGCCGATGCCGTTTTCGCGGCCGTAATTATTGAGCGTGGCAAGAAGTGTCGCGGGCGACATTTCAACGCCGTTGATGGAGCAGGCATCGCCCTTGCGGAAACCGACCTTGATGACGGTTGCCTTGTCCGGAGCCGCTTCCGGGGAAATGGTGCGCATATGCACATATTCAGGCGCTTCCACCGCCGGGTCTTCCAGAACCTTGCCCTCGGAAGAGGAGTGCAGCAGGTTGGCGTCGACGGAGAATGGCGCCTCGCCCTTCTTGTCCTTGGCGACCGGAATCTGGTGCTGTTCGGCGAAGTTCAGGAGGTCGGTGCGGCTCTTGAACGTCCAGTCGCGCCAGGGCGCAATGATCTTGATGTCAGGGTTCAGTGCATAGGCCGAAAGCTCGAAACGGACCTGATCGTTGCCCTTGCCGGTGGCGCCATGGGCGATGGCGTCAGCGCCGGTCTTCTTGGCGATCTCGATCAGGTGCTTGGAAATCAGCGGACGGGCAATCGACGTGCCGAGCAGATAGACGCCTTCATAAACGGCATTGGCGCGGAACATCGGAAACACGAAATCACGCACGAACTCTTCGCGGACGTCCTCGACGAAGATTTCCTTGATGCCCAGCATCTCAGCCTTCTTGCGTGCCGGCTCAAGCTCTTCGCCCTGGCCGAGATCGGCGGTGAAGGTCACGACCTCGGCGCCGAGTTCCGTCTGAAGCCATTTCAGGATGATCGAGGTGTCGAGGCCGCCGGAATAGGCGAGAACGACTTTCTTAACGTCTTTCGGGAGTGCCATAATGATGTCCATCTGCATGATGACGGCATCGGGGCACCGCCATTTCCTTGGGATTTCGGCACTTTTACAGTGCAACCCGAAATGTGTGAAGCGCTTTTCCGTGAGATAAGCGACAAAACAATTGATGGGCGCGCATGATGACGGATGGCGAACGGCCGCGCGGATGGGAACGAAGCAATTGTCACATGCATTTAGAAAATTCGCGCTTTATCATAAAGCGGCGCGATCGACTTGAAGACCGTGAATGAAGCCACTCAGGTTCAGGCAACGTTGCAAACCGCTGGAAACAGCAGAAACGACGCGAAGGAGAAACCTATGACGACCATCCACCCCGCATTCAAGGAAGATAATGTCGCTGTCATATCAGGGGCGGCGTCCGGCATCGGATTAGCCGCCGCCCGTAAATTCGCCGGTTTCGGCATGAGCGTCGTGCTCGTCGATCTCGACGGCGAAAAACTCGCCGCAGCGCATGCGGATATTCTAAACATCGCCAAGGATGGCGAAGCGCAGATCGTCGCCATACCGACCGATGTCTCGAAACTCGATGAGCTGGAGGCGCTGGAACGTGCCGTGATCCAGCGTTTCGGCCGTGTCCACGTTCTCATGAACAATGCCGGCATCCAGCCGGGCAGCGCCATCTTCGGGCCGCAGGCCAATTGGGAAAAGATTATCGGCGTCAATCTGATGGGCGTCGTGAATGGCAGCCGCGTCTTCGGCCAGGGCATGATCACCCATGGCGAACCGTCGCTGATCATCAATACCGGCTCGAAACAGGGCATCACCACGCCTCCGGGCGATCCGGCCTATAACGTCTCGAAGTCCGGTGTGAAAACCTTCACGGAAGCGCTTCAGCACGAATTGCGCAATATTCCGAACGGCGCGGCTTCCGCCCATCTCCTGATCCCCGGCTTCGTCTTCACCGGCCTGACCGCCCATGGCAGGACCGAAAAGCCGCAGGGTGCCTGGACCGGCGAGCAAACCGTCGATTTCATGATCGAGAGTATCGGCCGCGGCGATTTCTACATTCTCTGCCCGGATGGCGAGGTGGACCGCCCGACGGATGAGAAGCGCATTCTCTGGGCAGCCCAGGACATCGTCCAGAACCGCCCGCCGCTCTCACGCTGGCATACGGAATATTCCGCCGCCTTCACCAGCTTCCTTAAAAACTGAAGCTCCAGCCGCCGTGCCTAGAAGGGTGCGGCGGCTATTTCCCCCTCGCAGGCGCGTCATCGCTCAAAAACATTGGCAGAAACACGAAACCGCGTTAAGCAACCGCATTCTCCAGATTTTACGGGTGCCGCGATGGATTTCGTTCCGAGCCTGCCAACATTGATCGCCTTCACCATTGCCATTCTGCTTCTGGCGGTGACGCCGGGGCCTGACATGACGCTCTGGATCAGCCGCTCGCTGCGCGAAGGCCGGGCGGCGGGCTTCATGACGCTGGTCGGAACCAATATCGGCATCACCGTGCATACGTTGCTGGTCGCTTTTGGTGTCGCGGCTCTCATCGTCGCCTCGCCGACCGCCTTCATGATCCTGAAAACCGGTGGTGCGGCCTATCTGGTCTGGCTCGCCATACAGGCAATCCGCAAGGGCTCGGATTTCGTGATGGTGAAAAGCACCGGTGAAAAAGCACAGGCCTCCCTGAAATCGGCCTTGCTGAACGGCATCTGGGTCAATCTGCTGAACCCCAAGGTCATCATCTTTTTCATGACCTTCCTCCCGCAATTTGTCAGCGCAACCGATCCGCACGTCACCGGCAAGCTGATCTTCCTCGGCATCTGGTCCATCATCGTGGCACTGCCGATCGGCATCGGCATCGTTGTCGCCGCCGATGTTCTTTCCGCCTGGCTGCAGCGCAACCGGAAAGTTCTGCGCGGACTCGATTATACGATCGCCGGCGTCTTTTCGCTTTTCGCGGTCAAGATTTTCTTCACGCAAACGCGCTGAGGGCAAATAAAAAGGCGCCCAAAGGCGCCTTTTGCAATCAGCCGATCAGCAGTTCGTCGTCGTCAAGCGTCTGGCCGCGTATCTTGCGGAACATCTCGATCAGGTCTTCGACCTCGAGATCCTTGCGGCTGTCACCGGAGACGTCGAGCACGATTTCACCGGCATGCAACATGATCGTTCGCGTACCATAATCCAGCGCCTGACGCATGGAATGGGTGACCATCAGGGTCGTCAGCTTGCGCTCCGACACAACCTTGCGGGTCAGTTCCATCACGAATTCCGCCATACCGGGATCGAGTGCCGCCGTATGTTCATCCAAGAGCAGCACGTCTGAACCGGATAGCGTCGCCATGACAAGCGAAACCGCCTGCCTCTGCCCACCCGACAGAAGGTCCATACGATCCTTCAGACGATTTTCCAGACCGAGGTTAAGCGAAGCGATACGTTCCCTAAAGAAATCCCGCCTGCCGCGTCCAAGCGCCGACGACAACCCGCGACGCTCGCCGCGAGACGCCGCAAGCGCCAGGTTCTCCTCGATGGTGAGCGCACCGCAGCTGCCCGCCAGCGGGTCCTGAAACACGCGCGCCACCCGTCCCGCCCGGCTGGCGGTCGGCTTGCGGGTGACATCGGCGCCGCCGATCATCACCTTGCCCGCCGTTGGCAGAACATCGCCGGCCAGAACACCGAGAAGTGTGGATTTGCCCGCACCATTGGAGCCGATAACGGTGACGAAGGAACCATCCTCGATGGTGAGATCGATCTTGGCCAGCGCCTGCTTTTGCAGCGGCGTGCCGCGCCCGAAGACGACCTGAATGTCGGAAAGCGAAATCACGATGTTGCTCCCCCACGGCGCAGTCGCGGCAGGATCAATGCGATGGCCACCAATACCGCCGTTACGAAATTGAGATCGGACGCCTTGAGACCCAGCACATCGCTCGACAGGGCAAGCTGGATGGCGAGACGATAGGCGATGGAGCCGAAGACACAGCCGATCAGCGCGATCAGGATGCCGCGTGCGCCAAACAGCGTCTCACCGATGATGACGGCCGCAAGCCCG
Organism: Agrobacterium sp. CGMCC 11546; assembly: GCF_013365515.1. Classification (NCBI taxonomy): domain Bacteria; kingdom Pseudomonadati; phylum Pseudomonadota; class Alphaproteobacteria; order Hyphomicrobiales; family Rhizobiaceae; genus Agrobacterium; species Agrobacterium sp. CGMCC 11546. The sequence goes on from NZ_CP047387.1 coordinate 2,532,237, forward strand.
ACGACGATGGTACCGACACCGGAGGTCACATCCGCAAAACCATTGGTCTGCGCAAACAATGCGCCGCCGAGAGCCACCAGCGCATTGGAAAGCGCCATGCCGAGATAGATCTGGTTTCCGGTCTTCACACCCTGCGCCCGCGCCATCCGCGCATTGGCGCCGGTCGCCCGCATGGCGAGGCCCGCATCGCTTTCAAGAAAACGCCAGACGAGAAGGACCGCGATCAGCACCAGCACGCCGACGAAGAGCGGCCGCACCAGATATTCGGAAAGGCCGAGGCCATAAAACGGCGATACCATCGTGTCCTGATTGAGCAGCGCCACATTCGGCTTTCCCATCACCCTGAGATTGACGGAAAACAGCGCGATCATCGTCAGGATCGAGGCAAGCAGGTTGAGGATTTTAAAACGAACGTTGAGCGTTGCGGTCACCATACCCGCGGCAGCGCCGGCAACCATGGCAATCGCCGTCGCGACCCAGGCATTCAGACCGGCGATGATCAGCACGGCAGCCACGGCAGCGCCAAGCGGAAACGAACCGTCCACGGTCAGGTCAGGAAAATCAAGTACGCGGAAAGCGAGATAAACGCCGATCGCCACGAAAGCGAAGACCAGTCCCAGCTCCACGGCACCCCAGAAGGCGATTTGGCTCACGGTAATGTCCTTGTTATTGCCGCCATCAGGCGGATACGGGCACCGTCTCGTGCCACGTAAAACGGGCGGCGGAATGCCGCCGCCCGCAATTCAGTCTGGTTTCGGTTCAGTCGATGACCTTGGTGGCGCGCTTCGTCACGCTTTCAGGGAAGGTGACGCCAACTTTTTCGGCAACCTTCTTGTTGATGACGAGATCCGTACCAACAGCCACGGTGGCCGGAATATCGCCCGGCTTTTCGCCCTTGAGGATGCGAACAACGACTGCGCCGGTCTGCTTGCCAACGTCGAAATAGTTGAAGCCGAGGGCTGCAACCGCGCCACGGGCAACGGAATCCGTATCGGCGGCGTAAAGCGGGATCTTCGCCTCGGAGGCAACACCGGCTACCGCTTCAAATGCGGAAACAATGGTATTGTCGGTCGGAACGTAGATCACGTCAGCCTTGCCGACCAGCGCGCGGGTTGCGCCCTGAACTTCAGCGGACTTGGTGGCGACGGATTCGATGACCTTCAGGCCGGCCTTGTCAGCTTCGGCCTTCAGCAGGGCGAGCGTCGAGGCGGAGTTGGCTTCGGCCGAGTTGTAGATGAAGCCGATGGACTTGGCGTTCGGAGAGATTTCCTTGATGAGCGCCAGATGTTCGCCAACCGGCAGCATGTCGGAAAGGCCGGTCACGTTGCCGCCGGGCTTTTCCATGCTCTTGATAAGCTGTGCGCCGACAGGATCGGAAACAGCCGTGAAGACGACCGGAATGTCGCGTGTGGCCGCAACGACAGCCTGGGCCGACGGCGTGGAGATCGGCACGATGACGGCGGGGGCATCGCCGACGAACTGGCGCGCAATCTGCGCCGCGGTGCCAGGATTGCCCTGTGCGGACTCATAAAGGAACTTGAGGTTCTCGCCTTCCTTGTAACCGGCTTCGGCAAGGGCAGCCTTGACGCCATCACGAGCGGCGTCGAGCGCCGGATGTTCAACAATGGCGGTGACGGCAACGGTGACGTTTTCAGCCTTGGCCGGCAGAACGATGGCGCTCGCGGCAGCGAGAGCCAGAATGAATGCGCGCATGGATATCCTCCTGTTGGTTCCCTGTTTTCGTCTTTCTAGGAACAAGACAGACCGAAATCAATCGGAGAACCGCCGGAAAACCAGCTTTATGGGGCAAATGCGGCTTATTCAGTCATCTGCGCCGTGGTTGGCGATCATCATTGCCTCAAAAGCCAGTCTTTCAGTCTTGCGCATGCGTTCCGATTCCGACTTCAACTGGCCGCAGGCGGCGAGAATGTCGCGGCCGCGCGGCGTGCGGATCGGCGACGCATAACCCGCCTGATTGATGAAGTCGGCGAATTTTTCGATCTGCGCCCAGTCCGAGCACTGGTAATTCGTACCCGGCCAGGGATTGAACGGAATGAGATTGATCTTGGCCGGAACGCCCTTCAGAAGCTGAACCAGCATCTTGGCGTCTTCCAGGGTGTCATTGACATCCTTCAGCATCACGTATTCGAAGGTGATGCGGCGGGCATTGGAAAGACCCGGATAGTTGCGGCAAGCCTCGATCAGCTCCTTCAGCGGATATTTCTTGTTGATCGGCACCAGCATGTCGCGCAGATCATCACGTACCGCATGCAGCGAAATCGCCAGCATCACGCCAATCTCGTCACCCGTGCGAAAGATTTCCGGCACGACGCCTGATGTGGAGAGCGTCACCCGCCGCTTGGAAAGCGACAGGCCGTCACCGTCGGTGGCGATCAGAAGCGCGGTCTTCACATGCTCGAAATTATAGAGCGGCTCGCCCATGCCCATCATCACGATGTTGGAGACCTTGCGGCCTTCGCTCGGCACATAGGCGCCGACCGGCGTCGACCCATCAGGGAAGTCACCCAGCCGGTCGCGGGCGAGCAAAAGCTGGGAGAGAATTTCCTCCGCCGTCAGGTTGCGCACCAGCCGCTGCGTGCCGGTGTGACAGAAAGAGCAGGTCAGCGAACAGCCCACCTGGCTCGATATGCACAACGTGCCGCGTCCCTCTTCGGGAATATAGACCGTCTCGATCTCGACGGGACGGCCCGCGCCGCGCGGCGGAAAACGCATCAGCCATTTGCGGGTGCCGTCATTGGAGATCTGCTCCTCGACGATTTCCGGGCGGGCGATGGTGAAGGCCGCTTTCAGCTTCTCGCGAAGTTCCTTGGCGACATTTGTCATATTGTCGAAATCGGAGACGCCACGCACGTAGAGCCAGTTCCACAACTGGCTGACGCGCATTTTCACCTGCTTCTGCGGCACACCGATCTCGGCCAGCGCCTCGCCCATTTCCTCACGCGTCAGGCCGATCAGCGTCGGCTTGCCGGACATGAGATCGCTGTTGGCGATCAACGGGGTTTTGACTGCCAGGCCGGCAGGAGCTTGCATTACGGACATCACGTTATCCCATCGTTCCATGCATCGCACGACCAGCCTGTCGAAAAGGCGGAAAATCGTCTGCATGTCGAGAAAATCAAAGGCGGAGCACTTTTCGCGCATCCGCCTGTCAATGTTGCCGCGCCTTTAGCATCAAACTGGCAAAAACGCAAATGGCCGGTCGAGGACCGGCCAATCACAAATCTGACAAAGCGTCAGGATTACTTGCAGCTCTCGATCTGTTTGAAAGCAGCCGAAATGCCCGACAGCGAATAGGAATAGGACGTCGCAGTGCCGCGGCCGGAAACCGCCTTGACGGTCATCGACTTGCCGCCCTTCATAGCGGCGACGAGAGCCGGCTCTTCAGCGGCGTTTTCAACCCAGGCAGCCTTGTCCTTGGTGAACATGACGAAGTTCTTGTTGTCGATCGTCACATTGACCTTGGAGCCCTGCTTCAGCGTATAGCCAACCATCGCCTGCGGCTCGTAGGAGATGTTCTGGCCAGGACGCTGCGAGACGATGAAGAAGATATCGCCGTGGTCAACGCTTGCCGGTTCCTTGGAGGTGGGGATGGAAAGAACGTAGCAGACGGTGCTGTTGCCCGATTTGTACGAATAGGCACCCCAGGCATTGAACTGCTGGATGCGCGTGGGCGACTGTGCAGATGCTACGCCGACGCTGGTCAGCAAAATGGCCGCTGCGGTTGCTACACTTCTTACAAACATAGAATTTCCTGCCGGGTTATTGTCTTCCATTGGCCCGAAGCAGCGGCGAGCCCAGATTCTGGATCGGCCACGTTCAGGTGCGGATCGTCTTTTCTCATTGTGGTCGGAAAGCGGTTACCAAACCGTCAACAACACGCATAAAATGCCGGAAACGTCCTGCGGTGTTACAGATTGGCGACTTCCCGACGCCCTGAGGAGAACGGCGTGGCACGCCCTTCCCTCGTGTGTAAAACACATAAATTCAGGCAAGAATTTGTCACCCGCCGGGCTATGCCGGACGGACACATCACAGAGACGTTACCCGGCTTCCTGCTGTCGCTTCAGCATGGCGTCAGCCGCCTCGTAATGTTCCATCTTGATATGGGCTCGGATCATGGCGAGCGCCGCGGTGATGACCGCGATATCATCGGTAAAACCGACGACCGCCAGCATGTCCGGCACCGCATCGATGGGCATGATGAAATAGGCAAGGGCAGCCAGAATAATACCCTTTGCGCGCAACGGCGTGTCACGGTCGATCGCGCAATAATAGGCCGCCGCCGCGTCGCGCGCGAAGGGAACCTTCGTCATCACCCGCTTCAGCTTGGGCCAGAATTTAGCGCGCACGACATTCTCACGCTCCTGCTGCTTGTCGGTTTCACCCGGCAGAAGAATTTCACCGATTTTCACATCATCCATGATCGACGGTCCTCCGGTCACGGTTATTATATGGGATTAAACGCCTGTCGTTCAATTCCCCCGGCCCGCAGCCGCCTTCTGCATGGCTTCGGCCAGAAGAAAATCCCGCTCGGTCACACCCTGTGAATCATGGGTGGTGAGGCAGACTTTCACGCGCGAATAGACGTTTGACCATTCAGGATGATGATTGAGCTTTTCCGCCGCAAGAGCAGACTCGGCCATGAAACCGAAGGCTTCGGCAAAACTCGAAAACTTGAAGGAGCGAACGATCGCCGCCCCGTCCTCACGCAGCGACCAGCCCTCGAGTTTCGACAATGCCTGCCGGATGGCGTCCGGTTCGAGTCTGGGATATTTCATGAATCTTACCTCGCTTGATAACCACTAACGCCTCAACGACCGGATCGACGCATCGTTCATGAAACATATCACCGTTCTTTTCGTCTGCATGGGCAATATCTGCCGCTCGCCGCTTGCCGAAGGGGTTTTGACTGACCTCGCCGATGGTGAAGGCGTGTCCGACCGGATCACCGTTGATTCCGCCGGCACCGGCGGCTGGCATACGGGCGACGCACCCGATCCGCGATCTATCGCCATGGCGCGGCGACACGGCATCGATATTTCCCGACAACGGGCAAGACAGGTGACGCGGGCTGATTTCGAGGCCTTCGACCTCATCCTCGCCATGGACGAAAACAATCTGGCGAACCTGCTTCAACTGAGCCCCGAAAAGCACCGGCACAAAATCCATCTCTTCATGGATTATGCCGCAGGCTACCGGGAGAACGTCCCCGATCCCTATTACGGGGCCAAGGACGGGTTCCTTGATGTCTATAACATGCTCTTGGCAGGATGCAGATCGTTGCTCGAAAAGATGGAGCTGGACCGCGCCTCGTGAAGCGGGAAAGCCTCCTCGACGACATACGGGCCGCCGCCCACCGATTCCTTCGACGACATCAGCACAAAACGGCCGACCGTGAAGGGCGAGGTGCGGAAGTTGCCGCGTCCGGAAAGATAATGCACCACATCATCCACACGCGAGGAGCGCAGCCGCGCCAGCGTGACATGCGGCATGAACTTGCGCGGATCGGGTGGAAGGCCGATCCTCTGACAAATTCGCTCGACTTCCGCCTGCAGCGCATGCATTTCCGGTGAGGGAGAAACCCCCGCCCAGATGGAATGCGGTTTCTTGGAGCCGAAGGAACCAATGCCGGTGAGATTAAGCTGGAACTCCGGTCTTTCGATCCGATCCAGCCTGTCCACGACTTCATCGGCGGTCCGTCCGTCGATGTCACCGATAAAACGCAGGGTTATGTGATAATTCTCCACATCGATCCACCGGGCTCCCGGCAGACCACCGCGCAACAATGAGAGGCTCATCGCCGCATTGCGCGGAATTTCGAGGGCGGTAAACAGTCTCGGCATGGCGAGCTCCCCGAATCTTTTGGCAGAACAAGCATAGCGAATCATGCAATGCAGATGGGCGCAAGTGCTTATTTTTTTTGCGCACCGATTGTCTTGATGAAGCTTTCAACAGCCGGCAAAGATTTCTCCACCATCACCGCCACCCCTTTGGTATTGGGGTGCATCTTGTCCTCGAGCTTCAAGGCATCATCCGTCACGACGCCATCGAGAAAGAAGGGATAAAGCGGCAGGTTGTATTTTTTAGCCAGCCTTGGAAAGATCGGGTTGAACCGCTTGGCGTAATCGTCACCCATATTCGGCGGCGCCATAATGCCGACCAGCAGCACGGCTATGTTGCGTTTCTGGAAACCGGAAATAATGGTATCGAGGTTCTTTTCCGTTTGTTCCGGCGCAATGCCCCGCAGCGCGTCATTGGCGCCGAGCTCCAGAATGACCCCGTCAGTTCCATCGGGAACCGACCATTCCGACCGGGCGAGACCACCGGAGGAGGTATCACCGGAGACGCCGGCGTTCGTGATCGCGACATTGATGCCCTTTGCCTTCAATGCAGCTTCAAGCTGTGCCGTATAGCTGTCGGTGGGGGGGAGCTGATACCCGGCCATCAGGCTGTCGCCGAAGCCAACCAGTTGCAATGTCCGCTCCTGCGCCGCTGCGGAAGCGACGGAGAAGGCGCCCGCGAGAATGACGATGAAGTGAAACAGGGCAGCTTTAAATCTCATCACGGCTTTCCTAACTTGGTTCACATTGTCTGAAACACCGACCGCATCGACCGCCAGACCGCTTCATCACCCTATATAGGAACGAGAATTGTGACGAAAAGCATCATAAAGCTGAAGAAGGCCGACCTCACCCTCGGTAACGCCGCCGCCTCCGTTCACGTTCTCAAGAACATCGATCTTTCCATCGACGAAGGGGAAGCGGTCGGTATCGTCGGCCCTTCCGGTTCGGGAAAATCGACTTTGCTGATGGTGCTTGCCGGTCTGGAGCGGCTCGACAGTGGTGAAATCGTCATTGCGGATACGCAACTGCACAAGCTCGGCGAAGATGCGCTGGCGGATTTTCGCGGCCGGAATATCGGCATTGTGTTCCAGTCCTTCCACCTCATCGCCAATATGACGGCGCTGGAGAATGTGGCGGTTCCGCTGGAATTGGCCAATACCCCCAATCCCTTCGAGATCGCCAAGCGAGAACTCATCGCCGTCGGGCTTGGTGAACGTCTCAACCACTATCCCGGTCAGCTTTCCGGCGGCGAGCAGCAGCGTGTCGCCATCGCCCGCGCGCTTGCCCCCTCACCGGCCGTGCTGATCGCCGACGAACCGACCGGCAATCTCGATACCGATACCGGAAAACAGATCGCCGACCTTCTGTTTGCCAAACAGGCCGAGCGCGGCATGACCATGGTGCTCGTCACCCATGATCCGTCGCTCGCCGCCCGCTGCTCGCGCCAGATCAAGGTGCGCTCCGGCGAGATCGAGGGCGATAGCGCCCGCCCGCAGATGGCACGGGCAGTATCGGCATGATCGGTTCCATTTTCCCGTCCTTTACCAACATCAGAAACGCCGCAAGGCTGGCCCGGCGTGAAATTCGTAGCGGTTTGCGCGGTTTTTATATTTTCCTCGCCTGTATCTCGCTGGGAACCGGCGCCATCGCCGCCGTCAACTCGGTGTCACGCGCGGTCACCAGCGCCATTGCCACCGAGGGCCAATCCATTCTGGCCGGGGACGTGCGTTTCGAACTGCGTAACAGGGAGGCGACGGCAGAAGAGCGGTCCTATCTCGACGGCCTCGGAACCGTCGCTGTTTCCACCGGACTGCGTTCCATGGCCCGCCTTGCCGACGGCTCCGAACAGACGCTGACGGAGGTGAAAGCCATTGACAGCGGCTATCCGCTCTTTGGCACCTTCGTCGCCGACCCAAATCGGCCACTCGGCGAGCTTCTGGCCGGCAGCGGCGATACCTATGGCGCCGTCGCAGCACCGCTTCTGCTGGAACGGCTTGGTATCAAGGTCGGTGATGAAATCCTGCTCGGCAATGCCAAGCTGAGATTGACCGGCACCGTGGTCGACGAGCCGGATGCGCTATCCGATGGTTTCGGTTTTGCCCCGAGGCTTGTCGTCAGCCGCGACGCCCTCTTCGCTTCGGGCCTCATCCAGACGGGCAGCCTCGTCGAACATGCCTACAAGATCAAGCTGAACGACCCGGCGGCGCGGGCAACCATGACCGAAGCAGCCAACAAGGCCCTTCCCCAGGCCGGCTGGTCCATTCGCACCAGCGACCGGGCAGCGCCCTCGCTCACCGAAAACGTCAACCGCTTTTCGCAATTCCTCACGCTGGTGGGTCTCACCGCCCTTATCGTCGGCGGGGTCGGCGTCGCCAACGCCGTTCGCGCCTTTCTCGATTCCAAGCGCACCACGATCGCCTCGCTGAAATGCCTGGGCGCACCGGCCTCCGTGGTCACCATGACCTATCTCTTCCAGATCGCCTTCATTGCCGCCGTCGGTATCGTGATCGGTCTTGTGGTCGGCGCCGTCGCACCGCTTGTCGCCATGCGGTTTCTGGAAGGTGTGCTGCCGGTGCCGGAAGGGCTTGCCTTTTATCCCGGCGCGCTGGGTCTCGCGGCCCTGTTCGGCCTGTTGACGACGCTCGCCTTCGCCATTGTGCCGCTCGGGCAGGCGCGTGAAGTTCCGGCAACGGCACTTTTCCGCGAACAGGGTTTCGAAGAGGGCAGCTGGCCGTCCTGGCCCTATCTCGCCGCAACCGGCCTGCTTCTGGCGGCGCTCGCCGCACTCGCCATTTTTTCGGCGGAAGACCGTTTCATCGCCTCGGTGTTCCTTGCCGCAATCGCTTTTGCCTTCGTGGTGCTGCGGCTGGTGGCTTCGGGCGTCAAGGCCATCGCCAAACGCAGTCCGCGCGTTCATTCGGCCGCCCTTCGGCTGGCGATCGGCAATATTCACCGCCCCGGCGCGCTTACCCCCTCGGTCGTCCTATCCCTCGGCCTCGGCCTCACTTTGCTCGTCACGCTGACGCTGATCGACGGTAATCTGCGCCGCGAACTCACGGACAGCCTGCCGGAAAAGGCGCCGAATTTCTTCTTCGTGGATATTCAGGGCAGCGAAGTTCAGGGTTTCCGCGACCTCGTGAAGCGCGAAGCGCCCGAGGGAACCCTGACCGAAGTGCCGATGCTGCGCGGCCGTATCATGGCCCTGAACGGCACGGATGTGACGAAAATGGAGGTGCCGCCGGGAGGACGATGGCTGTTGCGCGGTGACCGGGGCATAACCTATTCGGAAAATAGGCCCGAAAACGCGACGCTGACGGAGGGAACATGGTGGGAGCCGGATTACAGCGGCGAACCGCTGGTCTCTTTCGCAGCGAAAGAGGCGGGGGATCTGGGCCTCAAGATCGGTGATAAAGTCACCGTCAACGTGCTCGGCCGCAGCATCACTGCCAAGATCGCCAATCTGCGCAATGTCGAGTGGGAATCTCTCTCAATTAATTTCGTCATGGTGTTTTCTCCCAATACCTTCCGCGGCGCACCGCATGCCTGGCTTGCGACCCTTGCCGATCCTTCCGCAACCGCCGGCGACGAGGGCCGCATATTGCGCGCCGTCACCAACACCTACCCAACCATCACCAGCGTACGCGTGAAGGACGCGCTTGATGTCGTCAACCGGCTGGTCGGCCAGCTCGCCACCGCCATCCGCGCGGCGGCGGCCGTTGCGCTCATCGCATCCGTTCTGGTGCTCGCCGGCGCCCTTGCCGCCGGTAACCGCGCCCGAACCCATGACGCGGTTATCTTGAAAACGCTGGGCGGCACGCGAAACCTGCTCATCCGCGCTTTCTCATATGAATATATGATGCTCGGCCTCGCAACTGCCGTCTTCGCGCTTTTTGCCGGCGGCGTTTCCGCGTGGTTCGTGGTCGCCCGCATCATGAAACTGCCATCCACCTTCCTGCCGGATGTGGCGATCGGCACGCTTGTCATTGCCCTCGTCATGACCGTTGGGATCGGTCTCATCGGTACGTGGCGGATCCTCGGGCAGAAGGCGGCACCGGTTCTGCGGCAGGCGGGGGAATGATCATCGGTTGTGCGCCGCTTAACTTTAACGATTAATTCTTTGTAATGATCGCCAAAACGTGAGTGCTTTTCGCGCATATGGTGTCTTTTCGGCAGTAAAAGGCCTTGTATCGGACACGTTCTGCCATCATATTCGTGAGCAGGCTTGCTGAAGCTCCGCAGCGGCGCCCGGGAGGTATCCCGACACCGTAGCAATCACGGAGCTCAAAAGAGGAAACAATGGCTGACTTCAATAACTACCAGAACCGCATGGCGCAGACGCGTGCACAGTCTGGTGCGATGATCGATGAAGGTCTTCGCGCCTATATGCTGAAGGTTTACAACCTGATGGCGCTGGCTCTGGTCATCACCGGTGTCGCGGCGTTCGGCTTTGCCATGCTTGCCACGACAACTGATCCCGCCGCCGCGGTCGCAACGCTGCCGAATGGCAAGATGCTGACCTCCCTGGGTGCCCTTGTTTATGCGTCTCCGCTGCGCTGGGTCGTCATGCTGGCACCGCTCGGACTGGTCTTCTTCCTTAGCTTCCGCATTCAGAACATGAGCGTTTCCGCCGCTCAGTCGACCTTCTGGGTTTATGCCGCTTTGATGGGCGTGTCGCTGTCCTCGATCTTCCTCAGATATACTGAAGGAAGCATCGTACAGACATTCTTCGTGACCGCTGCTTCGTTCGGCGCACTCTCGCTTTACGGTTATACGACGAAGAAGGACCTTTCCGGCATCGGTTCGTTCCTGATCATGGGTCTGTTCGGCCTCATCATCGCCTCCATCGTCAATATTTTCCTTGGTTCCGGTGCCCTGCAGTTCGCGATTTCGGCGATCGGCGTACTGATCTTCGCAGGCCTGACCGCCTATGACACGCAGAAGATCAAGGAAATGTATTTCGATGCCGACGATGTCGCCGTGGCTGGCCGCAAGGCTATCATGGGCGCCCTGACGCTCTATCTCGACTTCATCAACCTTTTCACCTTCCTGCTGCAGTTCCTCGGTAACCGCAACGACTAAGGCTGAGAGGCTTTGAGACAAACATGCGAAAGGCGGCCCTTCGGCCGCCTTTTTATTTGGGGAATAGTCCCCTCACGTCAGCCTGCCTGCCCTCCCTCGGAGGTAGACCAGCCAGTTAAAATCACTCGATAAGCTTCAGAACCTTGTCGAAAACCTTGAGAACCTGCGGCAGCTCATGGCCGCGCTTGAGAATGCGGCCATCCACATTCACCACGCAATAGGCGCCCTGTTTCGTCGCCAGCTTGGGGTTCTTCTCGATCCTGTAAAGCGGCATTTCACCCGAACGTTTAAAGACGGAAAACACCGCCTTCTCCTTCAGATGGTCGATGGCGTAGTCACGCCATTCTCCCTCCCCCACCATGCGGCCGTAGATACGCAGAATCGCATCCAGCTCACGGCGATGAAAAGTGACCGGCAAAGGGTCCTTGTTCGTCTTATATTCACGGAGATCGATAACGGTGGAATTGTCGCGTGAAGCGGTCTGCACCCGCTGCACATCCGGTTGATCGGTCATCCAATACCTCCGAATCCACCCAAATCATCAGAGCAATGTGAGCCTGAGGCAGCAAAATTGCAAGCCTTGCGCCATCGGGAGGGTTTGACAGGCTTCAGGCAGCAATGGGCAAGCAGGAGGCGTGACCGGACCTGCTGCCAAAGCTCCGCAGAGAGGCTAACGCCGTAAAAGCAGAGGTAAAAATTGGTAACCATTTAGGCACCTATTTTAGGGGAGCCTGCCGTATTTCGGTCAAACCATGGCCTGAATTGGGTGGAATAGTCTCATTGTCAATTGATGCCTAGGCACCAAGATGACCCGGTCCGGTGCATTGACCCTTTACCCCCAGCCCCCAATGCCCGGATCGGATCTTCCATCGCCAGAGTGGCGATTACTGTGTTTCATTCCCCAGCAGAATACTTGCGCCGACGATAGCCGCCGGATCGCCGCTGGCATTAGCCGTCTGCAACAGCACGGCACAGCCACCCTTTTTCACCTTGGCCACGACACTTGCCGGAAGCTTCACCGTCATCGGTGAGCCATCCCACATCCCGACCGTCTGCACATCATAGACGCTATGCCAGTAGGACATTTTTTTGCCCTGGTTCTCGCCTTTCTGCACATCTACCGTCTGCTCGCGCGTGAAATAGGCGACCACGACATCGGCCTTGCCATTGCCCGCGCCAATATCGATCTCCACCTCGTCACCGGCAAATTTCGACGAGACCGGCACGTTCAGCCCCTGGCCTTCGCGTTTGAAAGCATCGAGCCTGTCGTAAATCCCGCGGACATCCGCACCCTTGACGTGGTCGCGACCATTCAGAATGGCTTGCGGCGTATAGACCCCGTTGCGGCCGAGTGCGCGCATGTAACCATATTGCCGTTCGGTATTTTCCTTCGATGCCAACGAATCTGTCCAGCCGAGATAGTTCCAATAATCGACATGGTAGGAAAGACCGACGACATCACCCTTCTGGATCATCTTGCGCAGGGCCTCATCCGCCGGCGGGCAGGAGGCGCATCCCTGTGATGTGAACAATTCGACGACGCCTTTCACGGCCTCCTGCGCCTGCGCGGAGGTGACAAGGAACGTGCCGAGAAGACATATCGACAGGGGGAATTTCAGCGGCATTACAAAAACCTTTGTCCGGAAGAGATCCAGACGAATTGATGAGATCAATCCTGCCGGGATGCAAACCGGAAAATAACGTCTATTGCCCTTCAATAGAAAGTCACGAAGGGGTGAGCGACAATCACAAAAAACGAGACCAAGAAATTGAAAGGCGCCGGGATTTCTCCCGGCGCCTTAAATCGTTCAAGCTTTAGGCAGCCAGATCGCGAAGAACGGTCTGCAGAATGCCGCCATTGTTCATGTAGATTACCTCGTCCAGCGTATCGATGCGGCAAAGAAGCGGAACTTCCTTCACCGAACCGTCGCTATAGGTGATCTTGGCGATCTTCTTCTCACGCGGCTTGATTTCGCCTTCGAGACCATCGATCTCAACGACTTCGTCTCCCTTGAGATCGAGGCTCGCCCAGGTCGTGCCCTCTTCGAAGACGAAGGGAACAACACCCATGCCGACGAGGTTGGAGCGGTGGATACGCTCGAACGACTGCGCAATCACAGCCTTCACGCCGAGCAGGTTTGTACCCTTCGCCGCCCAGTCGCGGGACGAGCCGTTACCATATTCGACACCGGCAAAGATGACGAGCGGAACGCCTTCCGCCTTGTATTTCATGGCAGCGTCATAGATCGACATCTCTTCCTTGGACGGATAGTGGATGGTGTAGCCACCTTCCTTGCCGTTCGGACCAAGCATGTGGTTGCGGATGCGGATATTGGCGAAGGTGCCGCGCATCATCACTTCATGGTTGCCACGCCGCGTGCCGTACTGGTTGAAGTCGGCCACGGCAACGCCGTGCTCCGTCAGATAGGCGCCGGCAGGCGATGCAGCCTTGATCGAACCGGCCGGAGAAATATGGTCGGTGGTGATCTTGTCGCCGAAGAGACCGAGGACGCGCGCGCCCTTGATGTTCTTGAGACCGGTGCCCTTTTTGCCCATGCCGACGAAATAAGGCGGGTTCTGGACATAGGTCGACTGGTCGTCCCAGGCATAGGTCTGGCCCGGCGGAACCTGAACGGCCTGCCAGTTCGCATCACCCTTGAACACGTCGGCATACTTCGTTTCATAAAGCTCGCGGGTGACGTATTTCAGGATGAATTCCTGGATTTCCTTCGAGGTCGGCCAGATATCCTTGAGATAAACAGGATTGCCGTTCTGGTCGTCGCCGATCGGCTCCTTCGTCAGATCTTTCTGGACCGTGCCGGCAAGGGCATAGGCCACGACGAGCGGCGGCGATGCCAGATAGTTCGCCTGAACGTCAGGCGAAATACGGCCTTCGAAGTTGCGGTTGCCCGAGAGAACGCCTGATGTGATCAGGCCCTTGTCGTTGATCGTCTTGGAGATCGCAGGCGGCAGTGGACCGGAATTGCCGATGCAGGTGGTGCAGCCGAAACCGACGAGGTTGAAACCGATCGCATCGAGATCCTTCTGCAGACCTGACTTGTCGAGATATTCGGCAACGACTTGGCTTCCCGGTGCCAGCGAGGTCTTCACCCATGGCTTGGACTTCAGCCCCTTGGCGACCGCATTGCGGGCGAGAAGGCCGGCAGCGATAAGAACCGAGGGGTTGGAGGTGTTGGTGCAGGAGGTGATGGCGGCAATCGCCACATCGCCATGGCCGAGATCGAAAGCTTCGCCTTCAACCGCATAGCGGCTGTTGAGCTGGCCGGGCTTCTTGTAGTCGTTTTCAAGTGCCGTCGCGAAGTTGGGCGCGATGGTTTCAAGCGGCAGGCGGCCTTCCGGACGCTTGGGGCCAGCCATGGAGGGCACGACGTCACCAAGATCGAGTTCCAGCGTATCGGTGAAGACGAGGTCGGAACCATCGCCGGTGCGCCACATGTCCTGTGCCTTCGAATAGGCTTCGACGAGGGCGATACGGTCCTTGGCACGGCCGGACATCGTCAGGTAATTGATGGTTTCGCCATCAACCGGGAAGAAGCCGCAGGTCGCACCATATTCCGGGCCCATGTTACCGATGGTCGCACGGTCGGCGAGAGACATCGAATCAAGGCCGGGACCGAAGAATTCGACGAACTTGGAAACCACGCCCTTCTTGCGCAGCATCTGCACGACGGTCAGCACGAGGTCGGTCGCGGTGACGCCTTCCTTCACCTTGCCGGTCAGCTTGAAGCCGATAACCTCGGGCAGAAGCATGGAAACCGGCTGGCCGAGCATGGCCGCCTCAGCCTCGATACCACCAACACCCCAGCCGAGAACACCGAGACCGTTGATCATGGTCGTGTGGCTGTCGGTGCCGACGCAGGTGTCCGGATAAGCGATCGTTTCGCCTTCCTCTTCTTTCGTCCACACGGTCTGGCCGAGATATTCGAGGTTGACCTGGTGACATATGCCGGTGCCGGGCGGAACGACGCGGAAGTTCTTGAACGCCTGCTGGCCCCACTTCAGGAAGCGGTAGCGCTCGCCGTTGCGCTCATATTCGAGTTCCACGTTGCGGGCAAAGGCGTTCGGCGTGCCGAATTCATCAACGATAACAGAGTGGTCGATGACGAGGTCGACCGGAACGAGCGGATTGATCTTTTCCGGATCGCCGCCGAGAGCCTTAAGGCCATCACGCATGGCGGCAAGGTCGACCACGGCGGGAACGCCGGTAAAGTCCTGCATGAGAACGCGGGCGGGGCGGTAGGCAATTTCGGTTTCGGTCAGGCCCTTGTTATTCAACCATTCGGAAACCGCAATGATGTGCGCCTTGGTGACAGACTGGCCATCCTCGAAACGCAGCAGGTTTTCCAGAAGAACCTTCATGGAATAGGGCAG
Source organism: Agrobacterium sp. CGMCC 11546 (assembly GCF_013365515.1). Classification (NCBI taxonomy): domain Bacteria; kingdom Pseudomonadati; phylum Pseudomonadota; class Alphaproteobacteria; order Hyphomicrobiales; family Rhizobiaceae; genus Agrobacterium; species Agrobacterium sp. CGMCC 11546. Next base: position 2,547,572 of record NZ_CP047387.1, read on the forward strand.
CTTGGAAACACCCTTCAGGCCATTGGCTTCAGCCTTGGGAAGGCTAAAATAGACATAGTCCTTACCATCAACGGTAAGGACGGAACGACATTGAAAACTGTCGAGTGACTTGGGCATGGATTAAAACCCCGCTTACACTGATAGCCAACACGTTCGTGCGGACACCTATGCACTCATGCACATCAGGATGCGGGTACGACCATTTCCGCTGTCCGCACGTGAAAATTGCTCCTCGCAATCGTCAAGTCCGGCGCAAGATGATGTTCACGCCGGCCGCTGGCGTGGTTGACACCCATATAGATAATTTCGGAGAAACGTGCCAGACCATTCCACGAAGCTAATCGATTTTTTTATCGAGACGACGAAATCTGAAACGGAATCGCAGCATGGATTTGACGGCGGAAAATCTCGGCGTGCGACGTGGCGAAGATTTCATATTCATGAACATTTCCTTCAAGTTAAGCGACGGAGAGGCACTGGTACTGACCGGCCGCAACGGCTCGGGAAAATCCACGCTTCTGCGCACGGTGACCGGCCTGCTGCGTCCCGAACAGGGGCGAGTTAAGATAGCCGGCGAAGGAATAGACGCCGAGATGCGGCCGTCGGAGGCCTTCCATTATCTCGGCCATCGCAATGCGATGAAAACCGAACTGACCGTCGCGGAAAATCTGCGCTTCTGGAAGGACTTTCTCGGTGATTTTCCCGGCAGCACGGGCGTGGCCATCGATGAGGCAGCGGAGATCGTCGGTCTCGCCGGCATCACCCACCTGCCCTTCGGTTATCTCTCGGCCGGCCAGCAGCGGCGTTTTGCCATGGCGAAACTCCTGGTCGCCTGGCGGCCGGTGTGGATTCTCGACGAGCCAACGGCGGCGCTCGACAGGGCTGCGGACGCCATGTTTACCGATCTCGTGAAAAGCCACCTCGGAAAAGGCGGGATCGTCCTGGCTGCGACCCATCAGCCTCTGGGACTGGAGAAGGCGCAGGAATTGCAGATGACGGGGTTTGCGGGTGTGGAGGCTTGGGCATGATGGTGATGTGCGCGGAGCCCACCCCCCTCTGCCCTGCCGGGCATCTCCCCCTCAAGGGGGGAGATCGGCAGGAAGCGCTACCACCACTTCATTCGCAAACGTTGAGATGGGCGAGACTTATCCGCATATCGATCTCCGTCCTTGAGGGGGAGATGCCCGGCAGGGCAAAGGGGGGTAAGGCCCCAGACGCGGAGCGACCCCAATGACCGTCCTCTTCCTCCGCGACATCAAACTCTCCATCCGCGCCGGCGGCGGTGCGCTGATCGGCGTGCTGTTCTTCATGACCGTGGTTGCCGTTATCCCCTTTGGCGTCGGCCCCGATCTCAACCTGCTCGCCCGCATCGGCCCCGCCATCGTCTGGATCGGCGCGCTTCTGTCCGCCCTTCTCGGCCTCGACCGGCTGTTTCAGGCTGAACGGGATGACGGCTCTCTCGATCTGATCCTGATGCAGGAAACCCCGCTGGTACTGACCGTCTTCGTCAAATGTCTGGCGCATTGGGTGGGAACCGGGCTGCCGCTGGTGCTGGCATCACCATTGCTCGGCCTGTTCATGAACATGGACGAGGTGGCGATCGGTGCCGTGATGCTCACGCTTCTCGTCGGCTCACCCGCCATCACCTTCATCGGCGCGGTGGGCGCGGCGGTTGCCGTTGCCCTGCCGCGAGGTGGCCTTCTGGTTTCCATCCTCGTCCTGCCGCTCGCCATTCCGGTGCTGATCTTCGGCGTCAGCGCCTCCTATGCGGCGGTGCAGGACCCCGCGCCCTTCATGCCGCCATTTTTCATTCTCTGCGCGATCACGTTATTTTCAGCCGTGACCGGCCCTTTCTTTGCCGCTTTGGCACTGCGCAATGTTATGGATTGACGAAACCGTGATGGACGATCCCCTGTTGACAGGGATCAATTGCGGGACGGCCATTCTCGGGTTAAACAAACGGCATGAACGAGCAGATCTTCACCATCACCAAATTCAGCGATCTCGCCAACCCCACCCGGTTTCTGGCGCTGGCGGCGCGCATTCTGCCCTGGCTCGCTGGGCTCACGGCGCTGGTTCTGGCCGCTGGTCTTTATCTCTCCTTCACCACTGATGGTGACTACCAGCAGGGTTACACCGTGCGCATCATGTATGTGCATGTGCCCTCTGCCTGGCTGGCGATGATGTGTTATTCGGTCATGGCGGTCTCTGCCATCGGGACGCTCGTCTGGCGTCATCCGCTGGCGGATGTCAGCCACAAGGCCGCCGCCCCCATTGGTGCTGCCTTCACGCTGATTGCGCTCATCACCGGCTCGCTCTGGGGCAAACCGATGTGGGGCACCTGGTGGGTGTGGGATGCGCGACTCACCTCCGTTTTTGTGCTTTTCCTGATGTATCTCGGGCTGATAGCGCTCAACCGCGCCATGGATGACCCATCCAGAGCAGCCCGTGTCAGCGCCGTGCTGATCCTCGTCGGTTTCGTGAATATTCCGATCATCAAGTTTTCGGTCGAGTGGTGGAATACGCTGCACCAGCCGGCAAGCGTCATCCGCATGGGCGGTTCCGCCATCGATGCAGAGTTTCTGTGGCCGCTTCTGACCATGGCGATCGGTTTCACGCTGCTGTTCTTCACCTTGCACATCGCCGCCATGCGCAATGAAATCTGGCGCAGGCGCGTGGCCGCGCAGCGGCGGCTTGCCGCGCGCATGGCCAACCGGGAGGGCTGAGGTGATGACACACGCCTTTTATATCGGCATGTCCTATGCGGCGACCGGCCTTGTCGTTCTCTGTCTCATCGCCTGGGTCGTCGTTGATGGCCAGGCGCGCAAACGGGAGCTGAAGCAACTCGAAGCATCCGGCGTTCGCCGCCGGGCGAGAGCCGCTTCCGCGGGTGATGCGCAATGACGCAGGCCGACCACGACACCAAGGCCAAAACAACGGGCCGCGCCCGTTATGCGCTGGCGCTGCTGCCGCTTCTGCTGTTTGGTGGTTTTGCCCTCATTGCCGGCAAGATGCTCTACGATCAGGACGTGAACGGGCTGGATATCAGCGCTATTCCCTCCGCACTCATCGGCACCAAGGCACCCGCCTTGTCACTGCCGCCGCTGGAAGGCTCCAACTTGCCGGCGCTCACCGACGCCGCTATCAAGGGCAAGCTGACGCTGGTCAATGTTTTCGCTTCCTGGTGCATTCCCTGCCGGCAAGAGCACCCGTTGCTTCAGGAATTGTCAAAGGATAGCCGCATCACCGTCGTCGGCATCAATTACAAGGACAAATCGGACAATGCGCTGCGCTTCCTCGGCGAACTCGGTAATCCATTTGCCGCGATAGGCATCGATCCGAACGGCAAGGCGGCAATCGACTGGGGTGTTTATGGCATTCCCGAAAGTTATCTGGTCGGCGCCGATGGCACGATCCTTTATAAAAAGGTCGGGCCCTTCGACGCCCGCAGCATAGAGCTTGACCTGCTGCCGGCCATCGCGGCAGCGACTGGAAAGTAGCCGCCGCGCCAAAAGGATGTCACGCCTTGGTAATAACCCGGAGCGCAGGCCCTTCCGCAGGCAAACGTATGCCTTCCAGCACGACCTGATCGCGACCGCCGCGCTTTGCGGCATAAAGACTGTCATCGGCCCGCTTGATGGCATCGTGAATGGAATGATCGCCCCTCGCAACAGCCGAGACGCCGAAACTTGCGGTGATCTGGCTGGTGACGCCGCGGTTGCGCCAGTCGAGCGACGAAAGACCCGTGCGCATGCCATTGGCAAGCTGACCGGCCGCAGCAGCCGTTTGTCCGGGCAGGAAGACCACGAATTCCTCACCACCGAAACGCGCCACCAGCGCATCGTCAGGCGCGTTTCGCCTGAGGAGATCGGAAAGGCCGATAAGCACGATATCGCCAGCCGCATGACCGTAAACATCGTTGATGCGCTTGAAGTGGTCTATGTCGCAGGCGATGATCGCGCCGTCAGGCGTATCGTTGCGAAAGTCAGGAACGCGCCGGTCGAAACCGCGGCGGTTCAACACATCCGTCAGCGGATCATGTTCCGCCGCATGCAGGTGACGGTCGACGGTGACGGAAATCTGGCTTGCGAGCACGGACAGTGCCAGCAGGAAGCCGAAGATGCTGGCGGCGAGCTGCATGTAAAAAGCATAGTCCGACTCGAAGAATTCGCTGAGCTCGATCATCGAGCCACCCGGCGTCATTACCAGCAGCATGCCGATGCGCACCAGCGTCTCCAGCACCACGAGCGAGGCGATGGCCACCATCAGCCTGTCAGCGAGCGCGACGGGCCGTTTGCGCACGAGCCAGACCGGAAAGGCGAGCAGCAGAGCGCAGACGAGATCGCCGATGACGAGTTCGCGTTTCAGATCCGGCGTGACGAAAACATGGAACGAGACCAGCAATACCGCCACTGCCACGATCGACAGCCGCGCCTTGGTATAAAGCGGCCGCTCGAAATGGGTAAGCAGCGCGTGGCCATAAAGGAAGAAGGCGGAGAAGAACAACAGGTTCGAAAGAATCGCCTGGACTTCGAACGGCAGGCTGCCAAGCACCAGAGGTGTGGCGAAACCAAAAGCCGCCGCAAGATATCCGATACCCCAATATCGCGCCGAAGCGTGGCCGATCCTATGCAGGAACAGGAACACCACGCCGAATGTCAGCATGATGAAGGGGAGAAGATAGGCGAAATTATCTTGCAACGGGGTCTGCCGGGGAAAGAGACGAGCTTTGTATCCCGACGTTAGCGGAACGCCATTAAGAAAACCTGCATATAAAAAGATGCTTTTGCGGCTTTCCGGCTGGAATTCCGATGGACCAGTTCACATTTGCGGGAGCGCGTTCTGCCATTCCTTGATCGCGTCGACGGGCCAGACCAGCATCACGACGTTCAGCGTCAGATTATCGCGGATCAGCCAGCCCGTGAAGATTTCGAAGAAGATGGCGATCAGGACGGTCAGCCATACCGGCACGCGCGCGGCAAAGAGGAAACCCAGCGCCATGAAAACTGTGTCCATCGCCGAATTCAGGATGCTGTCGCCGGTATAACCCAGCGCCATGGTCGCCGTGCGGTAACGATCGATAACAATAGGCGAATTTTCGAGAAGTTCCCACGCCGCCTCGATCAGAACCGCGAAAGATAGCCGCATGGAAAACGGTTTTTTGCGGAACAGCAGCCAGGCGAGCCAGTAGAACAGGAATCCGTGAATGATATGCGAGGGCGTATACCAGTCCGCCAAATGCTGGGAATTGCCCGGCGTGTTCACGCCCGGCTCGAACAGCTTCACATAACCGCATTCGCAGATGGGAATACGGCCCATGGCGTAGAGAATGACGATCTGCAGCAGAAGCAGCCCGGCAGCCACACCGAACCATCTAAGCGAACGCGAACGGGAAGCCGACATTTCCGCAACTGTCATTTTTCGTCCTTGCCGAGAGGTTCGACAGAATGGCGCATGACGAGCGGCATTTGCGCCATGGTGAAGATGATGGTGATCGGCATCGTGCCCCACACCTTGAAGGCCACCCAGGTATCGGTGGTGAACATGCGCCACACCACCTCGTTCAGCACCGCGAGAAAGAGGAAAAACACGCCCCAGCGCAGCGTCAGCTTGCGCCAGCCCTCGTCCGTCAGCTTGAAGGCCGAATTGAAGACGTAACCCAGCAGCGACTGGCCAAAGAACAGGCCGCCCAGCAGAATGACACCGAACAGCGTGTTGACGATGGTCGGTTTCATCTTGATGAAGGTATCGTTCTGCAGCCATAGCGTCAGCGCGCCGAATACGAACACCACGATGCCAGATATTAGCGGCATGATCGGCAGCTTCCGCGTCAAAATCCAGGACACGGTCAAGGCGGTGGCCGTCGCGATCATGAAAAGGCCGGTAGCGATGAAGATCGGACCCCCGAATTCCGTCAGCACCGGGAAGGTGGAAGCGAGCCATTCGCCCCGGGAATTGGCGAAAAAGAACACCATGAGCGGACCAAGCTCGAGCACGAATTTCAACAGCGGGCTGATTTCCGCCACCATCTTTTCGCTTTCCTTGGAATTGCTTTCAATATCCATACTCAAACTCCCGCAATGGCCTTGGCGAAATCTTCCGCCTCGAAGGGCTCCAGATCCTCAACGCCTTCACCCACACCGATGAAATAAACCGGCAGCTTATGTTTGGCAGCGATAGCGACGAGGATACCGCCCCGCGCCGTGCCATCCAATTTTGTCATAATCAGGCCCGAAACACCCGCAACATTGCGGAATATCTCCACCTGGTTCATGGCGTTCTGTCCCGTCGTCGCATCCAGCGTCTGCAGCACGGTATGCGGCGCATCCGGATCAAGCTTGCCGAGCACGCGCACGATCTTTTCCAGCTCCGCCATCAATTCAGTCTTGTTCTGCAAACGGCCGGCCGTATCGATGATGAGCACATCACTTTTCTGCGCCCGGGCCTGCTCGTAAGCGTCGTAGGCAAGACCCGCCGCATCCGCACCGAGCTTGGTGCCGATAAATTCCGAGCCCGTGCGGTCCGCCCATATCTTCAGCTGCTCGATCGCCGCGGCGCGGAACGTATCGCCAGCTGCCAGCATCACCTTGAGACCCGAGCCGGAAAGCTTGGCGGCAAGCTTGCCGATGGTCGTCGTCTTGCCGGTACCGTTCACACCGACAACGAGAATGACATGCGGCTTGTGCGAAAGATCGAGCTCCAGAGGCTTGGCAACAGGCTTCAGAACCTTGGTGATCTCGCCCGCCATGATGCGCGCCACATCCTCGCCGCTCACATCCTTGCCGTAGCGTTCCGAAGACAGGGCGCCGGTGATGCGCATGGCGGTCTCGACGCCGAGATCGGACTGGATGAGAAGATCTTCCAGCTCGTCGAGCGTATCCCCATCCAGCTTGCGTTTGGTGAAGAGGGCCGAAATCTGCGTGGTCAGCTGCGACGAAGTGCGGGCAAGACCCGCCCGCAGGCGCTGGAACCAGGTCAATTTTACCTGGGGTGCGACAGGAACAGGTTCCTCCCGTTCGCTTGCCGATGAAAAGCCCTTGGGCAAGACTGAAGGAATGGCAGGCGATTCGACCGCGCTTGCGGCTTCCGCCTCATCGAGCAATGCATCCATCGCATCCGCATCGAGCCCGGCATCCAGGGGTTCCGGCAAAGGTTCCCCCTGCTCCTCGGCAGCGGCTTCCGCCTGAAGCAAGGATAAGGGCACCAAACCCATATCGCCGGAAAGCTCGGCGCCTGGAAGAAGCGGCGCGTCCTCTTCCTCATCGTCTTCAGCGGGGGCAACATCGACGGCCTCGTCGGCAGCCGGCCCGCCGGCCGTCTCCATCTCCAGTTCGGACACCGGGTCCTTGTCGACAGCGTCATGCGCTTCAGCGTCACTCAGCGCGGCTTCGAAGGAGGCATTTTCATTGCCACGCTCAAGCGCAGCATCCTCTTGCGGCCGCTCTTCCGTTTCGGCCTTGTCCTTGCCGAACGAAAAGACTTTTTTGATGAAGCCGAGGGCCATGGTTGTTCCCGTGTCTTTTCTCTTTGGTCGCCTCAGGCCGCATCCGCCGCCAGAAGCTTCATGTTCAGATGTTTGCCGTTGTGGCCGGTAATCGCAACCTGCGCAAGAGTGCGCGGGGCAAGATCAGGCGCTGCCACCAGCGTGAAATTGTCGGTATGGGCAAAACCGTTGTTTTCGACGAGGACCGTCTGCACCGAACCAACCATGTTTTGCAGATGCACCTGCTTGAGCGCCTCGCCGCGCGCCCGAAGCCGTGCCGCCCGCTCCTTCACCAGCGCCCGGTCCAGCTGCGGCATGCGCGCCGCTGGCGTGCCGGCACGCGGGCTGTAGGGGAAGACATGCAGGCTGGAAATGTCGCATTCTTCCGCCAGCGTCGCGGCGTTTTCGAGCATCTCTTCCGTTTCGGTCGGGAAACCGGCGATCATATCCGCACCGAAGGCGATATCGGGCCTCAGCGATCGCACCTCGTTGCAGAAGCGAATGGCATCGGCCCGCAAATGACGGCGTTTCATGCGTTTCAGGATCATGTCGTCGCCATGCTGGAGGGACAGGTGCAGATGCGGCATGAAACGCGGCTCATCGGCAATCAGATCCATCAGATGATGATCTGCCTCAATACTATCGATCGAGGAAAGCCGGAGACGAATAATATCAGGCACCTGCTTCAGCAATGTCTTGGCGAGGTAACCGAGCGACGGTTCGCCCGGCAGATCAGCCCCATAACTCGTGGCATCCACACCGGTCAGCACGATTTCGCAATAGCCGCTTTCCGTCAGCCTGCGGGCCTGATCCACCACCGCACCCATCGGCACGGAACGCGAATTTCCGCGCCCATAGGGAATGATGCAGAAGGTGCAGCGATGATCGCAGCCATTCTGCACCTGAATGAAGGCGCGCACATGCCCGTCAATGTGCTTCACCATCTGCGGCGCGGTCGCCTTGATGCTCATGATGTCGTTCACGCGCAGTTTTTCTTCCGCTGAGACACCAAAATCAGGCAGCGCGCGATAAGAGGTGCTTTTCAGCTTTTCCTCGTTGCCCAGCACCGCATCCACTTCCGGCATGTCGGCGAAGGTCTGCTTTTCCGTCTGGGCGGCGCAGCCGGTGACGATGATGCGTGCATGCGGATTATCCCGCCGGGCGCGGCGGATGGCCTGACGCGCCTGCCGCACCGCTTCGCCCGTCACGGCGCAGGTATTGACCAGCACGGCATTGTTGAGCCCCGCCTTTTCGGCCTCCGCCCGCATCACTTCCGATTCATAGGTGTTGAGACGGCAGCCGAAGGTTATGACCTCGACGCCACTCATACAGCCCCCCGCTCGACCGCATCCCGCGCCCAGACGCCGGTGACGGGATCGACGGAACCCGACCATTCCCATTCGGCCGGGCCGGTCATGACGACGTGGTTATCCTCACGCCAGTCGATGGTCAGCGGCACGCGGATGGGGCTTGAGGCAACATCGATGGTGACCTTTCGGCCGGTACGGCCGGTGCGGGCAGCGGAAACGGCCGACGCACAGGCGGCGGAACCGCAGGCAAGCGTCAACCCCGCGCCGCGCTCCCAGGTGCGGGTGCGAAGCGCGCTGTCGGAAATCACCTGCGCCAGCGTGATATTGGCCTTTTCCGGAAACATCGGATGATTTTCGAGAAGCGGCCCGAAACGTTCGAGATCAAACGTCATCGGATCGCGATCAACCCAGAAAATCGCATGCGGGTTGCCCATGGACATGACCGCAGGCGAATGCAGGATCGGCGCATCGATCGGCCCGATCTGCAATTCGATGCGGCTCGTATCGTGGAATTCTTCAGACAGCGGAATGTCGCTCCAGCGGAAACGCGGCAGGCCCATATCAACCGATATCATGCCGTCTTCATGCTCGACGGCGTTCAGAATGCCAGCGACCGTCTGGAAGGTGAAGCTGGTCTTGCCGGTTTCGGAAGACAGCGCCTGCACCACGCAGCGCGTGCCGTTGCCGCAAGCCTGTGCCTTGGTGCCATCACAATTGAGAATATCGATGAAAGCATCCGTGCCACTGATACGTGGATCGTGGATCGCCATGATCTGGTCGAACTGCGTGGCGGGATTGGAATTGAGGGCGATGGCAGCCGCTGGCGTGACCATATCCTTGCGGCCGCGCATATCGACAACGAGGATCTTGTTGCCAAGCCCGTTCATCTTCGCAAATTCGACCGTGTCCGCCATTGCCTTAAACCTAAAAACTGCCTGAAACTGGTTTGCATGCGGGATTTTCCCGCGCTTTCGCCCTATATGGCGGAAAGGCCGACAAATTACCAGACTGTTGCAGCGCAAACGGGGCGGCCTTCAGGCGGAAGGCACGTCGAAAACCTCACCCGGGCGCATCGGCCGAAAACGGCTCTCCTCCACACCCTGCTCCGTCAGTGCTGCCTTGAGAGCCGCAAGCGGTGCATCCACCGCCTCATCGGTGAGCTGCACCGTACCCCAATGGTGGCCGCAGGCATGCGCCGCAGCGCAAAGCCTCATACCCTCCACGGCTTCTGCCGGGTTCTGGTGCTGGCCCTTCATGAACCAGCGCGGTTCGTAAGCGCCGAAAGGCAGGTTGGCGAGGCGGAACTCGCCATGCTTCTTGCGAGCAGCAGCGTAATTGAGACCCTCGTGGAAACCGGTATCGCCAATATGGTAGATCTTGCCGCCGGGCGTTTCGAGGACGAAGGCAGCCCAGAGAGCCATGCGTCGATCGTTCAAACCGCGCGCCGACCAATGATGGCACGGCTCGAAGTGAATTTTCACCGAACCCGTCTCCACCACATCGCCCCAGTCCCCCACCTTGATGCGCGCCGCCTCGACGCCCGTACGGATGACGGCGTCATTGCCGAGCGGCGTGATGAAAAGCGGCTTGTGCGCCACATGCAGGCGCTTCAGCGTTTCCATATCCAGATGGTCATAGTGATTATGCGTCACCAGTACCAGATCGATGGGCGGCAGGTCTTCGAAACGGATGCCCGGCGGATTAACCCGCTTGGGGCCGGCAAAGCTGAACGGGCTGGTGCGCTGCGACCACACCGGATCAACAAGAATATTCAGCCCCGCCGTCTGTATGAGAAAGGAGGCATGGCCGACGAAGGTGACGCGGATATCCCTGCCTTCGATCCGGGTCTCCGGTTTCGCGAAGGGAAACGGGCTCGGATAGCTTTCCGGCCATGTGGCGCGCTCGCCATTAAAGCGCCATTTCAAAAGGCCCATGAAATTGCCAGGCGGTGTACCGCCGGGATTGAAGAAGCGGACTCCGTCAAAATGATCGGAGATCGGGCCGCTATAATAGGCGCTAGCGCTCGAACGGCGTGCATAAAGGCCCCCGCCCGCCAGAGCGAGCAGGCCAAGTGCGGAAAAACGAAAAAAGTTTCGACGTTTCATGACAAAGGTATAGGAAGCGCAATGACCCCGTTCAAGCGCTGCCAATAGAGGCCTGTAGCCGATCACGCAAAGATGACTTGCGGGCTTCGTCGGCCGGAAACCGGCACCGCCTTGACTTTTCCCGCACTTTCCTGTTTATCCCGCCCATCAGCTGGCAGTTTCACGACTCCAAGCCGCCGACCGGGACCCGAAAAGGTATAAAGAGATCCCGGAGGTCAACACCCGACAGCGCGATGCGCCCTCGGGTGCTTTTTGGCTTTGCGTCTTGTTTTTGCCAGCGAAAGCACCGACGTTTCGGAAACCCCGGAACGAAGAAGGAAGAAACGATGTTTGAAAACCTCCAGGACCGCCTTGGTTCCATTCTGAATGGACTGACCGGCCGTGGCGCGCTGACGGAAGCCGATGTTGCCGCCGCCCTGCGCGAGGTTCGCCGTGCGCTTCTGGAAGCGGACGTGGCGCTGGAAGTCGTGCGTTCCTTCACCGACAGGGTGCGTGAAAAGGCCGTCGGCGCAGCGGTTCTGAAATCCATCAAGCCCGGCCAGATGGTCGTCAAGATCGTGCATGACGAGCTTGTCGAAATGCTTGGCACCGAAGGCGTTTCTATCGACCTGCATGCGGCCGCCCCCGTCGTCATCATGATGGTGGGTCTGCAGGGCTCGGGTAAAACCACCACAACTGGCAAGATCGCCAAGCGCCTGACCGACCGCGACAAGAAGAAGGTGCTGATGGCATCTCTCGACACGCGTCGTCCGGCCGCACAGGAACAGCTGCGCCAGCTCGGCGTCCAGACGGGCGTCGATACGCTGCCGATCATCGCCGGCCAGTCGCCGACAGATATCGCCGCACGCGCCGTACAGGCTGCGAAACTCGGCGGCCACGACGTCGTCATTCTCGATACTGCCGGCCGCACGCACATCGACGAACCCTTGATGCTGGAAATGGCCGACATCAAGAAGAAATCCAACCCGCATGAAATCCTGCTGGTAGCGGATTCGCTGACCGGTCAGGACGCCGTCAACCTCGCGCGCAATTTCGATGAGCGTGTCGGCATCACCGGCCTTGTGCTTACCCGTATGGACGGCGACGGACGCGGCGGTGCGGCCCTTTCCATGCGCGCCGTCACCGGCAAGCCGATTAAGCTGATCGGTATCGGCGAGCGCATGAACGAACTCGACGAGTTCCATCCGCGCCGTATCGCCGACCGTATTCTCGGCATGGGCGACATCGTCTCGCTGGTCGAAAAGGCCGCCGAAAACATCGATGCGGAAAAAGCCCGCTCCATGGCCGAGAAGATGGCCAAGGGCAAGTTCGACCTCAACGATCTGGCCGACCAGCTTGGTCAGATGAAGAAGATGGGCGGCATGGGCGGCATCATGGGACTGATGCCCGGCATGGCCGGCATGAAGGACAAGATGGCTTCGGCCGGTATGAACGACAAGATGTTCGACCGCCAGATCGCCATCATCTCTTCCATGACCAAGGCCGAGCGCGCCAATCCGGATATTCTGAAACACAGCCGCAAGAAGCGCATCGCCGCCGGCTCCGGCACCGATGCCGCCGAAATCAACAAGCTCTTGAAAATGCATCGCGGCATGGCCGACATGATGAAGGCCATGGGCGGCAAGGGCAAAGGCGGCATCATGAAACAGATGATGGGCGGCCTTGCCGGCAAGATGGGTCTTGGTGGCATGATGGGCGGCGGCATGCCTGATCTGTCGAACATCGATCCGAAGCAGCTTGAGGCGCTCCAGAAACAGGCTGAAGCCGCCGGTCTCGGCAAGCCGGGTGCAATGCCTGGCTTGGGTGGTCTGCCTGGCGGACTGCCCGGTCTCGGTGGGGCAAAGCTGCCGGGTCTTGGTGGCATGCCGGGCCTGCCTGGTTTCCCGAAAAAGAAGTGAGGGTGACGCCAATGAACAATACAGAGGTGAAAGCCCAGCTTTCCGAATACCGCCAGTCGATCGACAATATCGATGCCGCACTGGTTCACATTCTTGCCGAACGCTTCCGCTGTACCAAGGCGGTGGGCGTATTGAAGGCAACATACAGTTTGCCGCCGGCCGACCCGGCGCGCGAGGAATACCAGATCGAACGCCTTCGCCGTCTTGCGAAGGACGCCAATCTGGACCCGGATTTCGCCGAGAAGTTTTTAAACTTCGTCATCAAGGAAGTCATCCGGCATCATGAAGCAATAGCCGCCGAACATGGCGGTCATGAAAAGACCGCCTGACCGGCGGACAAGCCATCTTAAGGAGTAAATCAAATGGCACTGAAAATTCGTCTCGCACGCGGTGGTTCCAAGAAGCGCCCGTACTACCAGATCGTCGTTGCTGACGCCCGTTCGCCCCGCGACGGCCGTTTCCTCGAGAAGGTCGGTTCCTGGAACCCGATGCTTGCCAAGGACAACCCGCTGCGCGTTGAGCTGAAGGCTGACCTCATCAAGGAATGGATCGCCAAGGGCGCACAGCCGACCGACCGCGTTCTGCGCTTCCTCGCAGAGGCAGGTCTTGCCGAGCGCGCCGCTCGCAGCAACCCGGAAAAGGCGCTGCCGGGCAAGCGCGCTCTGGAACGCGTTGCTGAAAAGAAGCAGAAGGCTGAAGATGCAGCCGCTGCTGCTGCGGAAGCCTCTGCTGCAGAATAATCTGCACGGAAACTTTTGAAGAACGGGTGGCATGGTTTTCCATGCCGCCCGTTTTTTGTTTATTTTGGCGTCAACAAACCTTAAAGCTGACGCAACCAACACCAGAAGACGGACGGCCCGATGGCAAAGCTGGAAAACCCGATACTCATGGCAAAGATCGGCGGCGCGCAGGGCCTGCGCGGCGAAGTCCGCGTCAGCACCTATACGGACGACCCGATGGCGCTGGGCGATTACGGCAATCTGGTCACCGCCGATGGCCGCGTCTTTGAAATTCTGGAAGTTCGCGAGGGCAAGAATGTCGTCGTCGTCCGTTTCCGTGGCATCAACGATCGCAATGCGGCCGAAAGCCTGAACGGGCTGGAACTCTTCATTGAACGCGACAATCTGCCGGATGATGAACTCGACGATGACGAATTCTATTACGCCGATCTCGAAGGGTTGGAAGCCGTTGATGCCGAAGGAAAAAGCTACGGCGCCGTCAGCGCCGTCTACGATTTCGGCGCGGGTGATCTGCTGGAACTGAAAGGCGCCGGCCGCCGCCCTGCCCTCATTCCGTTTTCCGAGGCTGCGGTGCTGGAGATCGATCTGGAGGCCGGGCGCATTCTCATCGACCCAATGGCCGCCGGCCTGATCGACAATCCTGACGACAAGGACCAAAACGGCATGTCGCCGTTCGGTAAGAAATAAATCCATGACCTTCAAGGCGACCGTTCTGACGCTCTACCCGGAAATGTTTCCGGGGCATCTCCAATATTCGCTAGCCGGCAAGGCGCTGGAGCGAGGGCAGTGGTCGCTGGACCCCATACAAATCCGCGAATTTGCCACCGACAGGCACAGAAGCGTCGATGATACGCCGGCAGGTGGCGGCGCCGGCATGGTGCTGAAACCCGACGTATTGGCCGCGGCCATCGATCATGTTTCGAATGGCGACACCCGGCCACGGCTGCTGATGAGCCCGCGCGGCAAACCACTGTCCCAGAACCGCGTGCGCGAACTGGCGGCCGGCGACGGCGCGATCATCGTCTGCGGCCGCTTCGAGGGCGTGGACCAGCGCGTCATCGAGGCACGCGGGCTGGAGGAAGTATCGATCGGCGATTACATTCTCTCCGGCGGCGAACCGGCGGCGCTGACGCTGCTGGATGCTGTCGTCCGCATCCTGCCGGGCGTCATGGGCAACGATCTCTCGGGCGTGCATGAAAGCTTCGAGGGCGGGTTGCTGGAGCATCCGCATTATACCCGCCCGCAACTCTGGGAAGGCCGCGATATTCCCGCCATCCTCACGTCAGGCAATCACGCCGCTATCGACAAGTGGCGGCACGAGCAGGCGCTGGCGCTGACGAAGGAAAGACGGCCGGATCTGCTGGAAAAAACTCAGGCCGAGACGAAATAATAGGCCGTCAGTACTAGCCCGACTGCAATGACAAGCCAGCGGATGATCCATTGCGGCACCCGTCTTGCAGTGTGCACGCCCACATAGCCGCCAAGTGCTGCCGCCGGAAACATGATGAGCGCCGCCCACCAGGACACGACGCCGCCGCTGACGAAGATCGTAATGGCGATGACGGCAATCACCACCGATAGCAGGTTCTTTAGCGCGTTCAGATGATGATAGCTGCCGCCGGAGGTTATCCCGAGGATGGCGAGCATCATGATGCCCATGCCCGCCCCGAAAAAACCGCCATAGATGGAAGCGAGCCCCTGAAAGACGAGGCTCGGCAGATTGCCGGGAGAGCGCTCCGCACTCGCCTTCGGCCTGAGCCACGGGCCCGCAGCAAAAACCGCCGTGGCGGCCAGCAGCAACCATGGCACGAGCTGGCGGAAGGCAGGATTGTCGAGCGACAGCAGCAGAAGCGACCCCGCAAGCCCGCCCACGACGGAAACGACAGACAGCGAGACCGCTTCGCGCCAATGAGCACGGATTTCCGGCCCATAGGCGATCACCGAGGTGATGTAGCCCGGAAACTGCACGATCGCCGAGGTGGCATTGGCGACGATAGGCGGCAAGCCTGCCAGCGTCATTGCCCCGAAGGTCAGGAAGGTGCCGCCACCGGCGATCGCATTAACGACACCAGACAAAAAACCGGTCGCAAACAACATGAGAACGATGAAAACTGACATGGCCCCTCCCAAGGTTCTCATCCCATATCCGGCAGCAAGCCGCTTCGCAACTGCCGGAGCGCGGCGCTTAATTGATAAAATATTGTCACGAAAGGGATGACAAATGGCGCTTGCTAGTATATGTGCGCGCTTGGAATTGGGGTTTACCCCTTTAACCGCAAGCAAAGAATGGCGAACCCGCTCCTGCCGCAAGGCATGGTCTGAAGGCATTGACCGACAGGCGAACCGTTGAGCGCTCTGGCTGTTTCAGAAGAAATCAGAGGTTAACATGACCAATATCATTCAGCAGCTGGAAGCCGAACAGGCTGCCAAGATCGAAGCAAAGCGCACCCTGCCTGAGTTTTCTCCGGGCGACACGCTGCGCGTCAACGTTCGTGTGACGGAAGGTAACCGTACCCGCGTTCAGGCTTACGAAGGCGTTTGCATCGCCCGTTCTGGTGGCGGCCTTTCCGAAAGCTTCACCGTTCGCAAGATCTCCTATGGCGAAGGCGTCGAGCGCGTATTTCCGATCTACTCCCCGCTGGTCGAAGGCGTTGAAATCGTTCGCCGTGGTAAGGTTCGCCGCGCGAAGCTCTACTACCTGCGCGACCGTCGCGGCAAGGCTGCCCGTATCGTTGAAAACACCGGTACGCGCGCCCGCAAGCTGAACGAATCCGAACGCCAGGCAGCTGCCGAAGAAAAGGCACGTCTGGAAGCTGAAAAGGTAGCAGCAGCACAGGCTCTCGCCGCCGAAAAGGCAGCAGCCGAAGCCGCAGAAGCCAAGGCAGCGGAAGAAGCAGCAAAGGCTGCAGAAGCTACGGCGGAATAAGATTTCCATTTCGATGGATGCACGAAAGGCGGCCTTCGGGTCGCCTTTTTTGTGGTCTCAGGCTGCCAATCGCAAACCGCAGGCCGCAAACTGCCAATTGGATACCTGGCCCGAATTACGGCGGCGGGCCAGAAACCTTAAGAAACGCCGTCGCTTCTTCCCGTCTGCTGGTCCCACTTCAGTTTTTTTCTGGATAAACCAACAGATTCCAAACAGATAACAGATATTTACTTAGATTTTTCAGGCGGGTGTTTTAGCCCATCCTCGAATAGCATTGCCTAATCCCTTTTATTGTGCAATTTTCTTGCTGTTTTAGGTGTTATTATGTTTTTATTTAATTCTTTTTTAACAAAAAATAAGTCCGCTTTTTTCGCGGTTGGCCTCGCCAGCGCGTTGATGAACATCCTTAATCTTTCCGGCTCGCTTTTCATGCTGGAAGTTTACGATCGCATTTTGCCCAGCAAGAGCATTCCATCTCTTGTGGCTTTGGTCGTTCTCCTAATCGTTCTCTACGCGTTTCTGATGGGGTTCGACGCATTGCGAGGCCGTATATTGGCGCGCATCTCCGACAATATGGATGATGCGCTCAATCAGAAGCTTTTCAGGGCATCGATCAGCGCGCCGCTTCTCGCCTCCAGCAAGATCGACGGGCTGCAGATCGTCGGTGACCTCGATCAGATCCGCCAGTTTCTCTCCGGACCGGGCCCGGCAGCCTTTTTCGATATTCCCTGGCTGCCCATCTATCTCCTGATCTGTTTTGCCCTGCATCCCTGGATCGGTTTTGCGGTGCTCGGCGGGGCCGTGGTTCTCGTCGTGCTGACGCTTCTGACCAATTGGCTGACCGAAAGGGCAACGAAGCAGGCCTATACCGCGCGAGGCCAGAGAAACGTGCTTGTCGGCAGCAGCCAGCGCAACATCGAATCCATCAAGACCATGGGTATGATGGGTGCGGTGACGTCGATGTGGGACGAATTGCACTCCAAATATCGCTCCGTGACCCTGTCGACGTCAGATACCGCAGGCATGCTCGGCGCCATGTCGCGAACATTCCGCCTGTTGTTGCAATCCGGCGTCATGGCCATCGGCGCCGTGCTTGTCATCGACGGCCACGCCTCGGCAGGCAGCATCATCGCAGGATCGATCCTTTCTGCAAAGGCACTCGGCCCTGTCGAACATGCGATCGCGAACTGGCGCAGCTTCATGACCGCCAGGCAGGGGTGGAAACGCGTCAACGAGTTTTTGGAGCTTGTGCCGGAGCCCGCCCCACCGCTCTCCCTGCCGCGTCCGCAATTTACCGTTGCCGTCGATCGTGTCACCGGTGGCCCGCCGAATGGCGCGCGCGATACGGTCGCCGACATCTCCTTCACGCTGAATGCGGGCGATGGGCTCGGCATCATCGGTCCAAGCGCCTCGGGCAAATCCACCCTGGCGCGTCTGATGACCGGCATCTGGCCCTATGAGCGCGGCTCCGTCCGCTTCGATGGAGCAGCACTCAACCAGTGGGACTTCGAGTTCCTCGGCAAATCCATCGGCTACATGCCCCAGCAGGTGGAACTGATGCCGGGAACGGTCGCGCAGAACATCGCGCGTTTCGACCGCAATGCGACTGCGGAATCGATCGTTGCCGCCGCCAAGGCCGCTCAGGTGCATGAGCTGATCCTCAACCTGCCGAATGGCTACGATACCTCTATAGGCGATCGCGGCGAGGCTTTGTCGGGCGGGCAGAAGCAGCGCATCGGCCTTGCCCGCGCGCTGTTCGGCGAGCCCTTCTTCGTCCTTCTCGATGAACCGAATTCCAACCTGGACAGCGAAGGCGAGGCGGCGCTTCGCAATGCCATCGGCGACATCAGGGCGCGTGGCGGCATTGTCGTCGTCATTGCACACCGCCCCAGCGCCCTCGAAAGCATCAATATGGTGATGGTGATGAGCAATGGCCGGATGCTGCGCTTCGGCACCAAGGAAGAGGTGCTTGCGCAAATCCTGCGGCAGAATATCCGCCAGGTGCCCGAGGGGGAAGAAACGCGCAAGATTGAAAACCGGGTGAGCGAAAATGGCTGATGCAGAAAAAACCGGTACGACGAATTCATCCATTCTCAGGCATTCGGCCGCCGTGGTCGTTCTCGGTCTCGGCCTTCTCGTCGGAATGGGCGGCTGGGCGGCTTTCGCAAAGCTTGCCGGCGCCGTGGTGGCCACGGGCCGTGTGGTCGTTGAAGGCAATTCCAAAAAAATCCAGCATCTTTCCGGCGGCATCGTCAGTGAGATCAATGTCGTCGAAGGCGACAGGGTCGCGGCTGGTCAGATTCTGTTACGGCTGAGCGCCACGGTCGTTCAGGCAAACCTCTCAATTATTGAGAATACGCTTGCGCAACTCTATTCGCGTCGGGCGCGCCTGCGGGCAGAGATTGCCGAAGAACCCTCTTTCACCGTGACCGAAGACCTGACGGCACTGACGAGTTCGAAGTCGGCCAAAACCTTCATCAATAGCGAACAGAACCTTTTCAACAGTCGTCGCAACGCGTTGATCGGCATGAAAAAGCAGCTTGCCACACGCAAGCTTCAACTGGCCGACGAGGCACGCGGCCTCGACGTCCAGGTTGAGGCCACGGAAAACGAACTCGCCATTGTGAAGGAAGATGTCTCCAAGACAGATGAGCTCTTGAAAAAAGGACTCGTCACGCTCCAGCGCCTCAATCTCCTGAAGCGCCAGCTTTCCAATCTTGAAGGTCAGCAGGGCCAATATATCGCGGCTCGTGCGCAGACCGTGGGCAAGCTGAGCGAACTGGACCTGCAATTGCTTCAACTCGACGAAGACCGAAAATCGGAAGTCACGAAAGATCTGACATCGATCGAAGCAACCGTTGCCGAATATGAAGAACGGCTGGCGGCAACACGCGACCAGCTAGATCGTCTCGACATCCGCTCACCGATTGCAGGTCGTATCTATCAACTTTCAGTGCACAACATAAACGGCGTCATCCAACCCGGTGAAGTGCTGATGCTGGTGGTTCCTGACAAGGATGAGCTTGCAATCGAAGCCAATATAACGCCGCGAGACATCGATCAGATTTACGTCGGGCAGCCGGTCACCGTTCGCTTCACGGCGTTTAATCAAAGCACGACACCGGACTTGAGCGCGGAAGTTGCTGTCGTCGCCCCTGATCTGCAGACAGATTCCCGAACTGGCACATCTTATTACGTCCTGCGCATCAGACCCAACAAAGCTGGCATGGGGCATCTACCTGGCGGGAAGTTGTATCCTGGCATGCCGGCGGAAGTATTTATCCAGACCAGCGAGAGAAGTGTTCTGTCCTATTTTGTGAAGCCATTCCAGGACAGACTCAAAAAGACCTTCGTGCAGGAATAGTTTCTTACTTATTAAGCAAAAAATAGAAAAATTTTCAACACACCAAATACGCGATTTTTTTGAAAATACCGTTTTCTTATATTGTATTATGGTTTTTTATGTATTAAATGTTACCCGCAACAATTAACAGAAACTTAATTTCAATTCATCGATTTCTCAAAAATTTATAGGAGTTTAAAATGGCGTTAAAAGTAACGTTTGGTAATGGCGGCGCCGCTTCGGTTTCCTCGCTTACAAGCCTCATTGATCAGGAAGCTTATAAGCTCCTCACGGAATCGACCGCCCAGGTTAAGAATGGCTCCTCGATGGAAACCGGCAGTGTCAACGTCGGTTCCGTGTCGGTTCCCGGCACGGGTGCTGGCGGTACGGTTGATGTTGGCTACGACGCGTCCGCAAACGCCTTTAAGTTCGACGTGTCTTCGGCATGGAACTCGGTAAAGAACGCTCTTGCCCAGTCAGACACCTCTGAAAACCTTATCTTCAAGGATTTCGTTCAGGTCGACGTTCATCTCGGCGGCACCGGTTCGTCCAACGTAGACGTTTCCAATGCCAAGCGTGGCAACATCTCGACGGGTGCAGGCAATGACACCGTCACCGTTTCGGTCGTTTCCAACGACAAGAACTGGGTAAATGCCTTCAACATCGATACGGGTGCCGGTAACGATACGATTGTCGTGAAGGCTGGCACTGCATTTAACGAAGCTGGTGCCGGCGGTATCGCTGCCGGAACCAATGTCGTTAACGGCGGTGCCGGCGTCACAGACGGAAGCTTCACGTCCGTCAAGATCGACGCGGGTGCAGGTAACGACACCATCGACCTGAGCGGTGTGAACTTGGCTTCGTCGCTAGTGACCGGCGGCAAGGGAATCGATCACATCATCGCAAGCGGTGGCGCCGATACCTTTGTATTCAATCTCGGTGATATGGCCAAGAGCATTGTCACTGACACGATCGATGGTTTCAACGCCGCCGTGGACAAGCTCAAGCTGGTAAATACGACCATCGATAGTTGGGCAGTGAGGTTCGAAGACAACGACACCATCCTCAGCTACAACGTTTCTGGCGACCACAAGGGCGAGAAGATCATTCTTTCCAATGTTCACCTCACCGGTAACGATTGGTTCACCGCATAATTCTCTCAAAGAGAACCTCATCTATTGCCGCTTAAAATGAATGTGGCCCGGAAACCTCCGGGCCACAATTTTTTATATGTGCAACTGTGAGCAATCGCGTCAGCTGTCGCAATCTTCCAAAGTCAGGCAGCCTTGAGCTGATTGCCCATTTTTCGCGTTGCGATGATGACCAGCACCCCTGCAAGCGCGAGGCAAAAAGCAAGGAAGAACATCGGCGCGATGGTGCTGCCGGTTTGATCCTTGATCCACGGCACGACATTCTGCGCCACGAAGCCACCGAGATTGCCGACGGAATTGATCGCGGCGATACCCGCAGCCGCACCCGCTCCCTTGAGGAAACGGCCGGGCAGGCTCCAGAACACCGGCTGGCCGGCGAAGATACCTGCGGCAGCGACACAAAGGAAGGCGAACTGCAACACCGGATCGCTGAGTAATGCCGACATCAGCAGGCAGAAAGCGCCAACGAAAGCCGGACCAACAATATAGGGCGTCTTGTTCTTCGCCTTGTCGGCCGCGGAAGGCACGACGAACAGGGCGATGGCGACGATAATCCAGGGGATGATATTGATGAAGCCGTTGGTGGTGTTGGAAACACCAAAACTCTTCACGATCGTCGGAAGCCAGTAGCTAAGCCCATAAGCAGCCAGCGGAAATCCGACATAGCACAGCGCCATGAACAGAACGCGCGGGTTGACCAGAGCCTTGAAACCGTCTTCCGCATGTTCTTCCATGCCCTTGTTTTCTTCGGCCAGCCGGTTCTTCAGCCAGTCCTTCTCATCCTGGGTGAGGAACTTCGCCTTATCAGGCGTGTCATCCAGATAAAAGAAGGTGACGATGCCGGCGATGACGGCAGGTATGCCGGTCGCCAGGAAGACCCATTCCCATCCGGCATAACCGAGGAAACCATCGAGATCGAGCAGCATGCCGCCGAGCGGCGCACCGACCGCGTTGGCGAGCGCGCTGAAGATCATGAAGAGCCCGATCATGCGTCCGCGATAATCACGCGGAAACCAGAGCGTCATGAGGAACAGCACGCCGGGGAAGAAGCCCGCTTCGCAAAGCCCGAGCAGGAAACGCAGGATGTAAAACATCGTGGCGTTCTGCGTATAGGCAAGCGCGATGGTGACGGCGCCCCAGGAAACCAGAATGCGGGCAAACCATTTGCTGGCGCCGAAACGGTTGAGGAACAGGTTGCTCGGCACTTCGAAGAGGAAATAACCGATGAAAAACAGCGAAGCGCCAAGACCGTAGGCATATTCGCTCAGGCTCAGCGCATCGACCATCTGCAGCTTGGCATAGCTGACATTCTGGCGGTCAATATAAGCGATGAGGTAGAGAAGGCCAAGAAACGGCATCAGCCGCCAGGTGATCTTCGATATGAGGGCCTTTTCGGATACCATGTGCTTTCCTCCCTTCGATTTCTCGTCGAATGCAAATGATAAGGGAACCCATCTATATGTGCGCCGCAAAATAGGCAAGTTGCGTCGCACCATATCGATCGCAAAGCGTTGCAGCGCAGGCGATCCAACCGTGGTGCAGCGCATATGAACGAAACTATTCCATCCTTCGGCGCGTCTCCCAAGCATTCATATTGCCGTAAAACCATCGATCTGCTATGAAAGTTGCCATGGGATCTAAATTCGGATGTCTCGCTCAGAATGTTTACGTGCTGCAGGACCACAAGCGTCTGCCGGCACGGTTCTTTGCGCGCATTTCCGGGGCGCTCAACAGCCGACTTAGGCTCGCCTGACAGCACCCGCTGTCCACCACCTTTCTGAACCCTGATTACCCTTTTCCATGACAAGGCATAGAGCCATGAGCGCACCCCGCACCTTATATGACAAGATCTGGGACGACCACGTCGTCAATCGTGACCCGGACGGCACCTGTCTTCTCTACATCGACCGTCACCTCGTGCATGAGGTGACGAGCCCGCAAGCCTTCGAAGGTTTGCGCATTGCCGGCCGACCCGTGCATTCGCCGACCCGCACGCTCGCCGTGGTCGACCATAACGTTCCGACCACAGCCGACCGGCTGGAAGGCATCAAGAACGAGGAAAGCCGCATTCAGGTGGAAGCGCTTGCGCAGAACGCCAAGGAGTTCGGTGTCGAATATTATTCCGAGCGCGACAAGCGCCAGGGCATCGTCCACATCGTCGGCCCCGAGCAGGGCTTCACCCTGCCCGGCATGACGATCGTCTGCGGCGATAGCCACACCTCCACCCACGGCGCTTTCGGCGCTCTGGCGCACGGTATCGGCACGTCGGAAGTGGAGCATGTTCTGGCCACCCAGACGCTGATCCAGAAAAAGGCCAAGAACATGCTGGTGCGTGTCGATGGCAAGCTTCCGGAAGGCGTGACCGCCAAGGACATCATCCTTGCCATTATCGGCGAGATCGGCACGGCCGGCGGCACCGGCCATGTGATCGAATTTGCTGGCGAGGCGATCCGCTCGCTCTCCATGGAAGGGCGCATGACGGTCTGCAACATGACCATCGAGGGCGGCGCCCGCGCCGGTCTGATCGCACCCGATGAAACGACTTTCGATTACATCAAGGACAAACCGCGTGCGCCGAAGGGTGAGACGCTGGAACAGGCCATCGCATATTGGAAGACGCTGAAATCCGATGAGGGCGCCCATTATGACAAGGTTGTCATCCTCGATGCAGCCAACCTGCCGCCAATTGTCTCCTGGGGTTCGTCCCCGGAGGATGTGACCTCCGTTGAAGGCATCGTTCCCAATCCCGATGATATCGAGGAAGAAAACAAGCGCACCTCCAAGTGGCGCGCGCTTGACTATATGGGCCTGAAACCCGGTACGCGCATCACCGATATCGCCATCGACCGTGTCTTCATCGGCTCCTGCACCAATGGCCGCATCGAGGATCTGCGGGCGGCGGCAAAGATCGTCGATGGCCGCAAGGTGGCTTCCACCGTCTCGGCCATGATCGTACCCGGCTCCGGACTCGTCAAGGAACAGGCGGAAAAGGAAGGTCTGGACAAGATTTTCCTCGACGCTGGTTTCGAATGGCGCGAACCGGGCTGCTCCATGTGCCTTGCCATGAATGACGATCGCCTGAAGCCCGGCGAACGCTGTGCCTCCACCTCGAACCGCAACTTCGAGGGCCGTCAGGGCTATAAGAGCCGCACCCACCTCGTCTCGCCGGCCATGGCTGCAGCTGCGGCAATCGCCGGTCATTTCGTCGACGTGCGCGAGTGGCAATAATTCTAAAAGATGCCAGACAACAAAAAACCCCGGAGCGATCCGGGGTTTTTCTTTGGCTCTATTCCGAAATGATCTTGACCCGCTGGCCGGGCTGAAGCGTGGCCGTGGCGCTCATTGCGTTAATCATGCGGAACATGTCGAGCTTCCGCTCCGTTCCCATCATCCGCGCCGCCATTGTCGCCACAGTTTCACCGGGCTTCACAGTCACTACGCGTACTCTGAGCGGCTTCAACGAGGCAATCTCCTGCGGCGTCATCTTACGGAAGCTGGTGCGCAGCACATTGGCGATGGAATCGAGCTGGGTATTGCCCTTCGGCACCGCTGTCAGGAAACGGAAAATCTGTTGACCGACACGAATGACGGTCACATCGAAATCCCATTTATCGGCGCTGGCGCGGGCTGTCGCAGCCTCCAGACCGTTGATCTGCGTTTCCTTGACGGTTTCCGGCAACAGGCCGGCAACCCAGCCGCTGGTGAGGTAATTGGCAAGGCTCGTCTGTTTCGGATCGGCCACGCCATCGAAACGGATGGCCATGTCGCCCGGGCCAGTCGCCAGAACGGCCTCCACCTTGTTGTCGATGACGAACCCTTCCGGCACGTCGAAACGGATACCCAGCGTTCCATGCAGGAATGTCTGGCCGCGGACATAACCCTCTTGTGGGCTGTCCCCGTAAAGCAGGCCGTCTATGCCATCCAGAAACCAGTCGCGGCCCCGGTCCCCGACCTGCCCTTCCTGTCCGAAGGCACGGGCGTGACGACGCGCAAGCTCAATGCGCTGCGGCGTGTTGGGGTGGCTGGAAAGGAAGTCGAGGCTCTGGTCGTTTTCGGGATCGGCCGAGGAGAACCGTGCATAGGCCGCCATGGAATCCAGAAAGCGTGGCGATGCATAGGGGTCGTAACCGGCCTCGCCCAGCATGCGAACGCCGATGACGTCCGCCTGCAATTCCTGCTGACGGGAGAAGGCCGCAAGCCGCAGCTTGCCGCGGGCCAGCGCCTGCTTGCCCGCAAGATCGCTCGACAGAACTTCCGCAACCACGCGGCTGGCAATCACCTCCGCCTCTTCGCGGCGCTGGCGTTCGATGCCGTGGTTTGCGGTCACATGGCCCATCTCGTGCGACAGCACGGCCGCCACTTCCGAGGCGTCATTGGCGAGCGCCAGAAGCCCGCGCGTCACGTAAAGATATCCACCGGGCAAGGCGAAAGCGTTGATGGCGGGCGAATTGAGAATGGTAATCCGATAGGATTGCTGCGGATTTTCCGAGACAGCCGTCAGCGCGCCGGCAATACGGGCGACCAGCCGCTCCGTCTTGGCGTCGCGATATTCGCCGCCATAACTTGCCACGATGCGCGGATGTTCGCGCGCACCCATCTGGGCACGCGGATCGTTCTTCTGTACCTGCTCCACGGTCTGCGGATTGTCAGAGGGACGCAATGTGGACTGGTAGGCCGGGCTGAACAGGGACTGGCACGATGACAGCAGCACGGCAGACGCCGTCAGCGCGGACCACGCCGCAGCAAGCCGGCCGGAACGGCGAAGGCCTGAACCGGAGAAAAGCCTCCGCTGTGCAGTCATGCTATTTTTCATTCTCTATGCCTGCCCCTTAACGTTCCTGATCATCCGTTAATTGCAGACCAGAATAACAGATTCGCCCCAACGGGCGATGAATGCCAAAACGGTAAAAACGATCCATCAAGTCCGGAATATTCCTGAAGAACGCAATAATTCCCATCTTTTCTCGGGCAACAACTTGAAACTGGCAAGTGCAAATTAGCGCCATTGAAGTTATCTAAAGCGATTGCCAGCGGCACGCGTCGAAAATAAGGCGATCAGCCATTCAGAAAACTGTCTACCGCCTTCACATTTTGTGTGGCGAAGAAATCTGCGGTCGAGCCTGCATAGACAACGCGGCCGCGATCAAGAAAAACCACCCGTTGCGCCAGCTTTTTTATGTCGTCGGGGTGATGCGTGACAATAATCACCGTATTTTTTGTTTCGGCGTGCAAGTCGAGAAGCAAAGCCGTCATGCCCGCCCGCAGTCCCGGATCAAGCGCGGCGAAGGGCTCATCGAGCAGCATGACCGGTTTTTGCCGCACCAGCGCACGCGCCAGCGCCGCCCTTTGTCTTTCGCCGCCGGAAAGCGTGCCCGGCAGGCGCTTGTCGAAACCCGCAAGACCGACGCGCGCCAGCGCCACCTCGATCCTCTGCCGGTCTTCCGCCCGCAATTTCAGGCCGGGGCTGACTCCGAGAGCGACATTGGTGAAAATATCGAGATGGGCGAAAAGATTATTGTCCTGAAAGATCGATGAAACCGGCCTTTCCGAAGGGTCCGATGCCGCCATGTCCTGTCCGTGGATAACCACACGGCCAAAATCTGGCACCTCGAAACCGGCAACGAGATTGAGGAGCGTCGATTTTCCCGAACCGGAGGCACCCACAACCGCAGTCACCTGACCTTGCGGAAAGGTGCAACCGAGATCGAAGTCCTGCGTTCCGAGCCGCAGCCTGATCTTGTCCAGCGCAACGGCAAAATCATCGCCTGTCATATACCAGCCCTTGCTGATGGGGATTGCCGTGAAGTACCGCCTGCCGCAAGCAGCAGGCAAACGACACCGAGGAGGAAGGCATAACCGGCCGCATCGTTGGTGCGATAGCTGCCCATATTGCTGTAGACCAGCCAGGGCAAGGTCACGAAATTTTCCGATCCGAACAGTGCAACTGCCCCGAGATCGCCGAGCGATAGCGCCATGGCAAAAGAAAGTGCCATCAGCACGGGCCGCCACAGAACCGGCAGATCGGCAAACCGCAGCCGCGAATAGCCCTGAAGCCCGAGACTGGCGGAAAGGCGACCAGTGCGCAGAAAATGGCTGGTGAAGGCCGGCTCCATCACCCGCATGGCAAGCGGCAGGGCCATCAGCATATTGATGAGCGCCACGAGAACGGGCGCATAAAAACTGACATCACCAAACACCCGCAACAGCAGGAACCATCCGCTTCCCAGCACGACGGGCGGAACAAGCAGCACCAGCGACGACCCCGCCCCAAGCAGGGCAGAAAGCAGGCCGAGAGGCCACGCCACCTGGCGTCTGGAGCCGATGGCCTGGCGTGCGCCGATGATCGCCATGCAGCAGAGGACGACGAGAATTGCCGACAGCATGGCGATTAAAAGACTGGTCGTCGCGGCACGCAGGAAGATCGGCGCGATGAGCAGACGCGACAGATCGGCCTGCAGCCCCGAAACAGCTATGGCGACAAGCGGCAGCCCGACCAGGAAGACGGCAAAAACGATTGCCGCACCGTCCCACAGCCGCGCGCCTGTAGTTCTGCCGTCGAAACGGCGGATGTTGCGACCAAGCGAGGAGATTTCCGCTTCCGGCAATGGCAAAAAGGCAAGGAGTCCGAGCAGGACTGCGGTGAGGACGATCTGCAGAACCGAAAGCGCAATCGCCCGCTGCGGATCGAAATCGAATCGCAGCGCCTGATAGATCGCCACCTCCAGCGTTGTCGCCGCCGGCCCGCCGCCGAGAAGAAGCACGAGCGTGAAACTGGTGGCGCACAGCATGAAAACTAGCCCGGCAATGCCGGGAATGAGCCGCGAGACCGCCGGCCATTCGATGAAACGGAAAACCGAAACCGGCCCCATGCCGAGACTTGCCGCCATGCGCCAATATTCCCCCGGAATACGCTCCAGCCCCGCCAGCATCAGCCGCACACAAAGCGGCAGATTGAAGAAGACGTGAGCGATGAGAATGCCGGAAAGGCCGTAAATGCTGAAAGGCTCATCCGCCCCGGCAAAAACAAGCGCGCTATTCAGCACGCCCTGCCTGCCCCAGATGGTGATGATGCCGAAAGCGCCGACGATCACCGGCAGCCCCATCGGCACCGCCATCAGCCGGATGATCCAAATCCTTCCGGGAAACTCTTTCCGCCGGGCGAGCGCCAGAGCGACGGGCAGGCCAAGAACGATGGACAAAAGGGTGGACAACGTCGCCTGGTACAGCGTGAAGCGCAGGATGCGCAGCGTATAGGCATCCATGACACCGGCGGCGGATGCGCCGGCATCAAAGGACAATAGCGCGAAAACCGCGAGCGCCATGAACAGGAAAACGGCGGCAAAAGCCGCCGTCCCAAAAATGATCGACCGCCGATAATCGCGACGCAGCATCATGCGCGGGCGTGCCTCTTCCTCAGTTCATGCTCATGGCCGAAAGCCATTCGTCGATCCAGGCCTTGCGGTTCTTCGCCACCTCTTCGGGATCCATCAGAAAGGTCTTCTGCGGCACGACGAGTTTGGAAAATGCCTCGGGCAAGGGCGCCGACGTTGCCGCAACCGGCATCATCCAGTTGTTTTCGGGAATGGCATCCTGAAAACCTGATGTCAGTGTGAAAGCGAGAAACTGCTTTGCCAGCTCCTTGTGCGGCGCATTTTTGAGAAGGCCGGACACTTCGATCTGGATGTAATGCCCTTCCGAAAAGGCCGCAGCCTGATAACGGTCCGACTTTTCGGCGACCATGTGATAGGCGGGCGAGGTGGTGTAGGAGAGCACCATCGGCACCTCTCCCTTGGTGAACAGGCCATAGGATTCCGACCAGCCGGGCGTGACGGTGAGAATGCGCTTCCTGAGCTTTGCCCAAGCCTCCGGCGCCTTGTCGCCATAAACCGACTTTACCCACAAAAGCAGGCCAAGCCCAGGCGTGGAGGTACGCGGGTCCTGAATGGCGATCTTCTGCGCGGAGTCGCCTTCCACCAGTTCTTTAAGGCTCGCCGGCGGGTTTTTCACCGCCTGCGTGTCATAGATCACAGCGAAATGCCCATAATCATAGGGTACGAAAACATCGTCCTTGTAACCGCCCGGCACCTTGGCAGCCGATACATCGATGCCGCTGGCGTCAAAAAGGCCGGTCTGTTTGGCTTCCGCGACAAGATTGGTATCGAGACCAACGACCACATCCGCCTTGGATCCTGCGCCTTCAAGTTTCAGACGATTGAGCAGCGCCACGCCATCCGCGACACCGACAAAATTGACCGTGCAGCCGCAAACCTTCTCGAAGGCTTCCTTCACCTTGGGGCCGGGGCCCCATTCGGAAACGAAGCTTTCATAGGTGTAGACGGTCAGTTCCGGCTTGTCCTGCGCCGCGGCTAAACCGGGCAGAAACAGCGAGGCGGCAATGACGGAATTCAGGAAAAGACGACGGCGCACGGGTATCTCCTCAAAAAACGAGAAGGAATAGCCGCTTGCCTTTAAGCCGTCTAATCCCTCCGCCGGTATGAACCGGATCAGGTTCTTCGGGTTGGCAAGCCTCTCAGCCTTCTGCACAAAGCACAGAAGACACCCCGTTAGATCAAGATGACGGTTTAGTCCCGTCGTCGGTGATTGGCAAGATGGGCGAGATCAGCCCTGTCCCGTCATATGCACCAGCTCCCAGACGTGACCGTCGGGATCCTGAAAGCTGCCGGCATACATAAAGCCATGGTCCTGAACCGGCTTCCAGCTGCTACCGCCGGAGGCAAGCGCGGTTGCGATCATCCCGTCGATCTCCTCCCGGCTTCCAGCGGAAAGGCAGGTCAGAACCTCGGTGCTCTGTTTGGCATCGGCGATATCGCCATTAATGAAATCCCGAAACCGTTCCTCCTGAAGAAGCATCACGAAAATGTTCTCCTCCACGATCATGCAGAGCGTGCGGTCGTCGGAATATTCCGGATTGAAACTGAAACCGAGGGCCGTGAAGAAGCTTTTCGACACCTCGATATTCTTGACCGGCAGATTGACAAAAATCATGCGCATTTTCAGATCTCCTCCAAACGAGCGGGGTCATAGAACGGTAATTCCGCTTGCCTGTCAAAGGCCGACGAAGGACTGCTCGAACGGAGAGTGCCTGGCTTCAGCTCTCAAGTTCCTCGCGCAGCATCTCCAGTTCCAGCCATTCCTCTTCCATGGTTTCCAACTTTTCGCGCAGCTTTTCCATTTCCTGCGCCAGCTTGTTGAAAGTGACCTGATCCTTGGCAAAGAGTTGCGGGTCAGCCATGCGCTGTTCGCGTTTTGCGATCTCTTCCTGGGTCTTTTCCATTTCCTTCGGGAGGTTTTCGAGAGCGAATTTCTGCTTGAAGGAAAGTTTGCCCTTGGCCTTCGCTGGCTCCTGCGACGGCGAGGCTGAGGATACGGCCTTGGCCTTTTCCTGCCTTTCGGCCTTGCGTTTTTCGTCCGCCGCACCCTTGCGCTGTGCCATCATGTCCGAATAGCCGCCCGCATATTCGATCCAGCGCCCATCCGGCTGATCGGGATTGGCGGGTGCGATGGTGGAGGTGACGGTGCGGTCGAGAAAATCACGGTCGTGGCTGACGAGAATGACCGTGCCGGAAAAACCGGCAACGATCTCCTGCAACAGATCGAGCGTTTCAATATCGAGATCGTTTGTCGGTTCGTCGAGGATCAGAAGATTGGTCGGCCGGGCCAGAATGCGCGCCAGGATAAGACGGGCGCGCTCCCCGCCGGAGAGATTGCGGATGGGCGTGCGCGCCTGCTCCGGCTGGAACAGGAAGTCCTTCATGTAACCCGTCACATGCTTCACCTCGCCATTGACGAGAAGATTATCACCACGGCCGTCGGTCAGATAATGCGCGAGCGTTTCGTTGGGATTGAGATCCTCGCGCTTCTGGTCGAGCGTGGCGATCTCCAGATTGGTGCCAAGCTTCACCGTGCCACTATCGGGCTCAAGCTCGCCCGTCAGCATCTTCAGAAGCGTCGTCTTGCCCGCACCGTTCGGCCCGACGAGGCCGATGCAATCTCCACGATGAACCCTGAGCGAGAACGGCGCCACGATCACGCGCTCGCCATAAGCCTTGGTGATGGCGTCGGCCTCGATGACCAGCTTGCCGGATTCCCGCCCTTCCGTGACGGTCGCCTGCACGGAACCCTGCGGCCCCTTGTGGCCGCGATAGTCCGCACGCATGGCCTGAAGCTCGCCAACGCGGCGCATGTTGCGCTTGCGCCTTGCGGTCACGCCGTAGCGCATCCAGTGCTCTTCACGCTCGATGGCCTTGCCGAGCTTGTGCTGTTCCAGTTCTTCCTCTTCCAGCACCTTGTCGCGCCATTCCTCGAAATGGGCAAAGCCGCGATTGAGACGGCGTGATTGACCGCGATCGAGCCACACCGTGGAGGTCGAGACCTTCTCCAAAAAGCGCCGGTCGTGCGAGATCAGCACCAGCGCACTGCGCGTCTGCTGCAACTCGCCTTCCAGCCATTCGATCGTGGGTAGGTCCAGATGGTTGGTCGGCTCGTCCAGCATCAGAATATCGGGTTCCGGCGCCATCACGCGGGCAAGCGCCACACGGCGCGCTTCACCGCCTGACAGGCTTTCCGGATTTTCCTGCCCGGTAAGACCCAGATGCTCGAGAAGATAGGTCACGCGATAGGGATCGTCGCCCGGCCCGAGCCCCGATTCCGCATAGGCCTGAACGGTGGCGTAACCGGCAAAATCCGGTGCCTGTTCCAGATAACGAATGGTGGCCGCGGGGTGCCGGAAAACCTCGCCCGACTGTGCCTCGACCAGGCCGGCGGCGATCTTCATCAGCGTGGATTTGCCCGAGCCATTGCGCCCCACAAGGCAGATGCGGTCACCGGGCTCCACCTGGAGGTTGGCGCCGTCGAGCAACGGGGTCACGCCGAAGGTCAGCTTGATATCGTCGAGTTTCAGAATTGGGGGTGCCAAGGCGTCAGGCTCCGGTCAGGTCATAGGGGCGGGCGAGCACGATGGCTTTGCCGCTTTTCAGCGAGAAATGCACAGGGCCGCCATTCGCGACATTGGAAATAGTGCGGGAGGAACCGAAAGCAAGCGCGAAATCGTTAAGTGGATAGCGGACATTGCCGATATCGAGCCCTTCAAGGGTGGTGAAGCCGGCAACCGAGAACAGCGATCCAGCCGGAAGATCAATGGAGAGCGAACCGGCAAGCAGCGGCCTCGCCTCTTCTTCACCCGAGGTCAGCGTCACCTCGAAACCACGCTCCGCCAGCGCCACGGCATAAAGAAGGTGCTGAAGCGCATGATCGCTTCGCGCGCCGCCGAGCGCTCCCACCAGCAACAGCGAATGCGCGCCACGCGACAGTGCCTCGGACACCGCGATCTCACCATCCGTCACGGCCTTTGCCGCCGGATAGGGTTGCCGCGTCACATCCGGCCAGGCATCGAGCAGCTCTTGGCTGGCGGAATCGAAATCCCCGACCCACAGTTCGGGCGTGAGACCGAGCGGCGTGGCGTGGCGCATGCCGCCATCGGCCGCAATCACACGGCTATTGACGACCGCCCGTTTCAGACGATCGGTCACCGCGACATCGCCGCCAAGCAGAATGGTGAAGCGCTCTTTGTTCATGCCTTGCCTTACCGCACCTCGGCCGAAAATGGAAAGCCGAAACCCCGATGAAATCAGCCTATATTGATTTTCGCCGGCTTCGGGATTATGAAACGCCTCAGTGGTGATTTGCCGACCGGCTTGCAGCCACTTTAAAGAAGTCGCTAAAGGGTCGAGGAAAAGGGCAATTTCCTGGGACCGGCCGCGATTTCGCTGCCGGTTTTTTTGTTTTCGCAACGTTCTTTACGTCATCCGAAAAGAGAGTTCGACATGCCAATCAAGATTCCCGATACCCTTCCCGCCTTTGAGACCCTCGTTCATGAGGGTGTGCGGGTCATGACCGAAACGGCGGCCATCCGGCAGGATATTCGCCCGCTCCAGATCGGGCTTCTGAACCTCATGCCGAACAAGATCAAGACGGAAATCCAGATGGCACGTCTTGTTGGCGCCTCGCCGCTGCAGGTGGAATTGTCGCTCATCCGCATCGGCGGTCACCGCGCCAAGAATACGCCGGAAGAACATCTCCTCTCCTTCTACCAGACCTGGGAAGAGGTCCGTCACCGCAAGTTCGACGGCTTCATCATCACCGGCGCACCGATCGAACTGCTAGATTATGAAGACGTGACCTACTGGAACGAGATGCAGCAGATTTTCGAATGGACGCAGACCAACGTCCATTCGACCCTGAATGTCTGCTGGGGCGCAATGGCCGCCATCTACCATTTCCACGGGGTGCGGAAATACGAGTTGAAGGAAAAGGCTTTCGGGGTTTATCGCCACCGCAACCTTAGCCCCTCATCGATTTACCTTAACGGTTTTTCAGACGATTTTCAGGTTCCGGTGTCGCGTTGGACGGAAGTGCGCCGCGCCGATATCGAAAAACACCCCGAGCTGGAAATCCTGATGGAGTCCGACGAGATGGGCGTGTGCCTGGCGCATGAGAAAGCCGGAAATCGGCTCTATATGTTTAACCACGTTGAATATGATTCCACTTCGCTTGCGGATGAATATTTCCGTGATGTGAACTCCGGTGTCCCCATCAAGCTGCCTCATGATTATTTTCCGCACAATGATCCGGAGCTTGCCCCGCTGAACCGCTGGCGCAGCCACGCCCATCTGTTTTTCGGAAACTGGATCAACGAGATATACCAGACGACGCCTTATGACCCCCAAGCCATCGGGAAACTGGCCGCGTAAACTACAGGATTGCGAATTGCTGGAAAATGACGCAACGTCCGCCCGGCAATTCGCGATACCAGGGAGAATGACAAGATGAGCGACGGTGCGGCACGAGAAGATTTCGGTTTCACGGCGACCGGCGAAAAGGTCGAACGCGTCACCATCTCGAAAGACGGTTTGACGGCGAAAGTCATCACCTGGGGCGCTGTTATCCAGGATCTGCGGCTTGACGGCCACCAGGCCCCGCTGGTGCTTGGCTTCGACAAATTCGAGGATTACAAATACTCCTCCTATTTCGGCGCCACGCCCGGCCGCAATGCCAACCGTATCGGCAACGGCAGGTTCGCGATCGACGGCCATGAATACCAGCTAGAACTGAACGAAAAGGGCGTGACCCATCTGCACGGCGGCAGCGACGGCATGGGCAAGCGCAACTGGATGCTGATGGAGCATGGCGAAAGCCACGCCGTCCTGCAGATTATCGACCCCGATGGACGCGCCGGTTATCCCGGCAATTGCACGGTCACTGCTACCTATACGATCCGCGATGGCGGCGTGCTTTCGGTTGTTTATGAAACGGTGACCGACCAGCCGACCATCGCCAATGTGTGCCAGCACTCCTATTTCAACCTCGACGGCGCGGATACCGCACTTGGCCATGAGATCAGCATCGCCGCTGACTTTTACCTGCCGACCAACGAACAGCAGATACCGACCGGCGAAATCCGCTCCGTCGAAGGCACCGTCTTCGACCTGCGCCACCCGACGCCGATGCGGCGCAAGGAGAATGGCGAACAGGTTCTCTACGACCACAATTTCTGCCTTTCGCCCGAGCGTCGCGCCAAGCGCAAGGTCGCCCGCGCCTATTCACCTGCCTCCGATATTGCCCTTGAAGTCCACACGACAGAGCCCGGTGTGCAGTTCTATTCAGCCTTCAAGCTCGACGTTCCCGTTCCGGGCCTCGATGGCCGCCACTATGGCCCCTTCGCCGGTTTCTGCCTTGAAACGCAGATTTGGCCCGATGCCGTCAATCACCCGGATTTTCCGCACGCCATCCTGCGGCCGGGCGAAACGCTGCGTCAGGAAACGGATTATATTTTCAGGAAGGGCTGAGGCAGATGGCAGAGATCAGTCAAGCACGCAGGATCAGTCCAGCACGCAGCCGACATAGCCGCCCGAGGCGCGGGCCCGACGCTCGATAAGGCCGGCCAGCCGCTGCAGGCCGCGCCCGGGTTTGCTCGCAACCCGGTCAATCGGATTGGGCAGGGAGACGGCCAGCAACGCCGCCTGACGCGAGCTGAGCTTGGCAGCCGGTATCTTGAAATGATGCTGGGCTGCCGCCTCGATACCGTAGATGCCCGGCCCCCATTCGGCGACGTTGAGATAGATCTCCATCATCCGCTTTTTCGACCAGACGAAATCAGCCGCGATTGCCAGCGGCAATTCCAGTCCCTTGCGCAGGAATGAGCGTCCGTTCCATAAAAACAGGTTCTTGGCCGTCTGCATCGGAATGGTGCTGGCACCGCGGGTGGAGGCCCCATCCAGCGCATTGCTGACCACAGACTGCATCTGGTTCCAGTCCACACCGCCGTGAAAACAGAATTGCCCATCCTCGGACATCATCACGGATTGCACGAGGCGCGGCGAAATATCCTCAAGCGGCACCCAGCGCCTGTCATAACCCTGGAGCGTCACGAGATCGGCAAGCATCAGCGTTGAAACAGGCCGGATGAACGGCAACGCATAAACCGGGATCAGCAAATAGGGCAGGATCAGCAAAGCCAGCAAGGTCATGATGATGCGCTTTGCCAACGTGCGAAAATCCACCTTCGGACTGCTCCGGTCTTCCGCCAGCACGGCGTATTCTGCGTCGCTTTCAGGCGTACTGCTCAATATCCGTCCCCGCGCCCACGCCAATTGAAGCCTTTCATAGTCCATTGCCGTCTTCAAGGCGAGTCCGGTCACACCGTTGCGACCCAGGAATCACGAAAAGGTTTGCCTGCATTCGCCCGGCATGCCAAAGAGCGCGCATGGACGCTCAGATGACGAATTTCGAAACGCGGCTGCGCGAAAACGCGGCGAAAACCGAAGCGCTGCTTGGCCACCTGCTTTCCGGCGAAGCACGCGCGGACGAGATCACACGCCCGCAAAACCTGCTAGAGGCCATGCGCCATGGCGTGCTGAACGGCGGCAAACGCCTGCGGCCTTTTCTCGTTATCGAAAGTGTCGCCCTTCTGGGCGGAGATGCCGAAGCCGGCCTCTATGTCGGCGCAGCACTCGAATGCCTCCATTGTTATTCGCTTGTCCATGACGATCTGCCAGCCATGGACGACGACGACCTGCGCCGTGGCCAGCCGACCGTGCACCGCAAATTTGACGAGGCAACCGCCATCCTCGCCGGTGACAGCCTGCTGACGCTTGCTTTCGACATCATCGCCTCGGATGACAATCCGCTGGCGGCCGAGCGCAAGGCCGCCCTCGTTCTCTCCCTCGCCCGTGCCGCCGGTATTGGTGGCATGGCTGGCGGGCAGGCCCTTGATCTCGCCGCCGAAAAGAAAACGCCTGATGAGGGCGGCATCATTACATTGCAGGCTATGAAAACCGGCGCCTTGCTGCGTTTCGCCTGCGAGGCAGGCGCGATCATTGCTGGCAGCGATGAAGTCGAAAGGCAGCGACTGCGCCTCTTCGGCGAAAAGATTGGCCTTTCCTTCCAGCTTGCCGACGATCTTCTGGATCTGACCGCCGATGCCGCCACTATGGGCAAGGCGACCGGCAAGGATGCCGCACGCGGCAAGGGCACGCTGGTGGCCTTACGCGGTGAAACATGGGCACGCGAAAAGCTTCAGGAGCAGGTGGCGGAAGCCAGCGAACTCCTTGCCCCCTACGGCGAAAAGGCCGCGATTCTCATCGCGGCCGCAAGATTCATCGCCGAACGGAAAAGCTGACCTCTCAGCTTTTCATCATCCAATCAGCCCTTGAGCGGCGAAATCAGCACTTCGACGCGGCGGTTCTGCGCACGACCATCCGACGTGGCATTCGAAGCAATCGGCTGAGACGGGCCGAAGCCGAGCGTCGAAATACGGCGCTGGTCGACGCCGCGTGCACCGAGATAATTGGCGACAGAGGCAGCACGACGCTCGGAGAGCGCCTGGTTATGCTGCAGGCTGCCGGTGGAATCGGTGTGGCCGTTGATGTCGATCAGCGTACGGTTGAACTTGTTCAGTACGATGGCGACAGAATCGAGCGTCTGGTAGAACGGCGGAATGACCTGGTCCTGATCCGTGGCAAAGGTGATGTTGGATGGCATGTTGAGGACGATGCTGTCACCGCGGCGGGTCACCGAAACGCCGGTTCCCTGAAGCTGGGCGCGAAGCTCGGCTTCCTGCCCGTCCATGTAGTTGCCGATGGCGCCGCCAGCGAGAGCACCGATGCCCGCACCGATCAGCGCGGCGTTGCGGCGACCAACCGGCGAGCCGCCGACAGCCAAACCACCGAGAGCACCAACGACAGCGCCGATGCCGGCACCGCCGGCCGTGTTCGACATCTTCTGCTCGCCCGTATAGGGATCAGTGGTGGTGCAGGCGGAAAGATAGGTGCCGCAAAGGGCGACGATCGCGATTTTTTTGATCATTTTTCTGGATGCTCCGAGAGGTTCAGGAGGTATGACAGTGAAATTCAGGCCGTTGCAACTTACGCATTACTCCGCCGCATCTTTCTGGCCAAAACGCTTTTCGATGTAATCGATCACAAGCGCTTCAAAATCGGCGGCGATGTTGGGACCACGCAGGGTGAGAGCCTTTTCGCCATCGATGAAAACAGGTGCAGCCGGGCTTTCGCCGGTTCCGGGCAGTGAAATGCCGATATCGGCATGTTTGCTTTCACCGGGGCCGTTGACGATGCAGCCCATGACGGCGACGTTGAGCGCCTCGACCCCTGGATATTTCTCACGCCAGATCGGCATGTTCTTGCGAATGTCGTTCTGGATGTTCTGCGCCAGTTCCTGAAATACCGTGGACGTGGTGCGCCCGCAGCCGGGACATGCCGCAACAACAGGAATGAATTGCCGAAAGCCCATGACCTGCAGCAGTTCCTGCGCCACCTGCACCTCGCGGGTGCGGTCGCCATTCGGCTCAGGCGTCAAAGATACGCGGATCGTATCGCCAATGCCATGCTGCAGCACGTAACCCATGGCAGCTGACGAAGCGACGATGCCCTTCGAACCCATGCCCGCCTCGGTCAAGCCCAAATGCAGGGCGTGGTTGGATCGTTCCGACAGCATCGAATAAACGGCGATCAGGTCCTGCACCTGACTGACCTTGGCCGACAGGATGATGCGGTTGCGCGGCAGGCCGATCTCTTCGGCAAGCTCGGCGGAAATCAGTGCCGACTGAACGATGGCTTCCCGCGTCACCTGACGGGCGGAGAGCGGAAAACCCTGCTCCTTGTTTCTGTCCATCAGCGTCGTCAGCAGTTCCTGATCGAGCGACCCCCAGTTGACGCCGATGCGGACGGGCTTGTCATAACGGATCGCCATTTCGACGATTTCGCCGAACTGCTTGTCCTTCTTGTCCTTGAAACCGACATTGCCGGGATTGATGCGATATTTGGCCAACGCCTCTGCACAGGCCGGATGATCGGCCAGAAGCTTGTGGCCGATATAGTGAAAATCACCGATCAGCGGCACGTCCATGCCAAGTCGTAGCAGCCGCTCGCGGATTTTCGGCACGGCGGCCGCACTTTCGTCTCGGTCGACGGTAATGCGCACCATTTCCGAACCGGCCTGGAAAAGTGCCGCCACTTGGCGGACGGTGGCGTCGATGTCAGCCGTATCGGTATTGGTCATCGACTGCACCACGACGGGTGCACCGCCTCCCACGATAACGCCGCCTACGTCGACAGCGACGGATGCGCGGCGGGGCTTCGGGTCGTAATCGGCAGGTGAATTCATGGCGGTCTCTGGAGCTTGCGGCAAGGTCTTGCAATTGAGGTGAAACAAGGGGGCTTGCTTGTCAACACCCAACGCGCTGGAGCTTCTACTTTACCGCAATCATGGCAAAATTCGAGACGCCTATTCCTTGCCCGCACCATCCGCATGGCGAGCGAGCCGCGAAAGCAGCAAAACCACCACATGCAGCAGAGGCAGCGCCATGAAGACACTGGCAAGGCCGGTATGTTCGGCAATGAAGCCGATGGCGGACGGTGCCACCAAGATACCGGAGTAACCCATGGTGGTAACGACCGAAAGGCCGATTCCCGGTGCCAGCCCCGGCATATTGCCTGCGGCCGAAAAGGCAATTGGCACCATATTGGAAATGCCGATGCCGGCAATCGCGAAACCGATGATGGCGATGGTGGAATTGCCCGCAACACCGGCAATGATGAGGCCGATGATCGACATGGCCGAGCAGAACCGCAGAGTGTTGACCGCGCCGAACTTGTCACGCACCAGATCGCCGGCAAACCGCATCGCCGCCATGGTCATGGAAAAGGCTGCGAAGGCAAAACCGGACTGCGATACCGAGGCACCGAGTTCATTGCGCAGATAAAGCGCACCCCAGTCGAGAATGGCCCCTTCCGGGATCATCGAGAACAGCGCCATCAGACCTATGATCCAGGGCAGCGGTGTCAGTGGCAGGCCACCTTTCGGGCGCTCCTCCTCAGGGTGCGGACGGTCCGCCAGAACCCGCGGCCACGCAATGACCAGAAGCACGAGCGCGATGATGGTGAGTGCAATCGCGTGACCCTGTACGCCGATGGCAGTGATGAGGTAACCGCCGAGACCGGCCCCGATGAGGCCGCCGAGGCTCCAGAAAGCATGACAGGACGACATGATCGCCCGGCGCATATCGCGCTCCACCGCCACGGCATTGGCATTCATGGCGACATCCATCGCCCCCGTCAGCCCGCCGAACAGGAAAACCGCAATCACCCCTGCCCAGACGGTGCCGGCCCAAGAGATGAAAAGCAGCGTCGGCAGGAAGATCGCGGCGGTGACAAGGCTCACCGTGCGCGAGCCGAAACGGGCGATCTGCGACCCGGCAATCGGCATGAAAACCAGCGAACCGATACCGAAAACCAGAATGATCAGGCCGAGCGCACTTTCGCTGAGGGACAGGCGTGCGGCAAATTCCGGAATCTTCGGTGCCCATGACCCCATCATGAAGCCGTTCATCAAAAACAGCAGCGAAACGCCAAGCCTGTGCCGCGTCAGATAGGATGAGCGAGTGCCTGTCGGTGAAAATGTCGTGGGGCCATTCATCGGCAATATCCTTCAGACTTGACCATGAGAAAACGGGGCAGCGTCATCTTCGCCGCAATAAACGTCTACGCCTTGTGCCGAAAGCGACTCGACCAATGCACGGTCGGCATCCCGTTCCAGCACGAGGCAAAGCGGTGGGGAAAAATCATGGACGTGGAAAGCAGCCTTATGGCCGAGCTTTTCCGTGGTGATGGCGGCGATGACCCGCTGGCTGGCACTACAGGCAAGCCGCTTGAACACCGCATCCTCGAAGACATCCGCCGAAAGGCCCGTCTCGGCCGCAACGCCGCAAACACCGAGCACGCACAGATCGGGCCGCATCAGTTCAAGCTGCCGAAGCGCCATCGCATCGATCGCCGCACCGACGGCAGGATCGACCTTGCCGCCAATCAGCACCAGATCGATATCGGCACGCCCCGTCAGATCGGCGGCTATGGCGGGCGTATTCGTCACCACGGTCAGATTGAGCCCGGCCGGTATCGCTCGTGCAATGGCAAGATTGGTCGATCCGGCATCGATGAAAACCACCATGCCCGGTTCAATGAGCGGAACGACGGCACGCGCCAGCGTGGCCTTGCGGTCAGCATCCTCGGTAATCCGGGTTTTGAGCGGTACTGTCGTGCTGTCGGAAAGCAGCGCTCCGCCATAAACGCGAAGGCATTCCCCCCGCGCTGCCATCTCGCGCAGGTCGCGGCGCACCGTGTCTTCGGAAACGCCGAAATTCTGGGCCAGATCCTGCGCCAGCACACGGCCACTTTGCCGCAACTGCGCTAGGATGAGCGCCTGCCGCTCACTGACAAAATGATCACTCATCGGGACTCATGCGTAAACAAGAATAAACGTGCACAAACATGCATAATCAAGTTTCCGCCGGAGCGCAATAAAAAACGCCCGCCGGGAAGGCGGGCATCTGTAACTCTATTGCTGATGAGCTACGCCGTTATTCGGCGTAGGAGATCAGCAGGTCCTTGGCATCGATCTGGTCACCGGGCTTCACCAGAACTTCAGCGATCTTGCCGTCGCGTTCGGCATGCAGCGCCGTTTCCATCTTCATGGCCTCGATCGAGAGCAGCACATCGCCGGCCTTGACCTCCTGACCCTGGTTGATGAAGACGCGGCTGATGACACCAGGCATCGGCGCGCCGATATGGGACGCATTGCCGGGTTCTGCCTTGCGGCGCACCGCAGAGCCGGAGGCACCATGGGCGCGATCCGGCACCTTGATGCGGCGTGGCTGGCCGTTGATTTCGAAGAACACAGTCACCATGCCCTTATCGTCAATGCCGGACGAAGCCTGATTGACGATGACGAGCGTCTTGCCGCGTTCGATATCGGCAAACAACTCTTCACCATCCTCCATGCCGTAGAAATAGGCATGGGTGGGCAGCACGGAGACCGGGCCGTATGTCTCCGCGGTCAGCGCGAAATCGGTGAACACCTTCGGATACATCAGATAGGAGGCAAACTCGAAGTCATCGACCTTGCGCTCCAGCTTGGTCTCGATCACCTTCCGTTCGGCATCGAGATCGGCATCTTCCAGAAGCGAACCCGGACGAACCGTGTAAGGCTTTTCACCCTTCAGCGCCTTCTTCTGCAGCGCTTCCGGCCAGCCGCCCGGCGATTGACCGAGATCGCCCTTCAGCATCGATACCACCGAGTCCGGGAAGGACACTTCACGGTCAGGGTTTTCGACATCGGCCACCGTCAGGTCCTGGCTCACCATCATCAGCGCCATGTCGCCGACGACCTTGGAGGACGGCGTCACCTTGACGATATCGCCGAACATCCTGTTGGCATCGGCATAGGCCTGCGCCACCTCGTGCCAGCGGCTTTCGAGACCCAGCGAACGTGCCTGTTCCTTGAGGTTGGTGAACTGGCCACCCGGCATTTCATGCAGATAGACTTCCGAGGCAGGCCCTTTGAGGTCGCTCTCGAACGCTGCATATTGATTGCGCACGGCTTCCCAATAGAAGGAAATGCGGCGAATCCATTCGGTATCGAGACCCGTATCGCGTTCCGATCCGGAGAGTGCCTCCACGATCGAGCCGAGGCAGGGCTGCGACGTATTGCC
This sequence comes from Agrobacterium sp. CGMCC 11546, assembly GCF_013365515.1. NCBI lineage: Bacteria > Pseudomonadati > Pseudomonadota > Alphaproteobacteria > Hyphomicrobiales > Rhizobiaceae > Agrobacterium > Agrobacterium sp. CGMCC 11546. Next base: position 2,589,610 of record NZ_CP047387.1, read on the forward strand.
GGAGAAGGCATCCATCGCGGCATCGACGGCGTCGACGCCAGCATCCACGGCCGCAAGAACGGTCGCGGCGGAAATGCCCGACGTATCATGAGTGTGGAAGTGGATCGGCAGACCGGTCGCCTCGCGCAACGCCTTGAACAGAACCTTGGCGGCAGCCGGTTTCAGCAGGCCCGCCATATCCTTGACGGCGATGATATGGGCGCCGGCCTTTTCCAGCTCGACAGCGAGGTTGGTATAATATTTGAGATCATATTTCGGACGTGCCGAATTCAGGAGATCGCCGGTGTAGCAGATGGTTGCCTCGCAGAGCTTGTTCTCCTCGGCAATCGCATCCATCGACACCCGCATGTTCTCCACCCAGTTCAGGCAGTCGAAGACGCGGAAGAGATCGACCCCGCCTCTTGCCGCCTGACGGACGAAATACTTCACGACATTATCGGGATAGTTCTTGTAACCGACGCCGTTGGCACCACGCAGAAGCATCTGTAACAGCAGGTTCGGCGCACCTTCGCGGATGAGCGACAGGCGCTCCCACGGGTCTTCCGTCAGGAAGCGCATGGAAACGTCGAAGGTCGCACCACCCCAGCATTCCAGCGACAGAAGCTGCGGCAGCGCCTTGGAATAAACGCTGGCAACGCGGGCGATATCATGGGTACGGACGCGGGTGGCCAGCAGCGACTGGTGTCCGTCGCGCATGGTCGTATCCGTGACCAGCACGCGCTTTTCGTTGCGCATCCAGTCGGCAAAGCCCTTCGGGCCGAGCGTGTCCAGCAATTGCTTGGTACCGTCAGGCGTCGGCGCATCGATATAGGGCACGATGGGCTTTGCCGCCTTGTCCGCAGGCTTCGCACGACCCTTGGTTTCCGGGTGACCGTTGACGGTCACATCGGCCAGATAGGTCAGAAGCTTGGTGGCGCGGTCCTGACGCTTGACCTGCGCGAACAGCTCCGGCGTCGAATCGATGAAGCGCGTCGTATAGGTGTTGTTGCGGAAACTGTCGTGACCGATGATGGCTTCGAGGAAGGTCAGGTTGGTCGCAACGCCGCGGATACGGAATTCGCGTAGCGCTCGATCCATGCGGCTGATCGCTTCATCCGGCTGCGGCGCCCAGGCCGTGACCTTGACGAGCAGCGGATCGTAATAGCGGGTGATGACGGCGCCGGTATAGGACGTGCCGCCATCCAGACGGATGCCGAAACCGGAAGCCGAGCGATAGGCGGTAATACGGCCATAGTCCGGAATGAAATTGTGTTCCGGGTCTTCCGTCGTAATGCGGCACTGCAGCGCATGGCCGTTGAGGCGGATATCTTCCTGCTTGGGCACGCCGGATTCCGCCGTGCCGATGGCCGCTCCTTCGAGAATATGGATCTGCGCCTTGACGATGTCGATGCCGGTCACGACTTCGGTGACGGTATGCTCCACCTGGATACGCGGATTGACCTCGATGAAGTAGAATTTGCCGGTATCGGCATCCATCAGATATTCGACAGTGCCGGCGCCGATGTAGTTGGTCGCGGCTGCGATCTTCAGGGAATAGGCGGCCAGTTCCTGGCGCTGCGCTTCTGACAGATACGGTGCAGGCGCGCGCTCGACGACCTTTTGATTGCGTCTCTGGATCGAACAATCCCGCTCGAACAGATGCACGACATTGCCATGCGTATCGCCGAGAATCTGGCTCTCGACATGGCGGGCGCGCTCGACGAGCTTTTCCAGATAAACCTCGTCCTTGCCGAAGGCGGCCTTCGCCTCGCGCTTGGCTTCCGTCACCTCACGGGCGAGATCTTCCCTTTTGCGAATAGCACGCATGCCGCGGCCACCGCCGCCCCAGGAGGCTTTCAGCATGACGGGATAACCGATTTCCTCGGCCATACGCTCTACTTCCGCGATATCGTCAGGCAGAGGATTGGTGGCAGGAACAACGGGGACATCAACCGAAATCGCCAGATTGCGGGCGGCGACCTTGTTGCCGAGCTGGCGCATCGTGTCCGGTGTCGGCCCGATGAAGGTGATGCCGGCCTTGTTGCAGGCCTCCACGAACTCAGGGCTTTCAGACAGAAGACCATAACCGGGATGGATCGCATCCGCTCCGGAGAGCTTGGCCACGCGGATAACCTCCTCGATCGAAAGATAACTCTCGATCGGCCCCATATCCTTGGCGAGATGCGGACCCCTGCCGACCTGATAGGATTCATCCGCCTTGAAGCGGTGCAAAGACAGCTTGTCCTCTTCCGCCCAAATCGCAACGGTTTTGATCCCAAGCTCGTTCGCTGCCCGGAAAACGCGGATCGCAATTTCGGATCGGTTGGCAACAAGTATTTTCGATATCTTCAAGACGGTCTCCCCACACGCCAAAACAGAATTCTGCTGCACTGCGGAATAAAGCAGCAAAACCAAGTCTTGGAAAGGGCAATTCCGGCGAGAACTGTCCTGTTTGCGCTAGCTCAACAGACCGTGGCGAAAAGCAAGCGCTACGGTGTGCTGCCGGTTCTTGGCGCTGAAACGACGCTGGATTCCGTTGATGTACCAATCGACCGTGTGGTTTGAGATCGATAGCTGGCGTCCGATTTCGGTGGAGGTCATGCCATCCGCCATCAGCGCCAGCACCTCCATTTCGCGTCGCGTGAGTTCGAGGGCGGAAACGTCAGGGGCGTTGCTGAAGCCATGGGCCTGCCCGGAAAGATCGAGCAGCCGCCAGAAGACGGCGCGGGTGGCCGCATCGAGGAGTTCGACGTGCAGGGAGGGCAATTGCCGATCTGGGCCCCCAATGAAGACCGCACCGATAAATCCCGCGCGGCCATGCACGGGAAAGGCATAACCGCCCTGCAGGCCGTATCGCCCGGCATCGTTAAAAAACACGCTTGCCCTTTTGCGATGCATCGCACGTGGCAGGCCCTCAAGCGCTTCTTTCCACTGAAACGGCTTGTGTACCATGCCGATCACCTTGCGGACGGGATCAACGAGATTGTATTTCTTGGCTCTGTATACCTCCAGCCAGCCGTCAGGAAGATGCTCTGCGAGAATCTGGCCGGCAGAGGCAAGTTCCCCGGTCATGCGTCTGCTGACGAGAAAATACTCGAAACCATATTCGCGAATGAGCTTGGCAAATTCGGAGCGAACGCGGTCGGCGCTTCCTGCCTGAGAACACGCAGAGATGAAGTGAAGAATATCATGCATAAAGACACGGGATCCGGGCTTGGCTTGAGGAGATGGCACGAAGGACATGGTCCCGCGATGACGTCATGTTACTCGGGCGCCGCTCGGTTCAGATTGAACATATCGTCGTTAGCAATCCCTGAAACGAAGATGCGAAATCTTGTGGTGGCAGGCACCCGGAAAACATCGGGTTCGTTTTTTCGGTCGCACAGGGGGCCAATTTGTTAAGCCGCCATTCAGACAGAAAGAGCGATAATTACACAAATTTCGCCGTCTCATGCAACCTTGCTAAAGTGGCATTGCGTTGAGGCCGAACAATCAACCGCTTGAAAAGACGCTCGGACTGGATTGAAAATTTGACCTTGTTTCAGGTTTACACACGCGCTCTGCGCTATCTGACCGTTCATAAATGGCGTGTGGCCGTTGTCGTCATCGCCAACGTCATTCTTGCAGCGATCACCATCGCCGAACCCGTTCTGTTCGGCCGTATCATTGACGCCATTTCCTCCGGCACCAATGTTACGCCCATTCTTATTCTGTGGGCGGGTTTCGGCGTCTTTAATACCGTCGCTTATGTCGCGGTCGCCCGCGAGGCAGACCGTCTGGCCCATGGTCGGCGCGCAACGCTGCTGACGGAAGCTTTCGGGCGCATCATTTCGATGCCGCTCTCCTGGCATCATCTGCGCGGCACGTCCAATGCGCTGCACACGCTGCTGCGCGCCAGCGAAACGCTGTTCGGCCTGTGGCTGGAATTCATGCGCACGCATCTTGCCACCTTCGTGGCGCTGGTGCTGCTCATCCCGACCGCCATGGCCATGGACCTGCGCCTGAGCTTCGTCCTGATCGGCCTCGGCATCGTCTATTGGTTCATCGGCAAGTGGGTGATGGGCCGCACCAAGGACGGCCAGGCCTCAGTCGAGGAGCATTATCACAGCGTTTTTGCCCATGTCAGCGATTCCATCAGCAACGTGTCGGTGCTGCACAGCTACAACCGCATCGAGGCTGAAACGAAGGCGCTGAAATCCTTCACCGAAAAGCTGCTGAGCGCGCAATATCCGGTGCTCGACTGGTGGGCCTTCGCCAGTGCGCTGAACCGCACTGCCTCCACCGTTTCGATGATGATCATCCTCGTCATCGGCACCGTGCTGGTCAAGAACGGCGAATTGCGCGTGGGTGATGTCATCGCCTTCATCGGTTTCGCCAATCTCCTGATCGGCCGTCTGGACCAGATGCGGCAATTCGTGACGCAGATTTTCGAAGCCCGCGCCAAGCTCGAGGACTTCTTCGTGCTGGAGGATGCCGTCAAGGAACGGGAAGAGCCCGGCGATGCCCGCGAGCTCTCGAATGTCTCGGGCACCGTGGAGTTCCGCAACATCAATTTCGGTTTCGCCAACACCAAGCAGGGCGTTCACGACGTCTCGTTTACGGCCAAGGCCGGCGAGACCGTTGCGATCGTCGGACCGACCGGTGCCGGTAAGACCACGCTGATCAACCTTCTGCAACGTGTCTACGACCCTGATTCCGGCCAGATTCTGATCGACGGCACCGATATTTCGACGGTGACGAAAAACTCGCTACGCAACTCCATCGCGACCGTGTTCCAGGATGCCGGCCTGCTGAACCGCTCCATCCGCGAAAACATCCGCCTCGGCCGAGAAACGGCCACCGATGCGGAAGTGGTGGAAGCAGCAGCAGCGGCAGCGGCAACGGATTTCATCGACAGCCGCATCAACGGCTACCTGACGCAGGTGGGCGAGCGCGGTAACCGCCTTTCCGGCGGCGAGCGCCAGCGTATCGCCATCGCCCGTGCGATCCTGAAGAACGCGCCTATTCTGGTTCTCGACGAGGCGACCAGTGCATTGGACGTGGAAACCGAGGCCCGCGTGAAGGCCGCCGTGGACGCGCTGCGAAAGAACCGCACGACCTTCATCATCGCTCACCGCCTTTCCACGGTCCGCGATGCCGATCTCGTCCTGTTCCTCGATCAGGGCCGGATCATCGAGAAGGGCACTTTCGATGAACTGACCCAGCGCGGGGGCCGCTTCACCTCGCTGCTGCGCACCAGCGGCCTGCTGACGGAAGACGAAGGTCAGCAGCCGCGACCGAAGGCCATAGCCTCCTGAGGCCTTGGCCGAGGCAACAAAGATAAGGGCGGGCAGCATTGTCCGCCCTTTTTCTTTGCCCGCTTTCCGGGGACCGGGTGAGCCAGGAATTGCCTATCGGAAAATTCCGGTCAAAAAGCTTGATAGCCAAAAATCTATCTGCCCGAAGGGAAGGACATTTCCCAGGAAGGCAACAAAACCTGCTGCGGCGTTGAATACGAAAATCCCGAGAAGCACGCCAAGCAGGATTCCAACACTCGTTGTGCGAGGATAGCGTGCCAACCAGCACGACAGCGCCAGGGAGAGAATGGCGAGCGATGCCAACAGGGCGGTTTCTGTGAAAGACGCGCTGAACTGCAAAGCTCCTCCTCCCCGACCCACGATGTCATCAAGAGACCCATGGGAACTCCAGTGTTACGGTCGTTTTCTAAAAAGGACCATACATGCCGGCTTCCTGTCGTGGAACATCTTTAGGGCTTGGCACGCTTGCGACCGCTGTCTCTGCCCGACGTGATTGACAATCGTGACCTGACAATCCGGCACCATTGATCATGCCTCTCGTGGACGCCGGTCTTATTGCCGCTGCTTTTCAGCCAATGCCTTCGAAAGCGGCTGCAGCGAGCCTATGGGTCCGGTTAAAATGCCGAAACAGAGGCAAAGGCCACCCACAAAAAATTCAGGCCCCTGCGTCACCGCAGGAGCCTGTGTCTAAAGGCGGACAGAGACATGTCGTCTCAGTCGAAGGGTATAACCCCATCACCGGCCGCCAGATCCTTACCATCGACGGACACGGAGACGTCCGCCGTGCCAGCCTTCCGGCTGACGGCGATGTCTCTTGCCTTGCCGTCGAGCGTAATTCTGATCGAGAAACCGCTCCAGTCTTCCGGAAGCGACGGCGAAACATGAAGCTTGCCGTCGGTACGGGTGATGCCGAGAATACCCTCGACAGCGGCACGATAGAGCCAACCGGCAGAACCAGTGTACCAGCTCCACCCGCCACGGCCGGCATAGGCGCCTTCACCGTAAACATCGGCGGTCACCACATAGGGTTCGACCCGATAGGTTTCCGACGATGCCGCATCCAGCGCATGGTTGACCGGGTTGAGCAGCTTGAAGCAGTTCCACGCCTCCTGCGCGCGGCCCTGCTTGGCAAGCGCAAGAACCACCCAGGTCGCCGCATGGGTATATTGTCCGCCGTTTTCCCGCACACCCGGCGGATATCCCTTGATGTAACCCGGATCGTGCGACGCACGCGAGAAGGGCGGTGTGAACAGCCGGATGATACCGGTCTTTTCATCGACCAGATGCTCCATGACGGCATCCATCGCCTGGCGTGACCGGCCTTCCTCGCCCTCGCCGGAGAGAACGCTCCAGCTCTGGCCGAGCGAATCGATCTGGCATTCCTCGCTGCTGGCCGAACCAAGCGGCGTGCCGTCATCGAAATAACCGCGACGGTAATAGCTGCCGTCCCAGCCGGCTGTTTCGAGAACATGGCGCAGCTTTTCCCGGTGCGAGGCCCATTTCCCGACCCGGTCGGTATCGCCGCGCTTCTCGGCGATCTCGATGAAATCACGAAGCGCACCGGCCAGGAACCAGCCGAGCCAGACGCTCGTGCCCTTGCCGCCAACGCCGACACGGTTCATGCCGTCGTTCCAGTCGCCGCCGAGAATCAGCGGCAAACCGTTCTCCCCGGTGCGATGGATAGCAAGATCGAGCGCCAGCGCCGCATGTTCGTAAAGCGTGGCAGATCTCTCACTCGTTTCCGGCTGGAAGAAAGCATCGTGCTGACCTGGCATCAATGCCGGCCCTTTGAGGAAAGGAATGCTTTCATCGAGGATGGCGGCATCGCCCGTGGCCGAGACATATTGGTTGATGGCATAAGCGAGCCAGACCACGTCATCGGAGATGGTCGTGCGGACACCGGCACCCGTCAGCGGCAACCACCAGTGCTGCACATCGCCTTCCGGGAACTGGCGGCCTGCCGCGCGCAGGATCTGCGTGCGGGCGAGATCCGGCTGATAGAGCAGGAATGCCAGCGTATCCTGCAACTGATCGCGGAAGCCGAAGGCGCCGCTCGACTGGTAAAAGGCGGTGCGCGCCAGAATGCGGCAGGCCAGCGCCTGATAGGGCAGCCAGCTATTGACCATGTGGTTGAAGCCGGCATCGGGCGTAGAGACCTGCAACTGGCCGGTAAAGCCCGTCCAGAATGCCTTGCTCGCGTCCAATACCGTCTGGAAGTCCGCCTGGCGGGCATCTTTCACCAGCGCTTCGGCCTCTTCCGCATTGTCGGCATCGCCGAGAATGAAGGTCATGTGCCGTTCTTCGCCCGGCTTCAGGTGGATTTCCTGCATCAGCGCCGCGCAGGGATCACCATCAACCTCGGTGGTGCCGCTCAGCGCCGCGCCGGACACGATGCCCTGCGGGGCCTGCGCCGAACCGAAGCGGCCGATGAATTCCCGGCGGCTGGTGGTAAAGCCGCTTGCCTCGCTGTCGAGTGTCAGGAACGAGGTGCGGGCGCTATAGTCGATGCTGTAGGGGTTCGAGGCAAAGATCGCGTTGCTGCCTGCATCATGCCTGCTCAGGATGAATGGCGCGGATTTCTGGCCGTTATTGCCGAGCACCCACTCCACATAGGCATAGACCTTCAGACGGCGGCTTTTCGAACCCTTGTTGCGCACGATGACCTGCGAGAACTTGACCGGCTTTTCACGGTCAACAGTCTGCGTCAGCTCGACTTCGAGCGTATCCGCCACGCCGGTCAGGATCGAATAACCGAGACCATGACGGGTTTCGAACATGGCTTCGGGATCGCGCGACAGCGCGGCACAGGGCGTATAAAGCTTTCCTGTTTCCACATCGGCGACATAGAAGGCCTCGCCCGGCCGGTTGATGACCGGGTCATTGGTCCAGGGTGTCAACTGGTAGTCGCGTGAATTGCGGCTCCAGCTGAAACCGGCGCCTTCGGCTGAAATATGGAAGCCGAAATTCTCATTCGAGATAACGTTGATCCATGGATGCGGTGTAGACTGCCCGCCATTCAGGCGCACCACATATTCCTGGCCGTTCTTGGCGAAGCCGCCGAAACCGTTCCAGAAATCGAGATCGCCCGCATCCTCGACCGGTTCCGCAACCGGGAAGGCCGGCACGGGCAGACGGGCCTGCGCAGCATCAGAGGAGCCGTCAGGACCGCGATTGGCCGCAAACAGCGAGACCGCGCGGTTGATCTGGTCGACAATCTTGCCGTTGCGCACATGCAGGACGACGCGGGAAGCGGCGAGAAGAGCACTCCATGTCTCTTCATCCATCAAATCTCGCCGCACGGAGAAGACGTGCGGACGACCGCCATCAGCAGGATTGATGCGGCGCTGCGTCTCGGAAATATGATCGAGCGCATGCTGCATGTCCTGTGCATAAGATGCAGCCCGTTCGTTGACGATGACGAGATCGAAGATCACGCCGCGCGAACGCAGATATTCGTGGGCGCTCAGCGCCTCACGGGCGATATCCATGTCCATGTCGTCATTGATGCGCAGGCTGAAGATCGGGAAATCGCCCGAAATGGCAAGCGGCCACAGGGCACGCTGCGAGGCGAGGCCCGTTTTCAGCGTTTCCGAATCCGCACGCAGATGCATGTCGGGATAGGTCAGATAACGACCGAGATGCTGGAAGGCGGCCGCCTGCTGCGAGGTGACGCCCACATGGCGCATCTGCACCTGCGTGCGCGTCCAGGCATGCACGAGTTCATGGGCGAAAGCATCCGGATGACGGTAACGGTCGATCGCCTTGTCGACTTCCTCGCGGCTCGGCGCGGCGATCGTCCAGAAGATCACGCTCACCTTCTTGCCGGCCGGCACGCGCACGGTGCGCCGCAGCGACAGGATCGGATCCAGCGTGAAACCGTCGGAGCTGGAGAGCGTCGCACCGGCATCGAATGCCGCCGCTTCGCGCAACGAGCGTCCGCGACCAGTGAACTTGGCGCGATCCGTTTCGAACTCAGTCGGGCGCGACGGGCCGGCATTGTCGGCGGCCAGATGCGCGATGACGGTGCCGGGCTCGTTCGGGCTGCGGCGGTTCCGCCAGGCGCGGATGACGTCACCGCGGCGGCCGATTTCTGTCTGCACGAACATGCGTGAGAAGAGGGGATGAGCGTTGTCATCATCCTCAGACGCGATGACCGGCTCCATATAGGAGGTCACTTCGATGTAGCGATCCTCGGAACCGACGTTCAGCAGGGTGATACGGCGGCCTTCGGCGTCATGCTCGGTGGCGACGATACACTCGACCACGCTCTGCAGATCACCGATAGTCTTGTGGAACTCTGCCTTGTCGTCGGTGAAGATCGTCTTGGTCTTTTCACCCTCGATGACACGCGGCTCCGCCGTCGCACTCCACCATTGTCCATTGGTGGTGTCGCGCAGGAAGATGAAGGTACCCCACCGATCGTCGGTCGGATCCGCCTTCCAGCGGGAAATCGCCTGTCCGTTCCACTTCGAATAACCGGCACCCGTCGAGGTGAGCATGGTCGAATAATGTCCGTTCGAGAGGAACACCACTTCGCGGTCGCGCACCGCCGGATCGGCAATGGAGCGCACTTCCGCACGCAAGAGGTCGGCCTGTTCCTTGCCGGGGGTTTCCGGCTCGTATTTGGCGCTCATGACCGGCACTTCGCGCGGTGCCTTTTCCTGCAGCAGCAGCTCGGCCGCCTCGATCACCGGATCGGAGTGGAAGAGTTCGCGTAACACGCCATCAAAGGCAACGTTGGCGACGGCCGCAATCGACATGCCATGGTGGTGGGCATAATAGTTGTAAACCACCGCGCAGACCTTGCCGTCAGGCACGCGTGTCGGCGTGAAGTCCACCGCATCGTGGAAACCATACTGGCCGAGCGCGCCAAGCTTGCGCAGCTTGTCGAGGTTTTCCAATGCACCGTCAGGGTCATACTGGCTGGCGAGGATCGAGGCGTAAGGCGCGATCACCGCATTCTGGCCGAGGCCGCGCTTGAGGCCAAGCGTCGGTACGCCGAAGTTGGTGTACTGGTAGTTCATGTTGTGATCGCGGGCGTTGAATGCCGCTTCGGAAATGCCCCAAGGCGTGCCGAGACGGCGGCCGTGGTTCATCTGTTCCTTGACGATCAAATTGTTGGTCTGATTGAGGATGCCGCCCTGACGCTCCTGCATGACCAGCGGCGGCATCAGATATTCGAACATCGAGCCCGACCAGGAGACCAAGGCACCCTGCGCACCGATCGGCACGACCTGGCGGCCGAGACGGTACCAGTGCTCGGTCGGTAGATCGCCCTTGGCGATGGCAAACAGACTGGTCAGGCGGCATTCGGAGGCCAGAAGGTCATAACAGGCCTCGTCCAGCTCCTTGCTTTCGACGCGATAGCCGATCGACAGAAGACGACGATCCTTGCGGTAAAGGAACGTGAAATCCATCGAGAAAGCGAGATTGCGGCTGCGGTCACGCAGCGATGCCAGACGCTGGCGCAGCGGCTCCATATTGGTGAGGTCGATGGCACTGTCGGAAATATGCGCTTCGCAGGATTCCACCAGCAATTGCGCCCAGCGGGTCACTTCCGCGCTCTGCGCAGACTTCACCTCATGATCGACATTGGTTGCGAGCTTCTGGATATCGCGTGCCAGCACCGCAAGATTGATGACGCGGATCGAGGCGAATTCATGCTCGCGCTTGACGGAGGCCAGCGCATTGGAAAAGCCGATGATGCGCTCTTCGAGACGGCGATGCAGCGGACGCAGGGTCTTGCGGTTATCAGGCAGGGCTTTCAGCGTTTCGCGCAGAATACCGGCGACATCACCGATACCATCCAGATTGCCCTGAAGATGGGCTGACGGCGCTTCCGCCCAGTCGCGGCAGGCAGACGAAACCGCAATCAGGTGACCGGCGAGGTTGCCGCTGTCCACGGCCGAAACATAACGCGGTCCAAGCGTCTGCAAAGTGTCGGTATGGTACCAGTTGTAGAGATGGCCACGATGCTTCTCCATCTTTTCGACGGTCTGGATCGTGTTTTCGATCCGCTCCAGCGTATCGGCAAAGCTGATCCAGCCGAACTGGCGCGCCGAGATGACGGAGAGCAGATAGACGCCGATATTGGTGGGCGAGGTGCGCGAAGCAACGATCGGCTCCGGCGTTTCCTGGAAATTGTCCGGCGGCAGGTGGTTTTCCTGCGGCGTGACGAAAGCCTCGTAATAACGCCAGGTTCGGCGGGCGATCTTGCGCAGTTCGAAGGAAACGTGTTCGGAAACGAACAGCCGGTCTTCGGTTTCCGCCGACTGGCTGACATACCAGGCAACGGCCGGAGACAGAACCCAGAGCAGCGTAAAGGGAATGCCAATCAGGAAGGCATTGTCGCCCGGCAGCGCTGCAAACAGCAGGCCGAGCATGGCCACGACAGGCGCATGCCACATCTGGCGATAATAATCGACGATGCTGCCCTGTGCGCTGGACTGCATGCTGGCGGCCGTGCGCCATTCCAGCATCAGCTTGTGGCTGACGAGCAGGCGATAAAGCGAACGCACAATCGCATCCGTCATCATGCAGGCGGCATCGGCAATGAAGACGATACGCAGCGCAACCTGCGCATTGGTGGCGCGGATTTCCGACCAGATGGTGTGGAAATGCGCCTGCGGCACGATGTCGGTGGAGCGCGGCACAAGGCCGGAGAGCAACGAGAGCGTGGGCGCGACAAACAGCGAGAAGATCAGCAGGATCTGCCAGATCAGCGCGCCGAGCGGATCCATGAAATACCAGCCGAGGATCGAGGCGAAGAACCAGGCGATCGGTGTCAGTGAGCGACGCAGGTTATCGACCATCTTCCAGCGACCGATGGCGGTAACGCCACGGGCACGGTCAATGATGAAGGGAAGCAGTTGCCAGTCGCCACGCGCCCAGCGGTGCTGGCGCGAGACTTCCACCTCGTAGCGGGTCGGGAAATCCTCGACCAGTTCCACATCGGTCACCAGCGCGCAACGCGCGAAGGAGCCTTCGAGCAGATCGTGGCTGAGGATGGAGTTTTCTTCGATCCGGCCCTTCAGCGCCGCCTCGAAGGCGTCCACGTCGTAAAGACCCTTGCCGGTGAAGGTGCCTTCGGAGGTCAGATCCTGGTAGACGTCGGAAACGGTGAAGACATAAGGATCGATACCGCGATTGATCGAAAAGACGCGTTGGAAGACGGAAGCGTCCTTGCCGGTCGTCAGCGAAGGTGTAACACGCGGCTGCAACAGGCCGTAACCTTCCACGACACGACCGGAAACCGGGTCGATCTTGGGGCGGTTGATCGGGTGGTGCATTTTGCCGACGAGCTTGGTCACCGCGTCGCGCATCAGGCGCGTATCGGCATCAAGGGTCATGACATATTTGACATCGGCCGGCACGATATTCGCCCCGCCGAGGAAGGTCGTATCCTTGTCGCCGCGCAGCAGCATGTTCAGCTCATGCAACTTGCCGCGCTTGCGCTCCCAGCCCATCCAGCACTCTTCGGCCGAATTATAGATACGGCGGCGATGCAGCAGGTAAAAACGTGTCTTGCCGTCAAAGGCATAACGGCTGTTCAGTGCCGCAAGCTCGCGCTTGGCATAGTCGAGGATTTCGAGATCCTCATCGGACTGCTCGTATGGCGCATCACGCCAGTCGCTGACGAGCGAGAAATAAATCTCGCCATGCGGATTAGCGAGATAATGCACCTCGATATTGCGCATCATCTCGTCGACGCTGTCGCGGCTGGTCAGCATGCAGGGCACGGCGACCAATGTGCGGGCGTCCTCAGGGATGCCGTTCTTGAATTCGTATCCGACGAGCCGGAACGGCTTCACGAAGAAGGTGACGAGCGTGTTGAAGAGGCCGGTCGCGCCTTCGGATGCCGGCAATGCGAACATCAGCAGGAAGGCAGTGACGACATACCAGGGCATGCCCGCCTTTGCGAGGAACCAGCCGACCGCGAGCATGGCGACCGCCGTGATGAGAAGCACCGGCGCGGCGATGGCGAGCCAGTTGAACTTGCGCATCGAGCGGACGATGTGCTGCGATGCGAGCGGCCGATACCCCAGCGCCTTTTCAAGCTCGAAGCGGCGCTGACCGACGAGCACCGAACCGACATTGACGCGATGGTTCTCGTCAGCGCCTGCCGGCAGATCGGACCGCGCCATTTCGACGGCGGCACGCGCCACCTCAACTTCGGTCCTGGGTGAGCGGCGGGCCAGAAGTTCGATCGTGTTACGATAGGTATTGCGCGAACCGAAATCGAGAATCTCGTAGTCGGTTTCCTCGCGCAGGACCTTGTCGATATGGCTGACTTCCTCGAACCACACCGACCATTCGGTATCGTCGATTTCACGCAGGCTCTTGACGATGTTGCCCATCGTCACATTGCCGGACGCCAGGCGGTTGTGTTCCGACATCATGACGTTTTCGGCATCGGTGCCGGCGGCATGCAGGCGCTCTTCGAGCCAGGCAACAGCGAAGCCCGATGTCTGCGAACCGTTACGCAGACGATAAAGGAACTGCGTCGCAAAGGTCGGATCATCGACCAGCGAATCGACCTGTTTCAGAAGTGCGGCCGACGCTTCGGCATCGTTCAGCCGGATGATCTCGTCGACGACCTCATTCGCCTTCTGGCGCATACGGCGCGAGCGCTCGACGCGGATGGAGATACGGCGAAGATTTTCGATGAGGACGAAGCGGATGATGGAGGGCAGTGCCCACAATTCGCCGATCTGCAGCGTTTGCGAAGTCTGGTATCCATCCACCAGCGCCGTCATGTTCTCACGCGAAACCGTGCTGTGGGTATGCGCGACATACAGCCAGCCGAGCGCCATGACGCGCGGAATGGTCACGCCGCCCACTGTCATCGTCGGCAGCTGGCGATAGAATTTGCGCGGAAAATCGCGCCGTACTTCCTGAATCGCCTCTTCGATGACGTAGTGGTTGTCGAGCAGCCATTCCGCCGCCGGCGTGATCGTTGCACCATTTTCGGCGTCGACGGCCGTCGTGCGGTAAACCCGCAGGATTTCCTTTTCGTTCTCGCGGTGACGCTCGAAGAAATCGAATTCCATGAAGCCGGGAAGACTGTCGGCACCGTCGCGGGAAAGCGCGGCACCGGCATCATGCAGTTCCTCGATCGTCATATAGGACGCACGGATCGAATCGTTGTGATCGATCTGCTTCGTCTCGGAATCACGGGCGGCGGCGGTCGGGGTGATATGAAATGACATCGGGCTCGTATTCTGAACTGTATGGAAACTTGTTCGACTTGACCGGCATTTCGTTCACGGCGGGAACGCGCACGAAATCGGGCCACGCTATATTTATGACTTATCCTGAACCTTCGGTGAACCGGCAGAGCCGCCGCAGGAAGCGGATCGTCAAACGGTGAATATCCTCAGGCATGGCATTTGGCGGCGCAGTCCGTCGCATCTCCCTGCAAAGCCGGGCATTAGTGCGAACAACGGGGTTTCGACGACAGGAAAATTTTGTCCTCCGGCCCGGCAAAGCCGTTCCCACCGGATTTCTCACCTTCCCCCACGGCGAAAATTGTTGGCGCAACGTCCGATAGTCCCCCTTTGACACCTGAAGGGCAACGCGGGGCCGATAAAGCCTGCGCTACATCCGAAAGGAGCTAATGCCCCAGGACGTCAATAGTTCCATGCCACCTGTGGCGATGCGATGCAAGCGCCGAATTTCAAGGGCTTTCGCCATGGCGAAGAGCACTTTAGAATAAATTTATATGCTGATATGTCCGATGGGAAATACACCGAGACAGAACGGCCTAGCCGGGGACTTCGAAAATGACCAGACAGACCGCAAACATCGCCTCCTTTGCCAACCATATGCCAGACGTGGTGGCGATCCGCCGCCATCTGCACCGCCACCCCGAGATCGGTCTTTCGGAATTCAAGACGTCGGATTTCATTGCCGAACAGCTGGTGGAAATGGGCTACGAGGTGACGCGCGGGCTTGCCGGGACCGGCATCGTCGCGACGCTCCGAAACGGTGACAGCACCCGCGCGCTCGGCATTCGCGCCGACATCGACGCACTGCCGATCCACGAGGAAACCGGGGCGGACTATGCCAGCACCCATCAGGGCGTCATGCACGCCTGCGGTCACGATGGCCACACGGCCATGCTGCTCGGAGCGGCGAAGATCATCGCCGAACGCAGGAATTTCGATGGCACCCTGCATCTGATTTTCCAGCCGGCCGAGGAAAATTTCGGCGGCGCCCGCATCATGATCGAAGACGGCCTGTTCGAGCGCTTCCCGTGCGATGCAGTCTTTGCCCTGCATAATGATCCCGGCCTGCCCTTCGGACAATTCGTGCTGCGCGACGGGCCGATCCTTGCCGCCGTCGACGAATGCAAAATCACTGTCAGAGGTTATGGCGGCCACGGCGCCGAACCGCAGGATGCGGCCGATCCCATCGTTGCCGGCGCGAGCATCATCATGGCGTTGCAGACGGTGGTGTCCCGCAATATCCACCCGCAACTGTCGGCGGTCGTGACCGTTGGCGCATTCCATGCTGGCATGGCGAGCAACGTCATTCCCGAAACGGCAGAGATGTTGCTGACCATCCGCTCCTTCGATCCGGGCGTGCGCGACGAGCTGGAAAAGCGTATCCGGGCCATCGCCGAAGGCCAGGCAGCAAGCTACGGCATGAGCGTCACCATCGATTACGAGCGCGGTTATAACGCAACCGTCAATCACAAGGCGGAGACGGATTATGTCGCCGATCTCGCCCGTCGTTTTGCCGGACCGGAGAAGGTTCTGGAAATGAAGCGTCCATCGATGGGTGCCGAAGACTTCGCCTATATGCTCGAGAAGCGGCCGGGCTGCTATTTCTTCCTCGGCACCGCGCGCACCGATAACGATCCGCCACTGCACCATCCGAAATTCGATTTCAACGACGAAATTCTGCCGATCGGAACCACCTTCTGGGTGGATCTGGCGGAGGATTATCTGAAGGCGCGATAAACATAAAAAGGCCGGTCGGAGGAGCGGCCGGCCTTTATTCTCAACTTGCCTGAAAACCAGGGAGGATCAGGGAACGAGACCGAATATGACAGCAGCAACGAAGGCCATGCACACGCCGACAAGAGCCGCATGAACGGAATCTCTCCAGTTGCGAGGCGACTGGGGCTGCGAAACAAAGTCTTTTACTTTTCCTGCCTTGGAATAAGACATTGTACACTCCCTTCCTGCTCGGCCCTTGAAACGGGCATTGCTCATCTGGGGTAGAGAATAGCTTTATTCCCCACTGTTTCAGTAGAGATAAAATTCCATAAGAAGTGCCAATTGGGAAAAATAGGGGTCGTCACTTGCCTCCCAACAAGCATCAATCTACCCATCGCGGACTATTAACGCGTCGGGAGGGAGTTGGTTCAAACGGCCCTTCCGCGGACAGGAAGACATGACTGACATCGACGCCATCATCATCGGAGCGGGCGTGATCGGGCTTGCGACGGCCCGCGAATTGTCGATGCACGGCCTTTCCGTTATCATTCTGGAAAGCGAAACGGAATTCGGTTCGGCCACTTCGTCCCGCAATAGCGAAGTCATCCATGCGGGGCTTTATTATCCAGCCGGAAGCCTCAAGGCGAGGCTCTGTGTCGAGGGCAGGCAGCGGCTTTATGACTTTTGCGAGAGCCACGGCGTTGCGCACCGCCATTGCGGTAAACTCATCGTCGCCACGAGCGATGACGAAACGCCCCTGCTCGTTGCCCTCGGCGCAAAAGGCAAAGCCAATGGCTGCGACGATCTGGAGCTGATCGACCAACGACACGCGCTTTCACTCGAGCCTGCCCTTGCCTGCAGCTCAGCCCTGCTCTCACCCTCGACGGGCATCATCGACAGCCACGGCTATATGCTGGCACTGCTTGGCGAGGCGGAAGACCATGGCGCGGCCCTTGCGCTCAACGCGCCGTTCGAACGGGCGGAGGCGATGAGCGACGGTTTCCGGGTCCATGTCGGCGGCAAAGAACCCGTCAGCCTCACATGCCGGCTGCTCATAAATTCCGCCGGCCTTGCCGCGCCGATGGCGGCAGCCATGATCGAGGGGCTGCCGTCAGAGGCGATCCCGCAGGCACGTTTCGCCAAGGGCAGCTATTTCTCGCTGACAGGCAAATCGCCTTTTTCACGGTTGATCTATCCTGCACCGCACACCCACGGTCTTGGTGTGCACCTGACGCTGGATCTCGCCGGTCAGGCCCGGTTCGGGCCGGATGTGGAATGGGTTGATACCATCGACTATGCCGTTGATCCCCGCCGCATGGAGGGTTTCGGCGACGCCATAAGGCGTTATTGGCCGGGGCTGCCGGAACACGCGCTGGCCCCTGCCTATTCCGGTATCCGCCCGAAGATTTCCGGACCGGACGAACCAGCCATGGACTTTCGCATCGATGGGCCGGAAACCCATGGTCTTCCCGGCCTCGTCAATCTGTTCGGCATAGAAAGCCCCGGTTTGACCGCCTCGCTGGCGATTGCCGGCGAGATCGCCGCACGGTTGGAGGCCTGATATCAACCGAAGCGTGACAGAGCGTCTGCCATGATCCCGGGATCGACATTGCCGCCGGAGGCAACTGCAATCACGGTTTCGCTTTCCAGTTCCTTGCCATGAAAAAGCGCTGCGGCAAGCGCAACAGCACCACCCGGCTCGATAACGACCTTCAGCCGGTTGAAGGCGAGCACCATGGCCCTCAACGCTTCCTCCTCGCTGACGGCGATACCTTTCCCGCAAAGCCCTGCCATGATGGGAAAGGTGATATTGCCAGGCTGCGGCGTGACGATTGCATCACAGATCGAACCCGATGTCGTCGCATTCCGCTCGATCTTGCCCGCCGCAAGGGAGCGCGCCACGTCATCGAAACGCTCCGGTTCTGCCGTCCTGACCTTATAATTTCGCGCTTTCGCATCGAGTGCAAGAGAGATGCCGGAGGTGAGGCCGCCGCCGCCGCAAGGCACCAGAACCTCGGCAGTACCAATACCGAGTTCGGCGCCCTGCTCAGCGATTTCCAGCCCGACAGTCCCCTGCCCCGCAATCACCAGCGGTTCATCGTAAGGCCTGATCAGGGTCAGACCGCGCTCGCTCGACAACCGGTTGCCAATGGCGTCACGGTCTTCATTCGCCCGGTCGTAAAGCACCACCTCGGCGCCATAGGCGCGGGTATTGTCGATTTTGATCTTCGGCGCATCCGAGGGCATGATGATGACGGCGGGAATGCCATGCAGGCGGGCCGCGAGCGCCACGCCCTGCGCATGGTTGCCGGAGGAAAAGGCGATCACACCCTTGGCGCGCACATCCGCCGGCAAGCCGGATACCGCCGACCAGCCGCCGCGAAACTTGAAGGATCCCGTCCTTTGCAGGCATTCCGCCTTTACGAATAACTTTCGCCCGGCAATCTCGTCGAGAAAAGGCGATGTGAGCAGCGGTGTTCGCACCGCATGGTTGCCGATGCGCTCACGCGCCGCCTCGATCATCGAAATATCTGTCATGCCCTGCCCCCGGTAAGCGGATCTAATGCGGAATCTCAGGCTACATTAGGAGGTCGTGATCAAATGCGAAACCGCCTCCAAAAGAAAAATCCCCGGTGCTGGCCGGGGATTTTGTCATATTCGGTCAGTGATTGTGCCGGGGCATTTTTTCGGCGATCCGACGGAAATCCGCCGCCCCTTCCAGAACCGCGCCATCGGAAAGCTGGGTCACCGATTGACGATAGATACGCTGCCACGGCGTTGCATCCGCAGGCACGGCAGGAATACCGTCGGCCTTGCGGGCATCCAGCTCGGCTTGCGGCACCAGGGCGTTGCATTCGCCCTTGTTGAAGTCGATGCGGATCACATCGCCGGTGCGCAGCCGTGCCAGCCCGCCCCCCGCCGCACTTTCCGGGGAAGCATTGAGGATCGACGGGCTGTCCGCCGTTCCCGACTGCCGACCGTCGCCGATCGTCGGCAGGCTGGTAATGCCCTTTTTCAGAAGCGCATCCGGTGGCTGCATGTTGACGACCTCGGCCGAACCCGGCCAGCCGAGCGGCCCCGCGCCACGAATGACAAGAATGGTGCGCTCGTCAATATCCAGCGACGGCTCGTTGATGCGGGCGTGATAATCCTCCGAACCATCGAATACGACGCACTTGCCTTCGAATACCCCCTCGCGGCCCGGCTCGCTGAGGTAACGCTGGCGGAACTCCGCCGAGATCACGCTCGTCTTCATGATGGCGAAATCGAAAAGATTGCCCTTGAGAACGAGGAAACCGGCGCGCTCCTTGAGCGGCTTGTCATAGGGCAGGATCACGTCGCGGTCGGTCGATTCACGCCCGTCCAGATTTTCCGCCATCGTCTTGCCGGTCACGGTCGGACAGCTTCCGTCGAGCTTGCCCGCCTGCAGAAGCTCCCACATGATGGCGGGCGTACCACCGGCGCGGTGATATTTTTCGCCCAGCCATTTGCCGGCCGGCTGGACATTGGCCAACAGCGGAATATCGTAGCCGTGAGCCTGCCAGTCCTCTTCGCGAAGCTCGACACCGGCATGTTTCGCCATCGCCGCCAGATGCGGCTGCGCGTTGGTGGAACCGCCAATCGCCGAGTTGACGCGGATCGCATTCAGGAACGCTTCGCGTGTCATGATGTCGGAAGGCTTGATATTCTCGATGACCAGTTCGACGGCACGACGGCCGGTGCGATAGGCCATCTGGCCACGCTCGCGGTAAGCGGCCGGGATAGCGCCGCAGCCGGTGAGCGACATGCCGAGCGCTTCCGCCATGGCATTCATGGTGGATGCGGTGCCCATGGTGTTGCAATGCCCGACCGACGGAGCCGATTCCAGCGCTGCCTGCAAAAACTCCTCGCGAGTGATTTCGCCCGCGCCATATTTGCGGCGCATGCGCCAGATGACGGTGCCGGAACCGACCAGATCGCCGTCATGATACCCGTCGAGCATCGGCCCGCCGGAAAGCACGATAGCAGGAATATCGACCGTGCTCGCCGCCATCAGCGCCGAAGGCGTGGTCTTGTCGCAGCCGGTTGTCAGAACGACACCATCGAGCGGGTAGCCGTAAAGCACTTCCACGAGGCTGAGATAAGCGAGATTGCGATCAAGCGCCGCCGTTGGGCGCTTGCAGTTTTCGAACATCGGATGGGTCGGAAACTCGATCGGGATACCGCCCGCATCGCGGATACCATCTCTCACCCGCTTGACCAGTTCCACATGGACCCGGTTGCAGGGCGTCAGATCACTGCCGCTCTGCGCAATGCCGATGACAGGCTTGCCGGAGCGCAACTCTTCCGGCGTCACCCCGTAATTCATGAAGCGCTCCAGATAGAGCGCCGTCATGTCGAGATGATCGGGGTTATCGAACCAGTCCTGGGATCGCAGGCGGCGCATGGGTGTCTTGTTGTCGCTCATCAGCCCGCCTCAGCCCTGTTCACGATTGTTGAGTTTTTCGAGGTAGAGCAGGATGCCGCTATGATCGATATCCGCCCCGCCATCACCGACGAAATCATCGAATTCCCGCGTGACCTGTTGGGTAAGCGGCAGGGTGAGAGCGAGATCCTTGGCCGTCGCCAGCACGCCGTTCAGATCCTTGAGCTGGAACTTTGACGGACCGCCCGGCACGAAATTGCGCTTCACCATGCGTTCGCCATGCAGTTCCAGGATCCGGCTTTCGGCAAAACCACCGCGTATGGCATTGCGAAACCCTTCACGGGAGGCGCCGCCCGCTTCCACCAGCATCATCGCTTCGGCAACGGCGCCGATGGTAATGGCGACAATCTGCTGGTTGGCGAGCTTGCAAAGCTGGCCCGCCCCCGAAGGGCCGACATAGGTGAGCCGGCCCATCGGCGCGAAGACATCCGCAAGTCCAGATATCAATGCCTCGTCACCGCCCGCCATAATGGCAAGCGTGCCAGCCGTTGCACCGGGCACACCACCGGAAACCGGTGCATCGACGTGATGAATACCCATTGCCTGTAGGCGGGAAGAGTGTTCGCGCGCAATAGGCGGCGCAATCGAACTGCTGTCGATCACGACGGCACCTTTTGCCAGCGCTTCGGCCACGCCCGCCTCGAACAGCACTTCGCCCACGGCATTGCCATCGCTCAGCATGGTGATGACGATATCGGCACCCCTTGCGGCCTCCGCCGGAGAGGCCGCCAGAACGGCACCATCGGCAACCAGTGCCTGCGCCTTATTGACGCTGCGGTTCCAGACCTTGACCGAAAAGCCGGCACCCAGCAAACGCCGGGCCATCGGCCCGCCCATCAGGCCCGTGCCGATAAAGGCGACAGACCGCTTCTTCTCCTCCCCGCCGACACTCATTTCAGTGAACCTCCCAGCTCGTCCTCAATATGAACCTGAATGATCTCTTCAAACGAGCTTTCAGCCGTAAAGCCGAGCTCGCGGGCGCGCTTTGCTTCGAAGCCGGGTGCCCAGCCTTCGCACATGCGCATGATCATCTCATTCGGTTCACGGCGGATGAGCGCAACGGCCTTTTCACCGGCAACCTTGCGCAGCGCCTCGATCTGTTCGCCAACGGTGGCGCTGAGGCCCGGCATGGAAAGGTTGCGGCGCGGGCCGACCTTTTCCACGTCGATCATCGCACCATGGATAAGGAAACCGACGGCGGAACGCGGCGAGGCATGCCAGTGGCGAATGCTCTCCGGAACCGGCAGAACCGCTTCCTGGCCGACCAGCGGCTCGCGCAGGATATTGGAGAAGAAGCCGGAGGCGGCAGCATTGGGCTTGCCGGGACGAATGCAGATTGTCGGCAGACGAATGCCGATACCGTCAAAGAAACCGCGGCGGCTGTAGTCGGAAAGCAGCAACTCGCAGATCGCCTTTTGCGTGCCATAGCTGGTCAGCGGCGTGGTGTGGAATTCATCCGGGATCGGATAGGGAAGCGGCGCACCGAAGACGGCGATCGACGAGGTGAAGACCACGCGCGGCTTGTAGCCATCCTTGCCATTGGCGATGCGGATGGCGTCGAAGAGATAACGCGTGCCATCGAGATTGATGCGGTAGCCCTTGTCGAAATCAAGCTCGGCTTCGCCGGAGACGATGGCGGCAAGATGGAAGATGACATCGGGACGGGCTTCGACCAGCTTTTCGGCTTCGCCCGGCGCCGAGAGATCGGCCGCCCGCGCGTCGACTGCACCGGAAAAGCCGGCGGGAGCTTCAGGCTGGAACACGTCGATGAGCGTGAACTTCTCGACCGGCTTGCCGCCGAGCGATCCGTCCTTGACGAGACGCTGCGTCAGCTTGCGGCCAACCATGCCTGCGGCGCCGATGATTGCGATATGCATGTCTTCCTCCTCTATGTCCCGGCCATTCTCCCGGGACCGAAAATCACCATCGGCCTAGTGACCGATAAATTAGCTTGTAAGGTTGTCTGATAACCTTATATGATCCGATTGAAAATAGTATTTTTCACAAACCGGTAAAAGCAAGGGCGAAAGACTCTTGCGTGGGTATTTTAGGGCGGATTGGACGGAGAGGGTGGAATTGAGCGAACACGATATCGAGGAATTGCGGTTCTCGTTGAAGAACAGGCTGGGTGAGGCTCTACTGTTGACCTCTCAGGAAGACATGCTGCGTTATTGCCGCGACTGGCACGGCGACGTCACCAGCTCGGCCGTGGCCGTCATCCGCCCCCGCTCAACCAAGGAAGTGTCCGATACGGTGCTCGCCTGCGCCGAACTCGGCCTCGCCATCATTCCCCAGGGCGGAAATACCGGGCTGGTGCTCGGCGGCATTCCCGATGCGCCCAAACACCAGGTCGTGCTAAGCCTTGAGCGTATGAACGCCATCCGCACCATAGACAGCGACGATTTTTCGGCCGTGGTCGAAGCCGGCTGCATCCTCTCGGAATTCAAGGATGCGGTTCAGGACAAGGGCATGTTTTTCCCGCTCTCGCTTGGCGCGCAGGGCAGTTGCCGCATTGGTGGCAACGTCTCCACCAATGCCGGCGGCATCAATGTCCTGCGTTATGGCATGACCCGCGAACTGGTTTTGGGTCTTGAAGTGGTGCTGCCGGATGGCACCATCTGGAACGGCCTGTCGACCCTGCGCAAGGACAATCGCGGCATTGACCTGAAGCAGCTTTTCATCGGTGCGGAAGGAACCCTCGGCATCATCACCGCCGTTGCCGTAAAGCTTTACCCCAATCCCGAACATGTCGAGACGGCGCTGCTCGGCCTCAATTCGCTTGATGACGCCATAAAGCTTTACCGCCGCGCCCGCCGCGAATGCTGCGACCTCATGTCCGCATTCGAATTCATGCCGCCCGTCGCCTTCACGCTGGCGATCGAAGCTATTCCCGATCTGAAGATGCCGATCGCCGGCGATTATCCCGCTTATGTGCTGATGGAGATTTCCGGCTCAGGGCTGGTGGATACGGCCGACCTTATGGGGCGTTTCCTCGAGGGCGTGATGGAAGATGGCCTGGTGCTGGACGGCGTCATCGCCTCCTCCCGCGCACAGGCGCAGTCGCTCTGGCTGTTCCGCGAAGGCATGAACGAAGGCCAGGCGCTGCGCGGCAGCCATATGCGCACCGATATCTCGGTGCCGCTCTCCAAACTCGCGGCTTTCGTGGCCGAGGCGGAAGCCGAACTGGCGGAAAAACTCCCCGAATGCCTTGCGGTTTCCTACGGTCACGTCGGAGACGGCAATGTCCACCTCAACGTGCTGCCGCCCAACGGCGCAACACTGGAGGAGCGTGAGGCCTTTATCTACAAGTCCAAGACACTCGTGAACGAAGTCCTCGACCGTTACGTCGGCAGCATCAGTGCCGAACACGGCATTGGCCGCCTGAAACGCTCCGATTTCGAAAGCCGGCTATCGGATGTGCAGCGTCGGATGATCACGGGTTTGAAAAATGTCTTCGATCCCGATTTGCGAATGAATCCCGGTTGCCAGATAACCCTGCAACCGGATAGCTAATCGAGAAATAACAAAGGCGGCTTGAACACGCCGCCTTTGAAAACCCGCTGGCGGCGAAGGAGGAAGTCGCTGCCGCGGAAAAACGAACCAATCGTTTCTGGGGAACGGGAGCAATCATGACGCTGGAGTTCAATCAGATACATCGCAACGATCATCTGCCCGGCCGTATCGCCACGGAGATCGCCCGCGAAATCAATGATTCGAAACTCGGGCCGGGCGACAGGCTGCCGACGGAACATGTTCTCGCGAAAACCTTCGGCGTCAGCCGCTCGGTCATACGCGAGGCGATCGCGCAACTGCGCAACGAAGGTTTCGTTGAAACCCGGCAAGGGGTAGGCGCTTTTGTAACCGATCCGCGGCAACGATTGTCGATCCGGATCGAGCAATCCACCCTGAACGATCCCGAAAACTTCCGAGACCTGATGCAACTTCGGATGTCGCTGGAGATCGATGCCGCAGGCCTTGCGGCATTACATCACAAACCCGAACATCTGGAAAAGTTCGACAAGGCCATTTACGGCATGCGCAATGCTATCGAATGGTCCAAGGACGGGGTCGAAGCTGATCTCGATTTCCATCGCACCATGGCGCAAGCCACCGGTAATGAATATTTCCTGATTTTTCTTGGCTTCATTGCCCAACGCATTAGTTCGGCCATCAATACCGCTTTTTCGCGGGCCGTTTACGGCGAAATCCTGGAAATTACCATAAACGAGCATGTCGTGCTGCGGGACGCCATTGCATCGCGAAATGTTGCGCTGGCGCGAGATGCCATGCGTCAGCACATTTTAGGCGCCGCCCGACGGCTGAACATTGATCTCGACATCTTCTGATCTTTGGACGCCGTTGGTATTGAAGCTATAGGACAGCTTTGCCGCATTTGTTGGATGGCGATGGCGAATAAGGCGAATTTTTGTCTGATGCACCGCTAGACTCGCCGCAAAAGTCATACTAAGAAGAATGAGATTAGGTTGTCAGACATCCAGACAATAAGACCGCAGGAGGCGGCCTGTGGGATGCTGAAGGGGAGGACTATATGACCGGCACAAGGTCCATCGACGCTACCGCAATTTTGCCTGACGATTTCGAAAACGCGCTGCTCGTCGGCCGCGTCTGGTCGAAAAGCGAAGGCGGGCCCTGCCCCGTGCTGCTCAAGGGCGGCGTGCTTTATGACCTCACCTCGCTTTCCCCCACCATGTCCGAACTTCTGGAAAAGACGGATCTGGTGGAGCAGCTTGCCGACACCAGCACTTTCGTCGCGCTCGGCGCGCTTGACGCGTTTCTGGACGGTTCCGCTGGCGAGCTTCTTGCCCCCAACGACATTCAAGCCGTCAAGGCCGCCGGCGTCACCTTTGCCGACAGCATGCTGGAACGAGTGATCGAGGAGCAGGCCAAGGGTGATCCGCTGCGCGCGCAGGAAATCCGCGGACGGCTCGCTCCGGTTCTCGGCGACAATCTGAAGGGACTTGAGGCCGGTTCGGAAAAAGCCGCTGAAGTGAAGAAACTGCTCCAGGAAATGGGCCTCTGGTCGCAATATCTGGAAGTTGGTATCGGCCCGGATGCGGAAATCTTCTCCAAGGCGCAGGCTATGGCCTCCGTCGGCTGCGGCGCGCTGATCGGCGTTCACCCGAAATCGCAGTGGAACAACCCGGAGCCGGAAGTGGTGCTTGCCATCGCTTCCGATGGCCGCATCGTTGGCGCGACGCTCGGCAACGACGTCAACCTGCGCGATTTCGAAGGCCGCTCCGCCCTCCTGCTCAGCAAGGCGAAGGACAACAACGCATCCTGCGCGATCGGTCCTTTCATTCGCCTGTTCGATGGCAATTTCACCATTGAAGACGTGAAGAAGTCGCAGATCTCGCTTCTGGTCGAGGGCGAAGACGGTTTCACCATGACGGGCGTCAGCGCGATGCAGGCAATCAGCCGCACGCCGGAAAACCTTGCGTCCCAGCTCTTGAACCGCAACCATCAATATCCAGATGGCGCCGTCTTCTTCCTTGGCACGATGTTCGCGCCGGTCAAGGACCGCCATGGCCCGGGTCTCGGCTTCACCCACTCCAAGGGCGACCGCGTCGAAATCTCGACACCCAAGCTCGGCAAGCTGATCAACTGGGTAACGACGACTGACGAATGCCCGGAATGGACATTCG
Source organism: Agrobacterium sp. CGMCC 11546 (assembly GCF_013365515.1). Taxonomy (NCBI): domain Bacteria; kingdom Pseudomonadati; phylum Pseudomonadota; class Alphaproteobacteria; order Hyphomicrobiales; family Rhizobiaceae; genus Agrobacterium; species Agrobacterium sp. CGMCC 11546. The sequence continues at coordinate 2,615,957 of NZ_CP047387.1, forward strand.
GCACCGTGGCCCTGATGCGCAACCTGGCGAAACGCGGACTGCTCTAGGCAATCCCGCAAAACCGCATTTCGGTTTTGCACCCAGAATTGCGAAAACCAATAGGTGGAGTATTGAAGGCGATCCTTCGCTGAAAATGCTCCAGATATTTCTTCGGGAGGGGAAAATGCAAAAGACCATCAATCTCTTTTACCGGATTCTCGAAATCATTCTCGTCCTGCTGCTCGCCGGCATGTCGATCATGGTCTTCGTCAACGTCGTCATGCGTTACACGATGAATTCCGGCATCAACGTCTCGGAAGAGCTGTCGCGTTATTTCTTCGTGTGGCTGACCTTCCTCGGCGCCGTTCTGACCTTCCGCGAAAACAGCCACATGGGCATCGAAACGCTCGTGATGTTCCTGTCGCGCCGCGCCCGCATCGTCTGCATGATCGTGTCGAATATCATCATTCTGGGCTGTTCCGCCATCTTCTTCTGGGGAACTTGGAAACAGTCCGCCATCAATGCCAGCATGCACGCCCCTGTCACCAAGCTGTCGATGATCTGGGTCTACGGCATCGGCATGTTCACCGGCGGCCTGATGTTCATCATCGCCCTTGAACGCCTTTATCGGTATGTGACGGGCGGCGTGACAGAGGACGAAATCGCCCAGTTCGCCGGCGAGAACCTCACGATCGAACAGCTTTCGGAGCGCTGATACCATGACACTTTTCGTTTTTGTCGGCTCTCTTCTCGGAGCCATGGCGATTGGCGTTCCCGTCGCTTTCTCGCTGATGTTCTGCGGCGTCGTGCTAATGTGGTACGTGGGCATGTTCAACACGGCGATCATCGCCCAGAACATGATTTCGGGCGCGGATACCTTCACGCTGCTCGCCATCCCCTTCTTCATTCTGGCCGGTGAACTGATGAACTCCGGTGGTCTTTCCCGCCGTATCATCGATTTTGCGATTGCGCTCGTCGGCCATATCCGTGGCGGCCTCGGCATCGTGGCGATCGTCGCGGCCATCATCATGGCCAGCATCTCCGGTTCGGCCGCTGCCGACACCGCAGCCCTTGCCGCAATCCTCATCCCGATGATGGCGAAAGCCGGTTACAACATTCCGCGCTCCGGCGGCCTGATTGCTGCGGGCGGCATCATTGCCCCGGTCATTCCGCCCTCCATGGCCTTCATCGTCTTCGGCGTCGCCGCCAACGTCTCGATCACCCAGCTTTTCCTTGCCGGTATCGTACCCGGTATCATGATGGGTGCATCGCTTATTATCGCATGGCTGATTGTGGTTCGTAAGGACAACGTACAGCCTTTGCCAAAAACGTCTGGCAAGGAACGCCTGCTGGTTACAGCGCGTGCCGGCTGGGCGCTCGGCATGCCGGTCATCATTCTGGGCGGTATCAAGGCCGGCATCATGACGCCGACGGAAGCTGCCGTCGTCGCTGCCGCCTACGCCCTCTTCGTCGGCATGGTCATCTATCGCGAGCTGAAGCCTGCAGACCTCTTCCACGTCCTGCTGCGCGCCGCCAAGAGCACCTCGATCATCATGTTCCTGGTCTGCGCCGCACTCGTCTCGGCATGGCTCATCACGGCTGCAAACATTCCGAACGAAGTCGCGGGCTATATCGAGCCGCTGATCGACCGCCCGATGCTGTTGATGGCCGCCATGATGGTTCTGGTTTTCATCGTCGGCACCGCGCTCGACCTGACCCCGACCATCCTGATCCTGACGCCTGTCCTGATGCCGATCGTCAAGCAGGCTGGCATCGATCCGGTCTATTTCGGCGTCCTCTTCATCATCAATAACGCGATCGGCCTGATCACCCCACCGGTTGGCGTCGTGCTGAACGTCGTCTCAGGCGTCGGCCGCATCCCGCTCGGCAAGGTCACGGTCGGTGTCTGGCCGTTCCTCGTCGCCGAGACCATCGTGCTGGCATTGCTGGTGATTTTCCCGGACATCGTTCTGGTTCCGCTGCAGTACCTTCGTTAATCCGCAACCGCTTCTCGACCACAATCCAAGGGAGGATATTATGAGAAAGCTTCTTCTGACCACCACGGCAATCGCCTTCGCCGTTGGCGCCGCTGCCCCGGCAATGGCCGAATTCAACAGCCGCAACATCCGTGTTTCGAACGGCATCAACCAGGACCATCCTGTCGGCAACGGCATCAAGGCCATGCAGGCCTGCCTCGACGACAAGTCGGGCGGCAAGCTGAAGCTGACGGCATTCTGGGGTGGCGCTCTCGGCGGCGACCTTCAGGCGACGCAGGCCCTGCGCTCCGGCGTTCAGGAAGCCGTCGTCACATCGTCCTCGCCGCTCGTCGGTCTCATTCCGTCGCTCGGCGTCTTCGACCTGCCGTTCCTCTTTGCCAATGACAAAGAAGCCGATGCCGTGATGGACGGCGCCTTTGGCGACATGATGAACAAGAAGCTGGAAGAACAGGGCCTCGTGAACCTGGCCTACTGGGAGAACGGCTTCCGCAACCTTTCCAACTCCAAGCACGCCGTGAACAAGTGGGAAGATTTCTCGGGCCTCAAGGTCCGCGTGATGCAGAACAACATCTTCCTCGACACCTTCCAGAACCTCGGCGCCAATGCAACGCCGATGGCTTTTGGTGAAGTGTTCTCAGCACTTGAAACCAATGCGATCGACGCGCAGGAAAACCCCTATGTGACGATCGACACCTCCAAGTTCTACGAGGTGCAGAAATACGTCACCGAGACGAACCACGCCTACACGCCGTTCCTCTTCCTCTTCTCCAAGCCGATCTTCGACAGCTACACGCCCGAAGAACAGACGGCCCTGCGTGAATGCGCAGTCGTCGGTCGCGATGAAGAGCGCAAGGTCATCCGCGAACTGAACCAGAAGTCGCTGGAAAAGATCAAGGCTGCCGGCCTCGAGGTCAACACGCTGTCTCCGGAAGAGCAGACCCGTATCCGCGAAAAGTCGATGGTCGTTTACGAAAAGCACAAGGCTGAAATCGGCGCTGATGTCGTTGACGCCGTTCTGGCCGACCTGAAGAAAATCCGCGGCCAGTAAGCCTATCTGTATTGAATAAAAAACACCCGGAAGTTTGCTTCCGGGTGTTTTCGTTTGCGGAAAGAAAAGGCTGCCGAAGCAGCCTTTCCAGAAGATCAGGACGCCGTGCGGTTCTGGCGGTTGGCGATGAGATCTTCCACCACCGCCGGATCGGCAAGCGTCGACGTATCCCCAAGCGCACCGAAATCGTCCTCGGCGATTTTGCGCAGAATGCGCCGCATGATCTTGCCTGAGCGGGTCTTCGGCAGGCCGGGCGCAAACTGGATCTTGTCGGGCGTCGCAACCGGTCCGATCTCGTTGCGCACATGCTTTACCAGCTCCTCGCGCAGCGCATAATCGCCACTCTGCCCCGCCATCAGCGTGACATAACAATAAATGCCCTGCCCCTTGATGGGGTGCGGATAACCGACCACCGCCGCTTCCGAAACCTGATGATGCGAGACCAGTGCCGATTCTACCTCGGCCGTGCCTAGGCGGTGGCCGGAGACGTTGAGCACGTCATCGACGCGACCTGTGATCCAGTAATAACCGTCCTCGTCGCGCCGGCAGCCGTCACCGGTGAAGTACTTGCCCTTGTAGGTCGAGAAGTAGGTGTCGACGAATCGCTGGTGATCCCCATAAACGGACCGCGACTGGCCCGGCCAGCTGTCGATGATGCAGAGATTGCCGTCCGCCGGCCCTTCCAGCACATTGCCCTCGGCATCGACAAGCTGCGGCTGCACGCCGAAGAACGGCCTTGTTGCCGACCCTGGCTTCAGATCGGTCGCACCCGGCAACGGCGAGATGAGAATGCCGCCCGTTTCCGTCTGCCACCAGGTGTCTACGATCGGGCTCTTGTCCTCGCCGACCACATGGTAATACCACTCCCACGCTTCCGGATTGATCGGCTCACCCACCGTTCCGAGAAGCCGCAGGCTTTCGCGCGACGAGCGCTGAACGAACTGGTCGCCCGCCCCCATCAGCGATCGGAGCGCCGTCGGCGCGGTATAGAAGATATTGACCTTGTGCTTGTCGATGACCTCCCAGAAACGCCCCTGATCCGGGAAGTTGGGAACACCCTCGAACATCAGCGTTGTCGCACAATTGGCGAGTGGCCCGTAGACGATGTAGGAATGGCCGGTAACCCAGCCAACATCGGCCGTACACCAGAAGACTTCACCATCCTTGTAATCGAACACATATTCATGCGTCATCGACGTATAGACGAGATAGCCGCCCGTGGTGTGCAACACACCCTTGGGCTTGCCGGTGGAGCCTGAAGTGTAGAGGATGAACAGCGGATCTTCCGCCCGCATCTTCACCGGCGGGCAATCCGGCTTCACGGTGGCGATTTCCTGATGGTACCAGATGTCGCGGCCGGGCGCCCAGCCGGTCTTGCCGCCAGTGCGGCGCACGACCAGAACCTTGTTGACGATGACATATTGCTTGGCGGCGATATCGATCGCCTTGTCGGTATTTTCCTTGAGCGGGATCGGCTTGCCGCCGCGAACGCCTTCATCGCAGGTGATGACGAAGGTCGATTCGCAGTCAACGATACGACCGGCCAGCGCTTCGGGCGAGAAGCCGCCAAAGACGACGGAATGCACGGCGCCGATGCGGGCGCAGGCGAGCATGGCATAGGCCGCCTCGGGAATCATCGGCATGTAGATGGTGACGCGGTCACCCTTCTTGACGCCGTGCTTCTTCAACACATTGGCCAGACGGCAGACATAATCATAGAGCTGGTTATAGGTGATCTTCTTGTCGATATAGGGATTGTCGCCTTCCCAGATGATCGCCGTGCGCTCGCCATGCGTCTTCAAATACCGGTCGATACAGTTATAGGAGACGTTCGTCAGGCCATCCTCGAACCACTTGATCGGCACACGCCCCTTGAATGAGGTGTTCTTGACCTTGGTATAGGGCTTGAACCAGTCGATCCGCCGGCCGTGCTTGTCCCAGAATTTTTCCGGATCCTCGACGCTCTCCTGATACCATTTCTGGTAACGCTCATTGTCGATGAGCGTGCGGGCTTTCGCCGATTTGAGCACCGGGTAGATTTTGGCAGACATGAACTCCTCCTGAACCAAGTATGTCTTGTTGCGCGCCTTGAGACTCCCACCTCAGGCATGTGGTGAATTCATAGCAGGTCAATGACTGACGGCAATTAGACAAAGGCATTTGTTTCGCAAAGAATTGCAATTATGATGCAATCCGGTTATAGAGCGCCAATATCCCGGAAATCAGTGGTTGATACCACGCCCGCGACCCCGGCGCGGACGGACAGAAGGACTGTATCTATGGCTCAACAATTGCTCATGCCAAAGGCAACTGCTGTATGGCTGGTCGACAACACCGCGCTGTCGTTCGACCAGATAGCCACGTTCTGCAAATTGCATCCGCTCGAAGTCAAGGCGATTGCCGACGGCGAAGCCGCGCAGGGCATCAAGGGTCTCGATCCGATCGCGACCGGACAGCTTTCCCGCGACGAGATCGCCCGCGCTGAAGGCAATCCCAACCACAAGCTCAAGCTTTCCGAGCCGAAGGTGCGCGTGCCGGAATCCAAACGCCGTGGCCCGCGTTATACGCCGGTTTCCAAGCGCCAGGACCGCCCGAACGCCATTCTCTGGCTGGTGCGCAACCATCCGGAACTGAAGGACGCGCAGATTTCGCGCCTCGTCGGCACCACCAAATCCACCATCGAGCAGATTCGCGACCGCACCCACTGGAATTCGGCCAACCTGACGCCGATGGATCCGGTAACGCTCGGCCTCTGCAGCCAGATCGATCTTGACCTCGAAGTCGAACGCGCTTCTCGCGGCCGCCCGTTGCCGACCGCCGAAGAGCTTGGCAACACGCTGCAGCCGGCAACGGCGACGGAAGGTCTGGACTACAACAGCTACCAGCGCGAGGAAGAACAGCAGATCGACGCCGACGCCGTCTTCAAGAAGCTTTCTTCGCTGAAGTCCGTACCGAAGGACGAAGACGAGGACGATCAATACTGATCGAAGTCTTTCCGACATTTGAAACCCGGCCGCAGTGCCGGGTTTTGTGTTTTCAGGGTTTTACCGGCTGCCGAAGATCGCCGAGCCGACCCGCACGCTGGTCGCGCCGAATTCGACGGCCGTCTCAAAATCGCCGGACATGCCCATGGAAAGCTTCTCAAGGCCGCATTGCCCGGCAAGCTTCGCCAGAAGCGCAAAATGCGGCCCCGGATTTTCCTCCGCCGGCGGAATGCACATCAATCCCTCGACCGGCAGTTTCAATTCGTCCCGGCAGAAAGCCACGAAGGCGACGGTTTCACGCGGATCGATGCCGGCCTTCTGCGGCTCAAGGCCGGTGTTGACCTGCACAAAAAACCGCAGGCTGCGGCCCTGTCTGGCGCATTCTTCGGAAAGCGCGCGAGCTATTTTTTCCCGGTCGATACTCTCGACGACGTCAAACAGCGCGACGGCATCCGCCGCCTTGTTGGATTGCAGCGGTCCGATCAGACGCAGCTCGATATCGGATGTCTTTTCTTTGAGCGCAGGCCACTTGCCCTGCGCTTCCTGCACGCGGTTTTCGCCAAACACGCGCTGGCCGGCATCGATGACGGGCTGGATCGCTTCTGCATCGAAGGTCTTGGAGACCGCAACCAAGGCAACATCCGCCGCCTTGCGACCGGATTTTTCCGCGACATCCGCAATGCGTTGCCTGACATCCTCAAGACGTGCTTCGATTTCCATCACAAGACCTTTTTTAAACCGTTCAAACCGCTAACTAGACGCCGATTGCCTTGATGCCAAGCGCCTTTAGCACCATTTGAGGCACGCTGGCCAAGATTGAACGCCCGAATGCCCCGCCAAACTTGACGCCCCGGTCGTTTCATGGTGAAGGTCAGCGCAAATTTTTCCCCTCGATACCCGGAATTTTAGATAATGGCCATCGAACGTTACAATCCTCGCGACGCCGAGCCGCGCTGGCAGCAGAAATGGAACGAAGACAAGGTTTTCGTCACCGATAACAGCGATCCGCGCGAGAAATATTACGTTCTAGAGATGTTTCCCTATCCCTCGGGACGCATCCATATGGGCCATGTCCGCAACTACGCCATGGGTGACGTCGTCGCCCGTTACAAACGCGCCCGTGGTTTCAACGTCCTGCACCCGATGGGCTGGGACGCCTTTGGCATGCCCGCTGAAAATGCGGCTATGCAGAACAAGGTCCATCCCAAGGACTGGACCTACCAGAACATCGCCACCATGCGCGGCCAGCTGAAATCCATGGGCCTGTCGCTGGACTGGACCCGCGAATTCGCCACCTGCGATGTGGAATATTACCATCGCCAGCAGGCGCTGTTCGTCGACTTCATGGAAAAGGGTCTGGTTTACCGCAAGCAGTCCAAGGTCAACTGGGACCCGGTCGACCACACGGTTCTGGCCAATGAGCAGGTGATCGACGGCCGCGGCTGGCGCTCCGGCGCACTGGTCGAACAGCGCGAACTGACGCAATGGTTCTTCCGCATCACCGATTTCAGCCAGGACCTGCTGGACGAACTGGACGAACTGGATCAGTGGCCTGAAAAAGTGCGCCTGATGCAGAAGAACTGGATCGGCCGTTCCGAAGGCCTGTCGCTGCGCTGGCAGACCGTCGCTGACACGGCGCCGCAAGGTTTCTCCGACATTACCGTCTATACAACGCGTCCCGACACGCTGTTCGGTGCGTCCTTCCTGGCAATCGCCGCCGACCATCCGCTTGCAAAGGAACTGTCGGCGAGCAACCCTGCCATTGCCGAATTCTGCGACGAATGCCGCCGCCATGGCACCTCATTGGCAGCGCTGGAAACCGCCGAAAAGAAGGGCATCGATACCGGCGTCAAGGTCGTGCACCCGCTGGATCCCAGCTGGGAACTGCCCGTTTACGTCGCCAATTTCGTATTGATGGATTACGGCACCGGCGCAATCTTCGGCTGCCCTTCGGGTGACCAGCGTGATCTGGACTTCGCTCGCAAATACGGTCTGCCGGTCGTCGCCGTCGTCGCACCCGAAGGTCCCGACGCAGCAAGCTTCACCGTTGAAGACACCGCCTTCACCGATGACGGCGTAATGATCAATTCCGGCTTCCTGAACGGCATGAAGACGGCTGACGCCTTCGAAGCCGTCGTGCAGAAGCTGTCGGCCGAGATGCTGGGCAACGCACCCCAGGCCGAGCGTAAGGTCAATTTCCGCCTGCGCGACTGGGGCATTTCCCGTCAACGCTACTGGGGCTGCCCGATCCCGGTCATTCACTGCGAAGTCTGCGGCGTGGTGCCGGTTCCGAAAAAGGACCTGCCGGTCAAGCTGCCCGATGATGTGACTTTCGACGTACCCGGCAACCCGCTGGATCGCCATCCCACCTGGCGTCACGTTTCCTGCCCGCAATGCGGCCATGACGCTCGGCGCGAAACCGACACGATGGACACCTTCGTCGATTCCAGCTGGTATTACACCCGCTTCACAGCGCCGTGGGAAGACGAGCCGACTGACCCCAAAGTTGCCAATCACTGGCTGCCGGTTGACCAGTATATCGGCGGCATCGAGCATGCCATCCTGCACCTGCTCTATTCGCGCTTCTTCACCCGCGCGATGCGCGAGACAGGTCATGTCGGCGTCAAGGAACCCTTCAAGGGCCTGTTTACCCAGGGCATGGTGGTCCACGAGACCTATAGCCGCGGTGAAGGCCTGACGCGCGAATGGGTGCCGCCTGCGGAACTGAGGATCGAGGAAAACGACGGCACGCGCCGGGCGTTCCTGCTCTCTTCTGGCGAAGAGGTTAAGATCGGCTCCATCGAAAAAATGTCGAAGTCGAAGAAGAACGTGGTCGACCCTGACGATATCATCGCATCCTATGGCGCCGATACCGCACGCTTCTTCGTCCTCTCGGATTCTCCACCCGATCGCGACGTCATCTGGTCCGAAGCCGGCGTGGAAGGTGCAAACCGATTCGTCCAGCGTGTCTGGCGCATCATCGGTGAAGCCGCCGAACAGTTGAAGGGTGTGAAAGCGAAGCCGGCGACCGAAGGCGAAGGACTGGCAGCCTCCAAGGCAGCCCACAAGACGCTGAAGGCTGTTCAGGAAGATCTGGACAAGCTCGCCTTCAACAAGGCCATCGCCCGCATCTATGAACTGGTCAATGCCCTCGCCGGTCCGCTTGCGGATGTCGCTGCCGGCGGCAAACCTGATGACGTCAAGGCGGCCGCGCGTGACGCCGTTGAAATCCTGATCCGCATCATCGCGCCCATGACGCCGCATCTCGCGGAAGAATGCTGGTCCGCGCTGGGCAATGAAGGCTTGGTGGCTGAGACGCCATGGCCGACCTTCGTGGCTTCGCTGGTCGAGGAAAACGACGTGGTCATGCCCGTGCAGGTCAATGGCAAGAAGCGCGGTGAATTGACAATCGCGCGCGATGCGGATCAAGATGTGGTCCGCACGGCTGCCCTTGAGCTGGACGCCGTCAAATCGATTCTTGCCGGTGGCGAGCCCAAGAAAGTCATCGTGATTCCGCAGAGGATTGTGAACATTGTTGTCTGACGTTTTTTCGAGATGGAGCCGCGTTGCGGCAGCAATTTCCGTCGTGATGATGGCTGGTCTTCTGGCGGGCTGCCAGGTGCGCCCGCTTTATGGCGAAGCTTCCGGAACCAAGGAAAGGCTGGCGGCCGTCAGCGTCTCCCAGATCGGCGGTCGGGCTGGGCTGGAAGTACGCAACCAGCTGATCTTCCTGATGTCCGGCGGTGCAGGAGAACCGGCCACGGCGCAATATAATGTCAAGATTGCCGTAAGCTCGAGCGCCACGACCACAGAGGTGCAGAACTACGATCTGACGACCCGCGCGAACAACAATTACGACGGTCCTTATCCGGGCCGTGTCGTGATGAGTGGTCAATATGTCCTGACGCGCGTCTCCGACGGTCAGATCCTGCGCTCCGCACGCCGCAGCGTGACGGCGCAGGTGGATCTGCCGCAGCAGGAATTCGCCAAGATCCGGGCGATCCGCGACGCCGAAAACCGTGCGGCCCGCGAGCTGGCTGAAATCATCCGCACTGATGTCGCCGCCACCCTCGGCCGCTGAGAGCGGCGGCCGTGGCGGAGATAAAGTCCCATGAGTTCGAGCGCTTCGCCGAAAATCCGGCGGAGCGCTTTCGCGTTTTTGTACTCTATGGACCGGATCGTGGTCTGGTATCGGAGCGGGCAGGCCTCATCGCCAAGAAGACGGGTATCGACCCCGATGACGCTTTCGCATCGCTGAAACTGACGGCATCCGATCTGCAGGGCGACCCTGGCCGCCTGCTTGATGAAGTGAACGCCATCGGCCTTTTTGGTGGCGAAAAACTGGTGTGGGTCAAAAGCGCCTCCGCTGAAAAGGCGCTGGTGGATGCGCTTCAGATTCTGGCAGACACACCGCCGGAAGCAAGTTTCCTGATCATCGAAGCGGGCGACATCAAAAAGGGCACGGGGCTGCGTAAGATAGCGGAGCCGGCGCGCTCCATCGCGGCAATCCCCTGTTATGCGGACGATGCGCGCTCCTTAAACGCATTGATCGATCAGGAACTCTCCGCCAATAATCTGCGCATTGCACCGGCTGCACGACAAAGGCTGATCGAGCAGCTCGGCGGCGACCGTATCGCCTCGCGCAACGAAATCCGCAAGCTGGCGCTCTATTGCCTCGGGGCCGACGTGATCGAGGAAGATGATATTCTGGCCATCATCGGCGATGCCAGCACGGTTTCGGCCGACGATGCCGTCGACGCCATCCTGAAAGGCGACAGGAACGCCTTTTTCCACGCCACACAGAAGATCATTTCATCGAAAACGCCGATCTTCCTCGTCCTGCAGGGATGCCTCAAGCAATTCCAGCTGCTCGACCAGATGCGCGCCGAGATGGATGAGAAAAAGCAGCAGGCCGGCCAGGTCATGCAGACACTCGGACGCCATATCCATTTTCGCCGGAAACCGATCATCGAAAGAGCGCTGCGGACATGGCAGCCAGCGGCGATTGCCCGTGAGATGAACCGTCTGCAGGCAGCCATCTTGCAAAGCCGCCAGCGGCAAAGCCTGGAGGAAAGCGTGGCTCTTCTGACGTTACTGTCGACCACGCTTCAGTCCGGTCGCGGTGGATAAACAAAAAAGCCCTCGTGCTGATGCAACGAGGGCTTTTCGAATTTTGATCCAGAAACGTTCTGGTTCAGTCGCCCTTGCCGGGCTCAGCAGAGAAATAAAGCTCCAGCTTACCTTCGACCCCGTCCATTTCCTTGGCTTCCGGCATCGGATCACGCTTGATGGTGATATTCGGCCAGATGGCCGCATATTCGGTATTGATCTTCAACCACTTGTCGAGACCCGGCTCCGTATCTGGCTTGATGGCCTCAGCAGGACATTCCGGTTCACACACACCGCAATCGATGCATTCATCGGGATTGATAGCGAGGAAATTTTCACCCTCGTAAAAGCAGTCGACAGGGCAGACCTCAACGCAATCGGTATATTTGCAGCGGATGCAATTGTCGGTCACGACATATGTCATGATGAACTCCAGAATATGCAGGCCGGGTCTTTGGGCTTCGGAACACAAGCCGTCGCCCGGAATTCGGACAGGGCAATTTCGCAAGTGACGTAATGCCTTTGCCAGCAGATAGCAAGGATAACAATTCTGAAAAACGGGGCAGACCTGGAGGTTTATTCTATTCTTTGCTTCCGTCACTGTCAGACAGAAACCTGTCGAGCGCCCTGCGCTCTTTTTTGGTCGGACGCCCACTGCCGGGCTCGCGCAGCGCCTGCTCGAGAGGGGTCAACCTGTCGGACGGCTTCCGCGGTGGCGTCTGGTCGTCATAAAGAAGCCGGGCTTCCTCATAAGGTCCGCGTCGCACTCCGCCGGATTTGACGACGAGTACCTTGTCCATCCGCTCAAAGCCGATGTCCAGCCTATCCCCCACCTTCAGCATGTGGCTGGGCTGGCGGATGGGAGCGCCGTTGACCTTTACATGGCCCGACTGGATGTAACTCTGGGCCAGCGATCGGGACTTGGCCATGCGAGCAAAGAACAGCCACTTGTCCAGACGCTGACGCGTGCTTTCCAGTGGCTGTTCGTTGCTTCCCATGGGCTTACTTCTTCAGCTGCTCCTTGAGCGCAGCGAGCTTTGCGAAAGGCGAATCCGGATCCATCGGCTTCTCCTTGCGCGGCGGCTTGGCTTCGAAGCGCTGCTGACCCTGCGGCTTTCCGCCACGGTCGTTGCGCTCCGGCCGGTCCTTGCGCTCGCCGCGATCATTGTTGCGGTTGTTGCCGCGATCGGGGCGACCGCCGTCACGCTTGCGCTCACCATCGCCACCGCGATTGGCTGCTTCGCGATTTGCACCGTCGCGATTTGGATTGTCGCGATTTGCACCGTCACGATTGTCGCGACGGCCTTCGCCGCGACGCTCGCCCTGCTCGCGTGCGCCTTCACGAGCCTGACCGCGATGGCCGGGACGACGGTTTTCGCCGCGCTGATTTTCGTTGCGGCCACCCGGACGCCACAGAAGAACGGGCTTCGGTTCGGAAGGCTCCGCACCTTCGACAGACACGGCCTCACTTGCGGCAACCTCTTCACCGACAGCTTCCGCGACCGGCGCCTCGGAAGCGTCGCCTTCAGCAACAGCCGCCGTTTCGGTTTCCTGTTGTTCGGAAGCCGGTTCGTCCTGCTCGGTCTCAGCGCTTTCCTCTTCGCCCGTCACCGCTTCTGCGGCGACAGGAGCGGCGGCGCCAACGTGGCTGGCGAGGAAGGCCTGCGCCTCTTCCGCCGTGACCTGATCGGCACGGTAACCGAGGCCCTTGAGGATTTCTTCCATGTCGTCGAGCGTTGCGCCGAGAATGGAAAGCATGGCGGTCGTCGTCGTGAAACGACGGCCATCATAAGCGCCTTCCGGGCGCGGCTGCTGACCGGGCTTCCACTGCAACAGTGGACGGATCAGATCGGCCAGACGCTCGAGAATGTCGATACGCACGGCGCGCTTTCCGAGGAAACGGAAACCGGCGAGCTTGTAGAACATCCGCTCGAAGCTCGCATCCGTTACGACCGAGGTGCGGCCGGCGGCCAGCACCGGAATGAGATCGCCGTAACCCGGCTTGCCGAGACCATCATTCTTCAGCGCCCAGAGTAGCGTGACAAGCTCGGCCGGGGCCGGCTTCAGCAATGCGGGCAGAAAGACGTGATAAGCGCCAAAACGCACGCCGTAGCGGCGCATGGAGGCGCGCGCATCCTGATCCAGCGACTTCACGTCTTCGGTGACGTCGCGGCGGAACAGCACGCCCAGATTTTCGACCAGCTGGAACGCCAGTCCCTTTGCGAGACCCTGAAGGTCTTCGGCGCGCGAAATATCGTCGAGCGGCTTCAGCACGGTCGCAATCTGATGATTGACGAAACGTTCGACGCGCGCCAGCGCATGATCGCGGGCATTGCCGCTCAACTGCTCGTCGGCCAGCAGGATTACCCGCGGCTTCATGATGTTATCGCCTGCCGCCAGGCGGGCAACCGGCTCGCCAAGCCAGCGAACCAGACCATCGGAGCTCATAGCGAGATCGCCGTTGCCGCTGGCATGCAGACGCGCAGCGCGCGCCTCATACTCCAGCGCCAGCGCCTTCTGCGACGCAGCCTGCACGGCCTTCTGATCCGGCCCTTCCATTCCCGACACCGGCGTGAACCGGAATCCGGCCAATTGGCCGACGTGATGTCCTTCTACGAAGACATCACCATTTACACTGATTTCAGCTTCAAGCATCGCATTCTCTCTCAGGCGCCTCATGAGCACAGATGTCCTGCGATCAACAAAGCGTTTCGTCAACCTTTCATGTAGCGCATCGGACAATCGATCCTCGATTTCCCGCGTCTTTTCTTGCCAGTGTGTCGGATCGGCAAGCCATCCTGGGCGGTTCGATACATAAGTCCATGTTCTGATCTGCGCAATCCTTGCAGACAAGGTATCGATCTCTCCATCTGTTCGGTCAGCACGGCGCACCTGTTCGGCCATGAAATCTTCGTTCACGGTCCCGCGTTTGACCAGATCGAAATAGAGCGTGGAGATCAGATCGGCATGCTGTGCGGGGGCGATGCGGCGATAATCGGGCAGCGCGCAGGCCTCCCAGAGTTTTTCCACCCGCGCATCCGTTGTCGTTACGTCGATGATCTCAGGATAACGCGACAGATATTCCAGCGCCTGCTGGTCGATCGCCGGCAGGGCGCGCGAAAGCCCCTGGATCGTCGGCGCGGCATCAAGGCTCAGGCGCAGATTGGCAATGGAGGAAAAATCGAAGTTTTTCGTCCGCCACTGCAGCACCTTCACCGCATCGAACTGATGGGTTTCGATGCGCTCGACCAATTCGTCATCGAACGGATCGACACGCCCCGTCACGCCGAATGTGCCATCGCGAAGATGACGACCGGCGCGACCGGCAATCTGGCCGATTTCACCCGGATTAAGGTTGCGGAACTGGTAACCGTCGAATTTGCGGTCCTGCGCGAAGGCGACATGATCGACATCAAGGTTGAGACCCATGCCGATGGCATCCGTCGCGACAAGATATTCCACATCGCCCGACTGGTAGAGCCCCACCTGCGCATTGCGCGTGCGCGGCGAAAGCGCACCCATTACAACGGCGGCGCCACCGCGCTGGCGTCGCACCAGCTCGGCAATGGCATAGACCTCTTCCGCCGAAAAGGCGACGATCGCCGTACGTTGCGGCAGGCGGGTTATCTTCTTCTGGCCCGCATAAAAAAGCTGCGACAGGCGCGGCCGCTCGACCACGGTTATTCCCGGCAGCAGCTTTTCGAGGATCGGACGCATCGTGCCGGCACCCAGAAGCAGCGTTTCCTCCCGCCCGCGCAGATGCAGCACCCGGTCGGTGAAGATATGGCCACGTTCAAGATCGCCGGCCAGCTGCACCTCGTCGATCGCGACGAAGGCGGCGGTCGTCTCGCGCGGCATGGCTTCCACGGTGCAGACGGAATATTTGGCTTTGGGCGGTGAGATTTTTTCTTCGCCGGTTATCAGCGCCACATTCGGCGCCCCCACCTTTTCAACCAGACGGGTATAGACCTCCCGCGCCAGAAGGCGCAGTGGGAGGCCGATGACACCGTTGCCATGCGCCACCATCCGCTCGATCGCGTAATGGGTCTTGCCGGTATTGGTGGGGCCGAGAACGGCCGTGACACCGCGGCCGCTCAGGATCATGGGGCGAAAATTCAACGTAGCATCCGCGAATCGACTTCATCTGCTTGCCGTGCCGCCCGGCATCACCGGATGCGGGCCGCACGCACCACACATGGCAATGCGCGCCGACAAAGGCAATAGCCCTCATCCGCAAAGTAGCGGAGGAGGGCTTCTCTGGTGAATTTTCCGTTCAGATTCAGCGACTTGATGGTTCAAAAAGAATCCGGCGAAGATGGAATCGATTCGGCTGCGGAACAGTCTGCGAACGAATCGAATACGAATCGCTGACTCGCCCTGATTCCGTTTTTGTTCTCCGCAATATCTGGTTGGAAAATTGATGCCCCATACCAGATTGTGAATCCGGGTAAGTCCTTGCCCGGATTCAGCTTTCCATTCCCGGAAAATACCGTAGTGGCCTGTCAAGCGACAATTGCGGGTGGCGCTATTCACCCTTAGCGAAGGGTCCCAGTCAAAGCGCCTCGCCGGCAAGAAGGCGCGGCGCATTCGCATCCGTCGTACCGGCGGCCTGACCGATGAAATAGGACTTGAGACCCGGCAACCGATCGACCACTCCCAGACCGAAATCGCGCATGACGCGGATGGGGCCGACATCGTTGGAGAAAAGCCGGTTCAGCACATCCGTCGTCACACCCATCCGCAACGTGTCGAAACGCCGCCAGGACTGATACCGCTCGAGAACGTTGAGAGAGCCAATATCGAGGCCGAGACGGGCGGCCTCGACCACGGTTTCGGCAAGCGCCGCTACATCCTTGAAGCCGAGATTGAGGCCCTGTCCGGAAATCGGATGAATGCCGTGCGCCGCGTCACCTGCAAGCGCGAAACGCGGCGCGACGAATGAGCGCGCCAGCGTCAGGCCCAGCGGAAAGGCACGTCGTGGACCGACCGGACTGACGGGCCCGAGCTTGTGGCCGAACCGGCGCTCCAGCTCTTCGTCGAAGACAAGATCGTCGGAGGCGACCAGCCTGTCGGCATCAGCCGTGCGCTCGGTCCAGACAAGCGAGGAGCGGTTTCCCTTCAACGGCAGGACGGCAAAGGGGCCGGAGGGCAGGAAATGCTCTTCCGCGCAGCCCTCATGCGGCCGTTCGTGCTCGACGGTCGTGACGATACCGGACTGGTCATAGGCCCAATGCACCGTCTTGATACCGGCCATATCCCGCAGAGCCGAGCGAACACCGTCGCAGGCAATGAGCAACCGCGCTTCCAGCGATGTACCGTCGGAAAGGGTGATCGCTGTCGATTGCGGCCCCGCAGTAAAACCGGAAACACTGATACCATGGCGGATTTTAATGCCAATACGCTCGCAAAGGCCACGCAGTGCACTCACCATCGCAACATTGGGCACCATATGGGCAAAAGGCCTGCCCTCCTCCACAGCGCCGTCAAAGGTCAGAAAGACAGGGCGGACGGGATCAGCGGTCTTCGAATCGGTGACGACCATCTTGTGGATCGGCTGCGCCTCAGGCTCGATCTCGTTCCATATGCCGAAAACATCGAGCATGCGCGTGGCCGCCGCAATGACGGCGGAAGCCCGGACATCCTTTTTCCAGACATCCTCAGGAGCAGCTTCAATCACCTGTACATTGAGGTGCGGAGCCGCCTGCTTGATCGCAACAGCAGCGGAAAGACCCACATATCCGCCACCTGCAACTACCACGTCGAGCATCGCGCTTCTCCTCAAATCTTGTGCACACATCATCGGCACACTATAGACCATGTGACGTCTTCCTACAGCCGGAGCAGGCCGAAAAAATGTCGCATCCTTCGCAAACGTCAGACCCGATGGTCAATCTCATTGCCACGCTCGATCTCGAGAAGCTGGAAGAGAACCTCTATCGGGGCGAAAGCCCGCAGATCGGCTGGCAGCGGGTTTTTGGCGGCCAGGTCATCGCACAGGCCCTGATTGCCGCGCAAAGAACCGTGGATGACGACCGTTTCGTGCATTCGCTGCATGCTTATTTCATGCGCCCCGGCGATCCGCTGGTGCCTATCGTCTACCAGGTGGAGCGCATCCGCGACGGCGCAAGCTTCTGCACCCGCCGCGTGGTCGCCATCCAGCACGGCAAGGCGATTTTTTCCATGTCGGCGTCATTTCAGATCTTCGAGGACGGCTTCGACCATCAGATCAAGATGCCTGATGTGACGCCGCCTGAAAAACTGATGAGCGAGGAGCAGATGCAGGCGGCCTTCCTCGCCAAGGCGCCCGCATCGATCCGTAAATACTGGAGCAACAAGCGGCCGATCGAGATAAGGCCGGTTTCGCTGACCCATTACATCTCGAAGGAAAAGCTGGAGCCGCAGCAGGATATCTGGGTTCGCGCCGTCGGCGAGGTGCCTGCTGATCCGCGTCTGCAATCGGCCATTCTCGCCTACCTCTCGGACATGACGCTGCTCGACACCTCGCTTTATGCCCATGGAACGACGATCTTCGATCCATCCATTCAGGTGGCGAGTCTCGACCACGCCATGTGGTTCCACCGCCCCTGCCGGCTGGATGACTGGCTGCTCTACACCCAGGACAGCCCCAGCGCGTCCGGCGCACGGGGGCTCACCCGTGGCAATATTTTCACCAGGCAGGGTGAACTCGTCGCCTCCGTTGCGCAGGAGGGTTTGATCCGCAAAAGGGCAAATGATTAAATAATACGCTTTTTTAAAAAATCGCACATTTTATAGACGCTTTTTTGGGCGACAAATGCCCCTTTTTCAGACGCCCGTCATATAATCTTTATATTTCAATAAATTACGCCCCTGTACCAAAACTGGCACGCCCTTTGAATGTATGTCCGCAGTCGCTGTTACTGATCTGCCAGCGGCAAGGAGAGTCGGCTCCATGCCGAGGACAAACAAAGGATGGGAAACCAGATGAAAATTGTGATGGCCATTATCAAGCCGTTCAAGCTGGATGAGGTGCGCGAAGCACTCACCGGCGTCGGCATCCAGGGCCTGACCGTGACCGAGGTGAAGGGTTACGGACGTCAGAAGGGGCATACCGAGATTTATCGCGGCACGGAATACGCGGTGAGCTTCCTTCCCAAGCTGAAGATCGAGATCGCAGTTCCATCCGACGTCGTCGACAAGGCCGTCGAGGCGATCGCGTCTGCGGCAAAGACCGGGCAGATCGGTGACGGCAAGATCTTTGTCTACTCTATCGAACAGGCCGTGCGCATCCGTACCGGCGAAACCAACACAGAAGCGCTTTAAGCACGGCTGACAGGGGAGTTTTCCAACTATGCAACTCAACAAGTTTTTGACGCTCGGCAAGCTGGGCGCCGCAGCAACGGCCCTGATGGCCCCGGCCATCGCCTTTGCCCAGGATGCAGCGCCAGCAGTAGCGGCAGCGGCTCCTGTTCCGGAAAAAGCCGATACCGCCTTCATGTATATCGCAACGATCCTCGTGCTGTTCATGATCATTCCTGGTCTGGCGCTGTTTTACGGCGGTCTGGTCCGCACCAAGAACATGCTCTCCGTTCTCATGCAGTGCACGGTCATCGGCGCAGTCATGATGCTGGTGTGGGTCATCTACGGTTACTCCTTCGCCTTCGGCGGCGGCACCGGTCCTTATTTCGGCGGCTTCGGCAAGCTGTTCCTGTCGGGCGTTTCGCTTGACAGCACGTCTGCCACCTTCTCGCAGGGTGTCGTGATCTACGAATACACCTTCATCGCGTTTCAGATGACCTTTGCGGCCATCACGCCGGCGCTGATCATCGGTGCTTTTGCAGAACGCGTGAAGTTCTCCGCTGTCATCCTCTTCACCATCCTGTGGGCCACCTTCGTCTACTTCCCGATCGCGCACATGGTCTGGGACGCGAACGGCCTGATCTTCGGCATGGGCGCCCTCGACTTCGCCGGCGGCACCGTCGTTCACATCAATGCCGGTATCGCTGGCCTGATCGGCGCGATCATGGTTGGCAAGCGCACCGGCTTCGGCAAGGACATGATGGCTCCCCACTCCATGACGCTGACGCTGGTTGGCGCCGCCATGCTGTGGTTCGGCTGGTTCGGCTTCAACGCCGGCTCCAACCTCGAGGCATCGGGCGGTGCGGTTCTCGCAACCATGAACACCTTCCTCGCAACCGCTGCAGCCATCGTCTCCTGGTCGCTGGTTGAAAGCTTCACCCGCGGCAAGGCCTCCATGCTGGGTGCTGCTTCGGGCATGATCGCCGGTCTCGTTGCCGTCACGCCTGCTGCCGGCTCCGTCGGCCCGATGGGTGCGATCGTTCTCGGTCTCATCGTTTCGCCGATCTGCTACTTCTTCGTCTCCGTGGTGAAGAACAAGTTCGGTTATGATGATACTGCCGACGTCTTCGGCGTCCACGGCATCGGTGGCATCATCGGCGCCCTTGGCACCGGCATCTTCACCTCGCCGCTGCTTGGCGGCACCGGCAAGGCCGACTTCTCCATCTCCTCGCAGCTCTGGACGCAGTTCGTTGCCGTCGCCATCACCATCGTCTGGTGCGCGGTCGTTTCGGCTATCCTCTACAAGATCGTCGACGTGATCGTTGGTCTTCGGGTCCCGGTCGAAGCCGAACGCGAAGGTCTCGACCTCGCGACCCACGGCGAAGCCGCTTACCACTCCTGATATCAGGGAAAAGGGGTTCTCCATCCCCTCTCCCGCAAGAAGGCCCGCTCCGGCGGGCCTTTTTCTTTGCCGCAAATCCGCGCTCGGCCTCAAAAAGTCGCATGGTTAACACGACATTAACCAGCGAGCGGTTAGTTTTCCCTGTCAATCCGGGATCAGGTTACCCTGCCGGATCTTGCCGAAACCACAAAACAACGGGTTCAGGGACATGGGCAGAATGCATTCTCCGACATTCGATGGTCGTCACACGCGCTTCGTGTTGACGGCGTTTTTCGTGCGTCAGATCATGGCTCTCGCCGGTTTTGCTCTTTTGGCGACGATTGCGCTCGGCATTGCCGCGCTCGCCACATGGAATGTCGCTGATCCGAGCCTCTCTTATGCCACGGGGAACCAGCCCACCAATCTTCTGGGTTACAGCGGCGCGATCTTTGCCGATATCGTCATGCAGTTCCTCGGTCTTTCCGCAATCATTGCATTCCTGCCCATCATCGCCTGGGCGATCGCGCTTATCGCCGGACGCAAGTTCAATCGCATACCCGCCCGTCTCGTCGCATGGGTTGCCGGCGCCATCGTCTGCGCCGCCTCGCTCGGCTGTTTTCCGGCACCCGTCACATGGCCCCTTCCAAATGGCATCGGCGGCGTCATTGGTGACATGATCCTGCGCTTCCCGGCACTTTTCATCGGCGCTTACCCCACCGGCACCATCGCCACAGTGCTCGGCGTCATATTCGCGGCGCCCGCTGCCTGGCTCATGCTGTTTGCCGCCGGTATCGTCGGCGGTCTGGACGACGAGCTGGAGCGGGAGGAAGCTGTGCCCGTCGCCACCAGCAAGGCCCGCGCTGCCCGTGAAGCCGAAGAGGATGATGAGGACGATGGCGAAGGCTTCTTCGCCAACATGCTCGCCTTTGGCGCTATTGCGCATTACTGGTACATCACCCAGGCGCGCTTGCGCCGCCTGTTCGGCCTGAAGTCGAAATCGCTGCACACCGAATTCGAACATCCCTATGATTTCAACGAATATGAATTCGGTACCCTGAACGAACCCTCTCGCCTGAAGACGGCGATCAATCGTCTCGACCAGCGCTCGGAACCGTCTTTCGAAGAACGCGCCGCATCGCGCCGGCAAATGTCGCCTCCCTCCATTGCGCTCGATCATGACAACGACACGGATGACGAGCCGCCTTTCGACGCGGACGGACGCCGGCTGCCGAACGGCATTCTTTCTGACGACGAATCCGACGATAAATTCACTGCCCGGCAAGCCCCGGGACGTGGACAGCCCAGAATAACCGCGCCTTCCGCCCGTCCCAAGCCAAGCGAGCGCGTGGCAAGAGAGGCCCAGGCTTCTTTCATCGCCGCCGATGGTTTTCAGCTGCCCACCGTCCATCTTCTGGCCGAACCGAAGAATGTCGTGCGCGACAACACGCTCAGCGAAGAAGTGCTCGAACAGAATGCTCGTCTTCTGGAAGGCGTCCTCGAGGATTTCGGCGTCAAGGGTGAGATCATCCACGTCCGCCCCGGCCCGGTGGTGACACTTTACGAACTGGAGCCCGCGCCCGGCATCAAGTCTTCACGCGTCATCGGCCTTGCAGACGATATTGCCCGCTCCATGAGCGCGATCGCCGCCCGCGTCGCCGTAGTTCCCGGCCGCAATGCCATCGGCATCGAACTGCCGAACCAGACGCGTGAGACCGTGTTCCTGCGAGAACTGGTCGGCAGCCGTGATTTCGAAAACAGCAAGGCCAAGCTCGCCATGGCGCTCGGCAAGACCATCGGTGGCGAACCTGTGATCGCCGATCTCGCCAAGATGCCGCATCTTCTCGTCGCCGGCACCACGGGTTCGGGCAAGTCCGTCGCCATCAACACGATGATCCTGTCGCTTATTTACCGCATGTCGCCGGAACAGTGCCGCCTGATCATGATCGACCCGAAAATGCTGGAACTGTCGATCTATGACGGCATTCCGCATCTGCTTTCCCCCGTTGTCACCGATCCGAAAAAGGCCGTTGTGGCCCTGAAATGGACGGTGCGGGAGATGGAAGAGCGCTACAAGAAGATGTCAAAGATCGGCGTGCGCAACATTGACGGCTTCAACAGCCGTGTGCAGCAGGCGCTGGACAAGGGCGAAATCCTCACCCGCACGGTGCAGACCGGCTTCGACCGTCAGACCGGCGAAGCGATGTACGAGACGGAAGAATTCGATCTGAAGCCCCTGCCCTATATCGTCGTCATCATCGACGAAATGGCCGACCTGATGATGGTGGCCGGCAAGGACATCGAGGGCGCGGTGCAGCGCCTGGCGCAGATGGCGCGTGCCGCCGGCATCCACGTCATCATGGCCACCCAGCGCCCGTCCGTCGACGTCATCACCGGTACGATCAAGGCGAACTTCCCGACCCGTATCTCGTTCCAGGTCACCTCGAAGATCGACAGCCGCACGATTCTTGGCGAGCAGGGCGCTGAACAGCTGCTCGGCATGGGCGACATGCTCTATATGGCGGGCGGCGGACGCATCCAGCGCGTGCACGGTCCCTTCGTCTCCGACAATGAAGTCGAAGAAATCGTCGCCTATCTGAAGACGCAAGGGTCGCCGGAATATCTGGAAGCGATCACCGAAGAAGAAGACGAAGACGGCGCTGGCAGCGGTCCGGCTGGCGCTGGCAACTTCTCCGATTCCGAAGACCCCTACGATCAGGCCGTGGCCGTCGTTCTTCGCGATGGAAAAGCCTCCACTTCCTATGTGCAGCGCCGTCTCGGCATCGGTTACAACCGCGCCGCATCGCTAATCGAGCGCATGGAGCAGGAGGGCATTATCGGCCCCGCCAACCATGCCGGAAAACGCGAAATTCTCGTACCGACAGAAGCAGACATCATCGAGCGATAAATCCGCAACCAAGCGGGGCTGCGAAGCGTTATTACACGCTTTCACGTCATGAAGCCGCCGCCTTTTATGCGGACAATCGCTGCGATGAAGGAGAACAGAATGAACGATCTGACCACCGGCGAAACGGCCAATGCAAGCACTGCGCAAAATGGCGTGACGCGGCGTGGGGTGCTGACGGCATTTTCCATGGCTGCGGTGATCGCCGGCCTGTCGCCGCTTAACGCATTTGCCCAAGCAGCCGGCAATGGCGCAACCGCGCAGAAAATCGCCAATCACTTCTCTTCGGTCAAAACCATGATGGGCGAATTCGTGCAGTTCGGCCCGCGCGGGGAACAGACCGGCGGCAAGTTCTACATTGAACGGCCCGGCAAGCTTCGCTTCAATTACGAAGACCCCTCGCCCATGCGCGTCATCTCCGATGGCAAGAATGTCGTCATCGGCAACATGAAGCTGAAGACATGGGATCTCTATCCGCTTTCGAAGACCCCGCTCAGCCTGCTTCTCTCCGACAAGATCGATCTCGGCAACCAGAAGGTCCGGGATGTGAAGGAAGAATCCGACCTGACCACCATTGTCCTCGGCGACAAGAGCGTGTTCGGCGATTCGACCATTACCCTGATGTTCGATCCGAAAACCTTCGATCTGAGGCAATGGACGACCACCGACGCCCAGAACAAGGACACGACAGTCATGATCTTCAACGTCCAGACCGGCGTGAACCTCGATGAACGGGTCTTCAACATTAATTATGAGGAAGTACGCAAGCGCGGCTGACGCTGTTTGCCCACACAAGCTCTTCGAAAGGCGGCTCTCAGGTCGCCTTTTTTATTTTGCCGCTAAAACACATTCCCGTTTTCATCGCGATGTTATAAGCCTGCGCCCCGAAACCATACCTTGAGGCTCTACCTCAAGGCGATAGAAACGGAGCCCATGTATGTCGTTTTCGATAACCACCTGGAACATCAACTCGGTCAGGCTCAGAATGCCGATCGTCGAGCAGTTTCTGGTGCGTTATAAACCCGACATTCTCTGCCTGCAGGAAACGAAATGCCCGAATGGCGAGTTTCCGATGAAACCGCTGAAAGCGCTCGGTTACGAGCACGTCATCATCCATGGTCAGAAAGGCTATCATGGTGTGGCGATCGCTTCGAAAATCCCGCTGACCGAAGACCACAGGCAGGATTATTGCGGCATCGGCGATGCCAGGCATATTTCCGCGATTTTCCAGGTCGGATCGCGCCGCGTGCGGCTGCATAATTTCTACGTTCCGGCTGGCGGCGACGAGCCGGATCGGTCGATCAATCCGAAATTCGGCCACAAGCTCGATTTCATCGAGGAAATGAAGGCACTGCGCGCCGATGGCGTGCCCGGGACCTCCTCCATTCTCGTCGGCGATCTCAACATCGCACCGCTCGAAAATGACGTGTGGTCACATAAGCAGCTTCTGAAGATTGTCAGCCATACACCCGTCGAAACCGAAGGCATGCTGGATATCATGAAGAAGGGCAACTGGCTCGATCTGATGCGCCTGAACGTGCCGGAGACGGAAAAGATCTATACGTGGTGGAGCTACCGCGCCAAGGATTGGGAAGCCGCTAACCGCGGCCGCCGTCTCGACCATATCTGGTCCTCACAGGACCTCGGTTCCTCGCTTGAAAAAATCGAGATATTGCGTGAAGCCCGCGGCTGGAACCGGCCATCGGACCACGTCCCCGTCACGGCTCATTTCCGCTTCTGAACGCTAGAGCCGGCTTCAGACGAAGCGGTTCTGCAAACGGGCTGCACCCGCCGCCAGCGCCGCAATATTGTCGCGAATACGCGCCGACACGATATCGGCAACCTCAGGAAACTCCTCCACCAGCCGGTGAAAGAGGATGCGCGTTATCCGGATGACTTCGGAGTCTTCCACGGCAATGGCGGTGAACTTTCTTTCACAGAGGGTGAAAAGCGCGAGCTCCGAAAGCAGCGCACCCTTGCCGGGCGTTGCCTGCAACAGGGGTTTGCCATCTCTACCAGCCGTGAACAGTTCGAAATGACCCGATGTCACGGCAAAGGCGCATTCAGCCGGCGAATGTTCCCGGAACAATGTCTGCCCGGCCGATACACGGCGGCGTTCCGCACCGAAGGCGATAAGCCGCAACTGATCGTCGCTGAATCCCGCAAATAACGGCACTTGCCCCAGCAGAATGATATCGTCCGTCAAGGCCATGTCGATCACTACTCCGGAAAGCCGCCTGCATTACTATAGCGGTTTTCCAATATCGGTCGTCAAAATACAAGACGTTGAAACGCCGCGCATCTTTTCAGGAGGCGCGGCGTGAGTTTTGCGGCGATGAACGAGCCCGATCTCAGGGAACGATCTTGTAACCACCGTTCTCGGTCACCAGGATTTCGGCGTTGGAAGGATCCCGTTCAATCTTCTGGCGCAAACGATAGACATGCGTTTCGAGCGTATGCGTCGTCACACCGGAATTGTAACCCCAGACCTCTTCCAGCAGAACATCGCGCGTTACCACCGCGCTGCCGGCACGGTAGAGATAACGGATGATCGCCGCTTCCTTTTCCGTGAGACGGATTTTCTTGCCGTCTTCGGTCGTCAGCAGCTTCTGGCTGGGCTTGAACTGATAAGGACCGACGGTGAAAACCGCGTCCTCACTCTGTTCATACTGGCGCAGTTGCGCCCGGATGCGCGCAAGAAGCACGGCGAAGCGGAACGGCTTCGTCACGTAGTCGTTTGCGCCTGCTTCCAGCCCCAGAATCGTATCGGAATCGGTGTCGTGCCCGGTGAGCATGATGATCGGTGCCTTGAAGCCGCCCTTGCGCAACAGCTTCACCGCTTCGCGGCCGTCCATATCAGGAAGGCCTACATCCATGATCAAGAGATCGACCTGGGCGGTTTTGGCAGTCTGCATCGCCTGCGCGGCGTTTGCGCCGCTCAACAGCGAGAATTCCTCATAGGGAGATAATTGCTCGGTCAGCGTCTCCCGAAGATCGTCGTCATCGTCCACCAGAAGGATAGTGCGAGCCGTCATTCGGATTCTCAGCCTTTCTTACTTTAATCGTCAGCCAATTCAGCGATTTGCCGGTAAAAGGTCAACCCATTGCCATCACATGATGAAGTGCTATGACTTCACGTTAAATAACCTGCAAAGCAAAATCTCGTGAAAAACATGAGCAAACCTCCCCCAGAACAACGTAAACGCGTATCGACGCTCATGGTTCGGCCGGCTCCCATGAAAATCAGCCGGGCGATCGTCCAACTTGGGCATCTCACCTTTCCCGCCGCCATCGGGCGTAATGGCCGCACCATGCTGAAACGCGAGGGA
The DNA here is from genome assembly GCF_013365515.1 of Agrobacterium sp. CGMCC 11546. Classification (NCBI taxonomy): domain Bacteria; kingdom Pseudomonadati; phylum Pseudomonadota; class Alphaproteobacteria; order Hyphomicrobiales; family Rhizobiaceae; genus Agrobacterium; species Agrobacterium sp. CGMCC 11546. The sequence goes on from NZ_CP047387.1 coordinate 2,641,964, forward strand.
GACGGGAAATCACCGATTTCCATCACCCGCCTGCTGCACGGATTTTATCGTGGCGATCGCATGTCCGCGACCGCAACGGCATTGCCGATGCAACGGACGTCAAAGTCCATGCTGTGGTGCGACGAGCCCCGCAATCCCAATTACAACAGGCTGGTCAAGGCACCCTTCACGCCAAGCCATGAAGAAATGATGCGCAAGGATAGCCTCTATGACATCTGTCTCGTGTTGGACTGGAATATCACCTCGAGAAGCCGCAACCGCGGCTCGGCGATCTTCATGCATATGATCCGGCCGGGATACGAGCCGACCGCGGGCTGCGTTGCCCTCCACCCCCGCGACATCAGGCGCATCCTGCCCCATATGCGCAAGGGAACGAAAATCCGTATCCTGTGATGTGCATGCAGCCACGCAAGCAACAAAAAACCCGCCATCAAGGCGGGTTTTTTTAGAAGGAAAAGGCCGTGATTAAGCGGCTTCGTCCTGAGAATCGTCCTCTTCAACGGTCTTGCCACGCTTGGGGCCCTTGGCAAGGTTGACTTCCACCAGGCGGACAGCCTCGGTTTCGGACATCTTGTTGACGGCGGCGATTTCGCGCGCCATGCGGTCGAGAGCAGCTTCGTAAAGCTGACGCTCGGAATAGGACTGCTCCGGCTGGTTTTCAGCGCGGTAGAGATCGCGTACAACTTCCGCAATCGCGATGAGATCGCCGGAATTGATCTTTGCATCATATTCCTGCGCGCGGCGCGACCACATGGTCCGCTTCACACGCGCCTTGCCCTGCACCACTTTCAGCGCCCGCTCGACAAAATCGCCTTCGGAAAGCTTGCGCATGCCGATGCTGACGGCTTTGGCGACGGGAACCTTAAGACGCATCTTGTCTTTTTCGAAATCGATGACAAAAAGCTCAAGCTTCATGCCGGCGACTTCTTGTTCCTCGATGGCAGAAATGGTACCGACACCATGAGCGGGATACACAATCGCTTCACCGGTTTTAAAGCCGTGATGTGCTGGAGATTTCTTCTGCTGGGTCGTCATTCGTTCTAAAAACTCCCTGTTACATACCCGGGGATGCCGGGGTTGGGTCGGTCAGGCCCTGATGAGACGGGGGAACCGTCAGGTGACTCCGCACTGGTCCAGCCGTGCACGCAAAAAAACACCTACCCGTCTTACGGGGTTCGATAACGTAAACGCTCGATATGTCACGGAAACCGCGTGCAAAAGAGGTGTTGCTTTCGTGGTGTTTTTGGGCACACAAATGCCACGCTGTGGATCAGTATCGTTGGTGTACCACAAAAATAGGTGCAAATCAATAATTTGCTTCGACCGTGGCCGCAACATCACATGGCAGCTCTAGAACCGCCTAAAATTTAGCCGCTAAAATACTGTAAAATGCTTCGCGACAGACCCTCATGGCAAAAGAAGCAAAAAAATTTCACTTACCGACTGAAGAAACACGAAAGCCTCTTAAACTCTTCGTAATTCCACGCCAATATCCGATTCGACTGAAAAGGCAAAATCCGTAAATTGGCGGTGCTTTTTTATATTAAAGTGTGATTTTTGGAGGAATCCACGTCAAATGGGCTACAGAAACAATCCAAAACGCGAAAAACAGATCGAAAAAGCGCGCCAGCAGGCAATTGCCGAAAATGTCCAATTTCTTGATCCAGGTATTCTTTATGGAAGGGCAAGTGCCGACGATATAGAATATTATTCCGCGGAGATGCTGGCAGCGAGTGCGGCTCACAGTTTCGAGGCGCTTTCGCACTGGACCGGGGATGCGCCCCACATCAGCATCACCACGGTGGAAGGCGTTTCGCCGCGGGATATTCCAGTCACGGTTCTGACGATTATCGGCCGCAACATGCCCTTCCTTTACGATTCCGTGATGGGCGAAGTCACCAGCAGCTATCGCGGTCTCTATCTGGCGGTCCACCCAATCCTCGTTCGCGATGACGAAGCGCAGGCCGGTTACCGCCTTGCCGAGCCCGAGGACGATCCCGCTGAGAATATCAGCCTTATCCAGCTGCATATCGCGCCGCTGACGCCGCAGGCCGCCTCAGCGCTGGAAGAGCGGCTGCGCTTCGTGCTGACACAAGTGCAATCCGCCTATCGCGACTGGCGGCCGATGCTGGCGAAGCTCGATGAAGCGCTGGATGAATTGTCGAAGCGTGGCTCGTCGCGGCGCAAGACCGAACGTACCGAAGCTGTCGAATTCCTCAACTGGCTCCGCAACGACAATTTCACCTTCCTCGGCATGCGCGACTACACCTATTCCGGCAAGGGAAAGAACGCGAAGATCGAACGCGGTGATGGCGTCGGTCTCGGCAGCCTCAGCGACCCGGATGTGCGCGTTCTGCGTCTCGGCAAGAATGCGGTGACGACAACCCCTGAAATTCTCGCCTTCCTCGACGGTCCGGATTTCCTCATCGTCACCAAGGCCAATGTGAAGTCCATAGTCCATCGCCGCGCCTATATGGATTACATCGGTATCAAGCGCTTTGACGAGGACGGCAATGTCATCGGCGAATTGCGCATCGTCGGCCTTTTCACCGCCACTGCCTATACGCGCTCGGTCAAGCAGATACCGCTGCTGCGCGCCAAGGTCGCCGACGTCGAGCGCCATTTTGGCTTCGACCCCAACAGCCATTCCGGCCGTATCCTGCAAAACACGCTGGAAGCCTATCCGCGTGACGATCTCTTCCAGATCGAGACCGACCTTCTGATCCGCTTCATCGAGCAGATCATGGAACTGAGCGATCGTCCGCGCGTGCGGGTGCTCGCACGTATCGACCGTTTCGACCGCTTCGTCTCCGCCATCATCTTCGTGCCGCGTGAGGAATATAATTCTTACGTCCGCGAGAAGATCGGCGATTATCTGAGCAGGGTTTATGACGGGCATATCTCCGCCTATTATCCCGCCTTCCCCGAAGGGGCGGTCGCCCGCGTGCACTTCATCGTCGGCCGCACGGAAGGCAAGACGCCGCGCATCGCTCAGGACAAGCTGGAAGATGCCGTCAGTGATATTGCGGCACGCTGGATAGACCATTTCGTCGCCCTCTCCGAACCGGGCGCGCCGGTACTGGACGTCGATCAGGCCTATCAGGAAGCCTTCACGCCCGAAGAAGCGATCGGCGACATGCCGGACATTCTGGCGGCCGCCAATGGCGAGCCGGTCCGCATTGAATTCTACCAGCAGGAAGACCAGTCGGCCGACACGCTGTCGCTGAAAATCTTCCACCGTGACGGCCACCTGCCGCTTTCACGCCGTGTGCCCCTGCTTGAAAATCTCGGCTTCAACGTCATCAGCGAACGCACCTTCGATATTGGTGTCGTTTCAGAAGGCGAAAAGCGCGACATCGTGCTGCATGACATGGAACTGTCAATCGCTGCCGGCACGACGCTCGATCTCCCGCACTACGGACCGAAACTCGAGGAAGCCTTCCTTGCCGCCTTCTCCGGTAAGGTGGACAATGACAACTTCAACCGCCTGATCCTTGCCTGCGGCCTGAACGTGCGCGAAGTCTCCGTGCTGCGTGCCTATGCCCGTTATCTGCGCCAGACCGGCATCGTTTATTCGCAGGAGCACATTTCCGAAACGCTCTATAAATACCCTGACATTTCCCGGAATATTTTTGCGCTATTCAAGGCTGGCTTCGATCCGTCTATCGAAGAAAAGAAGCGGGTGAAGAAACTCGCGGAGATTCACAAGGCGATTGAAGCGGCGCTGAGCGGCGTCCCCAATCTCGATGAGGACCGCACGCTGCGGCGTTACGTCAACGCCATCGATGCGACGCTGCGCACCAACTACTTCCAGAAGAATGCCGACGGCACCCCACGTGACCTCCTGGCATTCAAGTTCGATCCGAAACACCTGGATGGCCTGCCCGATCCCCGCCCCTTCCGCGAAATCTTCGTTTACGGCACCGAGGTCGAAGGCGTACATCTGCGCTTCGGCAAGGTGGCGCGCGGCGGTCTGCGCTGGTCGGATCGTGGCCAGGACTACCGCACCGAAGTGCTCGGCCTCGTCAAGGCGCAGCAGGTGAAGAACGCGGTCATCGTGCCTGTCGGTGCCAAGGGCGGCTTCTTCCCGAAGAACCTGCCCGCCGGCGGCTCCCGCGACGAGGTCTTTAATGCCGGTCGCGAGGCCTACAAGACCTACATCCGCACCCTGCTCTCGATCACCGACAATATCGTTGACGACGCCATCGTGCCGCCGGCCGATACACTGAGGCTGGATGGCGACGACCCCTATTTCGTCGTTGCCGCCGACAAGGGAACGGCCACCTTCTCCGATACGGCGAACGGTCTTGCCCATGAAGCCGGTTTCTGGCTGGACGATGCCTTCGCATCGGGTGGTTCCGCCGGTTATGACCACAAGAAGATGGGCATCACCGCCCGTGGCGCATGGGAAACGGTAAAGCGCCATTTCCGTGAAATGGATACCGATATCCAGACCTCGCCATTCACCGTGTCCGGTGTGGGCGACATGTCCGGCGACGTTTTCGGCAATGGCATGCTGCTGTCGGAAAAGATCAGGCTGATCGCGGCCTTTGATCACCGCGATATCTTCATCGATCCAGACCCGGATACCGACAAATCCTTTGCCGAACGCAAGCGGCTTTTCGAACTGCCGCGTTCCAGCTGGCAGGATTATGATCGCTCGACCCTCTCGGCCGGCGCGATGATCATCTCGCGTTCCGAAAAATCGGTGACGTTAACGCCGGAAGCCGTGGCCGCCATCGGCCTCGACAAGTCTGTCGCCACACCCTTCGAGATCATGACCGCCATTCTGAAGGCGCCGACCGATCTCCTCTGGTTCGGCGGCATCGGCACCTACATCAAGGCGGCGGTGGAAACCAACGCCGAGGTGGGTGACAGGGCAAACGACCCGATCCGCGTCAACGCCACGGAGCTGCGCGCCAAGGTCATCGGCGAAGGCGCCAATCTCGGTATCACCCAGAAGGGCCGAATTGCCTATGCGCTTGCGGGCGGGCGTTGCAACTCCGACGCCATCGACAATTCGGCAGGCGTCAACTCCTCCGACGTCGAGGTGAACATCAAGATCGCACTCGCTTCCGCCGTCAATAGCGGTCGCCTGCCGATGTCGAAACGCAACCAGCTTCTCGCTTCCATGACGCCTGATGTGGCGCAGCTGGTGCTGCGCAACAACTATCTGCAATCGCTGGCGATCTCGCTGACGGAGCGGCTGGGACTGGCGAACCGTGAGGAGCTCGGCCGCCTGATGGGTGCGCTGGAGGCAACAGGGCAGCTGAATCGCAAGGTGGAAACCCTGCCTAACAATGCCGAATTCAGCGAGAGGTATGCCTCCGGCAAACCGCTGACCCGGCCGGAAATTGGTGTGCTTCTCTCCTATGCCAAGCTGACACTGTTCGATGCGCTGGTGGCAAGCCCGCTTCCGGATGAGCCCTATCTCCAGCATCTGCTGCTCGACTATTTCCCGGCCAAGATGCAGAAGAACTATGCTGATGATATCAAGGCGCATCGCCTGCACCGCGAGATCGTCGCAACCGCGCTCGCCAATGCCGTCGTCAATCGTGGTGGTCCGGGCTTCGTGCAGAAACTCGCCGATGCGAGCGGACTATTGGCGGCAGACGTCGTGAAAGCGGCAGTCATTGTTGAAGATGGTTTCGGTCTCAAGCGCCTTTGGGCGGAGGTCGATGCACTTGACGGCAAGGTCGGCGGCCAAGTCCAGAACGGGCTTTATGCAACGATCACCCGCATCTTCTCCGATGCAAGCAGGCTTTACCTGCAAACCGGCAGCGCCAGTGCGGCAACGGGTGACATGACAAGCGAGATCGATCGTCTGAAAACCGCGATCAAGACGCTGTCGCCGGCAGCGGCGAAATATCGCCGCGAGCTTGGCGTCACGGAAATAGCAGGCGTGCCCTCCGCTCTTCTGGAAGAGCTGGATACGCTTTCCCTGCTGGTTTATGTGCCTGAAATCATGCGCATTGCCGAAAGTGCCGGCACAACGCTTGCCCGCGCCGCCGAAAGCTACGCCACCGTGTCCTCGACCTTCCGTGTTGCGCGTCTGCTGGATGCCAGCCAGCGCATAACACCAGCGGATCATTATGAGAGTCTGGCTCTCCTGCGCAGCCAGGACCAGATTTCCTCATCAAGACGCCGCATCGTCATTTCGGCTCTCACCGAGTATGCGAAGGAAAAAGACCCGGTTCAGGCCTGGTATGCGGCTGACCGCGTGCGCGTCAACCGCATCGTCTCCGAGCTCGGCGCGCTCAGCGAAAGCGGCGACACCAACCTCGCGCGCCTTACCGTGGCGGCGGGGCTGCTTGGCGATATTGTTCAGGCACGCTGAGCGGAATCTCAAAAACGTCATCCGGGTCATCGATCCGGGTGGCGACCAACGACGTGAACGGCCAACATCACGAACTTCCCGATTATCCGATAGGACGATGAATGACTGTCCCCTCCCAGAACGCGGAAACAGTGGTTGCCAAACGCGGCATCTGGGGCTGGGTCATGTTCGACTGGGCGGCGCAGCCGTTTTTCACTGTTGTCACCACCTTCATTTTCGGTCCTTATTTCGTCGCCCGCCTCACCGATGATCCAATTTCGGCGCAGGCGACGTGGAGCAACATGGCGACGGTTTCTTCGATCATCATCGCCCTCTCCTCCCCCATCCTCGGCTCCATCGCCGATCAATCCGGCGCCCGCAAACCGTGGATCGCCTTTTTTGCCGTCATCAAGATCGTCAGCCTGTTTTTCCTCTGGTTTGCAGCGCCGGGGTCGCCGATCATCCTACCCATCATCTGCATGATCCTCGCTTCCATCGCCGCGGAATTCTCGATTGTCTTCAACGATTCCATGATGCCGCGACTGACCAATCCGCAAAATGTCGGACGCATCTCCAATCTTGCCTGGGGGCTCGGTTATCTCGGCGGCATGGTGGTGCTGATTGCCGTGGTGACGCTTCTCGCCGCCAACCCGCAGACGGGGCTGACGATTGCCGGCATCAAACCGCTTTTCGGTCTCGACCCCGCCACCGGCGAGGATGCCAGAATAACCGGACCGCTTGCCGCCCTCTGGTATCTCGTCTTCATTCTGCCGATGTTCCTGTTGACCCCCGATGCCGAAAAGGGTCTGCCCTTTGCAGCCGCGATCCGCTCTGGACTTGGGGAACTGAAGATTACGCTCCGCGAACTCCGTTACCGCCCCGTGCTGTTGCGGTTCCTGATCGCGCGCATGCTTTATCAGGATGGCGTCAATGGCGTGCTCATCCTCGGCGGGGCCTTTGCCGCCGGCATGTTCGGCTGGGCGACGATGGAAATCGGTCTCTTCGGCATCCTGCTCAATGTCGTTGCCATCGCGGGCTGTTTTGCCGCCGGGCGACTCGATCAGAAACTCGGCTCGCGCATCACCATCCTCATCAGCCTGGTGCTGCTGCTGCTGGCCACCATCGGCATCGTCTCCACGGAAAAGGGCTCCACCCTGTTCGGCTGGGTGCAATTATCGACCGCGGATAATGGCGGCATCTTCGCGACAGGCGCGGAAAAAGCCTATCTGCTCTATGGCGTGCTGATCGGCCTTGCCTTCGGCCCCGTCCAGGCCTCGTCACGCTCTTATCTCGCGCGCAATATCACCGTGGCGGAAGCGGGCCGTTATTTCGGCATCTATGCGCTTTCCGGGCGCGCCACGAGTTTCATGGCAACGGTGTCGTTTTCCATAGCAACCACTATAAGCGGCTCCGCCCATATCGGCATGGCGACGCTCATCGTGTTCCTGGGGGCTGGGTTTCTGCTTCTGCTGCGCGTGCCGGAGAAAACGGCAGGCTGAAAGTCTGGAGCAGCAGCCGATGCGGTTGTTCAATCCAGCATCGGCCCGAAAGACAGGATCAGAGCTGGTCGAGTTTTTGCTGCAATGCGCGCAGTTGCGCCTTCAGCTCATCGATTTCGGACGCATTCGGCTTGCGGGTTTCCTTCGGCGCCTGCGGCATTGCGAAAGGCGTAAAACCCTGCATCGCCTGCCGGAAGAGTTCCGTGTTGCGGCGAATCTGCTCCTCCATCATCTGCAGCGGCGCCTGGAAGTTGCGGGCAAGCGAACCGTCACCGAAAGCTTTGGCCATATGCTCCTGCATCTGGCTCTGCTGATCGGAGAATGTTTTCATCGAATGTTCGAGAAATGTCGGCACGACCATCTGCATCTGGTCGCCGTAGTAGGAGATCAATTGCCGCAGAAACGCCGTCGGCAGCAGCGTATTGCCGGTTTTGGCCTCCTGTTCGACGATGATCTGCGTCAGCACCGCGTGGGTGATATCCTCAGACGACTTGGCGTCTTGAACCTTGAAGTCCTCGCCGCGCTTAACCATCTGCGCCAGGTCGTCGAGCGTCACATACGTGCTCGTGCCGGTATTATAGAGCCGCCGGTTGGCGTATTTTTTAATGATTGTTTCGCCGTCGTGTTTCGCCATGCCCGCCTCCTCGCGATGATGGTATTTTCTTGTTTTTGTTTTTCTTGCTCTTCCCGGCGCAAAGTGTATGCGCAAAATACGCTGTCTGACAAATGTTTTGTGCATCGCAACAGTTTGTTTTTTGCGCAGCAATTTTTTGAAAGATTCCGACGTGATTTAGCAACATCTTTTAAAGCAACTTTCGGCATTTGACTTGTATTGAAAGCTTTGCCAGTCTCCGCCCGCATGTGAGGAGATGAGAAATGACCCTGCCTTCAATCGTGATTGCCAGCGCCGCGCGCACCGCCGTCGGCTCTTTCAACGGCCACTTCGCCAACACGCCCGCCCATGAACTTGGTGCCACCGTCATCAGTGCGGTGCTGGAACGCGCCGGCATCGCGGCCAATGAAGTGGATGAGGTCATTCTCGGCCAGGTGCTCACGGCAGGCGAGGGGCAGAACCCGGCGCGGCAGGCAGCAATGAAGGCCGGCATTCCGCAGGAGGCAACTGCCTTCGGCATCAATCAGCTCTGCGGTTCGGGCCTGCGCGCCGTGGCGCTGGGCATGCAGCAGATCGTGACGGGGGATGCGGCCATCATCATCGCCGGCGGCCAGGAATCCATGTCCATGGCGCCCCATTGCGCCCATCTACGCGGCGGCGTGAAGATGGGCGACTTCAAGATGATCGATACCATGATGAAGGACGGTCTGACCGACGCCTTTTACGGATACCCGATGGGCATCACCGCCGAAAACATCGCCCGCCAATGGCAGCTTTCCCGCGATGAGCAGGACCAGTTCGCAGTCGCATCGCAGAACAAGGCCGAAGCCGCGCAGAACGCCGGTCGCTTCACTGACGAGATCGTGGCTTTCACGGTAAAGGGCCGCAAGGCCGATATCGTCATCGATGCGGACGAACATATCCGTCATGGCGCATCGCTCGAAACCATGGCCAAGCTGCGTCCCGCCTTCGACAAGGAAGGCACGGTCACGGCCGGTAACGCCTCCGGCCTGAATGACGGCGCAGCCGCCACGCTTCTGATGTCGGAACAGCAAGCGGCAAAGCGCGGCATCAAACCGCTGGCGCGCATAGCCTCCTGGGCAACGGCCGGCGTTGATCCGCAGATCATGGGCACCGGTCCCATCCCCGCCTCCCGCAAGGCGCTGGCCAAAGCCGGCTGGTCGATAAACGATATCGGCCTTGTCGAGGCCAACGAGGCCTTTGCCGCCCAATCCTGCGCGGTCGTGCGCGAGCTGGGCCTTAACCCTGACATCGTCAACGTCAATGGTGGGGCGATTGCCATCGGCCATCCAATCGGCGCTTCCGGCGCTCGCGTCCTGAACACCCTGATTTTCGAAATGCGTCGCCGCAACGTGTCGAAGGGTCTCGCAACGCTCTGCATCGGCGGCGGCATGGGTGTCGCCATGTGCATCGAGGCGCTCTAAAAACCCTCGAACGGCTTCCCAAAAGCAATTCCGATTCGCCAGACAATAGGGTAGAAGCGGCCTCCCATTGGCCGTATTTCTATGGCCGTTGAGCACAACGAACGAGTTCCGCAATAGTTGGGAGCGCTAGCATGTTGAGGCGCTTCGTTGACAGGTCATGGAGGCCGATATGAGCCGGGTTGCTTTGATTTCCGGCGGGACGAGCGGCATAGGTGCTGCAATCGCCCGCGCCCTGCAGGCAGCCGGCTACCGCGTGGCCGTCAACTACGCCTTCACGACGGACAGGGCCGAAGCATTCCAGAAAGAAACCGGCATCCCGGCGTTTCAGTGGGATGTTCGCGATTATGACGCCTGCGTCGACGGCATAACGAAGGTTGAGAAAACCTTCGGACCGGTCGAAGTGCTCGTCAATAATGCGGGCATCACCCGCGACGCGATGTTTCACAAGATGTCGCCGCAGCAATGGCGAGAGGTGATCGACACCAACCTCACCGGCGTCTTCAACATGACACACCCCGTCTGGCCGGGCATGCGCGAGCGCGGCTTCGGCCGCATCGTCAACATTTCCTCCATCAACGGCCAGAAAGGACAGGCGGGACAGGTCAATTATTCCGCCTCGAAAGCGGGTGATATCGGCTTCACCAAAGCGCTTGCCCAGGAAGGCGCCAGCCGCAACATCACCGTCAATGCCATCTGCCCCGGCTATATCGGCACGGAGATGGTGCGGGCGATACCGGAAAAGGTTCTGGCGGAACGGATCGTGCCGCAAATTCCCGTCGGACGCCTGGGTGAACCGGAAGAAATCGCGCGTTGCGTCCTGTTTCTCGTGTCGGACGAGGCGGGTTTCATCACCGGCTCCACGATGACAGCCAATGGCGGGCAATATTTCGCCTGAGACAGCCCGTCCTCACCATCCGGCCGGACGCCGATGGTAAAATTTTCGTGATAATGATGCTGGATATTTTGTTGCGCACAAAAACTTGAACGCAGAATACCGCAATAAGCAACTGCTAAACCAATGAAAATACGAGGGTTTTCGTATAGTTTAGAACGAGTCTAGAGAGCTTGCCGTCGCACTATTGGAGGTTTTTCTTGACATTTGCTGTCCTGTTTTGGTTTAAGAATGAAAACAACGTGTTGCGTCATACAGGCAGTCCATCATGCTGGTTTGCAGCTGCAATTACATTACCGATCACGATATCCGGGACGTCATCAACGAACTCCTCGATGAGGACTGTTGGCAGCTTATCGTTCCTGCAAAAGTGTATCATGCCATGGAAAAACGCGGTCGCTGCTGCGGCTGTTTTCCGACCGTTGTCGACCTGATCATCAAAACCACGGAAGAATATCACGCCCGTCGCCACTCGACTGAGGCCGATGTTTTTGATTTTATGTCCCGCTTGAAGCGATTCCATGAAGAGAACAGGAGAGCGGACATTGAAAGGCGACACAAAAGTCATCGAGCGGCTTAACGAAGCCCTTTTTCTAGAACTCGGTGCAGTAAACCAGTATTGGCTTCACTACCGGCTTCTGAATGATTGGGGTTTCACCAAGCTCGCAAAGAAGGAGCGTGCCGAATCCATCGAAGAGATGCAGCACGCCGACAAGATCATTGATCGTATTATCTTCCTGGAAGGTCATCCCAACCTCCAGACTCTGGCTCCGCTGCGCATCGGCCAGAACGTCAAGGAAGTGCTTGAAGCCGACCTGGCTGGCGAATATGACGCACGGACTTCCTACAAGAAATCGCGTGATATCTGTTCCGAGGCTGGAGACTACGTCTCCATGAAGCTGTTCGAAGCCCTGCTGATCGACGAGGAAGGCCATATCGACTTCCTCGAAACCCAGCTCGAGCTGCTCGGCAAGATCGGCGCGGAAAAATACGGCCAGCTCAACGCCGATTCTGCCAACGAAGCGGAATAAGCACTGGCGCCAGAACGAAAAAGGCGGCCTTGGCCGCCTTTTTTATTTGCCGGAAAGGTGCTGGAACTCTGCCACGACCTTTTCATAGACCGCCCGCTTGAAGGGCACGATCAGTTCCGGAAGACTTTCCATCGGCTTCCAGTCCCAGGCGTCGAATTCGGCCGAATGTCCGGTGGGCGGCGGATCGATCTGGATTTCGCTTTCATCACCCTCAAAGCGGAACGCGAACCAGCGCTGCGCCTGGCCGCGATATTTGCCCCTGAGGCCGATACCGATCAGTTCGGGCGGCAGATCATAGTGAATCCAGTCGCTCGCCTCCGCAAGCAGGGTCACAGTCTTCATGCCCGTCTCTTCGTAGAGTTCACGAATGGCAGCCGTCAAAGGCCGTTCGCCATCATCGATGCCACCCTGCGGCATCTGCCACAATTGCGGCGAGCCATCATATTCGGAGTTGCCCTCCTTGATGCGCCGGCCGGCCCAGACGAGGCCCTGAGCGTTCAAAACCATTATTCCCGCACAGGGACGGTAAGGCAAATCTTCTGCTTTGATTGTCATGGGAAACCCGCACTGTCTCAGCGCCGGAAACGGACGCAGGCAAGGTTTACTGCCCCGCCTGCCCAGAAACAAGCGCAGAAATGCCGACAATCTCGATGCCGCGCCCACCAGCCTCGCGTGACCATTTCGAGATCGCCGCAATGCTCTCATCGAATGCCGAGGCCACCCCGATCGCCTGGCCGTTGCGGCGCGCAATCCGCTCCAGATCGTCCAGCTTACGCAGAATGGAGGCTTCGGTGACTTCACCGTCAAGCAGAACATCCGCGAAACCCTGCGGCGCGGAAATGGCTTTCGCAATCCCGCCGCTCAGCGACTGCGCCGAGGAGCCATCATCCAGAAACAGCAATCCACGTTTGCCGATATCTCGCATGACCGGCTCCAGCGCGGACTGTTCGGCCAGGAAACGCCCGCCAAGATAATTCATGACGCCGGTATAATTGGTGATTTTCGCCATGGAGCGATGCAGCCGGTCAATATTGACCTTGGCAGGGTCGCCCGCCAGCAAGGTGTCAGGACCGGGGTTGGTGCCGGGATAACCGAAGGGTTCCAGCGGTATCTGCAGAAGGATCTCATGCCCCTCACGGCGCGCGTCCTGCATCCAGCGCTGCAGGCTGTTGCCGCTGGCGGCAAAACCAAGCGTTACCTCCGGCGGCAGATCCCGGATCGCCTTTTGCGAACCTGTCTGGCTGAGACCGAGACCGCCGACCACAATTGCCACCCGGGTGCCGCGTGCGCCGGACCATGGCCGCGCATATTGCTCCATCGGCCGCAGGCCATCCGTGCCGACAACGGGCAATTGACCGAAGGTGGTTTCCTCCAGCAGCTCCTCATTGGGCCGCGTCGCCATGCGCGGATCCTGGCCATAGGTCTGGCCGCTCATCAGCACAGGGCCGTCACTGTCACGGGGCCGGGGAGAATAAACCGATACGACATTACCATCGGGCAAAGTCGCCCGATTGATATTGGCGCCGGAGCGACCGCTTTGCGGCTGCAGCCCGGCGGTGTCACCAGCAGCAGGCACATCGACCTGGGCCTTTTCAGGGGCCTTTTCGGCAAGCTGCGGCTGTCCATCCGGTCCGGCCGCCGTTTTCTGCAGATTACCGGGCGACAGCGCCGTGTAGATGGACAGGCCACCGATCGACAGAACGGCAAGCACAGACAGAAGCGTAATGACGGAAAAGCGCCGGTTGATACCGGCGCTTTTTTTCTGACGACCCAGAAGCGGTTTTCGCAGGTCCGAAGACAATAAACAGTCCGTCCAAATGGTTGGGCAATGGAGAGAACGCGCCGGCGAACCAGCGCATCATCTTACTGCTTGTTGACCACAGCCTTGTCCGGGTTCGGCGGGAAAGACGGATCCGTCTTGGCACCGCGCAACAGGTCCAGCGCATAGTTGAGCTGGATGTCGTCCTTTGCTTCCGGCGGGACGTAGGCGGAAGAACCAGAACCCTCGTCGGTCTCGCTCTGGCCTTTGATGTGACCGGAAAGGCTGGATTCGCCTTCAGCCGTCACACGGCCCTGCAATTCTGCCGGCAACGGCTGCTCCACCTTGATATCGGGCTCGATGCCCGTACCCTGGATCGACTTGCCCGACGGCGTGTAATAAAGCGCCGTGGTCAGGCGCAACGCGCCCGCTTCACCGAGCGGAATGATCGTCTGCACCGAACCCTTACCGAAGGAGCGCGTACCGACCACGGTCGCACGACGCAGATCCTGCAACGCACCCGCGACGATTTCCGAAGCCGAAGCCGAACCGCCGTTGACGAGCACGATCACCGGTTTGCCATCGGTCAGATCGCCGGCCGTCGCATTGAAGCGGCGAGTCTCATCGGGATTGCGGCCACGGGTCGAAACAACCTCACCGCGCTCGAGGAAAGCGTCGGAGACATTGATCGCCTGATCGAGCAGACCACCGGGGTTGAGGCGCAGGTCGAGGACATAGCCCTTCAGCTTGTCGGCCGGCACATCCGCCTTGATCTTCTTGATCGCCTTTTCGAGATCGTCATAGGTCTTCTCGGTAAAGGAGATGACGCGCAGATAACCGACATTGTCCCCCTCGACGCGAGACTTGACGGCCCGCACGGCAATCACGTCACGCACGACGGTGAATTCGAGCGGCTTGTCGGCACCCTTGCGGATCACCGTCAGCTTGATCGGCGTCTTGACGGCACCGCGCATCTTTTCGACGGCCTGTTCCAGCTTCAGGCCGCGAACCGGCGTACCGTCGATTTCCGAAATATAGTCACCGGCGAGAATGCCTGCACGCGAAGCCGGTGTGTCGTCCATCGGCGAGATGACCTTGACCAGCTCGTTCTCCATGGTCACTTCGATGCCAAGACCGCCGAACTCACCCTTGGTCTGAGTGCGCATGTCGTTGGCATCCTTGGCATTCATGAAGCTCGAATGCGGATCGAGCGAGCTGAGCATGCCGTTAATGGCATTTTCAACCAGCTTCTCGTCATCGGGCGGCGTCACATATTGTGCGCGCACGCGTTCGAACACGTCGCCAAAAATCGACAGTTCCTTATAGGTCGAAGGCCCGGCCGCCTGTGCCGGCATGCTCGCCGAATAAATCACGCTCATCGCCGTGGCGCCCATAAGCCCACCGATAAGGAGAAGCGAAACCTTACGAATCATTGTGCGCCCTTCCGGTATTTTTTGCGGTCCACCATGGTTGGGAATCAACCGGCACACCATCTTTCCTGAACTCAATGTAGAGCGTTGGCCGGTCGGTTTCCAGCGCCAATGCTGCTGCACTCGCTACTCTTTTTGCACCCATGGAGGCGATGGGCTCTCCGGAGAACACAAACATGCCCTGTCGCGTCCTCACATTGTCCATGCCCGTCATCACCACATGATATCCGTTACCCGTATTGAGGATGATCATCCGGCCGTAACTGCGAAAATCTCCGGCAAACACCACGAAGCCATCCGCAGGCGCTGTCACGATGGCTTCTGGTCCGCTCGCCACAACAATTCC
Organism: Agrobacterium sp. CGMCC 11546; assembly: GCF_013365515.1. Classification (NCBI taxonomy): domain Bacteria; kingdom Pseudomonadati; phylum Pseudomonadota; class Alphaproteobacteria; order Hyphomicrobiales; family Rhizobiaceae; genus Agrobacterium; species Agrobacterium sp. CGMCC 11546. The sequence goes on from NZ_CP047387.1 coordinate 2,657,295, forward strand.
CTTGGAAAAGTGGCCCGTACCATCCGCATCGCCGAAGCGCCGCAACACCTCGCCGGTAACCGGAAGCTCCAGCTTTCCCTTCAAACTCGCGAAGGGATATGCGGGCGCAATGCGGTTTTTATCGGGCATTCCGGCCTCGGCCGCAGCACGCTCCTTCTCGCGTTCCGCTTCGGAAAGACGGGCCAGGCGCTGCTCTTCCGCCCGCGCCTTTTCCATCGCCTCACGCACCGAGGTAATCTCGCCTTCAAGCGAGCTAACCAGTCCCTCAAGGCTCGTCGCCTTGCCCGCAAGCTCTTCAGATCGCTTGCGTTCCGCCTCCAGCTGCGCCGCCGTCTGGGTGTTCTTGCGGTCGTTTTCGGCAATCAGCAGGTCGAGGCGTTTTTCCTCTTCCAGACTTGCCGTCATCATACCCGTAAGATCATCCTTTTCGCGAGCGATTGCCTGCCTGACATCGGTCAATTCTTTGAGAGCGGCGACCAGCTTGTCGGTTTCACCACGAATGCCGGGCACGACTGCGCCGAGAAGAATGGCACTACGGACCGAAGCAAGCGCGTCTTCCGGCGAAACAAGAAGGGCGGGGGGCGGGTTTCTGCCCATTCGCTGCAACGCCGCCAGAACCTCCGCCAGCACGCCACGTCTTTCCCGCAGCGATGCCTTGACGTCATCCTCGCGCACAGAAAGCTTGGCCAGACGATCTTCGCCGTCACTGATCTTGGCTTCCAGCGCTTTGCGCCGGGCGGCCGATGCGATCAGTTCTTCGCGGATGCGGGCGCTGTCCTGATTGAGGGAAGCGATGCTTTCCTCGAGCGTCCTTGTCTTGTCCTCCGAGAGGCCGATGCTGTCGACCAGCTCTTCCAGATCCTGCCGGTTCTGATCCCGACGCTTTTCCAGCGCCTGAAGCGCGGCGGGGGACGAATCGTCGGTCGCCGCAGGAACGGCTCCCGCATCATCACGCGCATGAACAGGGCTACCACCTAAAACGAAAGCAGCAATAACCGCGCCCGCAAGGGCAGCGTGCCGTTGTCGTTGAGGCTCAGTATCCATTTGAACTTTCTTTGCTGCCGAAGCGGAAGCGCCGATATTACGGATTTTGTCGCGATCTTCCAAGGGGCCTGAAAAAGGCTGCCGTCAAAGTCCCTTGCAGCCAGCGGTGTTGCGGAGTTTCATGTTGAAATTGAGACGATTTTTGGAATCGAAACCCGTTCAAACGCGGTGGTAGGGATGGCCGGAAAGGATGGTGACGGCGCGGTAAAGCTGTTCGGCAATCAGGATACGAACGATCTGATGCGGCCAGGTCAGCTTGCCGAGATTGAGAACCGCCGTCGCCTTGTCGTAAAGCGCGGGATCGAGCCCGTCTGCCCCGCCTATGGCGATCACGAGGTCACGCTTGCCGCTATCGCGCAGATCGCCAAAAAACGAAGCGAAGGCAGGACTATCAAGGGCTTTCCCGCGCTCGTCCAGCAAGACGAGGACTGGGCCGTCAGCCAGATGTTTTTCCAGCATCGCCGCCTCTTCGCGCTTGCGGGTCTCGGCATTGGAAGCACGGCTTTCGCCCACCTCGATCACCCGGGAAAACTCCAGCCCGATCGCCGGGCCGGTCTTGGCCAGACGCTCGATATAACGGGCCGCAAGATCCTTTTCAGGGCCGGATTTCAGCCGTCCCACCGCAAAAATTGAAATCCGCATCGCAAACCTGCATTCGTCGTGACCAACAGGGTCCCGCTCTTAACAGCATAGCCTGTGGATTCCTATGCGGCCGGTCTGATTTCCGGCCAGAGACACCTTTTCCGAAGTCAGGCGTGACCTTCGGCAAACACGATGCACTCGATCAAAGGCTCACCGCATCAATGCAGCGTTTCTTCCGACATTTCCGGCGTCGCCCACATTTTTTCAATGTTGTAGAAGGCGCGGATTTCCGGACGGAACACATGAACGATGACATCGCCGGCATCGATCAGCACCCAGTCTCCGGTCTCCAGACCTTCGACGCGGGCGTTGCCGAACCCCTCATCCTTCATATCCTTGAGAAGATGTTCGCAAATCGCCGAAACGTGCCTGTTCGATCGCCCGGAGACTACGACCATGTAGTCAGCAAGCGCCGATTTTCCGGCAATGTTGAGAGATACGATATCTTCAGCCTTGGAGTCCTCGAGGCTCGCGAGGACGGTTTCGAGGGCATGATCGGCGGCATCGTCGCCACTGTCCTGGCCCTTCGGGATAGCAACAAATGCTTTTCCCTTGGTGTGTACTGTTGTCAGAGGTTTTCCCTTTCCAAGAATGACAAAACAGATACTGGGCGACGCGATTCTCTGCGCCGCTTTATGAAGGTGGCATCAAAGCATTAACTTTTCAAGATATGGACCCTTCAACGACCGCCGCATACATCATTTGTGATTATTGCGCAGTGCCGTGGAGCTGAGCGTCGAACGCGGACCGTGGATAAAGACCCAGGCGGGAGCCCGTTTTTTCCATAAAACCCCCGCATCGTCCTCGTCTATCCGCGCCTGGCTGAAAGCCTGCGCCATGGTGGAGGAGAGATAGGACAGCGTGGAACCCGGCCGGTCGATCACCGCAATGGGAAAGGTCTCGGCAATCTCTCGCCATTTCTGCCAGCGGTGGAAGCTTTTTAGATTGTCGGCCCCCATGATCCAGATGAAGCGAACATGCGGATTTTTCGCCTTCACCTTGGCAAGCGTATTGGCCGTATAGCTGATGCCCAGCGATTTTTCGAAGGCCGTTACCTTGATGCGCGGATCACTCACGAGTTTTTCGCAGGCAGCTATACGGTTTTCAAGGGACGCCAGTTCGGAACGGCTTTTCAGCGGATTGCCCGGTGTGACCATCCACCAGAGCTGGTCGAGACCCAAGCGGCGCAGCGCGATCTCGGCCACCAACGCATGGCCGGCATGCGGCGGATTGAAAGAGCCGCCGAACAGGCCAACAACCATGCCGCGCTCCGCATGCGGCATGGTGAGATAACGTCGGTCAAGGCGCTTCTCAGTCGGCAAATATCAGGTCCGTGTCTGGCCGGTGCCATGCACACGGTATTTGAACGAAGTGAGCTGCTCGACGCCGACAGGGCCGCGCGCATGCATCTTGCCGGTGGCGATGCCGATTTCCGCACCCATGCCGAATTCGCCGCCATCGGCAAATTGCGTCGAGGCATTATGCAGCAGAATGGCCGAATCGAGCTCGTTGAAGAAACGCTCGACCACTTGAGGGTCTTCTGCGATCACCGCCTCGGTATGGTTGGAGGAATAGGTGCCGATATGATCGATCGCACCTGAAATACCGTCCACCACGGCAACCGAAATGATCGCATCGAGATATTCGGTGCGCCAGTCCTCTTCCGTAGCGGCCTCCAGCCCCTCAACCACATTACGAACCGCCTGCGAACCGCGTACTTCGCAACCCGCGTCAAGCAGGGCTTTGACGACTGGCTCGAGATGAGTGGAGGCGGCAGACGCATCCACCAGCAGGGTTTCGGCCGCCCCGCAAATGCCGGTGCGGCGCATCTTTGCATTCACGACGATGGCTTTTGCCATGTCGAGATCAGCGGATTTGTCGACATAGATATGGCAGATGCCTTCCAGATGCGCGAAGACCGGCACACGGGCTTCAGACTGCACCCGCGCCACCAGGCTTTTGCCGCCGCGCGGCACGATGACATCGACCGTGCCGTTCAAGCCGCTGAGAAGCGCACCGACAGCGGCACGGTCGGTTACCGGCACGAGTTGAATGGCATTCTCCGGAAGACCGGCGATCCTCAGGCCCTGCACGAGACAGGCATGGATAGCACGCGATGAATGTTGCGAATCCGAGCCGCCGCGCAGGATCACGGCGTTGCCGGCCTTGAGGCACAGCGCGCCCGCATCCGCCGTCACATTCGGGCGGCTTTCGTAGATCACGCCGATAACGCCGAGCGGCGTGCGCACGCGCTCGATTTTCAGCCCGTTGGGGCGATCCCAGGCGGCGATGACTTCACCCACCGGATCGGCCAGCGCGGCAACCGAGCGGATGCCTTCGGCAATGCCGGCGATGCGCGCATCGTTGAGTGTCAGCCTGTCGACGAACGAAGCGGCAAGGCCGGCGCTTTCCGCAGCGGCCAGATCCTTACCGTTCGCGGCAAGGATCGCCTCCTTCGAAGCCTCGATGGCAGATGCCATGGCAAGCAGCGCACGGTTCTTCTGGTCCGTGCCGGCAATGGACAACGGTCGCGAAGCAGCTTTCGCCTGAGCGCCGATGGTCATCATCAGCGCATCGATATCATGGCTCTGCTTCACGGCCTGTTCAGGCATGGACCTCATCCTTCTTTGCATGTTTCACTTTGACGGCAGCACCGGTCATCACAAGGTCGTCGCGATGGATCATCGCCGCCCGTCCGACATAACCGAGGATCGTCTCGATCTCGTTGGACTTGTGGCCGATGATAAGGCGCGCTTCCTCTGCATCGTAACCCGCAAGACCACGAGCGACTTCACGGCCTTCAGCGCCCATGATGGCAATGGCATCGCCGCGTCCGAAATTGCCCTTCACCTGCCGCACGCCAGCGGGAAGCAGGCTTTTCCCAGCATAAAGCGCCTTTTCGGCCCCGGCATCCACATGGATTTCGCCGGCCGGCTGCAATTGCCCAGCAATCCAGGTCTTGCGCGCCGTCACCGGCGTGCCCGACGGCGCGAACCACGAGGAGCGCGCGCCGTTTTCGATTGCCTTCAGCGGATTGAGCGTCTTGCCCGAAGCGATGATCATGCCGCACCCGGCAGCGGTCGCGATCTTGCCCGCATCGATCTTGGTGCGCATGCCGCCGCGCGAAAGCTCGGAGGCCGCCCCACCCGCCATGGCTTCGATTTCAGGCGTGATATCGGCAATCGTCTCGAGAAATTTCGCATCGGGATCGAGATGCGGTGGGGCGGTGTAGAGCCCGTCAATATCCGACAACAGCACCAGGAGATCGGCACCCGTCATCGTAGCCACGCGCGCGGCCAGACGGTCATTGTCGCCATAACGGATTTCGGTGGTCGCCACCGTGTCGTTTTCATTGATGATCGGAATGGCGCCGATCTTCAAAAGCTGATTGATGGTGGCACGCGCGTTGAGATAACGCCGACGCTCCTCGGTATCGGATAGCGTCAGCAGAATCTGACCGGCAACGATCTCGTGCCGCGACAGGCTTTCCGACCATGCCCGCGCCAGCGCAATCTGGCCGACTGCCGCCGCCGCCTGGCTTTCTTCCAGCTTCAGTGCACCGGAAGGCAGGCCGAGCACGGTGCGGCCAAGCGCAATGGCGCCAGAAGACACGACCTGGACATCCGCGCCGTTTTTTTTCAGCGCGGCGATATCCTCGCAGATGGCATCCAGCCAGTCTTTCTTCAGGCCGCTTTTCCGGTCCACCAGAAGCGCCGAACCGATCTTGATGACGATCCGGTGGTGGCTCGCCAGCGGCTTGCGCGTCAGGCTCATAGGCGGTCGTCCTCTTCCTCGACCTCGCTCTCATGCGGCATCGACCGGTCTGGAAGGGCGGTATCGCCGCCATTGCTTGCCGAAACGATGATGTCCCGAAGGGCGCGCAGTGCTTCCGTCATGCCGATATGGGCGGCAGCGGATAGCAGGAGCGGCGGACGGCCGCAGGCCTTTTCCAGTTCCTTCGCCTTTTTCTTCAGTTCTTTCTCGTCCAGCACGTCAATCTGCGACAGCGCCACGATTTCCGGCTTGTCGGTCAGCCCACCGCCGTAAGCATCCAGCTCGGCCTTGACCGTCTTATAGGCCTTGCCGACTTTTTCTTCCTGGGCGGAGACGAGGTGCAGCAGCACACGCGTGCGCTCCACGTGGCCGAGGAAGCGGTCGCCGATGCCGACACCCTCATGCGCGCCTTCGATAAGACCGGGAATGTCGGCCAGCACGAATTCACGACCGTCGATGGTCGCAACGCCAAGGTTGGGATGCAGCGTGGTAAAGGGATAATTGGCGATCTTCGGACGCGCACGGGTCACGGTCGCCAGGAATGTGGATTTACCCGCATTCGGCAGACCAACGAGACCGGCATCAGCAATCAGCTTAAGCCGCAGCCAGATGGTTTTTTCCTCACCTGCCAGGCCCGGATTGGCATGGGTAGGCGCCTGATTGGTGGACGACTTGAAGTAGGCATTGCCGAAACCGCCATTGCCGCCGGCAGCAAGACGAAAGCGCTGACCTTCCTTCGTAAGGTCCATGATCAGCGTTTCATTGTCTTCCTCGAAAATCTGGGTACCAACAGGCACTTTCAGCACGACATCCGAACCCTTGGCACCGGTGCGGGTCTTGCCCATGCCATGCTGTCCGATAGAAGCCTTGAAATGCTGCTGGAAGCGAAAGTCGATCAGCGTGTTAAGGCCATTGACCACTTCCACCCAGACGTCGCCGCCGCGTCCGCCATCACCGCCGTCAGGGCCGCCGAACTCGATGAATTTTTCGCGCCGGAACGACACGGCGCCCGCGCCGCCATCACCGGACTTGATATAGACTTTTGCTTCATCGAGAAATTTCATCGGACTGCCGTTCTGTCGGTTTGCGGGCGCACCAACCAATCGTGCCGCGCCAAACAAAAATATCGTCGTTTCGAATACAAGCGCTTCTCCGCAACGTCAAAGACTATCGTGCGGCAAGCCCCTGCGCGGGACAAGGCCGGTCTGCTTCAAACCGGCTTCGTTTAATGCCTCGGGCCGAAAACTCTCTCTGTTTTCGGCCCGAGGCTCCTCAGTGTCAGCGGTGCAGCCGGATGAAATCCTCAGCCGTGATCACCGTATCGATATGCGCCACCATGGTGGCGCGCGCCGTGGCGTAGATCTGGTGGCAGCCGGTCACCCGGAAGCCAAGTTTTTCCTGCACACGCAACGAAGCGGGGTTATCCGCGAACACGCCGGAATGAAGGGTCACCCCCGGCATGCGACGGAAGAACCGCTCGACCACGGCGGCTACCGCCTCGGTCATGTAGCCCTTGCCCCAGTAAAAGCGGTTCAGCCAGTAGCCGAGATGCCACTCGCCGTGCCGCAACTCCACCGAGACAACGCCGATCAGGGTATCGTCACCACTGGTGATGGCGAAATCCCAGTCGGGTAGGGTGCCGGAGGTGCGCAAAACCAGCCATTCCAGCGCATCCTGCTTGTGATAGGGCGCGGGGACGCGGGCGAGCATTCTGGTCACGGCGAAATCACCGAGCGATTCCGCGATGCTGCCGGCATCGGAAAGCCGTTGCGGGCGCAGCACCAGACGCGACGTCTCGACGACGGGGCAGGGGCCGGGCGGTGCCATGGTCGTAGCAGTCCGGCGACGGGTCAGTTCGAGCGCGCTCATCCCATGTCCCCCCAGCTCTTCAGCGAAACCCACGTCTTCCGGTCAAGCCGGTACCATTCGACGGGCACCATGCCGCCGAGCGCCAGCGAACCGACCATGCCGGAGCCCTGGAACTGGAAACCGCATTTCTGGATGACGCGGCGCGAGCCAATGTTGGTGACCCGGCAACGGGCATCGATGTGGTCGATTTCACGCGTGCGGAAGGCCATGTCGATCAGCGCATGCGCCGCTTCGGTCATGTAGCCGCGGTTCCAGTAGGGCTCCCCTAGCCAGTAACCGATTTCCAGCGTCTTTTCGTCTTCCTGGGGTTCGAGCGCGCAGCAGCCTAAAAACTCGCCATTGTCCATGCGGGTAATCGCATAGACGCACTTGCCAATCTCGCCAGCTTTGGAGCGTCGCACGAAGTCCGCGGCGTCTTTGGCCGTGTACGGGTGCGGCATACGCGATACCATGGTCGCGATATTGGCATTGTTGGCAAGATGGGCAAGGGCGTCGATGTCTTCTTCGTGAGGCTTGCGTAAAACCAGCCTCTGCGACAGTAAAACGGGGCAATCGCTCCTCGACCGATCGGGCCTCGGCCGCTCTTCGGGTGACCGTGATTGGTCAACCCTCAACAATTCAGCTTGCATGGTTCAGTCCCTCCTTGGGGGTAAAGAAAAAGGGGAGTTGGGTGGTGCCCCATCTCCCCTGTTTTCTTGACTGAACCTGATACGTCTCAGCCGGGTCGATGGGACACCGGCTGCATATGACGCTTACCGGCTTATTCTGCGGCTTCCGCTTTCGGAGCCACGGATACGAATACGCGGCCATTGGCCTTCGTACGGAAGTTCACGTTACCTGCGGTCAGTGCGAAAATCGTGTGGTCCTTGCCGATGCCAACATTGGCGCCCGGATGCCACTGCGTGCCGCGCTGGCGCAGAATAATGTTGCCTGGAATGACAGCTTCGCCGCCGAACTTCTTTACGCCAAGGCGCTTGGATTCGGAATCGCGACCGTTACGCGAGGAACCGCCAGCTTTTTTGTGTGCCATTGGAGTTCTCCTTTAAACCTTGTTTCCCGTGTCGCGCCGATCAGGCAGCAACGATGTCCGTGATGCGGACGACAGTGTGATGCTGACGATGGCCGCGCGAACGCTTGGAGTTCTGACGACGACGCTTCTTGAAGGCGATGACCTTCTTGCCGCGATTGTGCTCGACAACTTCAGCCTTGACGATAGCACCCTTGACAAAGGGAGCACCGAACTGAGCGTCGGCGCCTTCGCCGATCACGAGAACTTCGGTGAATTCTACAGTTGCGCCTGCCTCGGCTTCCAGCTTTTCGATGGTCAGCACGGCGTCGGCCGCTACGCGGTACTGCTTACCGCCGGTCTTGATGACTGCGAACATTGTTTATCCTTTCATGTTCGTTCCGGCTCTGCCCGCAAATGCAAGCTGGCCGTCTTTTTATCAGTCGGAATTTGGTAGAAACCCGTTAGGACAGAAGTCCCTTTGAATGTCTGCCGGTGAAGCCGCCTTTTAAGGGGCGGAATAAACGGAGGGCGCACTACGCCACCAATTTGGGTGCCGATTACGCGAGACGCCTGTTTATGTCAAGATGACGACGGCTTGAAAAGTAACTGTAACGCCAAGAATTTCATGCTTTTTCGGCGGGTGAAGCAGACGGGTCTCGAAATTTGCCCCGCAAGTGTTTATATGGGCCTTCCAACAAGGAGCAGAAATGGCCCGCATAGACCAGACCGACGATTGGCGGGACCGCCACGCGCCGACACTTTCCGCCTTCGAGTCGCTTGCGATTGAGGCATATGGCCACCTGCCGGAGGAATTTCGCGCACTGACGAAGGATCTCATCATCGAGATCGCCGATTTTCCGACCGATGACGTCTTCGAAGACATGGCGCTTGAAACACCCTTCGATCTTCTCGGTCTCTTCGAAGGGCGCGGTATTTCCGAACGTTTCACCATGGAAACGGGCGAGATGATAAACCGCATCACGCTCTATCGCCGTCCCATTCTCGATTATTGGGCCGAGAACGAGGAAACGCTTGGCGATATCATCACCCACGTCCTTATCCATGAAATCGGCCACCATTTCGGCCTGTCGGATGACGACATGGAGCGGATCGAAGAAAGCGCGGACGAGGCCGCGGCGGAGCGATAGGCCCGCCGCGTTGCGTCTTATTGCTCGCCGAGCTTCATGTCCGGATGGTATTCCTTGCCTTCGACGACCTTGGTCACGGCCTGGCCGCAATGCATCACACCGCTTGCGGCGTTGAAGGCATAGCTCGGTGAACCCGCAAGTTCCCATCCCTTGTTCAGGGCTTCGGTGACCCGGTGACAGAATTTTGCGTCGTCGGGACCGGTTATGAAACGATAGACCTTCACGTCTTTTTTGCCTTTCTTTGCGCGATGATATCGGCCATGGCGACCAGCCTTTCGGCTTGCCCCACATGCAGCCGTTCGATCATCTGACCGTTCATGTTGATGATGTTCAGTTCCGCAGATTCCGGTTTTGCGAAAGCGGCAATAATCGCGCGTGCTTCCGCAAGCGTCGCCTCATCCGGACCGAAGTGCCGGTTGGCCGCTTCGATCTGGGCCGGATGGATCAGCATCTTGCCATCGAAGCCCATGGCGCGCCCCTGTTCGCATTCGGCTTCGAAAGCCTCGATATCGCGAAAATCATTCGAGACGCTGTCGATAACATCGAGCCCGTAGGCCCGCGCGGCAAGAATCACCTGCATCATCCACGGCACGAGATAGGTGCGGCCGGGAAGGCGTGGGACATGCGTTTCCTTGCGTAGATCGTTGAGCCCGATGACAAAAGCGGCAAGACGGGCATTCGGCGTATGGGCAGCGTCGGCAATTGAGGCGGCATTCAAGACACCAAGCGGTGTCTCGATCATCGCCCAGATTTTCAGATGCTCGGGCGCGTCCGCCTCGGCCAGAAGATCGGCCACGTCATGAATATCGGAAGGCTGCTCCACCTTCGGCAATAAAACCGCATCTGGCCGGCATGAAAGCACAAGCTGCAGATCTGCCTTTCCATCAGGTGTCGAAAGCGGATTGATGCGGATAACGGTTTCCCTTCCGTCGAAAGACGAACCGGAGAACAGCTTTTCCAGATTTTCCCGCGCCTTGCCCTTCATGTCGGGCGCAACCGAATCCTCCAGATCGAGGATCACGCCATCACAATCGAGCTCCCGGATTTTTTCGAGTGCCCGGATATTGATGGCCGGAACTGACAGCAGGGAACGACGTGGTCTCACGGAAATATTTTCGGAAAAATTGACGATGCCGCACTTGTGTCAAGCTTTTGTGACATCTGCAAGCTGACAATCCACTGAATCATCTTGCAAGCCGGTAGAAGAAGGCCCACATTCGTCTCGATAGAAAGGTTTGGATCATGCAAGGCATACGTTCGTTTTTCATCGCCGCATCTGGAATTGCCATTCTGGCGATGGTCGCTCTTTTCACCGCGTCGCTGACGGTAGCTTTCATTGGTGTGCTTGCGGTCCTGAGTGCCGCCCGCCTTCTTTCCGCGCGTCTGAAGCCGGCCCCCATTCCGGTCAAGCCTCGTAACCAGCGCGACATGCGTGTCTGGAACGACGGCAAGGGCACAATTATCGATCTCTGAGATCGTGTAATCCAGTCAGGATGCGATAACGCCTGACGGGCGTACCGAAGAATGAGTATTTGCGCTTCTAAAGCGCCTGGTTTTGCAGTATTTCCCCTGAGAAAACATCCGGCAGGCTTTTGTCAGTGCCAGATTTTGTTCAAGGGAAACACGGGAAGCGACAGATGGAAAAATTCACCAAGCTGACGGGCGTCGCCGCGCCCATGCCGGTCGTCAATATCGACACCGACATGATCATTCCGAAAGATTATCTGAAGACCATCAAGCGCACCGGTCTCGGCAAGGGTCTTTTCGCCGAATCCCGTTATCTCGAAGACGGTTCGCCCAATCCCGATTTCGTGCTGAACAAGCCCGCCTACCAGAACGCCCAGATTCTTGTTGCCGGTGACAATTTCGGCTGCGGCTCGTCGCGCGAACACGCACCATGGGCACTGCTCGATTTCGGCATCCGCTGCGTCATCTCCACCAGCTTCGCCGACATCTTCTACAGTAACTGTTTCAAGAACGGCATCCTGCCGGTTGTCGTCAGCCCAGAGAACCTCGAAAAGCTGCTGGACGACGCCTCGCGCGGCTCGAACGCCGTTCTCTCCATCGATCTGGAGCGCCAGGAAATCAGCGGCCCGGATGGTGGCACGATCACCTTCGAGATCGACGAATTCAAGCGACACTGCATGCTGAACGGTCTCGACGATATCGGCCTAACACTGGAACACGCGGGCGCTATCGACACGTTCGAAAAGGCGAACGCCTCGGTCCGTCCCTGGGCCTGATCACATTTCCGCTCTTTAAAAAATAGCCGATCCCGTACCAAACAGTACCGGATCGGCTTTTGCTTTGCTTGAAAAGCCTTTGAGGCGGAGATAAGAAGCCCTCGATCCCGTCCGGCTGCGATACGACTTGGCATGCGCAGGACGGAACGAGTTTGACGCCGCGCTCGCCGCCATCGAAAACCCTTCGTGATGTTTTCCGGCGCGCCGCCCAAGGAGGGTTCTCATGACAGTCCGTTCGCTTTTCCTGCTCCCCGGTGATGGTATCGGCCCTGAAGCCATGACTGAGGTCCGCAAGCTGATCGAATATATGAACAGCGCGCACAATGCCGGCTTCACCGTTTCTGAGGGCCTCGTCGGCGGTTCCGCTTACGACGCGCATGGCGTCGCGATTTCCGATGCGGACATGGAAAAGGCGCTTGCCGCCGATGCAATCCTGTTCGGTGCCGTTGGCGGCCCGAAGTGGGACGGCGTTCCCTATGAGCATCGCCCGGAAGCGGGTCTGCTGCGCCTGCGCAAGGACCTCGAACTTTTCGCCAACCTGCGCCCTGCGATCTGCTATCCGGCGCTCGCCGCCGCCTCCTCGCTGAAGCCGGAACTGGTCGAAGGTCTCGATATCCTCATCGTTCGCGAACTGACCGGCGGCGTCTATTTCGGTGAACCGAAGCAGATCATCGATCTCGGCAACGGCCAGAAGCGCGGTATCGACACGCAGATCTACGACACCTTCGAGATCGAGCGCATCGCCAGCGTCGCTTTCGAACTGGCCCGCACCCGCGACAACCGCGTCTGCTCGATGGAAAAGCGCAACGTCATGAAATCAGGCGTTTTGTGGAACCAGGTCGTCACCGAAACCCACGCGGCCAAATACAAGGACGTGCAGCTAGAACATATGCTAGCCGATGCCGGCGGCATGCAGCTGGTGCGCAAGCCCAAGCAGTTCGACGTGATCGTCACCGACAACCTCTTCGGCGACATGCTCTCCGACGTGGCCGCCATGCTGACAGGCTCGCTCGGCATGTTGCCCTCGGCCTCGCTCGGCGCACCTGATGCCAAGACCGGCAAGCGCAAGGCCATGTATGAGCCGGTGCACGGTTCGGCTCCTGACATCGCCGGCAAGGGCATCGCCAACCCGATCGCCATGATCGCGTCCTTCGCCATGTGCCTGCGCTACTCGTTCAACATGGTGGATGAAGCCACCAAGCTCGAGGCGGCGATCGCCAACGTGCTGGACAAGGGCATCCGCACCGCCGACATCATGGCCGATGGTTGCCGTCAGGTCGGCACGTCTGACATGGGTGACGCGGTTCTCGCCGAATTCAAGGCGCTTTCGGCGTAACGCTTGAAACGGGCTGGGCAGGGGGCATCGCCGTCTGCCCGTCCTCCTTTGGCAGAAGATGCTCGTAACGACGGTCGGTCAGCGTCTTCAGAAATGCCACGATGGCATCCACCCGCTTGTCGTCCAGCGCCGGTGCCGATGTCAGTTCCGTCATGGCGATATTCTCGGGCACCTCGGGTGCATCCCACGTCTTGCCGGTTTCCGGATTGATCTGACGGCTGGGCTTCTTGCTCTTATATTTTACATAGAACAGCACCACTGTGCGCAGGTCCCTGAACACGCCATTGTGCATGTAAGGACCGGTCACGGCGACGTTGCGCAACGTCGGCACCTTGAACTTGCCCCGCTGGGCTGGATCGCCGGCAACGGCCGGGTTCTGCGCCAGCCCGAGATCGACAGCATCCGGCTTCGAGCCGTTCACAGCCCTGACGGATGTATTGGCGGGAACACCGATGTTGAAATATTTGTGGTTGGTAAAGAGGCCGTCTTCCAGACCCTTGGCACCACGGATTTCGTGGCAGGTATTGCAATTGGTGAACTGCGTCGACGAAATCAGAACGCGGCCCAGCTCCTCCTGATCGGTCAGCTTTTCCTCGCCGCGCAGGAAGCGGTCATATTTGGAATCGAAGGTGGAAAATTCGTCCGAGCGCTCGAAGCTCGCCAGCGCCTTGGTCATCGCGGCATAGGCCGTTTCATCGCTCTGGAACACATCTTTGCCGAACTGCGTCCCAAAGGCCGCGACGTAATCGGGGTTCTCCCTGAGCCTTTTAACGACAGCCGCCTTGTCCGGCATGCCCATTTCGACGGGATTGAGCGGTGGCCCGCCCGCCTGATCTTCCAGCAGGGAGGCGCGGCCATCCCAGAATTGCCCGCCGACATACTCTCCCGCCGCGTTCTTGCCGAAAGGCGGCGTGAACTTCGCGTAAGCCGCGGTTGGCGCGTTGCGGTCGCCAAGAGAAGTCCCGTCATCGCCAAGCGATACATCCCGCCCGACCTTTTCGCTCTCCCGTGCATCGGAAAACCCGGCCGCCTGCATATGGCAGGTGGAACAGGCCATGGTGCGGTTCATCGAAAGATTGTGATCGTCAAAGAGGACCGCGCCAAGCTTTTCCAGCGTCGCATAATCTTCACCGCCATGGGCGGCAATGCCGTCGACCCCGGTGCCCAAAGGAGCCAGCAGAATGGCTGCAGCGAGAGCGGCAGAGAGAAAAAATCCGGGTTTCATCATGGCAGGCACGCTCGAAATAAAATGCGCGATAACAGCTTCGGACCGGGAAATTTGAAGCGGTTTAAGGTCCCGTCGCGCTTCACCGGATATGGATAACCGGAGCTCACTCCGCTTTTTCATATCCCATGAAGAGACCTATAGCACTTTCCCGTGATCGGAGCCTAGAAACTTTCGCAGCTTGCTCCACTTTGCCGCAGGTCACCCCGACCGGAACCGCAAACGATCAACCGCCTCTGGCGATTGCATGGAAGAACGTGCCCGAGACAAAACCTCTCCTGCCGCCGGATGGCCCGAGCGGGCGACCCTGCCCGTCAGCCATATGGGCGAAGGGCTCATCACGGCCGGGATCGGTGACCCGGGCATAATGAAACTCATGGCCGCGCAGAACGTCCCCCGCCATGCCGAGCGGGCTGTCTGCCGCAATCGTGGCCTGCCGATAGCCCAGATTCATCTTGCGCGTCGCAAAGCTCGTGGCGTGCGACAGGAGACCAGTCATGGCATGGGTCACGCCATCCGCATCCTCCAGCCCCTCACCGAGCACCATGTAACCGCCACACTCGCCATGCACCGGCTTTGTCTCTGCAAAACGGGCAATACCCGCCTTGAAGCCGACAGCAGCGGCAAGTTTTCCGGCAAAAAGCTCGGGATAGCCACCCGGCAGCCAGCAAATATCGCAGCTCTCATCGGGCGCCTCATCGGCGAGCGGCGAAAACGGCACGATCTCTGCCCCGGCCGCACGCCAATGCTTCCTGAGATGCGGATAAAGGAAGGTGAAGGCCGCATCTTCCGCCAGCGCGATGCGCTGACCGGGCGGCGCAATCGCCGCCTCCGCCGAACCGCAGGGCATATCCACCGGCGCGGCAAGCGAAAACAAGGCATCAAGATCGATGGATTTTTCCATCACATCCGCGAGCCGGTCTATATGGGCGTCAATTTCCGGATGTTCGCTCGCCTGCACCAGCCCCAGGTGTCGCTCCGGCAGGATGAGGGAAGGATCACGCAGAACGCAGCCGACAACCGGCAGACCGATTTTTTCGATGGCTTCGGTGCACAGCGTCCGGTGCCTTTCGCTGCCGGCCCGGTTCAACACCACCGCTCCCATGGTGACATCGGGATCGTAGTGGGCGAAACCATGCGCAATGGCAGCCGCCGTCTGCGACTGGCCGGAGACATCCAGCACCAGCAGCACCGGAATGCCGAACAACCGCGCCAGATCCGCCGCCGAGCCGGTGCGGTTTTCCGCCATGGGAATACCGTCGAACAGGCCCATGGCGCTTTCGATGAGAATGAGTTCCGCATCCTCGGTCTGCTGCGAAAACAGATGTCGCAGCAGGTCCGGCTGCATGGCCCAGCTATCTAGATTGAGACCGGATGTGCCGGTGGCGAAGGCATGAAAACCGGGATCGATGTAATCCGGCCCCGTCTTGATGCCGCGCACCTTCACCCCGCGGCGCGCAAAGGCCCGGAGCAGGCCGATGGTCACACTGGTCTTGCCGGAGCCCGAGCGCGGCGCGCCGATGATGATTGCCCGCGCCGTCATGAGCCCGACACTCCAAGACGATCCCGCATCGAAACAATCTCGCCGATAATAATCAAAGCCGGCGCTTCGAAGCTTTCCCGCTTTGCATCGTCAGCTATGCTTTGCAATGTACCGATGAAAATCCGTTCTTGCGCAGTAGTTGCCGACATGATGACGGCGACCGGCGTTTTTCCCGAACGTCCGCCCTGCATCAGAAGACCGGCAATAGTGCCGATATTCTTCAGCCCCATATAAACGACGATAGGTTCCTGCGTTTTCGCCAGTGCCAGCCAGTCGAGATCCTGTTCGGTGCCCGCCGCGTGGCCGGTAGCGAGCGTCACGGCGCGGCTCATGCCGCGCATGGTGGCAGGAATGCGTGCCGAAGCGAGCGCGGTAAACGACGAGGTCATGCCCGGCAATATGCGAAACGGAATGCCGGCATGGACAAGCGCCTCCGCCTCTTCGCCGCCACGCCCGAAAATAAAGGGATCGCCGCCCTTCAGCCGCAGCACCTTTTTGCCCTGCAGAGCAAAATCGATCAGCGACGCGGTAATGTCATCCTGCGTCGCGGAGGGCTTGCCGCCACGCTTGCCGGCAAAGACGACTTCCGCCTGCGGACCGAGCGCCACGACATCATCGCTCACCAGCGCATCACGCACGATGATATCGGCCTGCGACAGCGCGAGCGCCACTTCGAGCGTCAGATACCGCACATCGCCCGGCCCCGCGCCCGCGAGCCAAACGTGGCCGGCTTCAAAGACCGGACCTTTTGCGGCGATGCTGTTCAAAATCTGCGGTATCGACATTGTTCTTGGCTGCTTTTTAACGATGACGGAAAAAGCCGTCCCGGCTATAGGAATGCATATGGAAACGGATGGAAAGACCCTTCGCCGCGGCTGGACCACGGGCACCTGCGCGGCAGCCGCCACGAAGGCGGCTTGCGCCGCCCTTCTGACCGGCGAGTTTCCTTACCCTGTAGACGTGGAACTTCCAAGCGGCGCGAGGCCGGCATTTTCCCTCGCCACCGAGGAAAAAGGTGAGAACTTCGCGCGCGCCGGCGTTGTCAAGGATGCCGGCGACGATCCTGACGTCACCCATGGCGCGCTGATCGAAAGCACGGTCAGACGGGGCGAACCGGGAAGCGGCATCACTTTCAGGGCCGGCAAGGGCGTCGGCATCATCACGAGGCCGGGCCTGCCCCTGCCACCGGGAGAACCCGCGATAAACCCCGTTCCGCGCAGGATGATCGAGACCGCCATTCGCGAAGTGGCCGGCGAGAATGCCGATTTCGAGGTCGAGATTTCCGTCCGCGACGGCGAGAAACTGGCAGAAAAAACCCTGAATGGCAGGCTTGGAATCCTCGGCGGCATTTCTATTCTCGGCACCACCGGCGTTGTCATTCCCTTTTCCTGCTCGGCCTGGATTCACTCCATCTGGCGCGGCATCGACGTGGCGCGGGCGACCGGCTGCACCCATGTTCTGGGCGCCACCGGCAATACATCCGAAAAGGCCGGCCAAGCCGTTTACGACCTGCCGGAAACCGCGCTGATCGACATGGGCGATTTCATCGGCGGCATGCTGAAATATCTGCGCAGCCACCCGGTCGAGCGGGTAACGATCGCCGGTGGCGTTGCCAAGATGACCAAGCTCGCCCAGGGCATGCTCGACGTACACTCCAAAAAGGGCCTTGCCGACCTTGAAGCATTGGCGGCATTGGCCACCGAGGCGGGAGGGGATGACAATCTCGCCGTTGCCATCCGTCAGGCCAACATGGTCGCGCACGCCTTTCAGCTTGCCGAAAGCGTAGGAATAGACCTCGGCGCGGTCGTGGCGGAAAAAGCCTGGGTGACCGCCGCCGCGGCACTGAAAACGCCGGCGATCGCGCTCGATATTCTGGTGTTTGACCGTCAGGGTGCACTCAAGGGGCGCACCACCTCCACGCCGTCGCATCAGCCCGCAGCATCCTCCTTCGCGGACCGGAACCGGCGTACATAATCGGTGCTATAAAGCGCACTTTCGCGGAAATCCGTTGAGGCCAGACCACGCCCGACGAAGATCAGCGCCGTACGTTCCACCGGCTCGGCCACAAGCTTGCCCTCGATATCAAAAAGCGTGCCACGAATGATCCGTTCATCCGGCCAGGAGGCACGCACGACAATGGCGACCGGGCAATCGGAGCCATAAAGCGGTGTCAGTTCCTCCACCACCTTGCCGATGGCATGGATGGCGAGATGAATGGCGAGTGTCGCGCCTGTCGCGCCGAAACCCTTCAATGTCTCACCCTCAGGCATTTTTGAAGCGCGGCCGGAAATACGGGTCAGCACCAGGCTCTGCGCCACTTCCGGCACCGTCAGCTCCCGCTGCAGGGTGGCAGCAGCGGCAGCGAAGGAGGGCACACCGGGGGTGACGGTATAATCGAGACCCAGGCGCTCCAGGCGGCGGATCTGCTCGCCCATGGCGCTCCAGACCGAAAGATCGCCGGAATGCAACCGCGCGACATCCTTGCCAGCCTTGGCGGCCGCCACGAACTCCGCCTCGATCTCGTCAAGCGAAAGTGCTGCCGTATCGACAATGCGTGCACCCGGTGGGCAATAATCGATCAAGGCCTTCGGAACCAGCGAACCGGCGTAAAGGCAGACCGGGCAGGCCGCGATAAGATCGCGCCCGCGCACCGTGATGAGATCGGCAGCGCCCGGACCAGCGCCAATGAAATGAACCGTCATTCTTGTTCTCCGTATTCAATGGCGCTGCAGCTACCATGCGGCGCGTGGTGCGTCATTGCGATAGCCACAGTGACGTCACCGACCACGAGGCGTGGCGCGACCAGCCTTGCGCCTGCACCAGCAGCAGCAAGTGCTGCCGCTTCGCTGACGCTTGGCGAACCTGAGTGATCGAGGCTGGCCTGTGAAAATGTCATTGTCTCGGCGGCAACCGCTTCAAGCCGTTCCTGCGCCACGATTTCAAGCGACAGAGACAGACCCTTCGCCGCCTCCGCAAGGCCGGCCTCGTCGGCCTTTAGCGGCGCAGTCGCCAGATAGTCAACCGTCACGCCAAAAGCACGCTCCGCCGCCCGCACAGCCGCAATGATCGCGTCCGAGGCGGCACCTTTGCGGCAGCCTATGCCAGCCACGGTCACCATGGCTTGACCCAGCTCCATTGTGTCACCGGCATAGCCGGACGCCAGCCGGACATGGAACCGACAGCAGCAGCCCGCGAAACTTCCAGCCGGATCATCGACCCGCCGAATTTCGCATGGGCAGCAAGCAATACCGCTTCCATTTCCAGCGTCACCGCATTGGCCACCAGCCGCCCGCCCGGTTTCAGAGCATCCATGGCGGCCTCCAGCACACCCGTCTCACTGCCGCCGCCGCCAATAAAGATCGCATCCGGTGAAGACAAGCCTTCAAAAGCCGCCGGAGCCGTGCCGATCATGACCTCAAGCCCCGGAACACCAAAAGCGTCAGCATTGCGGGCAATCCGCTCAGCCCTTTCCGGATGCTGCTCGATGGCGATGGCGCGCAGCGAAGGATGCGACAACATCCATTCGATGCCGATCGAGCCGGAGCCCGCACCAATATCCCACAGCAGTTCTCCCCGACGGGGGGCGAGTGACGAAAGCGTCACCGCGCGGATTTCGCGCTTGGTGATCTGCCCGTCATGTTCAAACAGGCCGTCATCAAGCCCGTGAGCAAAAGGCAGGAGGCGCGCACCCTCATCCGCCACGACCTCGATCGCGACGACATTGAGCGGATCAATATCTTCAAAGCCAAAATCAGCAGCCCGGATTTGCCGTCGCTTTTCCCGGTCTCCGCCCAATGCTTCAAGCAGGATGAATTCCGAACGGCCGAAGCCGGCATCGGACAGCAGCCGGGCAATCAAGGCTGGGTCGCGCTCATCAGACGTCAGCGCGATGATCCGCGCGCCATGATGCAGATGTGGCCGCAACAGATCGATTGAGCGCCCATGCAGCGAAACGCATTCGGCCGATTGCAGGGCCCAGCCAAGCCGCGAGGCGGCCAGCGAAAAGGCGGAAGGCGAGGGATAACAAGCCGTTTCCTCCGCCGGAATCCGCCGCAGAAGCGTGACCCCCGCACCATAGAAGAACGGATCGCCCGATGCCAGCACACACACCAGGCGGCCGCGCAATGCGAGAACATCGTTCATGTCCACATCAAACGGCACCGGCCAGGCCCGCGCTTCGCCGCGAATGGCCCCAGCCGCCAGTTCCAGATGGCGTTTGCCGCCGAAAACCACCTCGGCTGCCTCTATCGCCTGACGCGCATTTTCACCCAGCCCCTGAAGCCCGTCCTCGCCTATACCGACAATGGACAGCCACGGCTTTTCGTTCTTTTCAGTGGAAGCCTTTGCCGTTCCGGAATATTCAGATGTCATGACACGCTCCATACTCATCCTTGGCGGCACGGCGGATGCCCGCATTCTGGCCGGCCGGCTGGCGGAAGACTCCGGCTACCGAATTCTGCTGTCCATGGCCGGGCGCACGCTCTCGCCGGTGGAACAGCCCGTGCCGATGCGCAGCGGCGGGTTTGGTGGCGCGGCAGGACTGGCGGATTTCATTCGCGCAGAGGGTTTCGATATTCTCGTGGACGCCACTCATCCCTATGCGGCCAGAATTTCCGCCAATGCCGTCGAGGCGGCAAGGCTTGCCAATATACCACTGGTCGTGCTCTCGCGTCCCGTCTGGCCGCGTCAGCCGGGTGACACATGGCAGAGCGTCCACACCGTCGGACAGGCCGTCACCGCGCTGGGCACTACGGGCAAACGTGTGTTTCTGGCGCTTGGCCGTCAGGAGCTTCTTCCTTTCGAAGCAGCACCTCAGCACAGTTATCTCATCCGCAGCGTCGACCCGGTGGAACCGCCGCTGAGGGCCCCGGATGCGCGCTATATCACCGCGCGTGGTCCTTTCGTAACGGAAGATGAAATCCGCATGCTGGAGGAAAACCGCATCGAGGTGGTGATATCGAAAAACTCGGGCGGCAGCGCCAGTTACGGCAAGATCGAAGCAGCGAGACGGCTCGGCCTGCCGGTCATCATGATCGAACGGCCGCAACAATTGAACGATACGCCCGCGAATAATGTGACCGTGCCGGATATCGCCACTGCGCTCACCGCCATACGCCATCAGCTTTCCCTTTTCGAAAACCGTGGCGAATAAACGATCGGTTCCTTGCCGGAACGCGCGATCAGGCGGGTTTCCACCGAGCCGACGATGATGCAGGTGGCCATGTCGGCCATGTCGCTCGACGCCTCCGACAGGGGCACCACCCGAATACGTTCATCAACCCGGCCTGCGGCGCGGCCGAATATCACCGGTACCGAGCCGGGCAAATGTTTGCGCAACAGGTCGAAGGCGGTAGAAAGCTGGTGCGGCCGCGCCTTGCTAACAGGATTGTAGAAAGCCATCACGAATCCGGCTTCGGCCGCTGCAATCAGCCGTTTTTCGATAATGCCCCAGGGCTTGAGGTTATCTGAAAGCGAAATGGCGCAGAAATCATGGCCGAGTGGCGCACCGGCCTTTGCAGCGACGGCGAGCATGGCGGTCACACCAGGCACGACGGAAAAGTCGATGTCACGCCATTCGAGAGGGCCGTTTTCAATCGCCTCGCAAATCGCCGCCGCCATGGCGAAAACACCGGGATCACCGCCTGACACCACGCAGACGTTGCCGCCTTCGGCCGCAAGCGTGAGCGCCTGTTCGGCGCGGGAGATTTCCTCACGATTGTCGGAAGCATGACGCCGCTGGTGAGGCCCAAGCGAAAGGCGGTCGAGATAGGGGATGTAACCGAAAAAATCTTCCGATGACTCGACAGCGGCCAGCGCCTCAGGCGTCACCTGATTTCCGTTGCCGGGACCAAGGCCGATAACAACGAGTTTGCCGGTCATGACCCTTCGCTCCCTGCTGGCCTGGTTTTCCAGCCTGGTACCAGAACCAGCGAAAAATAGGGCGCGGGCGAGGCATCACGCTCGATGAGCCGCACCGCGTGGCTGTTCGCCATGGTGCCGCGCTCGACATACAGCGCCTCTTCGAGCTTGCCGGCCACTTCCAGCGCGCGGCGGATTTTCGGCAGATTGCGGCCGACCTTCATGATCACGGCGCCATCCGTGCCGGAAAGTCGCTCCGCGAGCACCTCTTCTGCCAGCGTGCCGGGAAGCACGCTCAGAATATCGTCGCCCTGCACGAGCGGCAGGCCGGCCATGGACCAGCAACCGGACATGGCGGTGATGCCGGCGACGACTTCCGCCTCATAGGACGGCGCAAGCCGCAGATGGAGATGCATATAGGAGCCGTAAAACAGCGGATCGCCTTCAGAGAGCACGGCCACATTGCGCCCGGCATCGAGATGCACGGCAATATCCTTCGCGGACTGATCAAAGAATCCAGCAATCGCGCCGCGATAATCTTCGCCGTTCTTGTCGCTTTCGACAGTGACGGGATAGACCAGCGGCATTTCAAGCGTGCCGGGTCGAATAAAGGCTTCGACAATGCCACGGCCATTGCCGGCGCTGCCCTTCTTGCAGAAAAAGGCGAGAACATCGGCATTTTCGATGGCGCGCACGGCTTTCAGCGTCAGCAGCTCAGGATCACCCGGACCAGTGCCGACGCCGACAAGCTTACCCTTGGCATGTTCAAAAAGCGCAGCACTCACAGGCCCGCCCTCGCAACCGCGTTGATGGCGGCGGCCGTCATGGCCGAGCCGCCCAAACGTCCCTTGACGATAGCATAGGGAATGCCAAGCGCACTTGCCTCCAGCGCATCTTTCGATTCCGCCGCACCGACAAAACCAACCGGCATACCGATGATGGCAGCCGGACGCGGGCCGCCTTTTTCCAGCATTTCCAGAAGATAAAACAAAGCCGTTGGCGCGTTGCCTATAGCGACCAAGGCACCGTCGAGATAATCCGCCCAGAGATCGAGCGCAGCAGCCGAGCGGGTGTTGCCGATGTTTTTTGCAAGCTCCGGCGTGCGTGGATCGCGAAGCGTGCAGATGACAGCATTATCAGCCGGAAGTCTTGCATGCGTCACGCCATGGGCAACCATTTGCGCATCACACAGAACGGGTTTGCCGGCAAGCAAGGCGCCGCGCGCGGCCGAAACGAAATCCGGCGAGAAGCGGAAATGGCCTGCCGCCTCCACCTGCCCGCAGGCGTGGATCATGCGAATGGCGATATCCGCCTGCTCTGCGGTAAAGGCGGATAAATCCGCTTCTTCGCGAATAATGGCGAAAGAGCGCTCATAGATCGCGTTGCCATCGCGAATATAATCATAGTCGGTCATTGGTTATCCTGTCGAAGCGCCGCACCGATTTCCTCCCGGCCCAGGCGGGCAAAAAAGATGGCGGCGTTTTCACCGGGCTTATGTTCTTTTTCGTAAAGACGGGCAAGCCGCGAAAGCGCGGTCTTCTGTTGCTCGAAGGGCAAAATCCCTTCTGGCGGGTCACCGGCGCGGCCGGAAATCGAGAATGCCAGGCCATCCGAAGTACCCGCGAGAGTGAAGAGCGAAGGGGCGGGATGTGCACAGCCCTTGCCGCAGCCGGAAACATGCAGCGTGAAGGAACCGTCCAGCAACGCGGTACATTCTTCGGCAGCAAAACCCGCCAGGTCGTGCGTGGGAAGGAAAGCCGAAGCACAGCCCGGCGCGCCGGGACAGACGGCGATGGAGGACCGCGCATCGCCGGCCATCGTGACGAAGCCGGAGGCCACCGCTGCCTCACGCAAAGCCTCACAGGCCGACAACGATCCAAAAAATAGCAGGCTATGGTTTAACGATAGACGCAGAGCCTCGATACCGAACGTGTCAGCCCGCTCGCAGAGATGCGCCAAGTCGGCACCTCGAACCTGTCCAAAAGCAGGCGCGACACCAACGGCGAAGCGGCTCTCTCCCGTCATCATCAAACCCAAGGGCAACGAAGGGGTCCGGGCTTCGCCCCCGCTTCCCCAACCCAGCAGACGCTCACCGCAAATCGCCGTCACCGTTTGCTGATCCAGATCGCGGCCGCGGGCAAACGGTCCCTTTTGGGCCAGAAAACCAAGAAGTGACAGAACCACAGCGGCCGCCGCAACCGGCTCAACCAGCCCCGCCTTCAACGCTTTGCTTTCCGGCCCGCCAACAAGCAGTTGCCAGAAGGTCCGACCTTCCAGCCGGATTGCTTTCAAACGAATATCGGCCAGCAAATCGCCCATTGCGAGGCGTCCGCCGCCATCGATGACAACAGAGGTTTTAGCCGCGAGTTTGTCATGCAGCGCCAGGGCGCCAGCGCCGTTTCTGATCTCCTCGGCGAGAAAACGGCCATCTGCTATTTCCGCATCATCCCGACCGGCAAGCGGCGAAGTCTCGACCGCAAGCCCTTCGCGTAGTGGCAGATCAAGCGCCAGAACATCTTTTTCGAGGGCACAGGCGCTTTCCGGCGTCAGGCCACGAAATTGCAGGCTTCCGCGCGCCGTAATGTCGATCAACCCGTTGCCGTAGCGCTCGGCGAGACCGCAAAGCGTCACCATCGCACGGGGCGAGATATCCGCCTCGAAAGCAACCCGCGACAAAAAACCGTCGCCGGTTTGCATGGGGGCGGACAAGGCCGGGCACCAACCACGGCGGCCAAATGGCTGAATGGGATCGGCAGCGGCCGCCATCATGCACCTATCCTTTCGGATCGAGGCAGGATCAGCATTTCCAGCTCCGCATCCACCGCATTGCGGCGGCTGTGCCACAGGCCGCGGCGGCGGGCGGATAAAAAGCGCGCGGCCATCACCTCGGCCGCCTTCGGATTTTCCCGCAGGATGAAATCGCGGACTTCCTCATTGCCGAAATAGGCATCGTAAAGCGCCTCGATCAGCAAGGAGGATACCGTATGGGTGGTTTCGGCAAAGCCGACCAGCCGGTCCACCGTTTCCGCAAATTCCGCCGCCCCGCGTGGGCCGTGCCGCATCTGTCCGGCAATGAAACGCGGATTGACGGCGCGGGCGCGCACCACCCGCGTCAGCGCCTGTGTCATAGATCTCGCACGCGGGCGTGCCGGATCGGTCGTATCCAGTGCGACGATATCCGCGATACCGCCAAGTGCTGCCTTCGCGGCGGAAAAACCGCCGATAAAGGCGACATCCGAAGAGCCGTCGAGAAGATCGCGACCGGGATCGTCGCCGGTATGAACCAGAAGATCGGCCCGGCGCACCAGTTCCGTAAAGCCGGTATCCTCGAAGATCTCGAGGCCATCGGCGCCGCCAAATGCATGGTTCGCCGCATCGAGATAGGCCTGCCCCAGCTCCTCGCGTTCATCCCACGCACCACTGGCAAGCTTTTCCTCGATACCGGCACCATAGGTTCCGGGTGCGGAACCGAAGATGCGCGCAGGGATATGCCCAAGCGCTGCCGCCTCTTCCGCCAGCGGATTGTCGCCCGGCGCTTCGTCCCGCCGCGCAACTGCCTTGGCAGCGGCATCGAGAAGCGCGATGAGCGCCGGAAACATATCGCGGAACAGGCCGGAAATTCGAAAAGTCACATCGACCCGCGGGCGGCCGAGGCTCGCGGGTGGCAGAACCTCAATGCCGGTGACCCGGCCCGTGGCAGGATCATGGATCGGCCTTGCCCCCATCAGATGCAGCGCCTGCGCCACATCCTCGCCGCCGTTGCGAAGGCTGGCGCTGCCCCAGAGATCGAACACCAGATGTTTCGGCCAATCACCATGGGACTGCAGATGATGGCGAAGCACTTCTTCGCCCGCCATGCGGCCGAGCTCGAAAGCTGTCGGCGTCGGCATGGTGCGGGGATCGGCGGCATAAAGGTTGCGGCCGGTGGGCAGCACATCGAGACGCCCTCGCGCCGGCGCGCCGGAAGGACCGGAGGCGATGTGCCGGCCATCGAGCGCCGCAAGCACCGCGGCTTTCTCAGCCTTCGCGCTCTGAAGCCGGAGAGGATCCGCCTCCCCTTCGGGGGAACGGCCGAAAACATGCTGGCCGTCCTTGATGGCAAAATCCTTGAGGTCGCAGAGAAAGGCATCGATGCGTGAAAGGGCCTTATCGGCATCATCCTTCGCGCCAACGCCCGCCTCGGCCGCCAGCCCGGTTTCCAGCGCCTTTTCAACGATCAGCTTCGCCAGCCGGTCACGGCGGCGGCGATCAAGGCCATCCGCCTGCGCATATTCATCGACCAGCTGTTCCAGCGCCAACTGTTGCGGCGAAAGCCCGGCATTGACAAGCACCGGTGGAACATGGCCGATGGTGACGGCAGCAATCCGCCGTTTTGCCACCGCCGCTTCACCGGGGTTGGAGACGATGAACGGATAGACCACCGGCAGCGGGCCGGTGACGATTTCCGGGAAACAATCGCGGGAAAGCGCAACCGTCTTGCCCGGCAACCATTCCAGCGTGCCATGCGCGCCCACATGCACGATGGCATGCGCCGCCACAACACTTTGCATCCATGCGCCGAAGGCAACGAGCGCGTGGCGTGGCGGCATGGCAGGGTCGTGATAATCCACCCGACGATCCTCGTTCCGCCCCCGATCCGGCGCGAGCGCTACGAAGACCTGGCCGAAGCGGGCAACGCGAAAACGGAAGGTGCCGTCGGCGAAAGCGTCGTCCTGTTCCGCAGCTCCCCACGTCGCATTCACCGAGCTGGAGGCGGTCTCAGTCAAACCCGCAAAAAAATCCCGATAGGTGGAAAGATCGACGGTCGCTTCCTGGCTCTCGATACGATCGAGCAGCGCCCGCGCTGTTTCAGGAATCTCCTCCACCGCATAACCGGCATCGGCGAGATCGCGCAGCATTTCCAGCACGCTTTGCGGCACATCGAGACCAACGGCATAACCGGTGCGCCCCGGCGCGGCACCGGGATAATCCGGCATCAGAATGACGATGCGGCGATCCCGCGGTGGCGCAGATTTCATTCGCAGAAAGGCCGCGATGCGGTTCGCCACCTGCTCGATACGATCCGCCTCCGGCACATTCACAAGACTGACACCGCCATCCGTCCGCGCTTGTTTGAACGAAATCGCCCCGGTGAGAATCCGCCCGTCCAATTCAGGCAAGACGACATGCATGGCAAGATCGGACGGATTGAGGCCGCGCGCGTTTTCCACCCAGCCGACGCGCCGGGTGGTCGCCATCACCGCCTGGAAAACCGGAACGCCGAGACGGTCGAACAACGTCTCGCCCCTATCATCCGTATGGCTGGCAAAGGCCGTAGCGGCGATGATGGCGGCGGGCTGGAGAGCGGGCAGCACCGTTTCAAGAAAACGGATCGCTTCCCCGTCCTTCAACCCGCTGACGAAAATCGGCAGGGGTGCAAACCCGCGCGCAGAGAGCGCCTGAAACAGCGCATCGACGGGTGCAGCATCTTCCGCCAGAAGCATGGAGCGGTAAAAGAGAATGGGCAGAACAGACGCACCGGCAGGAAACCCGGCACAAGCCTCGTCCTGCCCCGCGACACCCAGATCCGGCCGATAGAAGCCGGCTTTCGGCAGGGGTTCGGCCTTTATATCCGGCCATTCTCCTCGATCCGCCAGAACAGCCAAGCCAGCGGCCAGACGGCCCATATTCTCTCTTCCACCTTCGCGAAAGAAGGAGAGAACGGAAGCCAGCATGGGCTTATCGACGGTAGAGGCCGCTTCGAGCTTTTCATCCCTTTCGCTGCACTCCCCGGGCAAAAGCAGAAGCTTGATGCCCCGCCTGCGCGCCAGAATAGCCAGCTGATCGACCCCATAGCGCCAGCGCTCCGCGCCACCGAGAATCCGGATAAGAATAACGCGGGCATGTTCCGCCGTTTTTTCGATCCAGAGATCGACCGACATCGGATGTCGAAGTTCGGACAGGTTCGCGGCGGAGAGGGACGGGAGATCTCCCGCCTGCCGCCAAGCCCGCTCAAGCCCGGCAAGATCGCTTGCCGAAAAAGACAGCGCCACCACATCCGAGCGAGGCTGGTTGAGATCAACCGGCTCGATCAAGTCGTCCAGAGACGAGGATGTGGTGGCGAGAATATGCATCTAAAGCATTTCCAGTAAAAGTGCGCAGCGGTTTTGCGTCCGGACAATGCGCAAATGGCTTATGTCAGGCGGCCAGCATCTGTTCGATCTTTTCGCGGTTAATGCCCTTTTCGCCGATGACGACGAGACGGCTGCGGCGCTCTTCACCCGCCGCCCAGGGGCGGTCGTAGTAGTGGTTGACGCGGCTGCCGACAGCCTGCACCTGCAGACGCATGGGCTTAGTGGCGACTTCGATGAAGCCCTTGATGCGCAGCACATTCTCGGCAGCGGCCGTCTGCGCGATACGGGCTGCGAGCGCCTCCGGATCGGTAACGGCCGGCAGGTCGACGACGAAGCTGTCGAAATCATCATGTTCGTGGTCGAGTTCACCATCATGATGGGTGCGGCGGTTTTCAATATCCTCTTCCACCGCAAGGCCGAGACCGATCAGCACGGCCGGATCGATGGCACCATTCGAAGCGACAACGATCTTCGCCGCCTTTGGCAGATGTTCGAGGATATGGGCCTTGGCCTTCTCGAGGCCGGCATCGTCGAGAAGATCGGCCTTGGTGAGCACGATAAGATCGGCGCAGGCGACCTGATCTTCGAAGACCTCTTCGACCGGATCGTCATGGTCGAGCGCTTCGTCGTTGGCACGCTGGGCAGCAAGCGCTTCCATGTCGTGGGCGACCTGACCTTCGGCCAGAGCCGCACCATCCACCACGGCGACCACGGCATCGACAGTCACGCGGCTTTTGATGGCCGGCCACTGGAAGGCCTGCACCAGGGGCTTCGGCAGGGCAAGGCCGGAGGTCTCAATGAGAATATGCTCCACCTTCGGCTGGCGGCTAAGGATTTGTTCGATGGCGGGCTGGAAATCATCCGCCACCGTGCAGCAGATGCAGCCATTGGCCAGCTCGACGATGTTTTCCTCCGGGCAGCTTTCAATGCCGCAGCCTTTCAGAATTTCGCCATCAATGCCGATATCGCCGAATTCATTGACGATGATGGCGAGCCGCTTGCCGTCAAGCTTTTCGAGAAGGCCGCGCAGCAGCGTGGTTTTTCCGGCGCCCAGAAAGCCGGTGACGATGGTGCAGGGAACGCGGTCCAGAAGGGTGCTCATGATCTCTCCTCGGTAAAATCGAATGGGGGAATGCGCGCCAGCATGCCGCGCTTTAGGGGTTCGGGGCGGCCACGCCAGGGCATCAGGCCATCGGGGGCGGCGGAAAGCAGCCGAGCGCCGGTCAGCAGGTCTTCCGCATCACCGGGCGTCAGCCCGCCAAACACATAAGACCAGCCATCGGCGCTGCGCAGAACGGCGCTGAGACCACGCTTGCAATTGGCAAGGCAATTAACAGAGCGAACGGCAATGCCGCTCTCCTGCGCCTTTTCAATGACGGCATCGGCAAGACGCGAACCGGGGCGCGGTTCGGCATTGGGATCGACATCATCGCGACAACTGCGGCATACGAAGACGGTAACGTCCGGCGCGGTTTCGTCCTGCGGGTTCCCGTTTGAACCTGAAGATGTCGCTGAAATATCCAAACCGTCCCGTTCCCGCGCCACGTTAAAATTCATCGGGGTGCGGCTATCGAAAACGGTGTGCGACAGGCGCAAACCCGCTGTTCGATCTGACCGACTGACCGGAGCACCCCGCCCGGCAGACGCTTTTTCCTGAAACGGCAGGTCTCCTGGCTTGCGGCTATCAACACCCTGTCACCGCCTTCCCGAACCGATCATAAAGGTTCAGTGGCTTTACGGTGCGGGCTTACCGCTTACAGTTGCGGGGGCAGCCACGGAATGGCCCTTTCTCAGGGCGGAACCGTGTTCCCTCTTAGCTTTTCCCGTTGCCGGGAAAAGACCGTCAGTCGCTTACCCTTAGGCTGAACGGGTGTGAGGGTCAATGCCGCGTGCCCGTGACCGGCGCATTGCCGGGTGCGGCAAATTGAGTATAGTCGCCGCTCCGAATGGCCGGGGCACAAGGTCTCGCGCCGCAGGATGAGAAGGAACGAGCGATGACCCGCGACATCGGCGACAGCGAAGCCGAACGCCACCGGCAGAAAATGGTCAACCGCAAGACGGTGCAGGACGCCGAAGTTGCGGAAAAGACCATCGAAAAAGGGCTGCTGATGATCAATACCGGCCCCGGCAAAGGCAAGTCCACGGCCGCTTTCGGCCTCGCCTTGCGCATGCTCGGCACCGGGCGGCGAGTTGGCGTCGTGCAATTCATCAAGGGTGCATGGTCGACGGGAGAGCAGCAGGCCTTGACACTCTTCGGCGACAAGGTCGTCTGGCGCACCATGGGGGAGGGCTTCACTTGGGACACGCAGGACCTCAAACGCGATGTCGCGGCCGCGGCAAAGGCCTGGGAAGAGGCCAAGGCCCTGATGGCCGATCAAACAATCGGTCTTCTGCTCCTCGACGAGCTGAACATCGCTTTGCGCTATGATTACCTGCCGCTGGAAGAAGTTGTCGAAACGCTCTCCAGTCGCAGGCCCGATCTGCATGTCATCGTGACCGGTCGTAACGCGAAGCAATCCCTGATCGACGCCGCCGATATGGTGACGGAAATGACGCTGGTGAAACATCACTTCAAGGCGGGCGTGAAGGCCCAAGCCGGGATAGAATTCTGACATGGCAGCACGAGTGCTGATGTTTCAGGGAACCGGCTCCGATGTCGGCAAATCGCTGATGGTGGCCGGCCTTGCCCGTGCATTCACCCGGCGCGGCCTCGCCGTCATGCCGTTCAAGCCGCAGAACATGTCGAACAATGCCGCAGTTACCGCGGATGGTGGCGAGATCGGCCGTGCGCAGGCGCTACAGGCGCGGGCAGCGGGCGTGCCGCTTTCCGTACACATGAACCCGGTGCTCCTGAAGCCGCAGAGCGAAACCGGCGCACAGGTGGTAGTGCAGGGCAAGATCGTCGGCAACGCCAAGGCGGCCGATTATCAGCACATGAAGGCCGGGCTGATGCCGCGCGTGCTTGATAGTTTCGAGCACTTGAAACAACTGGCCGATCTGGTGCTGGTGGAAGGGGCAGGCAGCGCCTCGGAAATAAACCTCCGCGCCAATGACATCGCCAATATGGGTTTTGCCCGAGCGGCCGATGCGCCAGTGATCCTGATCGGCGATATCGACCGCGGTGGTGTCATCGCCAGCCTCGTCGGCACCAGAGAGGTGCTCGACGACGATGACGCGGCGATGATCGAAGGTTTCATCGTCAACCGATTTCGCGGCGATCCGGCGCTGTTTTCCGATGGCATGCGGATGATTGCGGAAAAGACCGGTTGGTCCTCCATAGGGCTGCTGCCGCATTTTTCCGATGCGGCGAAACTGCCGGCGGAGGATGCTCTGGGGCTTTCCGGCCCAGCCCAACGGAAGCCCGGCGCAAAAATCCGCATCGCCGTGCCGATCCTGCCGCATATTTCCAATTTCGACGATCTCGATCCCCTCGACATGGAGCCGGATGTGGAACTGATCCGGGTCCGCCCAGGTGAGACGATCCCCGCCGATTGCCGTTTGGTTTTGCTGTGCGGCTCGAAATCGACCATTGCCGATCTCGCCGTGCTGAAAGATGCGGGCCTGGACATTGACATAAAGGCGCATGTGAGACGCGGCGGCTACGTTCTCGGCCTTTGCGGCGGTTATCAGATGCTTGGAAAAACCGTTGCCGATCCTGACGGCATCGAGGGACCGCCGGCGACTGTCGAGGGGCTCGGCCTGCTGGACGTCGACACGGTTTTGACGAGCGACAAACGGCTCGTTTCCGTTCGTGGCACGAGTTTCGACGGCGTTGGTTTATCCGGCTACGAAATGCATGTCGGTGAAACCACGGGAATAGCGGGTAGTCTGGTGTTTTCGACGATCGACGGGCACAACGATGGTACCATCTCACCCGATGGCCGCGTCTTCGGCACCTATATTCACGGTCTTTTTGCGGATGACCGCCAGCGCAGCGCATGGCTGGAGCGACTCGGCGGGCAAGGCACGGACCTGAACTATGATGCGCAGGTTGATGCGATTCTCGACCGTCTGGCTGCGCATATGGAGCAACACCTCGATCTCGACAGGCTGCTTGCTATAGCGCGATAAGGATCGCCAGAAGTCCGAACAGGCTGATCAGCAACAGGTCGGCGATCCGCGTCAGCCGCAGTGCCTTGCGAATATCACCGGCAACCAGTGCGGACCTCCCGCCTTCGCCCATGAAACGCGCCTCGATCATCTGTCCGCCATAAGAACGCGGCCCGGCAAGGGCAAAACCGAGAGCACCGGCAAGCGCCGCCTCCGGCCAGCCGGCGTTGGGAGAGCGATGGTGGCGCGCATCGCGACGGATCGCGGCAATGGCCGCTTTTGGCGACGCGCCTTCGACAAAAAAAGCGGCGACCACAAACAGGCTGCCGCTCAGCCTTGAGGCCGGTAGATTAACGAGATCATCCAGCCGGGCCGAGGCCCAGCCGAAGGCCTCATGGCGGGGCGAACGATGACCGATCATGCTGTCTGCCGTATTGATCGCCTTGTAAGCCGCACCACCAGGCAGGCCCAGAAATCCGAGCCAGAAGGCAGGAGCGACGATGCCATCGGAAAAATTCTCGGCGAGACTTTCGATCGCCGCCCGGCAGATCGCTGCCTCATCTAGCTTTTGCGGATCGCGCCCGACGATCATCGACACCGCCTTGCGGCCGCCTTCCACCCCCTCGCGCTCCAGAGCCGTGGCGACAGCCTCCACATGCTGTTCCAGACTTTTCTGCGCCGGAAGCGACGCGCCGAATATCGCCACAGCCAAGAGTCCGAAGGGCAGAACGAGCAGAACCGATTGCGCAAACCATGCAAGGATCACCGTCAGCCCGACAAAAACAACCAGCGCCGCAACACCTGCGGCTTTGCGCTGAGAAAATGACGCGCGCTCCCGGTTCCATTTTTTGTCAATGAGCGCGATAAGCGAACCGATCCAGGTGACGGGGTGGCCGATGCGTTTGAACAGCCAGTCTGGATAGCCGGTCAGTCGTTCGATTACGAGAGACAGGAAAGCGAGAGCAAAGAACATGGGCGAGACAGTACCAGAAAAAGCTCAAGGAGAGATCCCTCACGGCGGCAATCTCGGCAAGGCACGCCTGATGTTTGGGCAAGTACCTGAACCGTGGATCGACCTTTCGACCGGGATCAACCCGCACTCCTATCCACATTCGCCCATTCCCGCCAGCGCATTCGCCCGCCTGCCGGAACCCGGCGCCACCGAGGAGCTGAAACAGCTGGCGGCGGCCCATTTCGGCGCGCCTTCCGCGCAGCATGTGACGCTCTCTCCCGGCACCCAGATGTTGATGCCTCTGCTGGCGCAAATCGCCATCAATCGTGGAGCCCAAAACGGTGCCGTGCTTTCACCTGCCTATGCGGAACATGCCCGCACCGCCCGCATGGCGGGGCTTACCGTCACCGAAGTGGAAAACATCGGCGATCTCTCGGCTTCCGGCTATGCGGTGGTGGTCAATCCCAACAATCCCGATGGCCGCATTACAGACCGCGAAGCTTTACTCGCGCTAGCGGGAGAGATGGGCCGCAAAGGCGGTCTGCTCGTCGTGGACGAAGCCTTCATCGAAACGGGCAGCGCCGAAAGCCTTGCGGATGCAACCAATGGCGAAGCGCTGGCGATCCTGCGATCCTTCGGTAAATTTTACGGCATGGCCGGCGTGCGTTTGGGTTTCGCAATTGCGCATCCCGAGATCGCTGCCGAACTGGAAGCAAGGCTTGGCCCCTGGGCCGTTTCCGGTCCGGCACTGCATATCGCGACCGAAGCTTTGACGGACAGGGAGTGGCAATCATCCATGCGTCTGCGGCTTGCGGAGGAAGCAAGGCGCATGAACGAGCTGTTGGAAAAGGCGGGACTGAAAATCGCCGGCGGCACGTCCCTCTTCACGCTGGTGCGGGACGAGCGCGCCGGGGTACTGTTCGAGCATCTCGGCCGTCAGGGCATTCTGGTGCGTATCTTTGACGAAAGGCCTGATGACATGCGTTTCGGCCTTCCCGGCAGCGAAGCGGAGTGGCAGCGTCTCGAAGAGGCGCTGCGATCTTTCGATCACTCCTCGAAAGTGTAGGGCTCGATCGACTCCGGCTTCATTTCAATGGAGAAGCCCGGCAGCTTCGGCGGCATATAAGCCGCGTTGCGGATATCGCAGGGCTCGATGAAGTGCTCATGCAGATGGTCGACATATTCGATCACGCGGCCTTCCTTGGTGCCTGACACCACGAGATAGTCGATCATCGACAGGTGCTGCACATATTCGCAAAGGCCGACGCCACCCGCATGCGGCCAGACCGGCAGATTGTATTTGGCAGCAATCAGCAGAACCGCCAGTACCTCGTTCAGGCCGCCCATGCGGCAGCTGTCGATCTGCACGACATCAATCGCGCCTTCGGCGATGAACTGCTTGAACATGATGCGGTTCTGGCACATTTCCCCGGTTGCCACCTTCACCGAGCCGATGGCGGCGCGAATCTTGCGATGGCCGGCGATATCATCCGGGCTGGTCGGCTCTTCGATGAAGAAGGGCTTGGAAAAGGCGAGCTTATTCACCCACTCGATCGCCTGATCCACTTCCCATACCTGGTTGGCGTCGATCATCAGGTAACGATCAGGGCCAATCACTTCACGGGCAATGGTGAGACGACGGATGTCGTCCTCCAGATCGCGGCCGACCTTCATCTTCACATGGTTGAAACCGGCATCGATTGCCTCCTGGCAGAGACGGCGAAGCTTGGCGTCGTCGTAACCCAGCCAGCCGGCCGACGTCGTATAGCAGGCATAACCCTCGTTCTTCAGTGTCTCGATGCGTTCCTTCTTGCCCGCTTCGGCCCTTCTGAGGATCGCCAGCGCATCATCGCGGGTCAGCACGTCGGTGAGGTACCGATAATCAACGATATCGGCGATCTCTTCCGGGCTCATATCGGCAACAAGCTGCCAGACCGGCTTGCCGGCCTTCTTGGCCAGCAAATCCCACACCGCGTTGACCACTGCGCCGGTAGCGAGATGCATCGCGCCCTTATCCGGGCCGATCCAGCGCAGCTGGCTATCGCTGGTGAGATGCCGCCAATATTTGCCGGGGTTTTCAGTGACAGTAGCAAGATCGGTGCCGACGACCAGATGGCGCATCGCTTCGATGGCCATGCAGCAAATGTCATTGCCACGGCCAATGGTGAAGGTCAGGCCATGGCCCTTCAGGCCCGGCTCGTCCGTATCCAGAATGACGTAAGCCGCCGAATAATCCGGGTCGGGGTTCATCGCATCCGAACCGTCGAGGCTTTGAGAGGTCGGGAAACGCAGGTCGAAAACACGCAGATCTGTAATTTTGGTCATGGCCGGTTACTCGCGGTCAGAGTCAAAGAAAATCGTTCAATCGAGGTGGAAGGTTTCTTCCATCATTGCCCACCACTCACCTTCCTTGCGGCTTTCGAGTGGTTGCTGGCAGGGAATGGTGAAAGACCACCACTCCTGGTTCTTTGGGCTTGCAGCTATCTTCGCCATATCGGCGCTGAAATCGCTGCCGTGATATTCCCAGTAGCCGAACAGCAGATTTTCCGGCTCGCGCAGGAAGATCGTGTAGTTGCGAATGTTGCTTTCGCTGATCAATGCCAGAACCTCCGGCCAGACCGCGGCGTGCAGCCTTTTATATTCCGCGATCATCTCAGGCTTGACGCCGATGACCATGCCCATGCGCTGCATGAAAAACTCCATTATTGCTTGATGGCGGCAAGCGCCGCCCGCAGCTTCGACTGCGGCAGTTTCAATTCCAGCCTTTCGGCGGCGGCAATGACCGGGGCAAAACGGCGGCGCTTCTTTTCGTCATGGTTGCCGGCGATATCGGCAAGGCGATGCGCGAGAAAGGGATTGCGCAAACGCTCCCGCAACAGGCCGATATAGGCTTTCGCCTCGTCTCCCATGCCTTCAGCTGCAAAGACCGGCAGAACCTCGTCGTGCCAGAGCGCTTCCATATCCGCCACCAGAGCGTCGTCGGCCATGGCCTGCCGCACCGTCTCGTCCTTCGAGCGTGCATCCTGCACCCAGCGCTCCGCCAGATAGGAGTGACCGAGATTGAGCAGGAACAACTTCAGTTTTTCATAGTGGTCGAGATCATCTGTCAGCACCACCGCGGGGTGGGTACAGGGAAGGACGAGACCTTCCTGTTTCTCGATCGCCCAGAGTGCATAGGGTTCCGCCTCGGCGCCGACAGGATCGATCGGCTCGGAGACGATGCGGTCCACCAGACTATTGGCGAAACGGCACTTCTCATTCAGATAGAAGGCAAAACCCGCCGGCAATTGCCATTCGTCTGCAAGCCGGCGAATGACTTGGCTCAGCTTTTCGCCGTTGCGCGGCACGAGCTCGCAGGGGAAAATCGAGACGGGCGCTTCCGGATTAAGCTCAAAACGCTCCAGCAGCAGCATGCAAAGCTTCGCCGGAAAGCTTTTCGGCACGATGGTGAAATCGGCGGCAAGCTCGGGTCCGTCGCCCGAATCCAGCTCATAACCACGATCGCCCGTGTTGGATAGAATGACCTCGGCCACACAGGCGAGACGGCGCACCGCGGCCCAATCGGTCGCCGCGGTCAAAGCCCGCGCGACTGCCTTGCCTTGAATTTCCTCGTCAACTTCCTGCCCATCGCTGATACCGCGAATACGCACGGGGTAGGGTGCGCCGCTGTTCAGCGCCGCAACGCGCTTCAGGCTCTCGGCATTGCCGGTCGTCTGGACGATTGCAATGCGGCCCAGCGCCTCGCCACTATCGAGCGCCTGCGAAACGAACAGATCCGCATGGGCGAGAAGAAAGCGGCTGGTGCCGAATTGCAGGATGGGCGTATCGGGTGTCATGCGACCTCCACCATGCCCTTGATGACTCCGGCTTTCGGATCGGTCAGGCCGGCGAACTTCGAGGGAACATCGGCAAGTGTCATGCGATGGGTGATCAGCGCCTCCGGCACTTTCCCTTCGCGCAAGGCGCGAAGCACTCGCTCGAAATCATCAGGCGTCGCGTTGCGGCTGCCGAGCAGCGTCGTCTCGCGCTTGTGAAATTCCGGGTCGTTGAAGCTGATATCGCTGGCGACGATGGACACCAGAACATAGGAGCCGCCGTGACCGACGAAGGAGAAACCGCGCTCCATGGCTTTCGGATTGCCGGTCGCATCAAAAACCGCATCGAAGAAATCGCCAGCGGTGATGTCGGACAGACGATCCGTGTCACCGTCGCCGAGGGCGACCGTATGAGCGACACCGAGGTGGTCCTTGCAGAAATCCAGCCGGTCGGTGCGACCGTCGATCATCGTCACTTCCGCGCCATCGAGAACCGCAAAGACAGCAACCGCCATGCCGATCGGGCCGGCACCGACGATCAGGACCCTTTGCCCTTTTTCGACGGCACCCCGACGCACCGCATGGCCACCGATCGCCAGAAATTCCGTCATGGCTGCTTGGTCGAGGCTCAGCCCCTCCGCCTTCAGCACGAATTGCTGCGGCACGCTCAGATATTCCACCATGCCGCCATCGCGATGAACGCCAAGCACCCCGATATTGCGGCAGCAATTGCTCTTACCCTTCAGGCAGGCATTGCATTTCCCGCAGGACATATAGGGAATTATGGTCACCACATCGCCAGCGGAAAGGTGGCTGCCAGCGGGTGCCTCCTCAACCGTGCCGGAAAGTTCGTGACCCATGATCCGCGGATAGGAAAGATAGGGCTGGTTGCCGGTGAAGATATGCAGATCCGTACCGCAAACGCCGATCCGGCGAATACGCACCAGCACTTCACCTTCGCCGCGCACGGGTTGCGGCAGATCCTTGGCGGTTAGTTGACCGGGAGTGTCACAGAAAATCGCCAGCATGCATCACCTGTCAGTAAGGGAGTAAAAACGAATGGCGTTGCCGCCGAAAACTGCCGCATGGTCCTTGGCCGGCACGATGTCACGGCAGAAATCCAGCCAGCCCTGATAGTCACCCGCAAGGCGCAGCACGGGCCAGTCACTGCCGAAGATCGCCCGATCGCCCCCGAATAGGTCCAGAATGGTCTCGGCATAGGGCCGCACCGCTTCCGGACGCTGCTCACCACGCTCGGTAAGCAGGCCAGATAGCTTGCAATGGACATTGCGAAGGGCAGAGAGAGCCGCCATATCGCGCCGCCAGTCACTATATTGACCAGTGGCAATCAGAGGCTTCGCGCCATGATCGATCACGATTGGCAACTCGGGATGCCGGCGCGCGAAGGAGAGGAGATGCGGCAGATTGGGCGGTAGAATCAGCGCGTCAAACACCAGACCGTGCTTCACAAGCGCTTCAACGGCAGCGTCCAGCGCGGGATCGTCTATCCAAGCGACGTCTTCCATACCCTGCAGCATGGGGCGCACGCCTTTGAAGGCAGGATGTTTCGCCCGGCGGGCGATCTCCTCGGTCATTTCGGCAGACTTCATATCCACCCAGCCGACAACGCCCTTGATGAAATCGGTGTTTTCAGCAAGCTCCAGCATGAAATCCGTGTCGTCCGCCGTCTCCATCGTCTGCACGAGCACCGTGCCAGAAACCCCGGCGGCCGTCAGCAATGGCGACAGATCGGTAGGAAGAAAATCCCGGTAGATAGCGGCCAGCGATGGCGGCGGCCATTGCCCGGCGTGATCCTTCATCAGCCAGAAATGCTGGTGGGCGTCGATGAGCATTGCCTCAGACCTCTCCGCCCGGCACGGGCGCACCGTCGGCAATCAAGCCGCGCTTATGCAACTCCGACCAGAATTCATCCGGGATGGACTGTTCGAACCACTCGATATTGGCGGCGAGCTGCTGCGCATTGCGCGCACCTGAAACGACCGTGACCGACGCCGGATGGGCAAGCGGAAACTGCAGCGCGGCGGCCTGCAGCGAGACACCCTGCTCCTCACATACGCTGTGCAGCGCATCCACGCGCTTAAGGATATCGGCAGGCGCATCGGCATAGTTGAATTTGCGGTTGCCAGCCAGAATGCCCGAATTGAAAGCGCCTGCGACAATGATGGCTACGCCGCTTTCAGCGCAGCGGTTCATGAAAGCAAGGCTTTGCTGTTCGAGCAGCGTATAACGGCCGGCCAGCATGGCGACGTCGATATCGAAGACATCCATGGCGTCGTT
The DNA here is from genome assembly GCF_013365515.1 of Agrobacterium sp. CGMCC 11546. Lineage (NCBI taxonomy): Bacteria > Pseudomonadati > Pseudomonadota > Alphaproteobacteria > Hyphomicrobiales > Rhizobiaceae > Agrobacterium > Agrobacterium sp. CGMCC 11546. The sequence continues at coordinate 2,696,215 of NZ_CP047387.1, forward strand.
GATGATTTCCCACTCGTTGACGCCAAGGCCGACTGCCCCGGTCGATCCTTCGTCGCGCAGTTTGCCAAGCGCGCGGAACCCGCCGCCGGTGGTCAGCTGCTCCCAATAGTGTTGGTGCTTTTCGCCATGGGTATGGGAACCGATATCATGCACATAAAGAATATCCGGCTTCAAGATACCCAGCCGCTGCTGGCTTGCCTCGAAGGACCGCAAAATGCCGTCATAGGAATAATCATAGACCGGGCGGAACGGCAGGGGCGCAATATAGGCATCCTCCTCCGGGCCCACGGTCTCATCCGGCACCATCACACGGCCGACCTTGGTGCTGAGCGTATAGTCGCCGCGGTCATGCTCGGTCACCATGGTGCCTAGGCGACGCTCCGAGCGCGTATAGCCATAAAACGGCGCGGTATCGAAATAGCGCATGCCGCTTTCCCACGCCTTGTCGAACGCACCCTTGGATTCCTCATAGGGCGTAACACGGTAGAGATTGCCCATCTGGGCGCAACCAAGGCCCATGATTGTGACCTCTACCGGACGGTTCGGCAATTGACGTGTATCGGAGACTTTCATCGCAGGCACTTCCCGAATTCTTGAAATGGAGCGGTGGGTTAAACCGCACGCAGGTGATGAGGCGCGCCACCCTTCGGCGGCGCGCCGTCAGTATCAGTAAAGCACGTTCTTGGCCTCAGGCTTTTCGATATTGTCCTTGGTGACAACAACGACGCCGGTATCGACGAACTTCTCAACCTTTTCCTTGTTGATGAGCTTGGTCACGGTTTCCACGCCCTTTTCACCCATCTGGTACGAACCCTGAACCACGATGCCGGCCAGCGTGCCGTCCTTGACGAAGCTCTGCAGGTCCTGGTTACCGTCGAAGCCCATGGCGATGACCTTGCCGGCCTTGCCGGACTGGGCAAGCGCGCGACCAACACCAATGGCGGTCGGCTCATTGGCGCCGAAAATGCCCTTCAGGTCGGAATTGGCGGCCAGCACGTCGGTGGTCTGGTTCAGCGCCGTCGCCATCTGCGACTGCGAATAGAACGGGCCAACGATCTGAAGCTTCGAATGCATCTGGATGTAATCGGTGAAACCGCCGACACGGCCGATTTCGGAACCGGCACCGGCGACATAGGACATGACGGCAATCTTGCCTTCCGTGCCGACCTTGTCGATCAGCGCCTGCGCTGCCAGTTCGCCGGCTTTCTTGTTGTCGGTCGCCAGGAACGACTGATAATATTGCTCAGAGCCCTTGGCGAGCTGAGAGTCGATCAGGACCACCGGGATACGGGCTTCCCAGGCCTTCTTGACGGCAGGCACCAGCGCATCCGGATCGGAAGGCGCCAGAACGATACCCGCAACCTTACGGTTGATGGCGTTTTCGACCATGTTGACCTGGTCGGCAATCGCCGATTCGGCAGCCGGGCCCTGGAAGGTCATGGTGTTGCCGGAAGAGTTCTTCATCGCCGCGTCAGCGCCCTTCTGGACGTTCTGCCAGAAGGTGGAGTTGACGGTCTTGACGATAACGGCGATTTCACCGGCCTGCACGGTGGAAACGCTCCACAGCGCGATTGCGGATGTCAGAAGGGCAGTCGTAATTTTCTTCATTTCTTCCTCCGTGATGTCGGCATCCGGGCCTCCCCAGCCGATCTTGTTTGCGGAAAGGGTCCGCAGCCCTTTTGATCAGCGGCGGTTGCGCAGCTGGTCGATCCAAACGGTGACCAGAATGACGAGGCCGATGATGATCTGTTGCGTGAAGGCGGAAACGCCGTTCATATTGAGGCCGTTACGCAAAATGCCGATGACAAAGGCGCCGATGGCCGTGCCGGAAATCGTGCCCACGCCGCCGATCAGCGACGTGCCGCCGATGACCGCGCTGGCAATGGCGTCCAGCTCATACATCACACCTTCGTTCGGCTGGGCGGTAACGAGGCGCGACATCAACACGCAGCCCGTCAGCCCGGCGAGCGTGCCGGACAGGATGTAGGTGAAATTGGTAACGCGGGCGACGTTGACGCCGGAAAGCCGGGCAGCATCCGCATTGGAACCCACGGCATAGATGTGGCGGCCGAGGATGGATCGGTTGAGCATGAAGGAAACCGCAAGCGCAATCACCACCATCAGGATGACCGGATAGGGAATGCCGGGAAACACGACATTCGGAAAGCCATCGTCACCGATAGTGACGATGCGGAAGAGTGCGCCATTGCCGAGTTCGCCGAAGGACTCGCCAAGGCCGGATACGGCGCGCGCACCGGTGATCTGCAGGGCCACACCGCGGGCAATCAGCATCATGCCAAGAGTGGCGATGAAGGGCGGCAGCTTGAAGCGCGTCACCAGAAGACCGTTGATGAGGCCACAAAGCGACCCCGTCAGAATGCCGAGCAACATGCCGATGGGCACCGGCATGCCGAGTTCCTTCACCGCAAGGGCGGCAACGACGCCGGCAAGCGCAAGCACCGAACCGACGGAAAGATCGATGCCGCCGGTGATGATGACACAGGTGGCACCAATGCCGAGCAGCGCAATAGAAGTCACCTGCAGCGCGATCGTCATGCCATTATTGACGGTGAAGAAGGCGTTACTGGTCGCGGAGAAGACCGCGACCAGCGCAAAGAGGCTGCCGAGCGCCGCAAATTTCTGGATGATGTCCTTCTGGCGATCGCTGACGGCGAAGCCCTTCTTGGGTTCTGCAATATTGGCCATGTCGTTCCTCACTGCGCGGCCCGGCCGTAACCGGACGCATACCGCATGATTTCTTCTTGATTGGTCTTGGCGGTTTCGAGCACGCCGGTGATACGGCCCTGATGGAACACCGCAATACGATCCGTCAGTCCCAGAATTTCCGGCAGTTCCGAACTGATGAGAATGACGCCGATGCCCTGCGCGGCCAGTTCGTCCATGATCTTGTAGATCGCAAACTTCGCGCCAACATCGATGCCGCGCGTCGGCTCGTCGAAGAACAGCACGCGCGACTGCCGGAACAGCCATTTGCCGATGATGATTTTCTGCTGGTTGCCACCCGAAAGCAGCCGCACGGTCTGATCGATCGAGGGAGTGCGGATATTCAGCAGATCGACGTAACGCTTCGCCACATCGTCATGCTTCTTGAAATCGATCAGCCCGAAACGGTTGGAAACCTCGCCGAGATTGGCGAGCGTCGTATTGGCCGCCACCGACATCTTGATGGCGAGGCCATCGCTTTTGCGATCTTCCGAGAGATAGGCAATGCCTTCCTCGATAGCGTCCTGCGGCGAGCCGATCGAAAGTTCGCGCCCGTTGAAAACGATCTTACCCGCATCGAGCGGATCGGCCCCGAAGATTGCCCGCGCAACTTCCGTTCGTCCCGCGCCCATAAGTCCGGCAAAACCTAAGATTTCGCCACGCCGCAGTGAAAAACTGACGTCACTGAACACGCCATTGCGCGTCAGCCCTTCGACGGAAAAGAGAATATCATCCGTCGGGCGCGAGGTGCGTTCGGGGAATTTGTCTTCCAGCGAACGCCCGACCATACGCGTGACAATGTCATCAACAGTGATCGAGGCGAAATCGTCGGTTGAGATATAACGTCCGTCGCGCAGGATCGTCACGCGATCGACGATCTCGGCCATCTCATCGAGACGATGGGAAATATAAACGATACCGACGCCGGAGGCCTTGAGATCGCGGATAACCTTGAACAGAAGCCGGGTTTCCTGCTCGGTCAGCGAGGAGGTCGGCTCGTCCATGATCAGCACTTCGGCATCAAGAGAGAGCGCCTTGGCGATTTCCACCATCTGACATTGCGCGACGGAAAGACTGCGGACCAGCTGGTCGGGGTTGATATCGACCCCCAGCCGGTCGAGACAGCGTTTGGCATCGAGTCGCAGTTTCTTGCGGTCCACGAGAAAACCCCGGCGCGGCTCACGCGCCAGATAAATGTTCTCGGCAACGGAAAGATGCGGAACAAGGTTGAGTTCCTGATGGATGATGGCGATGCCGGCCGCTTCGGATTGCAGCGGCGATGCATATTGCACCTTCTCGCCTTTGTGCAGGATCGTTCCTTCACTCGGCTGGTAGACACCGCTGATGATCTTCATCAGTGTCGATTTTCCCGCGCCATTCTCGCCGCAGACGGCATGCACTTCGCCGCTGCGCAGATCGAAATGAACGTTCGACAGCGCTTTTACGCCTGGAAATTCCTTGCTGATGTTCTCGAGACGCAGAAGGACCGAACGCTCCGCACGCGCCATCTCCTCAGGCGAAAAATCGCCCCGAATTGTCGATGCGCCCTGCGACATCTGGAAACCTCCACCCTGTTCCCCGCTCCACCGGGGGCCTTGAACAGGGCAAATGGTTAGGCCGGTTTTTTATAATGGTCAAGCCAATTAGGTCAAAAATTGAAGACGCGCTTTGGAGGCAACGGAAAGTCAGTACAAGAAAATTCATAATAACATCGTATTTTCAATTATTTAAGTAATTTCTTGCGTATTGGCACGCTTGACGTTACGGTAAGGCCAAATATAAGTATCACGAAGGCTTCAGTAAAAAACACATGAGTGGTCAGGCCAAAATAGCGGAACCGCGCAGGCTGTATCAGCAGATTGCGGATCAGATACGCGAACTCATCGACGTGGGTGAATTTCTGCCCGGAACGCGGCTTCCCGCCGAACGGGAACTGGCACAGAAACTCGGCGTGTCGAGACCCTCGTTGCGTGAGGCGCTGATTGCGCTTGAAATCGACAACACCGTCGAAATTCGCATGGGTTCCGGCGTCTATGTATCTACCGAAGCGCTTCAGACGACCCATCACACCAAGTCGCTGGGAGACAGCCCTTCCGAACTGATGCAGGCGCGAGCCGCGCTGGAGGGGGCGACCATCGTGCTGGCAGCCAGCCGGATGACCGATGAGACGATCGCGGCCCTCCGTCAGATTCTCAACACCATGCAAAAGGAAATCGAGGCTGGCCGCAAACCCCTCGATCAGGATCGCCTGTTTCACGTGACCATTGCCGAGCAATCCGGCAACAGCGTTCTGGCGAGACTGGTGGCCAACCTCTTCGATGAGCGCCACAGCCCCATTTCAGCCCAGCTTCGCGTCAAATTTGAAGATCGCGACACCTGGACCCGCGCCCTGCAGGAGCACGAAGCTATTCTGGCGGCGCTGGAACTCAAGGATCCGCTGCTGGCGCAGGCCGCCATGCATATCCATCTGGAAGGTTCGAAACGCCGCTGGGTGGATAGCTGAATGACAAACATAGCAGGCAATGTACCGGGAGGAGGAAAACCCGTGAGTGAGAATTCCGAGGCAACCATTTTGCTGAACGCCAACGACAATGTCGCGGTGGCGCGTCGGTCTATCCCAGCTGGCGGAGCGACGGGCAGGGGTGATCTGGCGGCACTCGAGCTGATCGGACGCGGGCACAAGGTAGCCCTCAAACTCATCAAATCCGGAGACGAGGTGCTGAAATACGGGCAGGTCATCGGCATCGCGACCCAGGACATTGAAGCTGGCCGGCATGTGCACCTGCACAATCTCGCCATGGTGCCGTCAGAACATGCGCATCAGTTCAGCGTCGACATCGAGGAAAAGGGCATGGTGCCGGAAGCCGAGCGCCGGACCTTCATGGGTTATGACCGTGGTCTCGGCGGCGTTGGCACACGCAACTATATCGGCGTCATCGCCTCGGTGAACTGTTCCGCCACTGTGTCGCGCTACATCGCCGACTATTTCAACAAACAGGGCGGTTTGGACGGCTTCGACAATGTCGATGGCGTCGTGGCGCTGACCCACGGTGGCGGCTGTGCGCTGAATACCAAGTCGGAAGGTTACCGCCTTCTGATCCGCACCATTCAGGGGTATGCGCGCCATCCGAATTTCGGCGGCATTCTGCTGATCGGCCTCGGCTGCGAAACCAACCAGATTGCCCCCATCCTCGAACATTACAAGATGGAAGAGGGCGAACGGCTGCGCACCATGACCATCCAGCAGCATGGCGGCACCCGTAAGACCATCGATGCGGCAATCACAGAAATCAAGGCGATGCTGCCGATGGTGAACGCCGCCCGCCGCACCGAGCAACCGCTTTCCAAGCTGAAGGTCGCACTGGAATGTGGCGGCTCGGATGGATATTCCGGCATCTCCGCCAATCCGGCTCTGGGTTATGCATCCGACCTTATCGTCCGCAATGGCGGCACGACCGTGCTTTCCGAAACGCCCGAAATCTACGGCGCGGAGCACCTGCTGACCAAACGCGCCGTCACACCTGCGGTCGCCGAAAAACTGCTGCAGCGCATCGACTGGTGGCGGGACTATACCGCCCGCAATGGCGACGAACTCAACAACAATCCTTCGCACGGCAACAAGCTCGGCGGCCTGACTACCATTCTGGAGAAATCGCTGGGCGCGGTCGCCAAGGGTGGCTCCATGCCGCTGAAGGCGGTTTATGAATTTGCCGAGACCGTGACGGAGCAAGGCTTCGTCTTCATGGATACACCCGGCTATGACCCTGTTGCCGTCACCGGCCAGGTCGCCGGCGGCTGCAACGTCATCTGTTTCACCACCGGCCGTGGCTCGGTTTCAGGTTTCAAGCCCTCTCCCTGCATCAAGATCGCCACCAATTCCGAAATGTATGAACACATGAAGGAAGACATGGATATCAACTGCGGTGAGATCGTCACCGGAACGGAAACCATCGAAGAATCCGGCAAACGAATCTTCGAGCATATTCTGGCGGTCGCTTCCGGCGACAAGACGGTGAGCGAAATTTATGACTACGGCGACAATGAATTTGTGCCGTGGCAGGTCGGCGCGGTGACCTGAAACCGCAACACCAACGACTGTCCCACGTGAAACAAAAGGCCCGGAAATCACTTTCCGGGCCTTCGTCATTTCTGTCTATATCGCGCGCTTAATGGCGGAAGTGGCGCATGCCGGTGAAGACCATAGCCACATTATGCTCGTTTGCAGCGTCGATCACGTCCTGATCGCGCATGGAGCCACCCGGCTGGATGACAGCGGTGGCGCCCGCAGCGATTGCAGCAAGCAAACCATCCGCAAACGGATAAAAGGCTTCCGACGCAACGGCAGAGCCGCGCGTCAATGGTTCGGCAAGGCCAAGAGCCTTGGCTGCATCTTCCGCCTTCTGGGCGGCGATGCGGGCGGAATCCACACGGCTCATCTGGCCAGCGCCGATACCCGCCGTCTGACCGTCCTTCGCATAGATCACAGCATTGGATTTCACATGCTTGGCGATCTTGAAAGCGAACTTCATGTCCTCAAGCTCTTGCGCCGTTGGTGCACGCTTGGTTACGACCTTGAGTTCGAGATCCTCGACCATGCCATTGTCACGGCTCTGCACCAGCAGGCCACCGGAAACGGTTTTCGCTGTGAGGCCAGCCGCGCGCGGGTCTGGCAGGCCACCGGCGGCCAGAAGGCGCAGGTTGGGCTTGCGGGCGATGATGGACTTGGCCTCTTCGGTCACGTCAGGCGCGATGATGACTTCGGTGAAGAGCTTGACGATCTCTTCCGCCGTTTCCGCATCGAGCGTGCGGTTGAGCGCAATGACGCCGCCAAAGGCGGAAACGGAATCGCATGCCAGCGCCCGCCGATAGGCTTCTGCAAGGGTAGGGCCGGTCGCAACGCCACAGGGATTGGCGTGTTTGATGATGGCAACGGCCGGCGCATTTTCCGGCAGGAACTCCGCCACCAGCTCGTAAGCCGCATCGGTATCATTGATGTTGTTGTAGGAGAGCTGCTTGCCCTGGAGAAGCGTCGCCGTTGCAACGCCGGGGCGCTTTTCACCGGTCAGGTAGAAACCGGCGCTCTGATGCGGGTTTTCACCATAACGCATCTTTTCTTTCAACACACCGCCGATGGCGCGGTAATGAGGCGTCTCGATCGCCAGTGCTTCGGCAAACCAGTTGGAAATCACGGCATCATAAGCAGCCGTGCGGGCATAGGCCTTGGCGGCAAAACGCTGGCGCAGCGCATAGGAGGTCTGTCCGTCATCGGCCTGCAGGGCTTCCACCAGCGCAGGGTAGTCGGAAGGGTCGGTAACAACGGTGACATAGGCATGGTTCTTGGCGGAAGCGCGGATCATCGCCGGGCCGCCAATATCGATATTCTCAACCGTCGTCGGATAATCGCCGCCCTTGGCGCGCACTTCCTCAAACGGATAGAGATTGATCACGGAAAGATCGATCGCCTCGATACCATGCGCCTTCATGGCCTCGACATGCTCGGCATCGTCGCGGATTGCCAGAAGCCCGCCATGAACATTGGGATGCAGCGTCTTGACGCGGCCATCCATGATCTCGGGAAAATTGGTGACGTCGGAGACATCCGTGACCGCAAGGCCCGCTTCGGCAATGGCCTTTGCCGTACCGCCAGTCGACAGGAGCTTGACGCCGAGCTTGGAGAGTACCGTTGCCAACTCGATAATATCGGTCTTGTCGGACACGGAAAGAAGCGCCGTACGAATCTTGACCTTATCGGGGGCGGGAATTTTCTTGGACACCACGGCCATCGGGCATACTCCGTATAATAGGGAGGACAGGCTGGAAGGGGAATGATCCAGCGATTGCCGCCGCGTTAACACAGCTTACCGCATTAATAAACAGCGAGGATGCCGAACGGCAAAAACTATGGCGGTTTTTACCCTGCCTGGCCTAAAAGCCGTCAGCCCATGCGTTCGATGAGCCAGCGGATTTCCCGGGTATTGACGAGATTGAAGGGTAATTCGATCTGCTGCGAAGGACGCATGCCGGATGCATCCGCCATGAAGACATCATCGGTCACGAAAAGCTCCAGTCCGGGCGCCGAAAACAGCCAGGTGGTGCCATCCGCGGCCTCCAGATAAACCGACTCCTCATCCCGCTGGTGTAGCTGGATATGGGGGTGGATGTGAAAACGGGAAACCGCTGACACGGATTGCAATTGCGCTTTCGCCACGGTTTCGTCAGCGCGAAGCAGGTCTCGGCCCTTTATCTTGGTGCCCGCCGCATTCAATTCTATTTCCCGCTCATGGTAGCAGCCGAAATTCTGCAAATAACCATCATGCGACGCCCAAAGGATGTCATTGCCATTTGCATCCGTTCCACGTCGGCTATCGACCTGGCTGACGCCCGAAACCATGATCGGGCCAAGCAACCTCGAGCGCGACAATCTGCAGGACGAAGTGTCGGCAAGCGTGACGGTGGAATGCGCCGCCGTGGAACGGCTGGCGCGCTGATATTCCGGTGCGGCATTACGCGGAAACCCGGAATTGACGATAAACCGGTTCTTACCGCAGGACATTTCGAAAGAGAGACACCCCGAATGGGCGCTGCGCGACAGTTCCGCTGAACCGGGATAACCGGTGTCCACGATGATAACAGTCTCATCTGTCGCGAGCCGATGGTAATTCACATCCGTCAGGACCTTGGAAGGCCGGCCGGCCGTTTCATCATAACGCAGCACGGAAACAAGCTCGTTGGCGAGCGTCGCCGTGGCGCCGTTAAACAGCGCAAGATCGCCGCCCTGGTGCCGGAAGAACCGGATCGCCGGAAACATGCGGTCTATCGCCGGCACCAGTCCGGAGGGCAGGTCATGGCCAAGATTAATATAACTTTGCCGCAGCGGCAGGAGATCCAGCAGGAGATCCAGCATAACCCTTGGATTGCGGGAAACATGCCCGCCATCGGGGAGAATCTGGCGTTCCATTTCCTGAGCCAGCTTCGTTCCGTTCCGGTTGATCCGTGACAGCCGTGTGGGCATGGCGATGGAGGCCATCGCAAGCGCTATTCTGATCCGCAGCCGCGCTTCACCATCCGGCGCATGTTTGACGATCCGCTCGAGGTAACGCACATGAAAGGCGAGGCTCTTCAGGAAACGGCGATAAAAGCCCGCATCGGCCTCGTATAAAACCACGGGAGAATGCGAGAGCCAGGCTATCAGCCTCTGCGCCGCAATGTCAGGTGACCAGGCCGTGCCCGTAACGCGCTTGCCATGCAACACCATCCACTCGGCAACGATGCGACGCGCACGCTTGCAGGCCTCGCTCGATTTATCGGAACGAATGTGCCGCAGCCAGGTGAATGCTTGCAGCCGTTCTTCAAAAACTGCTGAAGGGTAATCTACCTGAAACGGCGAAGCGCCGCCTGTTTCAACGACGCGCCCGGCAAGCGCGATGCGACCGCGCAACAACTCCTCGGCAAAATAGGGATCGATCGCTCTCAGATCGGTGGGTGCAGCCACCAGGCCAGTGGGCACGCGGTTGGTGAATCGCGATAGATGCAGACGCAACGGGGTAAGGCCGACACACAGATGACGATAAGCCATCCGCGAAAGAAGACCGGCGGCATTCATGCTGCCTGCGAAGGACCCTAACAAGCTGTGTTTCCCGTTTCACATGTTTTGTTTTTATCAGTGAACCGCGATGATCGGAACGTTTTCGATAAATATCTAATGATTCGCGAGAGCTTGGCTTTTTTCTACTTCTTACGCAAGACACTGCTAAAAAACCCATCGACGCCACCGAACATATCCGGGGTCGTGCGAAGATCACCCGCAGCGCTGATGGCCGCTTCCATTCCGGGCCAGTCTTCCCTGTGGACGACAACACGCTCCACATCAGGGTTTTCCGCCAGAACCTCGGCAATCATCTCTTCCCCTTCGGAAGGATCGAGCGAGCAGTTGGAAAAGACCACGAGGCCCCCCGGCCCGACGAGCGTTAGCGCATGTCGCAGCATCTGGCCCTGAAGTGCCGCAAGTTTGGCAATGTCGTTCTCGTCTTTCGTCCAGCAGACGTCGGGATGCTTGCGCAAAGTCCCGGTTGACGAACAGGGTGCATCGAGCAGCACGGCGTCGAAAAGCTCGTCCGGCTGGTATTTCAGCATATTGGCCTCCACCGTTTCGGCATGGAGACCAAGTCGGTCGAGATTTTCCCGAAGGCGGCGAAGACGGTTGCCGGACTGATCCAGCGCCGTTACCCTGGCGCCCGCCAGCGCAAGCTGGGCGGTCTTGCCGCCGGGGGCAGCGCAAAGATCGGCGACGCGCTTGCCGCAGATATCGCCCAGCAGCCTTACCGGCATGCTGGCTGCGAGATCCTGAACCCACCATGCGCCCTCGGCGAAACCGTCGAGCGAGGGGATCTGGCCTTCGAATTCACCCAGACGCACGCTGCCATTCGGCATAAGCGTGCCACCCAGTTTTTCCGCCCAAAGAGCGGGATCGGCCTTCACCGTCAGGTCAATGCAGGACGGTGTCAGCTGCGCTTGCGAGATCCTTTGAGCCACCTCATCGCCATAAGCCGAAACAAGCCGCGCATAGAACCAGTCTGGCAAGACTGGAACGTCAGCGATAGCCTTTTCGATCTCCGCTTTTTCACGGCCGAGCCTCCGAAGCACGGCATTGACGAGCTTGACGAAACGCCGGTTGCGCGGATCGCGATGCGCCTGCTCCACGGCGAGATCGACAGCGGAATGATCCGGTACATCGAGGTAAAGCATCTGCGCAGCACCAACGACGAGGACGTGATGCAGCGACCGCGCGCCTTGCGGCAATGGCCCATCCAACAACATCGACAATGCCGCCTCGATGCGCGGGAGGTGACGAAGCGCACTATTGACGATCGCCCTCACCAGTGCCCGGTCAGCAAGCGACAAGGCACGATAGACGGGATTGCCGTTTTCGCTGTCGAGCATCCCATCCATCGAGGTCTTTTTTTCCAGAACGGCCGCGAGAATGCGGGTGGCAGCAATGCGCGCTGCAAGACCCGGCTTGTCCTCGAAAGACGAAGGGCCGTCTTCACGGCCCCTTGCGTGCGCTGGCTTCGGTTTTCTGGACCGCGCCGGCTTATTCTGAATATCGGATGTCAAGACCACGGCCCCTTGCGCTCGTTTTCATTGCCTCGTCCCCAGCCCGTTTTGGGAACGGAACCTGATTTGCGCACCGGTCTATCACCCGATGGCGGCGGCGTCGATGCTCGCGGAGAAAACTCCTGCGCCATCGCGCGCAGCGCCGCCACGCGGTTTTCCGTGTTCGGATGGGTGGAAAAAAGATTGTCCATACGCTCGCCGGAGAGCGGATTGATGATGAACATATGCGCCGTTGCCGGATTCCGCTCAGCATCGTCATTGTGAATTTGCTGTGCCATGCCTGAAATCTTCTGCAGGGCAGAGGCAAGCCAGAGCGGGTTGCCGCAGATTTCCGCGCCGCGCCGGTCGGCAGAATATTCCCGGGTGCGACTGATAGCCATCTGCACCAGCATTGCCGCAAGCGGCGCCACTATCATCGCCACCAGCACACCGATGAAGCCCAAGGGGTTATTGTTGTTCTCCCTGTTGCCGCCAAAGAAGAAGGCAAAATTGCCGAGCATGGAGATCGCACCCGCGAGCGTGGCGGTGATTGTCATGGTCAGGGTATCGCGGTTCTGCACATGGGCGAGTTCATGCGCCATGACGCCGGCCACTTCCTCGGGCGTCAAACGCTCCAGCAGTCCGGTCGACGCCGCAACAGCGGCGTTCTCAGGATTTCGACCCGTCGCGAAGGCGTTTGGCTGCGGACTGTCGTAAATATAGACCTTCGGCATGGGCAGACCCGCATTCTGCGAGAGATCCCGTATCATGTTAAAAAACTCAGGCGCATTCACCTCATCGATCTCCCGGGCGCGATAGGCCGAAAGGACCATCTTGTCCGAATTCCAATAGGAAAAAAGGTTCATACCGGCCGCAATCAGCAGCGCTATCATCATGCCGCCTTTACCGCCGATCAGAAAACCGACACCCATGAACAATGCGGTCATGAAGGCCAGAAGCATTGCCGTGCGCATCATGTTCATCCGTTGAACTCTCCTTCTCTCGCCTGAAATATTGTGGGGTTTATAAAACCCCTTAGATTATATAATCTGGTAAGCGGCAAACATATTTCAATATCCCGTCATTGGGAGGATTTCATGCAGAATGCAGATAATGACAATGGTGCCGAAGAGGGCGCGGAGCAGGTGAGGCGACTTTCGCCCGCAGCGCAGCGAGCGCTGGAGGAAGCGGAAGAACGGCGCCAGCAGCAGGCTGATCTTCAATTGCCGCCGGAGACTGGCGGTCGCGGTGGCGCAGAACCCGTTCGTTTTGGTGATTACGAAATAAAAGGCAGGGCTATCGATTTTTGAGGGCCGCAAAACGAAAATACCCACCTTTGGCGGGTATTTATCAATTAAAACAGATATTTAATTATTTCTGCTCCAGCAGCCGGCAGACGGCTTCAAGCTGTTCAAGTGTGCGGTAACCGATACGAATCTGCCCCGATCCACCCTTGTGGCTGATTTTCACATCGAGGCCAAGAGCGTCTGAAAGACTGCGTTCGAGCGCAATCGTATCCGAATCCTTTTCCCCAGCCGGACGCTTTTCAGCAATCTCACCCTGCGATTTGATATCGTTTTGCGCCAGACGTTCGGCATCACGCACCGAAAGTCCCTTGGAAACAATCGTGCGTGCCAGAGTCGCCGGATCGGAAGTGGAGACCAGCGCGCGCGCGTGACCGGCGGAAAGCGAACCATCCGCCAGCATATCCCGGACCGGATCGGGCAGCTTGAGAAGCCGCAGACTATTGGCAACATGGCTTCGGCTCTTACCGATGATTTCGCCGAGATCATTCTGCGTATAACCATGTTCGGCGATCAGCTGTTCGTAACCCATCGCCTCTTCAAGCGGATTGAGGTCGGAACGCTGGACGTTTTCGACGATGGCAAGTTCCAGAGCAGTACGATCATCCACATCGCGAACAATAACGGGGACGTCGGTAAAACCAGCCAGCTGTGCCGCGCGCCAGCGGCGCTCACCGGCGATAATCTCGTATCGGTTGACTCCAACCGTTCTCACTACTACTGGCTGAACGATTCCGTGTTGTCGGATGGAGGCGGCAAGATCCTGCAGCTCGTTTTCATCGAAATGGCGCCGCGGGTTTCTGTGGCTTCGGGCGATAAATTCGATCGGAATGGTACGATCAGCGTTAACCGCGCGCTGAGGCTCGCCGACCGGCACGGGCTGATCCATTTCACCGATCAATGCGGCAAGACCGCGCCCTAATCGACGCTTCGAAAGATCATCACTCATAAGATATTACTCCATACAGTCCGCAAATGTCAGGCGGCTTTGCGCAGGCGCTCTCTCTGGATCACTTCGGATGCCAGTTGCAAATAGGCCTGACTGCCGGCGCATTTCAGGTCATAGAGAATGGCCGGCTTACCATAGGACGGCGCTTCCGACACACGAACGTTGCGCGGAATGAGGGTATGGTAAACCTTCTCGCCAAGATGGCTACGCACATCCGAAACGACCTGTTGCGCGAGATTGTTCCGCGCATCGAACATCGTCAAAACGATGCCCTGTATATCAAGCTGCGGGTTGACCGAGCCGCGTATCTGGCTAACCGTGTCCAGCAGCTGACTGAGACCTTCCAGGGCAAAGAACTCGCATTGCAGCGGCACCAGCACAGAATGCGCGGCCGTCATCGCATTCATCGTCAAAAGATTGAAAGATGGCGGGCAATCAACCAGAATATAGGAATAGCCTCTGGCTTCCGGCGTTTCCATTGCCGCACGCAGCAGGAAAACGCGGTTTGCGACATTCGCGACCTGCATCTCGAAACCGAGCAAATCCATTGTGGAGGGCACGATATCGAGATTCGGCACCGCCGTGGGTACAGCAACCTCCGCAATCCCATGTTCTCCTACCAGAAGATCATAGGAAGAAAGCTTGCGCTCTTTGCGGTCAATTCCGAGCCCAGTACTCGCATTGCCCTGCGGGTCCAGGTCGATGATCAGCACACGCTCACCAATAGCCGCAAGCGCGGTCGCCAGATTGATAGCGGTTGTTGTCTTGCCAACGCCGCCTTTCTGGTTCGCAACTGCGATAATTCGGTTTTTTTCAAAGGTCATGCCGCACCTGGCCAGCTTGTCAGCGTCTCAAAACGAGGTTGCTGATTTCAAGAACAACAGAATCTGCCTCAATGGCACTCCGATGTTTTATCAGATCAAACTGCCAGCGACCATGCGCTTTCTGCACTTCAGAATCATAATCCCGGCCTTTATTAAAATAAGCCTTGAGATTGGGATTATTCTGCGCCCAGGGATGAATATACTCAAAAAGCAAATCCAGATCTGCAAGGGCACGGGCGGAAACGGCATCACAAGTTGTTATAATTTCCGACGCCGTCTCGATTCTGACAGGATGAACCGCACCTCTGGCGCCGGTTTCCTTAAGAGCGATTCGCAAAAATGCAGCCTTCTTATTGTTGCTTTCCACCAGATCGACCCAACCGTCGCCTAGTTCTGCCAAGAAAATCGCCGTGATGACACCGGGAAACCCACCGCCGCTGCCGAGATCAATCCATTTTTTTGGTTGAGGAGAAAGCTGGAAGATTTGCGCGCTATCAGCAACATGCCGGCTCCAAAGCTCCGTCAGCGTGGAGGGCGCTACCAGATTCGTGGTCTTATTCCACTTCTTGAAAAACTCGACAAAATGCTCGAGCCTCTCCTGTGTTTCACGTGAAACACTCTGGCCGTTTATCTTCATAATCCGACTCGCTATTGGTGCATGCGCAATTGTTCACTTCGCGTTGCGGTACCTTTCCGCAGAAGTGCGAGCAGCAGCGATATCGCAGCTGGCGTCATGCCGTCAACACGAGCGGCCTGTGCAATATTCTCCGGGCGGGCTTTTTCCAGCTTTTGTTTAAGCTCGTTGGAGAGGCCGGACAGACTTTGAAAGTCGAAATCGTCAGGGATTTTTCTGTCTTCATCCCTTTTGATATCGACAATATCAGCGCTCTGCCGTTGCATATAAACGGCGTAGCTCGCTTCAATCTGCAAGACCTCCGCGACCTTAGCGTTAAGCCTGTTGAGTTCAGGCCAATGTTCTGTGAGCGCCTGCAGTGTCATGTCAGGATAGGCAAGCAGCTCATAAACGGAACGACGCTGACCATCCTGATTGAGTTTCAAACCTTGCTTGGCCGCCTGGGACGGGCTGATGGAGAGCTCTTTCATCAACGCACGACCGCTATCAAGATCGGACAAGAAGTCTGTAAAGCGCTGCTGGCGCTCTCGTCCTAGAATACCTGCCTTCTGGGCGACGGGTGTCAGTCGGAGATCGGCATTATCCACGCGCAGGGAAAGACGATACTCCGCCCTTGACGTAAACATACGATATGGTTCGCTGACGCCCTTG
Organism: Agrobacterium sp. CGMCC 11546; assembly: GCF_013365515.1. Taxonomy (NCBI): domain Bacteria; kingdom Pseudomonadati; phylum Pseudomonadota; class Alphaproteobacteria; order Hyphomicrobiales; family Rhizobiaceae; genus Agrobacterium; species Agrobacterium sp. CGMCC 11546. The sequence continues at coordinate 2,712,394 of NZ_CP047387.1, forward strand.
GATGTCAGGTCGTCGATCATCACGCCGATATAAGATTCTGTCCGGCTAAAATGAAGCGGATCGGCACTGCCGGCATAAAGCGAGGCATTCAGACCAGCAACAAGACCCTGGGCGCCCGCCTCTTCATAACCAGTCGTGCCGTTGATCTGACCAGCCAGAAACAGCCCCGGAATCCTGCGGCACTCAAGAGACGGTTTCAGCTCCCGGGGATCGACGTAATCATATTCGATCGCATAACCCGGCTGCAGAATCGTAACCTGTTCAAGGCCTGGTATCGTCCGGATAAATTGCTCCTGAACAAAAGCGGGCAGGGATGTCGAAATACCATTGGGATAAATGGTATGATCATCGAGGCCTTCCGGCTCCAAAAATATCTGGTGGCCGTCCCGTTCCCCGAAACGGGTAATCTTATCCTCGATTGACGGGCAATAACGCGGGCCAACGCCTTCGATCTGCCCGGAATACATGGCAGAGAGGTGAATATTATCCTGGATGATCTTGTGACCTGCCGGGGTCGTGCGGGTCACACCACATTCGATTTGCGGATTAAGAATATGGGCCGTCATAAATGAGAACGGGACCGGATCCTCATCAGCTGCCTGCCGATCTACCGCATTCCAATCGATTGTACGTCCATCCAAACGGGCGGGAGTGCCGGTTTTGAGCCGACCCATTGCGAGACCAAGACGCGATAGCGTGTCAGAAAGGCCGAGAGAGGGCATTTCGCCAACGCGGCCGGCTGGAATCTTTTCGGAACCGATATGGATAAGACCGCGCAGAAAAGTCCCGCTGGTGAGCACCACGGCGCCGCTACGAATCCGGCTACCGTTTTTCATGATAACTGCAGCGACCCGATCATTGTCCATTTCAATATCAAAAGCATCGCCCTCGATAATTGTCAGATTATCAATAGCATCGATTTCCCGCTGCATCGCTTCACGATAGAGCCGGCGGTCAGCTTGCGTGCGAGGCCCACGAACGGCCGGACCCTTTTTCCGGTTGAGCATACGGAATTGAATGCCCGCAACATCTGCGACCCTGCCCATCAATCCGTCCAGCGCATCGATCTCACGAACGAGATGCCCCTTTCCCAAGCCACCGATCGCTGGATTACAGGACATGACCCCGATTGTCTCACGCTTGTGGGTAACAAGAGCGGTTTTTGCACCATGTCGCGCAGCGGCCGCCGCAGCTTCGCTGCCCGCATGACCACCACCAATAACAATGACATCGAATGACTGATGCATATTGCTGCGCCCTGTTCTAATTCATCGACATCACCATACAGAGTGCCGATGTTTCACGTGAATCATTTTCCTATGCAGAATTCCGAGAAGATCACGCCCAGCAAATCTTCCACATCAACGCGGCCGGTGATCCGTCCGAGCGATGTTGCGGCGAGCCTTAGATATTCCGACCTTATCGCAAGGTCCAGGGTCTCAGAATCGAGCGCATCACTAACATAATTCAGCGTCTCTTCAAGTCGTTTTTTATGACGCGCGCGGGCGGGAACCAGTGTCTGGCCGGCACCGACCCGTCTTTCTATCTCCCGCTTGAGGGCTCCACGCAGTTCATCCAGCCCAATGCCTTCTTTTGCTGAGACCAAGAGATCAAATTTATAATCAGACGCGCGTGAGCGGAGCGCTGTTTTTGTCCTCACCCGCAAGGATCTCTGATTATCGAACGAGCCGATAGATTGTTTCGGGGTCGAATCATTATCCTGCAGGATTAAAATGAGATCTGCAGTTTCCGCGGTCAGAACTGCACGCCGCACGCCTTCCTGCTCCACAACATCCTGTGTCTCGCGAATTCCCGCCGTATCGAATATCCGCACCAGATATCCGTCCAGATTGATATCGACGCTTAAAACGTCCCGCGTCGTGCCGGCAATGTCGGTAACGATTGCCACGTCACGACCGCTCAATGCGTTAAGCAAGGTGGATTTACCCGCGTTCGGTTCGCCTACAAGCGCAACCTTGAAACCGTCGCGGATGATTTCGCCATTCCCGCCGCCCTGGAGGTGAGCATTGATCTCGCCCTTTAGCGCCGCCATTGCCTCCCAAACCTGAGTAGCAACAGAGTCTGGCACGTCTTCCTCGTCGGCGAAATCCAGTTCCGCCTCGATCAGGGCGCGGGCACGGGTCAGGCGATTGGCCCAGCCGTCATAGAGAGCTGATAGCTGGCCGCTGCTCTGCTCCACCGCCAGACGCCGCTGCATTTCCGTTTCCGCCTGCAACAGGTCGGCCAGGCCCTCAACCTCCAGCAGGTCCATCTTGCCATTCTCAAAGGCTCTGCGGGAAAACTCGCCTGCCTCCGCGGGCCGCAATCCTTCGAGATTGTCAAGCTCGGCGAAAATGGAAGCCATGACCGCGCGACTACCGTGGCTGTGAATTTCGACGCAATTTTCACCGGTAAAGGAATTCGGAGCCGGAAAGACAATCACCAGGCCCTGGTCGATGATCTCATTGTTTCGATTCCGAATCGAACAGAGGCTCGCTTTTCGTGGTGAAGGAAACTCCCGGCCAGTCAGCATCTCCAGAGCATCAAGCGCCTTTGCGCCGCTGATTCTGATAACCGCGACACCAGCCGGCAGTGCACCGCTGGACAGCGCATAAATCGTATCGGCGGAAGCTAGCATGGTTTACCTCGGTCTAAAACAGTCAAGCCGCACCCGAATGAACGGATACGGCTTTAAAGCTCTTATGATGAATCCGACTAAAATTCGGATCAGGTATTCATCGATTCGAAGAAATCCGAATTGGTCTTCGTCTGCTTCAGCTTGTCGATCAGGAATTCGATGGCGTCCATCGTTCCCATCGGCGCCAAAATGCGGCGAAGAACGAAAATCTTCTGCAGGTCCTGACGCGGCACCAGCAAATCTTCCTTACGCGTACCGGATTTCAGAATATCCAGTGCCGGGAAGATACGCTTGTCGGCAACCTTGCGATCAAGCACGATTTCCGAGTTGCCGGTGCCCTTGAATTCTTCAAAGATGACTTCATCCATGCGGCTACCGGTATCGATAAGCGCAGTCGCAATAATTGTCAGCGAGCCACCTTCTTCGATGTTACGCGCAGCACCAAAGAAACGCTTCGGGCGCTGCAGGGCGTTGGCATCCACACCACCGGTCAGAACCTTGCCGGAGGAGGGAACAACGGTGTTGTAGGCGCGGCCAAGGCGCGTGATGGAATCGAGCAGGATGACGACGTCACGGCCATGCTCGACCAGACGCTTCGCCTTTTCGATGACCATTTCGGCGACCTGGACGTGGCGTACAGCCGGTTCGTCGAAGGTGGAGGACACAACCTCACCCTTCACCGAACGCTGCATGTCGGTCACTTCTTCCGGACGCTCGTCGATCAGCAGAACGATCAAGTAGCATTCCGGATGGTTCGCCGTGATGGAATGAGCAATGTTCTGCAACAGTACCGTCTTACCGGTACGCGGCGGCGCCACGATCAACCCGCGCTGGCCCTTGCCGAGCGGTGCGACGAGGTCGATAACGCGCGACGACAGATCCTTCGATGTCGGAACTTCCAGTTCCATCTTGAAGCGCTCATTCGGGTAAAGCGGCGTCAGATTGTCGAAGTGAACCTTGTGACGAATTTTTTCCGGGTCGTCGAAATTGATCGTATTGACCTTGAGAAGTGCGAAATATCTTTCGCCTTCCTTCGGACCACGGATCGGTCCCTCAACAGTGTCACCGGTCTTCAGCGAGAAGCGGCGGATCTGCGAGGGCGAAATATAGATGTCGTCTGGACCGGGCAGGTAATTTGCGTTTGCAGAACGCAGGAACCCGAATCCGTCCTGAAGGACTTCAACGACGCCTTCGCCGATGATTTCGACGTCCTGGCTCGCGAGAATCTTGAGGATTGCGAACATGAGCTCCTGCTTGCGCATGGTGCTCGCATTTTCAACTTCCAGGGATTCGGCAAAAGTCAGCAAGTCGGTAGGCGATTTGCTCTTAAGTTCCTGAAGCTTCATTTCAGCCATGAAGGGAAGACCGTTTGATAATGTAATGTCGGGGGAGGGCGTGTTCGCGAATCAGATGCTGTGGAGATACCGCAGATGACTGAATAATTCACATGCCACGAAGATGAGTGGACTGAAAATAGCGATTGAACACGGCCGCTGCAAGAGGAAAGCACGAATTCCGCGAAATTTATCGTCGCACCGTCTTAACCAAAGGGTTTCACAACCACAAGTATGACAATCAGGATCATCAGAACGGTCGGAACTTCGTTCATCAACCGCCAGTGACGGGCCGGTCTTGTATTTTCGTCCCGCGCAAAACGTTTCGCGCTGCGGCTGAAATAAACATGGGTGGCGGTCAGAAGCACGACCAGCCCGATCTTCGCATGCAGCCAGCCGCCGGAAAAACCATAAACCGACCATGCGAGATATAGCCCCAATGTCCAGGATATCATCATAGCCGGGTTCATGATGACCCTGATCAGCCGCTGCTCCATTACCTTGAAGGTTTCGGATTGCTGAGAACCGACGGGGGCATCGGTGTGATAGATAAAAAGCCGCGGCAGGTAAAAAATCGCAGCCATCCATGAGATCACGGCGATGATATGCAGCGCCTTGATCCAGAGATAGAGATCGGCGGGATCGGCGTAAAACAGCAGCGCGATGAAAGCGGCAAAGACACCGAGTGCGACGCCAGCACGCAAGGCCGCCTTGTTTCCGGAGCGGGCCGAGGTCTGTTTTTCCTCGCTCATCCAGCACCCCCAACCGAGCGCACCCGCTGCACCAGCCGGGTGACGTTTTCCGGGTCTGCTTGCGGGGTGATGCCATGGCCGAGATTGAAGATCAGCGGACCCTGCCCAAGCGACTGCAGCACGGCATCGATGCCATCCTGCAAGGCTTTGCCACCGGCTACCATCAGCATCGGGTCAAGATTACCCTGCACCGGGCCTTCCTTCTGCAAATCCCGGGCGAAGCTCAACGGCACGGACCAATCGAGGCCAATGGCGTCAGCACCCGTCTTGCGGCGATAATCCCTCAGCAGATAACCAGCGCCCTTGGCGAAAGCGATGATCTTTGCCGAAGGTCGGCGGGCGCACACAGACGCTATAATCCTGGCGACCGGCTTGATCGCATATTCCTCGAATTCATTTTCGCCGAGCACGCCAGCCCAGGAATCGAAGATCTGAACCGCGTCGGCGCCGGCATCGATCTGCGCCACCAGATAATCGGCTGAGACCTCAGCGAGGAAAGCCAGCAGCTTTTTCATCGCGGCCGGTTCCTGATAACCGAACAGCCGCGCCGGCGCCTGGTCCGGCGTCCCATGCCCGGCGATCATATAGGTCGCAACCGTCCAGGGCGCGCCGCAAAAACCGAGAAGCGTCGTTTCATTCGGCAATGAGGTGCGCAGCCGCGACACCGTTTCGAAAACGGGCGAAAGATGCGCCATGACATCAGACGCATCGAGCTTTTCGATACCGCTCACATCGATCGGATCCATGGCCGGGCCCTTGCCTTCGCTGAAGGACACATTGCGATGAAGCGCGTCGGGAATGACAAGAATATCGGAAAAGAGGATGGCCGCATCCAGCCCGAACCGGCGAATGGGCTGAAGGGTCACTTCGCTCGCCAGCTCGGGATTATAACAGAGATCCAGGAAACTTCCGGCACTCTTACGCGTTTCCCGATACTCCGGAAGATAACGCCCAGCCTGGCGCATCAGCCATATTGGCGGCGGCGTAACCGTCTTCCCGTTCAAAACAGTCATAACCTTGCGTTCGCTCATGGCACCCAGCTTCTAAAAAATAAAAACAAAGAGATTTAAAAGATTTTCTATTTCTTAGAGTCTGTGGGTAGCAAGGATTAAAATCATTCCAGTCGAAATGCCGCAGCGAAGATATATCAACAGTGCCTGATGATACCGACAGGGCAAGTATTTGCGGATAATTGGGAAAACAGGAATTAGATAAATAATTTCAAATAGTTATTTCCTTACAAAAGTTCCTCGAATCTGTGGACAATCTGGGGGAAATTTTGAACAGTTCCGTCTTATTCCAGTAATTCACAGGCGCCGTAAAGACGAGAGACGCCACTTGCAGATTGTGGAAAAACACCACCTTATTCACCCCGCGGCTCGGCCCGTCGGACAATTCGGAGATTTGTCCCGGTTTATCAACAGGGGGAGAAAAACAGCGTGGAGAACAAAAAAAGCTTCTTCCATCTGCACCTGATTTCGGACTCGACGGGAGAGACTCTGATGTCGGCAGGCCGTGCCGTCTCGGCGCAGTTCCATACATCCATGCCGGTGGAACATGTCTATCCGATGATCCGCAACCAGAAGCAGCTCGCACAGGTCATCGATCTCATCGACAAGGAGCCCGGCATTGTTCTTTATACGATCGTTGACCAGCAGCTGGCCGAATTCCTGGATTTGCGCTGCCATGCGATTGGTGTGCCCTGCGTCAACGTTCTCGAACCAATCATCGGCATCTTCCAGACATATCTCGGCGCGCCGTCCAGGCGGCGGGTGGGTGCGCAACACGCATTGAATGCCGATTATTTCGCGCGGATCGAAGCACTGAATTTCGCCATGGACCATGATGACGGGCAGATGCCGGAGACCTATGACGATGCGGATGTCGTCATCATAGGCATCAGCCGCACGTCGAAAACACCAACCAGCATCTATCTTGCTAACAGGGGCATAAAGACTGCCAATATCCCGGTCGTTCCCAATGTGCCTTTGCCCGAAAGCCTATATGCCGCGACCCGGCCGTTGATCGTCGGTCTCGTCGCGACATCGGATCGCATATCGCAGGTTCGTGAGAACCGGGAACTGGGTACAACCGGCGGATTTGACGGTGGCCGTTACACGGATCGCGCGACCATCATGGAAGAGCTGAAATATGCGCGTGCGCTCTGCGCCCGCAACAATTGGCCGCTGATCGATGTCACGCGCCGTTCCATCGAGGAAACAGCCGCGGCGATCCTTGCCCTGCGCCCGAGGACGCGATAATCCGAATCGCATCATCAGGAGCAGACAGTTGATGAAACAAGAGTTGATCCTCGCCTCATCCAGCGCATCCCGGCAGATGCTGATGCGCAATGCGGGGCTGACATTTTCGGCAATACCCGCGGATATTGATGAGCGTGCGCTTGATGAGCAACTGGAACGAGACGGCGCCAGCCCCGAAGAAGTTGCGCTGGAACTTGCGCGGGCCAAGGCTCTTGCAGTCAGTGCGCTCCATCCGGAAGCGCTGGTCCTTGGCTGCGACCAGACCATGGCGCTCGGCACACGCGTTTATCACAAGCCAAAAACCATGGCGGAAGCCGCAACGCATCTGCTGTCATTGTCCGGCAAGATCCATCGTCTGAACAGCGCGGCTGCTCTCGTTCAAAAGGGCGAGGTGGTCTGGCAGACCGTTTCCTGTGCAGAGCTCGCCGTTCGAATCTTGAGTGCTGAGTTTGTGTCCCGTCACCTGCAGCGGGTGGGAGAAAAGGCGCTCAGCAGCGTCGGCGCTTACCAGCTTGAAGGCGAAGGAATCCAGCTATTTAACTCCATCGAGGGGGATTATTTCACAATCCTCGGCCTGCCGCTTCTGCCTCTTTTAGCGAAACTACGCGACATGGATGTCATCGATGGCTGATTCACGTGAAACATTAACTATAAATGCCTTCGTTGTCGGCTACCCGATCAAGCATTCCCGGTCGCCAATCATCCATTCCTATTGGCTGAAAAAATTCGGTATCGCTGGTTCCTATAAGGCCGTTGAGGTCTCTCCAGACGATTTCCCGAATTTCATTGCAACGCTGAAGGAAGGCAAGCCGGGTACAGCGGTGGGTGGCAACGTCACCATTCCGCACAAGGAGGCGGCTTACCGGTTGGCGGATCGCCCCGATGCCCTGGCGGAAGAACTCGGCGCCGCCAACACCATCTGGATGGAGGAGGGTAAACTCCACGCTACCAATACGGATGGTTACGGTTTCGTCTCGAACCTGGACGAGCGGCATCCGGGCTGGGATAAGACCGACCGCGCGGTGGTTTTCGGTGCCGGCGGCGCAAGCCGGGCCGTCATTCAGTCGCTGCGTGATCGGGGTGTCGCGGAAATTCACGTCGTGAACCGCACGGTCGAGCGCGCTCGTGAACTGGCCGACCGCTTTGGCCCCCGGGTCTTTTCCCATGCTCAGGCGGCGCTTCAGGAGGTGATGCAGGGCGCCGGGCTGTTCGTGAATACGACATCGCTCGGAATGGATGGAACCGAAGCGCCGCGCCTCGATTTTTCGCAGCTCGCTGCCAATGCGGTGGTGACCGATATCGTCTACGTGCCGTTGAAAACGCCGATCCTCAACATGGCGCAAGAGCAGGGCATCGCAACCGTCGATGGGCTCGGCATGTTGCTTCATCAGGCAAAACCCGGTTTCAGGCGATGGTTCGGCAGGATGCCCGAGGTGGATAAAACCCTTCGCTCCCTGATCATCGCGGATATGGAGAAACATTGATGATCGTCATCGGTCTCACCGGCTCGATTGGAATGGGAAAAACCACGACGGCGAAGCTCTTCGCCGAAGAGGGTGTTCCAGTTCTTGATTCCGATGAGGTCGTGCACGGGCTTTATCGTGCGGAAGCCGTTCCGCTGATTGAGGCTGCTTTTCCAGGTACTACCATGTCCGGCATGGTCGACCGGCAGAAACTCGGTGATATCTTGCGGAAGAATCCGGCTAATTTTACCAGGCTGGAAGAGATCGTTCATCCGCTGGTGCGTAACAAACAGGAGGCCTTTCTGGCAAAGGCAAGGAAAGACGATCGGGCTTTTGCGCTGCTCGACATACCCTTGCTGTTTGAAACGGGGGCGGAAGGCCGCGTCGATAAAGTTGTGGTGGTGAGTTGCTCGCCGGAAATCCAGCGCGAGCGCGTTTTATCCCGGCCCGGCATGACGGAGGAGAAATTCGAAATGATCCTTGCCCGGCAGATGCCGGATGCGGAAAAGCGCCAGCGCGCCGATTTTGTCGTCGATTCGGGAAATGGTGTCGAAGCGGCACGGGATCAGGTAAAAGAAATTCTGCAGAAACTGGGCGCTTGAGTCGCGCCGCGGAGAGATGAATGCGTGAGATCATTTTCGATACGGAAACCACGGGCCTCGAATCGAAGCTGGACCGCGTGATCGAAATCGGCGGCATCGAACTGATCAATCATTTTCCCACTGGTCGCACGCTGCATCTTTATATCAGCCCGGAGGATCGCAAGGTTCATCCAGACGCGCTTGCCGTTCACGGCATCACCGATGAATTTCTGAAGGACAAACCGAAATTCGCAGAAGTCGTCGACCAGATCCGTGACTTCTTCGACGGCGCGCGCTGGGTGGCGCATAATGCGACCTTCGATATGGGCTTCATCAATGCGGAATTCGCGCGTCTTGGCATCGACCCGGTTTCCGCCGAGCTGGTGACGGACACGCTTTCACTCGCCCGTCGCAAGAACCCGATGGGGCCGAATTCGCTGGATGCGCTTTGCCGGCGTTATGGTATCGATAATTCCCATCGCACCAAACACGGGGCGCTGCTCGACTCCGAACTTCTGGCCGAAGTCTATATTGAAATGATCGGCGGTCGCCAGACGGCGCTCGGTTTCGGCTCTGCCGCAAGGCAAGAAACGATTGTCGTTGAAGAAGACTTGCCCCTTGAGCCATTGCGAAGGCCAAGTGCTCTGCCCTCGAGGCTGGATGCGGAAACGGTCGCGGCCCACGGCAAACTCGTTCTCGGCATGGGCGATAAGGCGATCTGGAACCGCTACCAGAACTGAAGCGTGCCCAGACTTTGAAATGTCAACTCGGCCAAAGAAAAACCCGGGCGAAGAACCCGGGTTTTGTTTGTCTGCAATGAAAAGCGGTGCGTGCCCGTTTAGTTCGGGACAGCCTGAACCTGGGCCTTGGCCTGTTCTTCGGCAACGCGCTGCGCAAACATTTGCGAGAAATCGATCGGGTCGATCATCAGCGGCGGGAAACCGCCATTGCGGGTGACATCGGCAATGATCTGGCGGGCGAAGGGGAAGAGCAGGCGCGGGCACTCGATGAAGAGGACCGGCAGCATGTGTTCCTGCGGGAAGCCGGCAATGCGGAACACGCCGCCATAAACCAGCTCGGCCGCGAACAGAACCTTGTCGCCATCCTTGGCTTCCGCATTCAGCGTCAGCACAACGTCGAAATCCGAACCGGAGATCGGGTTTGCGTTGACATTGACGTTGATGTTGATCGCCGGCGCATTCTCACGGCCCTGCAGCGAACGAGGAGCACCCGGATTTTCGAAAGAGAGATCCTTGATGTACTGGGCAAGAATATTGAGAGAAGGGCTAACTGCGCCCTGTGCGCCATTTTCAGCGGTCATTACGGTTCCTCGCGGCGTGAATTCGTGGAAGGCGGTCTATCATTTCGACCCGGGGCTTACAACCCTTCGTGATCGCGTCATCGCCATCCATTCCACGCGGTCGTCAGGGTTTGGGAAGGTCACGATCATCAGGCCTGTTCGACCAGGGAGAGTCCTTCGGGCCCTCGCGGTGAAACTCCTCTTCGTCTAGATCCACCACCTTCGAATCGCCCGCAGGCCCGGGGCCATTACGAAATCCGGAATAGTCACCTTGCTGGGGGCCGGACTGCCTGAATGAGCCAGAAACGACGACACGCGGGCCGAAGGCTTTCCAGAAAAACCGGCGAATGGCCGGCGATAGAAGCAGGAGGCCGAGAATATCTGTGATGAAACCGGGAATGATGAGCAGGATGCCTGCGACGACGCGCATGGCCCCGTTAACGAGCTCATCCGCCGGCTGCGCGCCAGTGCGGCCCGCAGCCTGAAGATTTCGCACCATGCCGATGCCGCCGAGGCGCAGTATGAGTAACCCCAGGAATGACGTGAACAGGATGAGCGCCAATGTCAGCCATAGACCGATCGCCTTGCCGACGATGATGAAGCCGGCAATTTCGAGAATGGGCATCATCAGGATGACGATGGGGAGAAAGGAAAAACGCATCTTCTAGCCTTGCGTGTGCATCTCTGGCAGATTGCCGGTTCCCGGGACACCAATGATTGAATCTGCACATTTGAATGATGATAAGATGCAGACTATATGATGGTGAGGTTTTTGATTTTAAATGGCGGTTTTGGTAAAACATGGGCTTTAGCGACTTTATCACATTGTTTTTTCTCGTTGCAGCGGTGCTGATCTTCTTTCAGCTGCGCAGTGTCCTTGGCCGCCGCACCGGCAATGAAAAGCCGCCATTCGACCCCTATAGCCCCCGTGATGTGGCAAAGGGGCCCGTCGCTGACGATAACAAGGTCGTGACCTTGCCGAAACGCGGCGAGGCGGAAGAAGACAACCGCTTTGCCGAGGCAGACGCGCTTGCCCCTGCTGACACCCCACTCAATGCATCGCTGCGCGATGTGATGACCAAGGACCCGTCCTTCAGGCCCAAGGAATTCCTGAACGGTGCTCGCATGGCTTACGAAATGATCGTCATGGGTTTTGCCGACGGCGACCGCAAGACACTGAAGAACCTTCTGTCGAAGGAGGTGTTTGACGGTTTCGAGGCGGCGATCTCCGAACGGGAAAGCCGTGGCGAAGTGGTGAAATCCACATTCGTTGGCATCGAGAAGGCCGACATCACCCAGGCGGGCGTTCGCGATTCCGAAGTGCAGGTGACGCTGAGGATTGTCAGCCAGCTGATTTCGGCGACCTATGACAAGGACGGCAAGCTGGTGGATGGCGACCCGGATGCGGTTGCGGAGGTGGATGACATCTGGACCTTCTCGCGCGACATCCGCTCGCGCGATCCGAACTGGAAGCTGATCGCCACCGAATCCGAGCAATGAATACGCCCTTTTCGATCGACGAGGTTTCTTTCCGCGATCTGCCCGGATGGGGGCAGGACGACCCCCGCAAGCTTTTTCCGGCGATGGCAACGATCCTGTCGCATCTTCATAATGCGAAACCCTACCGGACCGGAGCGCTCGGGATAACGGCGGCGGAGCTGGTTTCACTTCTGGAGCTCGCCGAAAGAAGCCAGGTAAACAGCCCGGAGCAGGCGCGCCAGTTTTTCGAAACCAATTCTGTGCCTTTCAGGATTTCTCCGGCTCAGGGCAAAAGCGGTTTCGTGACCGCTTTTTACGAGCCCGAACTGGAAGTCTCCGCCACGCCAGATGATGTGTGGCGTTATCCGATCTACCGCCGGCCGCCGGATCTGGTGGATATTAACGATGCTAACCGGCCGGATGGTTTTGATCCGTCCTATGCTTTCGGCAAGGCGGATGAAGAGGGCATTTCCTATTTTCCCGATCGCCGCGCCATCGATGAAGGGTGTCTGCGGGGCAGGGGTCTTGAGATTGCCTGGGCAAGATCGAAGGTCGACCTCTTCTTTGTCCACGTGCAGGGTGCGGCGCGTCTGGTATTTCCGGATGGCGCGATAAAGCGGATCACCTACGCGGCCAAGGCCGGGCATGCCTTTTCGCCGATCGGCCGGCTGCTTCTCGACCGCGGTGAGCTCGATCCGAAAACAATCTCGATGCAGACGATCCGCCAATGGCTCGGCGACCATCCGGATGAGGTGGACGGGGTGCTGTGGCACAACCGCTCCTACATTTTTTTCCGGGAGGCGGATGTCGCCGGTCTGGACATGGGGCCGATCGCCGCCGCCAAGGTGCCGCTGGTTGCGGGCCGTGCGCTTGCGGTCGACAGGCTGATCCACACCTTCGGCCTGCCCTTCTTCATCCACGCGCCGACGCTGACCCATCTGGACGATGGAAAACCATTCGCCCGGCTGATGCTGGCGCTGGATACCGGCTCGGCCATTGTCGGCCCGGCGCGCGGCGATATTTTCACCGGCTCGGGTTTCGAAGCGGGAGAGCTTGCCGGCACGGTGCGCAACGAAGCCGATTTTTATATACTGCTGCCGCGGATTGCTGCGGAAAGGTATCGGCGATGAAAGGCAGTCGCAAGCTCGGCAAGGAAGAACGCGTTCTGTGGGGAAGGGTCGTAAAAACCACGCGGCCGATTTCCGGCAGGCTGGAAGATTTGCTGGCTTTCGACGATGTAGAAGAACATCCGCTGGAACCCAGCGTTCCGCAAACTGGTAAAAGCGCATTTCCGCGCATGATTGTGGAGACGGCGGAAGCACTGCCTGCGTCACCGGATAAAAAGCCGAAGACCCATCAGCCGATGGAAAAGCCGGTCAAGCGCAAGCTCACCCGTGGCCGGTTGCCGCTGGAAGGGCGGATCGATCTGCACGGCATGTTCCAGAGCGAAGCCCATGCGGTGCTCCTGGATTTCCTGCTGCGGGCGCATGAACGAGGCCTTCGCCATGTGCTGGTCATCACCGGCAAGGGGCGTTCCATCGGTAGCGATGGTGCGCTGAAAAGGGCAGTGCCAATGTGGTTCGCCAAACCGGAATATCGCTACCTGATTTCGTCCTATGAGGATGCGTCGGCCAATCATGGCGGTGACGGTGCGCTTTATGTGCGGCTTTCGCGGCGGCGCGGTGAAAAATCATGACGCCTTTTGCGGAGGCCGTGCGGCAGCTTCGTGAACGCAAGGGCGTGACGCAGAAGGAAATGGCCGCGGCAATCGGTGTGTCACCGGCCTATCTTTCGGCGCTGGAGCATGGCAAGCGGGGCAAACCGAGCTTCGATCTGCTGCAGCGCATTGCCGGTTATTTCAACATCATCTGGGATGAGGCGGAGGAATTGTTCTTTCTGGCCGGTTCGTCAGACCCGAAGGTGGTGATCGATACGGTGGGCCTGCCGCCGCAATATACGGCTTTCGCCAACCGTCTCGCACGGGATATTCGCAAGCTGCCGCCGAGTGTGGTAGAGGAACTGTCAGCCGTGCTGCAAAAAAGCCGTTCTTGCGATTGAAACCCCTCTATCCCCTGCTTTATTCAGCATCCTGAAGCATGCGGCCTTTGGGATTGGGTGTAGAATTTCTATAGTCGCATGTCGGATTTGAGTGATTCGCTGGCTTCAGGCCTTCTCACTGAAACGCCTGGCCCGAGAAAACTTTGGAAAGAGTACTTATGACCGAAACATCGTCAAGCGAAGTCGGCGCGAACGCGGAATATGGAGCCGATTCGATCAAGGTCCTCAAGGGCCTTGATGCCGTGCGCAAACGGCCCGGCATGTATATCGGCGATACCGATGACGGTTCCGGCCTGCATCACATGGTCTACGAAGTCGTCGACAACGCCATCGATGAGGCGCTCGCCGGCCATGCCGATCTGGTAACAGTGACGCTGAATGCCGACGGTTCCGTGACGGTGACCGATAACGGACGCGGCATTCCGACCGACATCCATTCCTCCGAAGGCGTTTCCGCCGCCGAAGTCATCATGACCCAGCTTCATGCGGGCGGCAAATTCGACCAGAACTCCTATAAGGTTTCCGGTGGTCTGCACGGCGTTGGTGTTTCGGTGGTGAACGCTCTTTCCGTCTGGCTGAAGCTCAGAATCCGCCGCAATGGCAAACTGCACGAAATCGGCTTCACCCACGGCGTTGCCGATGCGCCGCTGTCGGTCATCGGCGAATATGAAGGCCGGTCCGGCACGGAAGTCACCTTCCTGGCCAGCCCGCAAACCTTCACCATGACGGATTATGATTACGGCACGCTGGAGCATCGCCTGCGCGAACTCGCGTTCCTGAATTCCGGCGTCCGTATCCTGCTCACCGACAAACGCCACTCGGACGTCAAGCAGCAGGAATTGCTGTATGACGGCGGCCTCGAAGCCTTCGTCCGTTATCTCGACCGCGCCAAGAAGCCGCTGGTGGACAAACCCATCGCCATTCACAGCGAGAAGGACGGTATCACCGTCGAAGTCGCGCTGTGGTGGAACGACAGCTACCACGAGAATGTGCTCTGCTTCACCAACAACATTCCCCAGCGCGATGGTGGCACCCATATGGCCGGTTTCCGCGCGGCGCTTACCCGCCAGGTCACCTCCTATGCCGACACATCCGGCATCATGAAAAGAGAAAAGGTGAGCCTGCAGGGTGAGGACTGCCGTGAAGGCCTGACGGCCATTCTTTCGGTCAAGGTTCCCGATCCCAAGTTTTCCTCGCAGACGAAGGACAAGCTCGTTTCGTCGGAAGTGCGACCGGTCGTGGAAAGCCTCGTTAACGAAGCGCTCTCCACCTGGCTCGAAGAGCACCCTTCCGAAGCGAAGATACTCATCGGCAAGGTTGTGGAAGCGGCCGTCGCCCGTGAAGCCGCCCGCAAGGCTCGCGAATTGACGCGCCGCAAAGGCGCGCTCGATATCGCTTCTCTGCCCGGCAAGCTTGCCGATTGCTCGGAGCGCGATCCGGCCAAATCCGAACTCTTTCTCGTCGAGGGCGACTCCGCCGGTGGTTCCGCCAAGCAAGGCCGCTCGCGTGAAACGCAGGCCATCCTGCCGCTTCGCGGGAAGATTCTCAACGTGGAGCGCGCCCGTTTCGATAAGATGTTGTCCAGCCAGGAAATCGGCACGCTGATTACCGCGCTCGGCACATCGATCGGCAAGGACGAGTTCAATGCCGACAAGCTGCGTTACCACAAGATCATCATCATGACGGATGCTGACGTCGACGGCGCCCACATCCGTACCCTACTATTGACCTTCTTCTTCCGCCAGATGCCGGAACTGATCGAGCGCGGCCATCTCTATATCGCCCAGCCGCCACTTTATAAGGTGACGCGCGGTAAATCCGTGCAGTACCTGAAGGATGAGAAGGCGCTGGAAGAATACCTGATCTCCATGGGTATCGAGGAAGCGTCACTGACGCTCGGCACCGGTGAGGTCCGAGTCGGCGCCGATCTGCGCGAAGTCATTCTCGATGCGCTGCGCATGCGCTCGCTGATCGATGGTCTGCATTCCCGCTACAGCCGCTCGATCGTGGAACAGGCGGCCATTGCCGGCGCGCTGAACCCGGAGCTTTCGGCCGATTCGGCCCGTGCTCAGGAAACCGTTGCCGAAGTGGCCCGGCGTCTGGACATGATTGCGGAAGAAACCGAGCGCGGCTGGTCGGGCGTAGTTCTGGAGGATGGCGGCCTGCGCTTCGAGCGCATGGTACGCGGCGTCAAGGAAATCTCGACGCTGGATATGGGCCTGCTCGGTTCAGCCGATGCGCGCCATATCGATCAGCTGGTAGCGCGCACCCGCGATATCTACGCGACGCCGCCGGTTCTGCAGCGCAAGGATGGCAGCATGGAGCTGGCCGGACCACGCGCGCTTCTGGATGCGATTTTCGCCGCCGGCCGCAAAGGCCTTTCCATGCAGCGTTATAAGGGCCTCGGCGAGATGAATGCTGAGCAGCTGTGGGAAACCACGCTCGACGCCAATGTCCGCTCGCTGCTGCAGGTGAGGGTGAACGACGCGACCGATGCCGATGGCCTGTTCGCCCGCCTGATGGGCGATGAAGTGGAGCCGCGCCGCGACTTCATTCAGGAAAATGCGTTGAATGTCGCCAACCTCGACATTTAATCCTGTGGGGTGTTTCGCGTAACGATTCACGTGAAACGAAAATTTAACAAAAGGCCCGGCGGTGAATTTCCGCCGGGCCTTTTGTTTGATGGTGTCGGGCGAGATTAATCGGCCTTGCCGGTGAAGCGGCCTTCGAAAGCGACATCTGCCAGAGGTACGCGCTTGCTGGGCACCTCGCGCTCCGCCAGATCATCGGGAAGAATGGATTTATCCGTCAGCGTCCCGATCGCAACCCCGGCCTCCACCTTGAAGCCATCAGGGATATCAAGCTTTTCGACGATCCGGTCTTTGAAGATACCGCCCATCCCATGCGCATGATAGCCAAGCAGATGAGCTTGCATGGCGAGCGAGAACCAGGCTGCGCCGGCATCGAAGGAGTGAGTGGCGGATGACTTCTTCTCGCCTTCGCGCGAAATGGTGTGGTCGCGGGAGATGACGAAAAGCAGCACGGAGGCGTTCTTCGCCCACTTCTGGTTTCCCTCCATCAACAGGTCCACGAAGAGTGGCCAGTCTTCGCTGTCCTTATGGGCATAAACGAAACGCCACGGTTGATGGTTGGAGGCGGATGGCGCCCAGTGGGCCGCGTCGAGAATGGTCAACAGATGCTCTTTCGGCATAGGGCTGCCATCGAAGGCGCGCGGAGACCAGCGGTCGAGGAAGAGGGGATCGACGGGATATTCGGATTGCCTGTTATTGCTATTCGTCACGGGCGATGTCCTTTTGATTGCCGGGAAGGAAAAGGTATTTTTCGAAACTTGGCGCAGTCAAGGGGTGACAAGTATGAATGCATCGTTCATATATGCATCACCTTGTCTGACAACCGGGAGAGAGTTCCATGAAATTGATGCGTGTTGGCCAGCCCGGCCAGGAAAAACCAGCCATTCTCGATGCGGAAGGAAAAGTCCGCGATCTGTCCGCCCATGTGAAAGATATCGGCGGCGACGCGATTTCTCCCGAGGGTCTCAAGAAGATCGCCGCGATCAACCTCGCCACCCTGCCGGTGTTGAGCGAAGAGCGCATTGGCGCCTGCGTTGCGGGTACCGGAAAATTCATCTGCATCGGCCTCAACTTCTCCGACCATGCGGCTGAAACGGGTGCTACCGTACCGCCGGAACCGGTCATTTTCATGAAGGCGACCTCGGCCATCGTCGGTCCGAACGATAACGTCACCATTCCGCGCGGCTCGGAAAAGACCGACTGGGAAGTCGAGCTTGGCGTCGTCATCGGCAAGACCGCGAAATACGTCTCGGAAGCGGACGCCCTCGATTATGTCGCCGGTTATTGCGTATCGCACGACGTTTCCGAGCGCGCCTTCCAGACAGAACGTGCAGGTCAGTGGACAAAGGGCAAGTCCTGCGACACTTTCGGCCCCATCGGCCCCTGGCTGGTGACGAAGGACGAAATCACGGATCCGCAGAACCTCGGCATGTGGCTGAAGGTCAATGGCCAGACCATGCAGGACGGTTCCAGCAAGACAATGGTTTACGGCGTCGCCCACGTTGTCTCCTATCTCAGCCAGTTCATGTCGCTGCATCCCGGCGATGTCATTTCCACCGGCACCCCTCCCGGCGTCGGCATGGGCCAAAAGCCGCCGCGTTACCTGAAGACTGGTGACATCGTGGAACTCGGCATCGAGGGCCTCGGTTCCCAGAAGCAGACTTTCGTCGCTGACATCTGATCGCCGGCAGGCATTCAACGAAAAGTGAGGCGCCGGCGGGAAACCGCTGGCGCCTTAAATTTTGTGCACCTGCGAAAAGCTGCTATGGTCAGAAAAAGAGCGTGATCGCGAGGGAGGCGTCATCAGTGTTCTACCACCTCTATGAAATGAACCATGCGGCCATGGCGCCGCTGCGTGCCGGCGCGGACATGATGCGCCAGGCCTGCAACAATCCTCTCAATCCGCTGTCCAGCACCGCTTTCGGCAGAAGCCTCGATGCCGGTTTCGAGGTTTTCGAACGTCTGACGCGCCGTTACGTCAAGCCGGAATTCGGCCTCCGCTCCACCGTCGTCGATGACCAGACCATTGCTGTCACAGAAGAGACCGTCTGGTCGCGCCCGTTCTGCAGCCTTGTTCATTTTAACCGCGACCTGGAGCCGACCCGCAAGCCGGATCCGAAAGTCTTGCTCGTCGCGCCGATGTCCGGCCACTATGCGACTCTGCTGCGCGGGACGGTGGAAGCCCTGTTGCCCTCGGCCGATATTTACATCACCGATTGGGCCGATGCCCGTATCGTACCGGCAACTGAGGGAACCTTCGACCTCGACGATTATATCGACTATGTCATCGAGATGCTGCGGCATATCGGCCCCGGCGCCCATGTGGTCGCCGTCTGCCAGCCATCCGTGCCGGTTCTGGCTGCCGTTTCCCTGATGGAGGCGGATGGCGACACGTTTGCGCCGGCCTCCATGACGCTGATGGGCGGACCGATCGATACGCGCATCAACCCCACCGCCGTCAACGGTCTTGCCACGGCCAAGCCGATCGAATGGTTTCGCGACAATGTCGTCATGCAGGTGCCGTGGCCGCAGCCGGCTTTCGGGCGTAATGTCTATCCGGGTTTCCTGCAGCTATCGGGTTTCATGTCGATGAACCTCGACAAGCACATGACGGCGCATAAGGATTTTTACCTGAACCTCGTCAAGAATGACGGCGATTCCGCCGAAAAACACCGCGAGTTTTACGATGAATATCTTGCTGTCATGGACCTGACGGCGGAATTCTATCTCCAGACGGTGGAAACCGTCTTCATCGACCATGCGCTTCCGAAGGGAAACATGCTGCACCGGGGCAGGGCGGTTGATCCTACCGCGATCCACAATGTCGCGTTATTCACGGTCGAAGGCGAGAATGACGATATCTCCGGTGTCGGCCAGACAAAGGCGGCGCATGATCTTTGCCGGAACATCCCTGAAGACAAGCGCGCCCACTACATGCAGCCGGATGTGGGGCACTATGGCGTCTTCAACGGTTCGCGCTTCCGCAAGGAAATCGTGCCGCGCATGCTGGATTTCATCGGCAAACACCAGATGGCCTAAGCGTGAAACGGCAGGTGGTGCCGCGCATTTGCATGGCCAAGGGATGGACGAATCGGTTATGAAGGCTTCATGTTTTCGCTCCTCAGAAAATCCCTGAAGTCACCGGCGCCCAAAAAGGTCGTGCCGAGCCAGCGCACCGTTTCCGTTGCGGGACGGCAAGTGCCGATCACGGTCAGGGAAAACCCGCGGGCAACGCGCATCACATTGCGCATCGAACCGGGCGGTCGGGCGCTGAAGCTGACGATCCCGATGGGCCTGCATCACCGTCAGGTAGATGACTTTCTCGAAAGACACCAGGGCTGGCTGGAAGGCAAGCTTCTGAAGTTCAGCCCTGATGACGGTCTTCGTCCCGGTGGGACCATCGATATCAGAGGCATCTCTCATCGCATCGAGCACACCGGCAGCCTGAGGGGCCTGACCCACATCGGGAAAGACGCTGATGGTGTGGCTGTTCTGAAAGTCAGCGGCGCGCCGGAGCATCTGAGACGGCGGATCGCGACCTTCCTGAAAAAGGAAGCAAAGGCCGATCTGGAACGTCTGGTCGCCATTCACGCCCGCGCTGCCGGCCGGCCGGTGCGGTCCATCAGCATGAAGGATACACGCAGCCGCTGGGGTTCCTGCTCCCATGATGGAAATTTGAGCTTTTCGTGGCGTATCGTCATGGCTCCGGACAGGGTCATCGATTATCTCGCTGCCCATGAGGTCGCGCATCTGAGCGAAATGAACCATGGCCCGAAATTCTGGGCGCTGTGTGAAAAGCTCTGTCCACACACAAGTGAAGCCAAGGAATGGCTGAAACGTCATGGCTCCAAACTGCACGCCATCGATTTCGATTGAAACTGGCGGCGTGCATCGCCATCTGGATTCACGTGAAACATTCCATCGAAAAGGGATGCGATTTGGCTCGACTCTTGTCGCATTTCATGTCAGGTCGCGGGTATGAAACCGGATATCAAGATTTGCGGATTGAAGACACCGGAAACGCTGGAGCGCGTCGTCCGGCGCGGTGCGTCCCATGTCGGTTTTATTTTCTTTGAAAAAAGCCCCCGCTATATCGAGCCGGACCTTGCCGGCCGGTTGGCCGAAGCCGCCCGTGGCGCCGCCAAAGTGGTTGCCGTCACTGTCGATGCTGATAATGATTATCTCGATGAAATCGTCGATCTTGTCAGGCCGGATATTCTGCAATTGCATGGCAGCGAAAGCCCGGAGCGGCTGCTGCATATCAAGGCGCTTTACGGCCTGCCGGTGATGAAGGCGATTTCCATTCGCGATGCCGCGGATCTTGCCAAAATAGAGCCTTATATTGGCATAGCCGACCGTTTCCTGCTGGATGCCAAGGCGCCTGCCGGTTCTGATCTGCCTGGCGGCAACGGCGTCTCGTTCGACTGGACGATCCTGCGCTCACTTGACGAAAGTGTGGATTACATGCTTTCCGGGGGGCTGAATAAGGACAATGTCGCCGAGGCTCTGGCGGAAACCCGGGCGAGCGGACTAGATTTGTCGTCTGGTGTTGAAAGCGCGCCGGGCGTCAAGGATTTGTCCAAGATCGACGCATTTTTCGATGTGGTGAATGATTGGTCGAAAGGCCCAAAGGGAGTTTGAAGTGAACGACGCGCCAACACCCAATTCTTTTCGTGCTGGTCCCGATGAGGACGGCCGCTTCGGCATTTACGGAGGACGCTTCGTTGCCGAAACGCTGATGCCGCTTATCCTGGATTTGCAGGCGGAATGGGACAAGGCCAAGAGCGATCCCGAGTTTCAGGCCGAACTGAAATATCTCGGCACGCATTACACCGGCCGCCCGAGCCCGCTTTATTTCGCGGAGCGTCTCACGGCGGAACTTGGCGGCGCGAAGATTTATTTCAAGCGCGAAGAGTTGAACCATACCGGCTCGCACAAGATCAACAATTGTCTCGGCCAGATCCTGCTTGCCAAGCGCATGGGCAAGACCCGCATCATTGCCGAAACCGGTGCCGGCCAGCACGGCGTTGCCTCGGCCACGGTTGCTGCACGTTTCGGCCTGCCTTGCGTGGTTTATATGGGCGCCACTGATGTCGCCCGTCAGGCCCCGAACGTATTTCGCATGAAGCTTCTCGGCGCCGAGGTGAAGCCGGTCACGGCCGGCCATGGCACGCTCAAGGACGCCATGAACGAGGCACTGCGTGACTGGGTCACCAATGTCGAGGATACCTATTACCTGATTGGCACCGCAGCCGGCCCGCATCCCTATCCGGAAATGGTCCGTGATTTCCAGGCAGTTATCGGCGAGGAAGCCAAGGCGCAGATGCTGGAGGCGGAAGGCCGCCTGCCGGATATGGTTATCGCGGCCGTCGGCGGTGGATCGAACGCCATCGGCATTTTCCATCCTTTCCTTGATGACAAGAGCGTGCGTATCGTTGCCGTCGAAGCCGGTGGCAAAGGCCTGTCTGGCGAAGAACACTGTGCCTCGATCACCGCCGGTTCGCCCGGCGTGCTGCATGGCAACCGCACCTATCTGCTGCAGGATGAGGACGGCCAGATCAAGGAAGGTCATTCGATTTCCGCAGGTCTTGACTATCCCGGCATCGGGCCTGAACATTCCTGGCTGAACGATATCGGCCGCGTCGAATATGTGCCGATCATGGACCACGAGGCATTGGACGCCTTCCAGATGTTGACCCGCCTCGAAGGCATCATTCCGGCGCTGGAGCCGAGCCATGCGCTGGCCGAAGTCATCAAGCGCGCGCCAAAAATGGGCAAGGATGAAATCATCCTGATGAACCTTTCCGGCCGTGGCGACAAGGATGTCCACACCGTCAGCAAGTTCCTTGGAATGGATGTATAAGATCATGACTGCACGTATGGACAAGCGCTTTGCCGATCTGCGCGCTGAAAATCGCCCCGCCCTGATCACCTATTTCATGGGCGGCGACCCGGATTTCCAGACCTCGCTTGGCATCATGAAGGCACTGCCGGAAGCAGGCGCCGACGTTATCGAACTCGGCATGCCGTTTTCCGATCCCATGGCGGATGGCCCGGCCATTCAGCTGGCCGGCCAGCGCGCGCTGAAGGGTGGACAGACACTGAAGACCACGCTCGATCTCGCCCGCGAGTTCCGCAAGCAAGATAATGCAACGCCGATCGTGATGATGGGCTATTATAATCCGATCTATATCTATGGCGTTGAAAAGTTTCTGGACGACGCAATTGCCAGTGGCATCGATGGCCTGATCGTGGTCGACCTGCCGCCGGAAATGGACGATGAACTCTGCATTCCGGCGCTTGCGCGCGGCATCAATTTCATCCGTCTGGCAACGCCGACCACGGATGGCAAGCGCCTGCCGGCCGTCCTTAAAAATACCTCAGGTTTCGTATATTACGTCTCGATGAACGGTATCACCGGCTCAGCACTTCCCGATCCCTCGTTGATCTCGGGCGCTGTCGGTCGTATCAAGGCGCATACGGAACTGCCGGTTTGTGTCGGTTTTGGCGTCAAGACGGCCGATCATGCGAAGGCGATCGGTGCCGTGGCGGATGGTGTGGTGGTGGGTTCAGCCATCGTCAACCAGATTGCGGGCAGCCTGACCAAGGACGGGCAGGCGACCGCCGACACCGTGCCGGCCGTTACGACGCTGGTAAAAGGACTTTCAACGGGCGTGCGTGCATCGCGCCTCGCCGCTGCGGAATAAGCGCGCGGCCCAGTCAGGAGTAGACAGTTGAACTGGATCACCAATTACGTTCGGCCGCGGATCAATTCCATGCTTGGCCGCCGCCCGGAGGTTCCGGAGAACCTGTGGATCAAGTGCCCGGAAACGGGCGAGATGGTCTTCCACAAGGATCTGGAAGACAACAAGTGGGTCATCCCGGCTTCCGGTTACCACATGAAGATGCCGGCCAAGGCGCGCCTTGCCGATCTTTTTGATGGTGGCATCTATGAGGCCTTGGCCCAGCCTAAAGTGGCACAGGACCCGCTGAAATTCCGCGATTCCAAGAAATACACCGATCGCCTGCGCGACAGCCGCGCAAAGACCGAGCAGGAAGATACGATCCTTGCCGGCGTTGGTCTTCTGAAAGGCCTGAAGATCGTCGCCGTCGTGCATGAATTCCAGTTCATGGCCGGCTCGCTCGGCATTGCCGCCGGCGAAGCGATCGTCAAGGCTTTCGAGCGCGCCATCTCGGAGCGTTGCCCGCTCGTCATGTTCCCGGCCTCGGGTGGCGCCCGTATGCAGGAAGGCATTCTGTCGCTGATGCAACTACCGCGCACCACGGTTGCGGTGAATATGCTGAAAGAGGCAGGCATGCCGTATATCGTGGTTCTGACCAACCCGACCACGGGCGGTGTCACGGCTTCCTACGCCATGCTGGGCGATGTCCATATTGCCGAGCCGGGCGCGGAAATCTGCTTTGCCGGCAAGCGTGTCATCGAGCAGACCATTCGCGAAAAGCTGCCGGAAGGCTTCCAGACCTCCGAATACCTGCTGGAACACGGCATGGTGGATATGGTCATCGATCGTCGCGAAATCCCGGACACGCTGGCCAGCATGCTCAAGATCATGACCAAGGCGCCTGCCGATAACGCGAACGCCGTCGTTCCGCTGGCCGCTTCGGCCTGAGGAAAAAAATATGTCGCCCGGAGGCATAAACTGCCTTCGGGATGATGCTATACGTTGCCTGATTTCATTTTTGGGGCAGCGGACAAATGGCAAACAAAACGCCTGAAAGGCGAACGGAAGACATGACGAAGCCCGCGATCGGTGAGGCCGAAAAGATCATTGAGGAGCTGATGCAGCTTCACCCCAAAGGGTTTGATCTTTCACTCGACAGAATTTCCCGTCTTCTCGAAAAACTCGGCAATCCGCAAAACAGAATGCCGCCGGTGATCCATGTGGCGGGCACCAATGGCAAGGGTTCCGTTAGCGCCTTTTGCCGGGCTTTGCTGGAAGCGGCCGGACTTCCTGTTCATGTCCATACCAAGCCGCATCTCGTCAACTGGCATGAGCGCTATCGTCTCGGCGTTGCCGGGGAGAGGGGCCGCTTTGTTGAAGACGCTGTCTTCGCGGACGCCCTGCGTCGCATCGAAGTCGCGAACGATGGGCAGAAGATCACCGTTTTTGAAATTTTGACGGCTGTCATGTTCCTGCTTTTTTCGGAGCATCCCGCTGATGCTGCGATCGTCGAGGTTGGACTGGGCGGTCGCTTCGATGCCACCAATGTGATCAATAGCCCTGCCGTTTCCATCATCATGCCGATTTCGCTCGACCATGAAGCTTATCTCGGCGACCGCGTGGAACTGATTGCCGCCGAAAAGGCTGGCATCATGAAAAAGGGTTCGCCCGTCGTCATCGGCCATCAGGAATATGATGCGGCGCGTGAAACGCTCGTCGCTACGGCCGAGCGGCTTGGTTGCCCGGTTTCTGTCTACGGACAGGATTTTTCCGCCCATGAAGAATTCGGCCGCATGGTCTACCAGGATGAATTCGGCTTGGCCGATGCGCCGTTGCCGCGTCTTCCCGGCCGCCATCAGCTCGCTAACGCTGCCGCAGCGATCCGCGCCGTGAAAGCAGCCGGTTTCGAAGTGACGGAGCGGATGATCGAAAAGGCCATGACTTCAGTGGAATGGCCCGGCCGTCTTCAGCGCATCCTGACCGGCAAAATCGCTGAAATCGCCCCGAAGGGTGCCGAGATCTGGATCGATGGCGGTCACAACCCCGGCGCGGGTGAGGTGATTGCCGAGGCCATGGCAGGTTTTGAGGAAAAGACGCCGCGCCCACTCTTCATCATCGCTGGCATGATCAATACCAAGGACCCGGTAGGTTATTTCAAGGCTTTCGCCGATATTGCCGAATATGTCTTCACCGTGCCGATAGGCGGCACGGATGCGGCGATCGACCCTGTCGTGCTTGCCCATGCCGCTTTTGATGCCGGTCTGGTGGCCGCGCCCACATCGACGCTGACCCATGCTCTGGAAGAATTGTCGCGCCGTGTAGATCCCGAAGGACCGCCGCCGCGCATCCTTATCGGCGGATCGCTTTATCTTGCCGGAAACGCCCTTGCTTTCAACGGTACCGTTCCCCAATAAAAAAGCCCGGCGATCATGCCGGGCTTTTTTCATTCCATAAAAACGGCTTAAGCAGCGCTGGAAATCCAGGCGGAAAGCGCTGTCTTGGGTGCAGCACCTACCTTGATATCAGCCACTTCGCCACCCTTGAATATGGCAAGCGTCGGGATCGAGCGAACGCCGAACTGAGCGGCCAGCTCCGGGTTTTCGTCGATGTTGAGCTTCGCAACTTTGACCTTGCCAGCCAGCTCGGAGGAAATTTCCTCAAGGCTCGGCGCGATCATCTTGCACGGACCGCACCACTCGGCCCAGAAATCCACCACGACGGGTTCGGCGGATTCGAGGACTTCGGACTGGAAGTTGGCGGCATCGACTTTTACGGTAGCCATATCTGGCTCTCCTTTCAGTAAATCTTTTCCGCTATCGATGTGATGCGGGCGCGTCGAAATTTCAATGCCCCGGTATCTCACTTTGTCTTTATTGCGGCAAGGGCCTCTGCCATGGCATCGTCGTCAACCCGCACAAAAGCGGCACTTTCCGTATAAATCAGCGCACAGACAAATTCCTTGCCGGGGTAAAGCGGCGCCAGAATTTCGCGATAAATGGCAAGCTGCGCGACGTGCGAGAAGGGAAGCTCGCGTGCTTCGCGCGGCGGCACGCGGTTTGTCTTGTAATCGACCAGAATGACCCGATCACCCTCCACCGCCAGCCGGTCGATGCGGCCGGAGACGGCATAGTGCTGCCGGCCGAGGGTCATCGTGCCCATAATCGACACTTCCGCACGGCTGTTGGCGGAAAAGGCTGGCTGAACCGCTGGTTCGGAGAGGACCCGCAAAACCGCCTGGATCAAATGTTCCCGCTCAGTGGCGGGCCAGAAACGCGCTGCGCGCTCGGCATAACGCCGGGCTGCCTCTTCCCGCTCGCTTTCCGCAAAATCCGGCAGGGCCTGCAGCATTCGATGCACCAGCTTACCCCGTTGCAGGGCAAGGCTGGAGGCCTCGGTTTTTTCTCCGAACAGCGGTGAACGCACGGCCAGATCGTCCGCACCGTCATCAATGATGGTTCCCGCGCCCGATGGGCTGAGCGGCCTTGGCAGGGAGGGCAGGGCGGGCAGGGGGGCAAGAAGGCCCGGCGGAAGCGTGTGGTCTTCTTCCTGCCGGGGTTCTGCGGGCTTGTGCGGTGCAAGTGCCGGGCGTGCTTCGGACTTACGCCAGACAAGCCCCTGCCATTCCTCGCCATCGGCGCTGAACAGCTGCGGCTGGCAATGATCCTGATTTTCCGCAAGCGCCACCTTGACGATAGCGTGCCAGCATTCGGGATTTTCCTTCTGGCCGCGATAACCGCAGACGACAAGATGATCGGCGGCGCGGGTCATCGCCACATAAAGCAGCCGACGATATTCATCTTCCGCGGCCGTTTTCAGGCGTTCCTCATCCGAGCGAATGAGATGATTGGAAAAACCGCTGCCGGGCAGCCAGACCGGAAAGGCATCGCCATCCCCCTCCACGAAGCGCAGTTTCGGCACATGGCTGTGGTTGAAGGCCTTCGAGCCACCATCCACGACAAAGACCACCGGTGCTTCAAGCCCCTTGGACGCATGCACGGTCATGATGCGCACTTCGCCGCGATCCTTGTCCTGCTCGCGCTTCACTTCAGGTGAATCGGTCTCCAGAACCGAGAGAAAAGCCTGAAGACCGGGCAGGCCGGTTCTTTCGTGATCCAGCGCGAAGGAGAGGAACTCGTCGAGAACGTCGCTCGCCTCGTTGCCAAGACGGCCAAGAAATTTTTTGCGGCCGTCATGCAGGGTCAGAACCGCCGCGAAAAAATCATGCACCGTGGCGGTTTTCGACAGTGATATGAAATGCCGAAGTTTGTCGGTGACGATGGATAGACGGCTGGTTTCTTCGCCTGAAAGGACTTGCAGCCTCTGCCACACACTCTCCGTCTCGGATCGCGTCGCGGCGATCTCGAAGACATCGTCTTCCGTCAGGTTGAAAAGCGGGCTCTTCAGCAGGGCCGCCAGCGAAAGATCATCCTCCGGCAGCACCACGAACCGGCCGAGCGCCAGAAGATCCTGCACGGCGATGTGATCGGTCAGGCGGAGGCGGTCGGCACCGGCAACGGGAATGTTCTTACGCCGCTTCAACTCGCGGGTCAGCGCGTTGACGAAGGCAGCGCGTTTTCTGACAAGCACGAGAATATCGCCGGGTTCGACGGTGCGCTCCACGCCCTTTTCGATGATGGTTTCGTTTCCGATCATATCGGCAATGCGCGCGGCGATACGCCGGGCGACGATGGTGGCCGGCGCGCTTTCCCGCAGCGCGTCGAAGGGGGCGGTCCAGTCCTCTTCATCTTCGGTGGTTTCCGGTGCCACCATATCCCACACTTCCACGGTGCCGGGATGGCCGGCGCGGTTGGAACGGTGTTCGACGGGCTCATTGTCGGCGCTGAGGCCGCTCGCGTTTTTCGGGTCTGAAAAGACCTGATCGACGGCAGCCAGCACATCTTCAGTGGAGCGGAAGGAGAGCGGCAGGCGGATGCGGTGGAAGGCCTGCTCCACCTGATCGACACGCCTTTTGGTCTCATCGCGCTCCTGCGAGAACCGTTCCGGTCGCGCGCCCTGAAAGGAATAGATCGACTGTTTTTCGTCACCCACGGCAAAGAGTGTGCGCCGCCCCATGCGGGCGCTTTCACCGTTGAAGAAATCCGCTGCCAGCGACTGGATGATTGACCATTGCACCGGGCTGGTGTCCTGCGCCTCGTCGACCAGAATATGGTCGATGCCCTGATCCAGCTTGTAATGCACCCATGCACCTGCCGTATCGCGATTGAGCAGATTGGCGGCGCGCTCGATCAGATCTTCAAAATCGAGCTGGCTTCGCTGCTTTTTCAGGTCTTCGAAATCGCCGATCAACCGTTCGGCCAGCACAAGGGCACTTTTAGTTGCCACCAGCATGCGCACCAGACGATAGCGATTGCGGCAGGCCACGACATGGTCGCGGGCCAGCGTCAGCGCATCAACGAGATCAGGTGCAAATTTCTGCATGCCCTTGTTGATGACATAGGCGTCCGATTTTTTCTCGCCCTTGGCCGTCAGCAGCGCGACTTCGATGAATTCCATCCGCCGCACCGGGTCCATCTGCCGTTTTGCTTCCCGGAGCGCATAAGCGACCTCGATGACACGCGATCCTCCCACCTCATCCGCAAGCGTGAGGTAAGTGTCGAGTGCCAACCCGGAAAGACCGGGCAGGGGCCAGAAGGCTTCAGCCGCCGTTTCCTCGGTCTCCCCGGCAGCAATCTGCATCTCCTGCCGCAAACGGGCATCAAGGCCGACCGACTGTTTTGCCTCGTGCAGGAAAGAGCGAAGCGCGCTGCGATTGGCGATGATGGCGGAAAGCAGCGCTTCCAGGCCGCTTTCATCGGCAAGATCGAGCACATAGGCGAGCGCCTGCGCCAATTCCGCGTCGTCCTCAGTCGAAACCGCCGTCAGAAGCGAACGGCGCGCCTCGGCCAGAAGCGTGGTGGCGGCGCGATCATCGAGAACCGAGAAATGGCCGGCGACATTGGCCTCCAGCGGGAACTGGTGCAGCAGGGCTTCGCAAAAAGCGTGGATGGTCTGGATTTTCAGCCCGCCCGGTGTTTCCAGCGCCTTGGCGAACAGCCGCCGTGCTTCGGCGAGCTTTATGCGATCCGGCACCTTGCCTTCGATGGCGGTGATGCGGTCCTTGAGATCGGAATCCGGCAACGTTGCCCATTCCGCCAGCCTGTCGAACACGCGGCTCGACATTTCCGATGCTGCGGCCTTGGTATAGGTGAGGCAGAGGATCGCCGAGGGGCGGCACCCGGCCAGAAGCAGGCGGATGACGCGCTGGGTCAAAACATGGGTCTTGCCGGAGCCGGCATTGGCCGACACCCAGGCCGAGCTTGCGGGATCGGAGGCAAGCCGCTGCCGGGCACTGGTCCAGTCGATCCAGCTTTCAGGTGTATCGGCGGCAGGTCCGGCGTCGATGGGATCAATCGTCATCGCCGTCTCCCGGTTCCGCCGTCGACCATTCTGAAACGCGGGCGAGGTGGTCATATTCCCCGCCATAGGATTGCTGCTCTTCCGGCACCAGCCGGGAGGCGAAACCGTTTTCACCGTCGCGCAGCGAGCGCACGAATTTGGCAAGCTGGTCGATCGATTCCGTTGCCAGTTCGATAGCGGATTTCGGCGGTCTCTTGCCGCTTCGGTTGGAATGTTCGTTATTCACCTGATCGGCAAAAAATCGGTCTCCCGGCCGCAGGCGTACATAGATGAGGTTTTCGGGCGTGGGCGAACCTGTTTCGCGGAAGGCACCGCGCATCAGTGCCGCCGCTTCCAGCGCCAGCTGCGGGTCGAGCAACGCTCGCGCCTGATTGACTGATGGAGCAAGACCGGTCTTGTAGTCGATAATATCCGCCTGGCCGCTGGTCTTGATGTCGATACGGTCGGCAACGCCGGTCAGCCGGATGCCCGCCTCGGCGATCTCCTGCCCGGCCCGTGCTTCGAAGAAGCTGCGGCGGATGGAGGGGTGCCGTTCTTTCTCCCAATCGATGAAGGCGCGGGCCACCGCCGCAAAACGCGGACGCCAGATGACATCCACATGCACAGGCAGGTTTTCCGCGTCGAAACAGTCGTCGAGAATGCGTTGCATCGCCTCAAGCGAGGCCGGTGTGCCGGGAATATGCCCCTCACGGGAATAGCGCTCAATAATCCCGTGATAAAGCGTGCCGCGATCGGCGGCGGTCGGGTCGCGGTTGAACGGATCGAGCGGATCGAGCTTCAGGATGCGCCGCGCATAGATCGCATAGGGATCCCGCCGCAGCCGCCCTACTTCGCTGAAGGAGTAGCTCTTCGGCTGCAGATCAGCCGGCGGTTTGGGGGCAGGGCGCTTTACCGTCTCCTGATCGATGCTCTCATCCATCAGACCTGCCCAATGGCGATAGGTCTCGCCGCGCTTCCTCAGTTGTTCGGCGAAATTCTCGCCACCCAGAGCCAGGAGCCTTTGCAGCCAGCGGGAGGCGACGGCGGGGGTGGAGCCCTGCCTCAGCGCCCGGGTGTAAAAGATCTGCCGGGTGCCGTTCGCCATCTCGAAGTCATGCGCGAGCTGGCCGATGCGCCGTTCCGGCGGCTCCAGCCCGATGGCGGTCTTCATGCTGCGGGACAGGAACGGATTATTGGCCGTCTGGCCCGGCCAGAGCCCTTCATTGAGACCACCGATGACGACGGTGTCGACGCTTTGCAGCCGTGCCTCCAGCGCGCCGAAGATGAAAATGCGCGGATGGCGCATGGAACGCGGCTTGATCGATTCGCCTGCCACCAGCGCTGCAAAAATATCGATCCATTGCGGCCCGTCCGCGTCGAGGATGTCGCCGCTCTCCATCAGTTCCGCAAAGAGACTTGAGAGTTTGTCTCCCGCCTCGCCAGACCACAATGCGGCCAGATCATTGCTGTCGTCGGCACAGATGGCCTCGATCACTCGGCCTGTCCGCCCAGCCCAATCGGAAAGCGGCAATTTATCGGTGAAGGCGCGCCCGGAGCGGTCACGACGGATGAACGCGGAGCCGAGTGGCTCCGTAGCGATGGCGATCCGCCGGGCCAGATCGCGGGCCGCATCAACACTTCCCTCCGGCAGCGCCACCCGCCAGGCGGGCGGGTGCCTGTTGTCACGCTGGGCCAGAAGCTGCGCGTCCAGAACCACTTCGAGATTGCCTATTTCGGTTTCGACGCGGCCACCGCGCAGAGCGATCAGTTCCAGCGCTTTCGAGGCCTTGGTAAAAGCGTCACCGGAAAGCCCGAAGCGGGCGAGGGGATGCTTCAGGAGCGAAATGATTGGCACCGGGTCTCCGGGCCTGAGAATGGCTTCCAGCGCCAGTTGTGTCAGCCCTGCCTGCGGCGTGGCGGAAAGCGGCGTCCCGGCCGAATCGTCTGCCTCGATGCCAAAACGTTGCAACTCCGTCGCGACCCGCCGCGCCAGTCCGCGGTCGGGCGTTATCAGTGCCGCCTGAGACGGCCGCCCAGGACCCGGGGCCTCCAGCGCCAGCCGGAGCGCCACCGCGATGGCGGTCGCCTCTTCACGCTGATTGGCGGCCTCGATCAATGTGGCCGCTGCGAAGGCTTCATCGAAAAATCCGGGATCCCGGCCTTCGCGCCAGCCGTTCCAGTCGCTTGTGGACTTGGCGGGTGCGAGTGCTGCCGAAAATACGGCCGCGCGCTTTTCGAGATCACGGTCGAGGGCGCCGATCTGAACCACCTCGTCGCGGAACATGCCGAGCTTCTGCAGCAGCATATAAAGCCCATATTGCGGATGGGTGCGGCTCGAAGGATCGGTGGGGTCCTCGGCAATCGCCTGCCACTGTTCTTCGGACATCGCAAGATCGAGCCCCGGAAGCACAACGGTTCCCTGCGGCAGGGCTGCGACGGCGGCGATGAGATCGGCGGCGGCCGGAATGGAGCCCGTGGAGCCAGCCACGATGATCGGCCCCGTATCCGGCAGGTTGGCAAGCCGGTCCGCCTCTGCCCGCAGGATGGCGTTGCGATGCCGGCCCGCGGAGGAACGGTTGAGTTCTGCAAGCCGCGCTGGCCAGAAGACGCTGGCGATCTTCAGGAAATCCGCCGTCAGCTGCCACCATTGCGCATGTTCGCCGGTATCGAGATGCTGCAGCGCTTCCCAGTCCTTTTCTTCGGTATCCATCGCATCGATCACCTCGCCGAGCGCACGCGCCAGCCAGATGGCATCCGCGGGGCTGGCGGGAGCGACGAGCGGTGAATCCGAATGGATCGCCCGGATGGCGTCGGGCAGGCTGTTGCGCCAGGCGAGAATGAGGCGCGCCAGTTCGATCTGCCGGCCGGTGCCGGAAATCGGTGGCGCCAGATCCATGATCTCGGGATTTTCGATATCGAAGAAACCGCTATCGTCATCCGTTTCACCCAGAGGCCGGATCAGCGGCAGAATGGCGGATCGGCCGCCCAGAAGATCGACGAATTCGGAGCGCAGCACGCGCGCAGAGCGCCGCGTCGGCACATAGATCGTCACGCTCGCAAGCGAAAGAGGATCGGTCGGATCATATCTATAGCCGGCTGTCAGCCGCCCGTCACACAGCGTTTCCGCGAGCGTTTTGAGAAACGGTGTTCCCGCAGCGATCGTCAGGACGCGCTTTGCGTGGTGGGTGAGCGTCATGCGAAACGTTTTTCTCTGAATTGCCGGATGATGCTTTCCGCATCGTCAATCGCGTCAGGCGTTCCCACGGTGATCCAGTGGCCATCCAGCGACAGGCCGAAAAGCCGGTCTTTTTCAATGGCGCGGTCGAAATAGATATTAAGGTTGAAAGCGTCCGCCGGTGCATCGTCAAGCAGCCGCGAGTCCATGGCGATGGCGCCGGCATAAACCACCGGATTAGCGTCTCCATCGCGATAGCGCGTCAGCTTTCCCTCGCCGGCAAGGTTGAAATCCCTCTTGCCGTTGTGGCCGGTGGTGCGATCCATGTCGACGCAAAGCAGCGCCATGTCCATACGCGCCGGGTCAAGGAATTGAGCTAGCTTGCGCAGGTTGCTGACGGCGTTCAGCCGCTCACCAATCCAGAAAAGATCCGCGTTCATGACGAAGACCGGGCCGGGTTTCAGAAGCTTCAGGCCTTTTGCGAGCCCACCGCCGGAATTCATCAGCTGCGTGCGTTCATCCGAGATCAGAATTTCCGCATCGGTGCGATGTCCAAGGTGGGAGATCATCTGTTCGGCATGGTGATGCACATTGACGACGATGGTTTCAGCCCCGGCTTCGACAAGGGCGTCGAGCGCGTAATCGATCATCGGCTTGCCGGCGATCTTCACAAGCGGCTTCGGGATCGTATCCGTGATCGGGCGCATGCGCGTGCCAAGCCCGGCGGCCAGCACCATCGCGTTTTTGATCGTCATCGTGGTCAACCGTGTTAGTCGTTAAAGTCCATGCCCATACGGACACACCATTCCCGGAGTGGCGCGAGTTCGGGATGCGAAAGCGCGTCAGCGAGATAACGGAACGTCCGCGGCATATGTTTCATATAACCGGGTTTCTTGTCCCGTTCCAACAGCCTCACCCAGATGCCTGCAAGCTTGCAGTTGCGCTGCGCCGACATGATGGCGAAAGCCTTGAGGAATGTGGCCTCATCGAAAGCGGGCGTCGCTTTTCTGCTGTCGAGATAATGCGACATGAGGCGTGTTTGTAGTTCGGGGGGGATGGTGACCCGCGCATCCTGCACGATGGAAGCGAGATCATAGGCGGTGGGGCCAATCATCGCATCCTGAAAATCGATCAGGCCAACTTGGCCGATGCCGCTATTCTGCGCCTGCCAGAGAATATTCGGCGAATGGAAGTCACGCAGCAGAAGTCCCGTTTCGCAGCCGGCGAGCGCATCGATCAGGCCGTCCCAGATGACGTAATAATCCTGCTTCTCGCCATCGGTGAGCGCTTTGCCGCGCTTGTGGGGCAGATACCATTCCACCAGCAGCGAGACTTCGATCTTCATCGCTTGCCGGTCGAAGGAAGGAATGTCGTAGGTGCTGCCATCACGCATCGGCAGCAACGCCGGGCACGGTGTCTGATGAAGGGCGGCGAGACAGGCGACACTTTGAAGATAACGTTCTTCTATCGGTGTGCCATCTGCAGCAAGTACACCCTCCCGTCCGAGATCCTCCAGAAGGAGAATGCCCTGATCGATATCCGCGGCCAGAATCTCCGGCGCACGGAAACCGCTGTTTCGCAGATAATCGCCGATTGCCACGAAGGAGCGCGCATCCTGGGCAAGATGGACGATTTCCGCGTAAGTTTTGCCGTCCGCAACGATCGCTCCCCTCATGGGGCGCCGCCAGTCCATCAGAATAAGGTCGGGGCCATCGGTCGAGATCGTTTCATAGGCGCGTGTGGAGGCATCACCGCTCAGGAAACGGCGAGTCGCATCGCCTCTGCCGTTTTTCGCCAGGAATTCACGAATGGCGAAAACACGGTCGAGCCGCGCTTTCTGTTGTGCCGGCGCCTCTATCACGGCCACGCGACCTTCACCCGAATGTGTCAGCTGCAGGGTGATCGTCTGTTCCGGTGGCAGAACCTCAGCGGCGATGTCGGGCCACTCGATCAGGCAGACACCGTCCTCCAGCATCTCGTCAATGCCGAGTTCATCCAGCTCCGAAACATCCGAAAGCCGGTAGAGATCGAGATGGGCGACGGGGATGCGGGTGGCATAGGTCTGGATGATGGTGAAGGTGGGGCTTGGAACCTCAAGATCGGGCTCATCCGCCATCGCCCGGATGAAGGCGCGGGCGAGCGTTGATTTGCCGGCGCCGAGATCGCCGATCAGCGCCAGGCAATCGCCGGGTTTCAGGGCCAGGGCCAGGTCTTCACCGAGCCTTATGGTGTCCTTTTCTCCCGCCAGCGAAATGGTGATCGGCAAGATGTCTTTGCTCATTCTGCGGCGATGGAGTGCGGCAGTGTGGCGGAGGGAATGCGGCAGGTGACGATGGTGCCGTTGCCGGGCCGACTGTCGATGCTGACGGTGCCATGATGCAGGCTGACGAAGCTTTCCACGATGGAAAGACCGAGCCCTGCACCGGTGCGCCGTCCGCCATTGCCACGCGTCGCAAAGCGGTCGAACACGCTCTTCAGCATGTCTTCGGGAATGCCCGGACCCTTATCTGCAACGGAGAATACGAAGTCGCCTTCGCTGCGCTGGCAGGAGAGCTGCACGGAGGAACCTTCGGGTGCGAAGTTGATCGCATTGGTCAGGAGCTTGATGAGAATCTGCTTCAACCGCTGGTGATCCGCCACCAGACTGCCGAGATGGGCAGGCGCGACGATCTCGAGCGAAATACCGCTTTCCTGCAGCCGGTCGGCGATCTGCACCGAAACATCGTCGAGCAGCTCGTTCAGATCATTATCCGAATAATTGAGCTGCATGATGCCGGCATCGACGGTCGCGAGATCGAGAATATCGTTGACGATGGTCAGGAGAACCGAAGACGAGGTGGAAATATGGTCGAGATATTCCGCCTGCCGTTCCGTCAATTGGCCGATGCCGGGCGTCTTCAGGAGATCGGTGAAGCCGATGATATTGGTCAGCGGCGAGCGCAGCTCGTAGGAAACATGCTGCACGAAATCGTTCTTCAGTTCATCGGCCTTCAGAAGCGCGTCGTTCTTTTCCTTGAGCGCCCGCTCGGCGCGCACGCTGTCCGTCATATTGACAAAGGTCAGCATGGTCTGAGCGTCGGGAAGCGGAATGATCGCATAATCGAGCACGAGACCGGAAAGCAGTTCGAGCGTGCCCTGCCGCGATGGCCGTTCGTCATCGAAGCTGGTGATGAACTGGCTGAAGGCGCGCCAGCCATCCGGCCCATCATAGGATTGAGCGCAGGCGGTTTCGATTGCGCGAATATGCGTGCCTGTTTCCGCCTCATCGGCCGTCACGCCCCAGAGAGCCCGGAATGCCGGGTTGGAGAGGCGAATGCGCCCGTCTGCGCCGAACACGGCGACACCTTCGGCCAGATGGTCGATGGTTTCGCCCTGCACCTTCACCAGGGTGTTATAGCGCATCTGCAGGTCGACCTGCTCGGTCAGGTTCTCGAAAACCCAGGTCGCGCCACCTTGCGGATGGGCCGTGGCGATCACCCGCAGGGTCTGGCCGTTGGGCAGGTGCCAGAGATCCGTCTTGGTATCGAGCGACCGGTAGAAGGAAAGCGCCGTTTCCTTCCAGTTCTTCCAGTTCAGCTGCTCGGGCAATTTGCCGGCGCTACGCAACCTGTCGAGAAGCTCGGAATTGTCAGGGCCGGATTCGAGGAGAACCAGATCGAAGCCCCACAGGCTGGCAAAAGCCTGATTGTAGAATTGCAGCCGCTGCCGGCCGTCAAAAATGGCAACGGGCGTCGCCAGATGATCGAGCGTTTCGGCGTGGCTTTTCAGAACTCGCTTGAGTTCTTCGCGGATGGTTTCCGCTTCGGTGGCATCGATGGCGATACCAGCTGATCCGCCCGCTGTCTTGATGTCGACAACGTCGAAGAAGCTGCGGTTACCGGAAACGACTGTCGAAATGCGGTCGTGATAGGGCGATTCCGGCGTCGCGGCCGCGCGTATCTTCTGTCGGGTAACCGTGTTCAGAAGTTCGCGCTTTTCCTGAACGGCCTGCTCGGCATTTCGCGCATCCACCGCATGGGCATAAGCGTGGTTGACCCAGGTGAGTTCACCCTCGCCATTACGCCGCCAGACGGGCTGTTCGATGGAATCGAGAAGTTCCTGAAATGTCGATACGGAGGCAAGCAGACGCTCGCGTTCCACCTGCAATTCGGCGAGTTCGGCGCGGAGATTGTTGAGCGCGATGAAGCGCGCAAAGGCGTTGCCGCCGGATACACGTCCCTGAACTTCAATCACTTCGCCGCGCTGCGTCTCGATGGTCAGATCGAAGCTCTGGGCGTGGCTGCGCAGTTTCTCGATGGATTTTTCAAGGTGGCCCGCGGATGCCGGTTTCAGCCAGCGGCCGAATGCCAGAAAATCCTGGTCCGCCTGCGGCACACCGGTCTCGGCCGGCAGCTGTCCCAGAAATTCCGGGCGTTTATCCACGCCATCCCAGATGACGATGCGGCGGCTCTTATCGGAGATCAGCGCCTCGTATTTCGCGATCTTGTGGTGGGATTGCGCGAGTGCCTGACGGTATTCGCTGCTTTCCGCCTCGATATTGCCGCGCTGGCGCACCAGCCAGACGACGGAAAACAGCGTTGCCGAAAGCATACCGACGAAAAGCGAATAGGTGATGGTTTCTCCAGACGAGAACAGCCGTGCGCTGGTCTTTGCCACAAGGCCGTCCTGGGCCATCGCAACGGTGCTCGAGCCGGTGAGAACCGTACCCGAAAGCAGGATAC
This sequence comes from Agrobacterium sp. CGMCC 11546, assembly GCF_013365515.1. Taxonomy (NCBI): domain Bacteria; kingdom Pseudomonadati; phylum Pseudomonadota; class Alphaproteobacteria; order Hyphomicrobiales; family Rhizobiaceae; genus Agrobacterium; species Agrobacterium sp. CGMCC 11546. The sequence continues at coordinate 2,749,826 of NZ_CP047387.1, forward strand.
GCGCCCGCGAAAAACCGGTCCGGATCGCGCGGATTACCAGCCGGCAACGTGCCAAAGCATTTCCAGAAAAAGTGGGCGTCGGTTTTCCATCCGGAAAGACGCAGAAACGCTCCAACGCCTGCGTGCTTGATGCCACGCTTGCGTGCGTGTTTTCAACGCGTTGAACTGTCTGCTCGCGCAGATCCGAATTGTGAACCGTCATCCCCGGTCTGTCTCCGTCCTATGTGCCGCATCTTCGACAAGACATCCCATTTCGTCCACGCCGCCCTTTGGTGTGTCCGAATCAAGTCCGATGACAATACCGTCTTCATAAATCTGCGGGAAGGGAGCGCGCAAAAAAGATGCCGCGCGCTTTGTCAAGCGCACGGCATCTAGATATTGTGTAATTTCAGTGGATATTAACTATGATATTAATATCTGTAGTGTTCAGCCTTAAACGGACCCTGCTTGGAGATGCCGATATAATCTGCCTGAAGGTCGGAAAGTTCGGTTAGCCGCACACCGAGCTTCTCGAGGTGGAGGCGCGCGACCTTCTCATCGAGGTGCTTCGGCAGCACGTAAACTTCGTTCTTGTATTCACCCGGCTTGGTGAAAAGCTCGATCTGGCCAAGCACCTGGTTGGTGAAGGATGCCGACATGACGAAGGACGGGTGACCGGTGGCATTGCCAAGGTTCAGCAGGCGGCCTTCGGAAAGCAGGATGATGCGGTTGCCCTTCGGGAACTCGATCATGTCGACCTGCGGCTTGATGTTCGTCCACTTCAGGTTACGCAGCGAGGCGACCTGAATTTCATTGTCGAAGTGGCCGATGTTACCGACGATAGCCATGTCCTTCATCTCGCGCATATGCTCGATGCGGATCACGTCCTTGTTGCCGGTGGTGGTGATGAAGATATCGGCGGAGGAAACCACGTCCTCCAGGCGAACCACCTCGAAACCGTCCATCGCGGCCTGAAGTGCGCAGATAGGGTCGATTTCTGTGACCTTCACGCGGGCGCCGGCGCCCTGCAGCGAGGCCGCGGAACCCTTGCCCACATCGCCGTAACCGCAGACCACGGCAACCTTGCCGGCCATCATCACGTCGGTTGCACGGCGAATGCCGTCGACGAGCGATTCCTTGCAGCCGTATTTGTTGTCGAACTTCGACTTGGTAACGCTGTCGTTGACGTTGATGGCCGGGAAGGGCAGCAGGCCCTTCTTGGCGAGATCGTACAAACGATGAACGCCGGTCGTCGTTTCTTCCGTCACGCCCTTCAGCGCATCACGCTGTTTGGTGAACCAGCCGGGGGAAGCCTTGAGGCGCTTGTTGATCTGCGCGAAGAGGATTTCCTCTTCTTCCGAACCCGGGTTGGAAAGCACATCCTCACCGGCTTCGGCGCGTGCGCCAAGCAGGATGTACATGGTGGCATCGCCGCCATCATCGAGGATCATGTTGGAGAGACCGCCATCGGTCCACTGGAAGATCTTGTCGGTATATTCCCAATATTCCGTCAGGCTTTCACCCTTGACGGCGAAGACCGGAATGCCGGCTGCTGCAATGGCCGCTGCCGCATGGTCCTGGGTCGAAAAGATGTTGCAGGAGGCCCAGCGGATTTCCGCGCCCAGTTCTTTGAGCGTTTCGATGAGAACGCCGGTCTGGATCGTCATGTGAAGAGAGCCGGTGATACGTGCGCCCTTCAGCGGCTTGCTTTCACCGAACTCCTTGCGGCAGGACATCAGGCCCGGCATTTCGGTTTCGGCGATGTCCAGCTCCTTGCGGCCGAATGCGGCAAGGTTGATGTCGGCGACGATGTAGTCCTTCTCAAGGCTCATAAGGTTCTCCAGATCAGAAACGCCGCGCCTGACGGCCCGGCTCTTAAACGTAGCAGCGGTTTAGCAGGCCACAACCGATCTGGCAATAATGATATAAAGAAGTCTTTATGTCTTTATATGGGGCGGTCTCAGGCCTCTTCTCCGAAGCGGTTGGCGACCAGCGCTTCCAGTGCGGCCAGCGCCTCTACCGCCTGATTGCCACTCGCCTCGACATAGACGCTGCATCCGGGGCTTGCCGCCAGCATCATCAGGCCCATGATGGATGTGCCGCCAACGGTCATGCCGTCCTTGGAAACCGTGATCGTGGCGTCGAAACCCTCGACCATCTGCACGAACTTCGCGGATGCCCGAGCGTGGAGACCGCGCTTGTTGATGATGGGCAATTCCCGGGAGAGAGGCGACATGGGCTGACTTCTTATTTGCCGCTTAAAACGCGGCTGGCGACGTTGATATATTTGCGGCCGGCATCGGACGCATCCTGAAGGGCCTTGTCCATATTATCTTCGCTGCGAACGCCTGCAAGCTTGATAAGCATGGGAAGATTGACCCCGGCGATGACTTCGACATTGCCGTTATTCATGACTGAGATCGCGAGATTGGACGGCGTGCCACCGAACATGTCAGTCAGAATGATGACGCCGTTGCCATCATTGGCGCGCGCGACGGCGTCGATGATATCCTGCCGGCGCTGATCCATGTCGTCTTCGGGACCGATACAGACCGTCTCGATCAATTTCTGGGGACCGACGACATGCTCCAACGCATGGCGAAACTCCTCAGCCAGCTTGCCATGGGTGACAAGCACTAGTCCGATCATGAAATGCTCCCTTGCACACGCACTCTCATTGCCGACTATCGCAACGCGGCAATCCTGTCCATCGGTGGGATTTCATCTTGATGAGGAAAATGCGAATCGCAAGCCTAAAATCGCCTGAATCACGGTCACTTCACATTCGTTTTAAAAAGATTCTGAGCAAGTGCAGCAAACTTTCCATAGGGCACAAGACTGGAGAGGGGAATACGCAGAAGCCGAAGATGCCCACCGCAGGGCATTAACAACGCTTCGTCATCTTCGGGAAGTCTTGGATTTTCCGGTGAAAGAACTGTTGTGACGGCGAAATGTAGTATACCACTCGGGACGCTTTTGACGGAAACAATGCCGCTGCCGCGCAATTCCAGTAGTCCGGCGATTGCTTCCGGCCGCTCGGCGATGATGGTTTCGCCGTCGCGATACACGAAAATCTGATCGTCCGCGATCAGGGCCGCCGGCAATCCGCACCGTTCCGCCTCTGTCAGGAAGCTGAAGGCGAGCTCGCTCTTGCCGCTTCCCGACGGACCCGTGAAGAGGATGCCGGTGTTGTCGACGACGATGGCGGTCGCATGCAGGTTGAAGCGTTCAGCGTTCATGGGTTTCGGCCGCCGGCAGCGACAGGGTGAAGCGCGCGCCTGATATCACGCCGTATTTGTCGACCACGTTTTCCGCCCGGAGGCTGCCGCCATGGGCTTCCGCGATCTGGCGGCTGATGGAAAGGCCAAGGCCGGAATTCTGGCCGAAACCTTCGCTGGCCGGCCGGTCGGTGTAAAACCGCTCGAAAATCCGGTCGATATCTTCTGCCTGAATGCCGGGACCGTTGTCTTCCACCTGCACGATGCAGCGGTCCTTGTGGCGGGAAAGGCGCACGGTGATGCGGCCGCTTTCCTCCGAAACGAAAGAACGTGCATTCTCGATAAGGTTGGTGACAATCTGCCCGATACGAAGATCGTGACCGTTCACCACGAAAGAGGTTTTGGCTCCAGCCTTCCGGTCGGCGACGTAATCGATCGCCACGCTCTTTTTCTTGGTGCTGATCTGGCGGGATATGTCCACCAGACCCTTCATCAGCACATCGAGGTCGAGCGGCGAAGCATCGGCGCGCGCCAGCTCGGCATCGAGGCGCGACGCGTCCGAAATATCGCTGATCAGGCGATCGAGGCGCCGAACGTCATGGAAGATGATTTCGGTCAGCCGCTGTTTGGACTCTTCGGTCTTGGCGCGTGGCAGGGTTTCCACGGCGCTGCGCAGCGAGGTCAGCGGGTTCTTGAGTTCGTGGCTGACATCGGCGGCGAAACTTTCGATGGCGTCGATACGGTCGTAGAGCGCCGTCGTCATTTCACGCAATGCTATGGAGAGGTTGCCGATCTCATCCTGGCGGGCCGAGAAATCCGGTATTTCCTCACGCGTTCTCGCCCCGCGGCGCACGCGGATCGCGGCCGCCGAAAGGCGTCTTAGCGGCGTGGCGATGGTGGAGGATAAAAGCAGTGACAACACGATATTGACCAGCGTGGCGATGCCGAAGACGCGCATGATGGCAAGGCGCTCCGCATGCACGATTTTGTCGATATCACCCGCCTGGGTGGACAAAAGCAATACGCCTAGCACCGCTCGGAAGCGCTGAACCGGCACGGCGACCGAAACGATCAGCTCGCCCTTTTCAGTCACGCGCACGACCGCGCCGCGAACACCTGTCAGCGCATTCATCACTTCCGGATAGATCGAGCCATCGCCACCCGGCGCTTCCTTGTATTGCGGCAGGCTGCTCGGCTGCAGCATGCGGTTGAACATGCTGGTGAACCAGTCGCCCCAGGTCTGGGTTTCCGGCGTCACCGGCGGCAGATCGAAGCGCAGAACCTGTCCGCGTGAATAAAGGTGGCGAGAATCGAGCAGCAGGTTTGCATCGGCATCGAACAGCCGCGCGCGCGTGCGTGTCGGCGAAATCAGCCGCCGCAAAACCGGCGCCACCCGCTCCGGGTTGATCGGGAAACTCAGATCCTCATCATTGGGGGCAGGGGTGATGCTCTGTCCCGCCTGCAATTCGAGCAGCTTTTCCGGATTGATGGTGATCGAGTTGGTATCGACCGAGGCGGAAGCGGAGACCGCGCCGGCGATGATTTCGCCCTGCGTCAACAGGCTTTCCACGCGCGCGTCGATCAGCCCTTCACGGAATTGGTTGAGGTAGAGAATGCCGCCGACCAGAACCACGGTCGCGGCGACATTGAAGAAGAGGATACGGCGCGTGAGGCTGGAAAACACCGCATTGCCGAAAATGCGCCGGATGATCGTCAGCGGATGGATACGATGGCGGCGTTCGCTGCCGCGTTCTTCGGCATCGTCACTGTCCGAGACGGTTTCCGGCGTTTTCTTCAACACGTATTAAAGTCCTCACCGCCCGGTTCGGGCGGTCCCTTCTGCTTGAGTCGGCTTCTTTAAGCCGCTTCGCGGAAGCGATATCCTACGCCATAAAGCGTTTCAATCATATCGAAGTCGCCATCGACCAGTTTGAACTTCTTGCGAAGGCGCTTGATGTGGCTGTCGATGGTGCGGTCGTCCACATAGACCTGTTCGTCATAGGCGGCATCCATCAACGCGTCGCGGCTTTTCACCACGCCCGGCCGCTGTGCAAGCGAATGCAGGATGAGGAATTCGGTCACGGTCAGCGTCACCGGCTCACCCTTCCAGGTGCAGGTGTGGCGTTCCTGGTCCATGGCGAGCTGTCCACGCTCCAGCGTGCGCGCCTGCTGGTCCGCGGTCGGCTTCAGCGTGCCGCCGGTTGCAGCGGACGCCTCACGGCTGCTGGCGCGGCGCAGGATGGCCTTGACGCGTTCCACCAGAAGGCGCTGCGAAAAGGGCTTTGTGATGAAATCGTCTGCACCCATCTTCAGGCCGAACAATTCGTCGATCTCCTCATCCTTCGAGGTGAGGAAGATAACGGGAATATCCGATTTCTGGCGAAGGCGTCGCAAAAGCTCCATGCCGTCCATGCGGGGCATCTTAATATCGAAAATGGCGAGCTGCGGCGGACGGGCGATCAACCCGTCAAGCGCGGAGGCGCCGTCCGTATACGTTTCGACCCGGTAGCCTTCGGCTTCGAGCGCGATCGATACCGAAGTGAGAATATTCCGGTCATCGTCGACAAGCGCGATCGTCTGCATGTAGTTGGTCTCCATCGTCATTTTCTCGTAACTCCCGACATCCACCCAGCCAGGTTGCGCGCCGCGAGCCACTCTCTTGAGTATAAAGGTGGAACAAATTGTGGCAAAGGAAAACTCGCCCTGAAATCGCTGGGGTGCGGCGAGAGAATTTCGTAAAAACCCTGCGGCTGGATTTTAATGCGTCTTCAACCGATTTAAAAAGAAATAAAATCTTTTAAATCGATTAATATATTGAAATCACTAAGTTTTTTAAAGTCAGGCTCTTGCGTTTCCAAAAGCTGCCACGTATTTTCCGTGAAAATTTCAACGGCCTTATCGTCATTTACAAGGAACGCGTCATGAACGAGCTTGGGGTTCATAATCCTGCCAATGGAGTTGCGGAACTCGGACTGGGCGAGGCCTCCCGCGTCTTTTATAACCTCAATGAGAGCGAATTATACGAACACGCGATCCGTAACGGCGAAGCCGAACTGACCATCGACGGCGCGCTGCGCGCCGTCACCGGCCAGCATACGGGCCGCTCGCCGAAGGATAAATTCGTCGTTCGTGATGCTTCCACCGAGAACACCATCTGGTGGGACAACAACAAGCCGCTGTCGCCGGAAAATTTCGAGCTGCTGCGTCAGGACATGCTGGCCCATGCCGCCGGCAAGACGCTTTACGTGCAGGACCTGATCGGCGGCGCCGATGAGGAAAATGCGCTGCCGACCCGCGTCGTCACCGAGCTTGCCTGGCATTCGCTGTTCATCCGCAATCTGCTGATCCGGCCGAAGCGGGAGATGCTTTCGGGCTTCAGCCAGAAGCTCACCATCATCAACCTGCCAAGCTTCAAGGCTGATCCGGCCCGTCACGGCGTTCGCACGGAAACGGTCATTGCCTGCGATCTGACGAATGGCCTGGTGCTCATCGGCGGCACGTCCTATGCCGGTGAAAACAAGAAGTCGGTCTTCACGGTGCTGAACTACCTGCTGCCGGCCAAGGGCGTGATGCCGATGCATTGCTCGGCCAATGTCGGTCCTGAGGGTGACTCCGCCGTGTTCTTCGGCCTCTCCGGCACCGGCAAGACCACGCTCTCCGCCGACCCGGCGCGCACGCTGATCGGCGATGACGAACATGGTTGGGGCGAACACGGCATCTTCAACTTCGAGGGCGGCTGTTATGCCAAGGCGATCAAGCTTTCGTCCGAGGCCGAGCCGGAAATCTATGCCGCGACCAACCGTTTCGGCACGGTTCTCGAAAACGTCGTGCTGGATGAAAGCCGGGTTCCTGATTTCAACGACAATTCGCTGACGGAAAACACCCGCAGCGCCTATCCGCTGCACTTCATTCCGAATGCATCGGAAACCGGCATTGCCGGCCATCCGAAGACGATCATCATGCTGACGGCGGATGCCTTCGGCGTGCTGCCGCCGATCGCGCGGCTGACGCCGGAACAGGCCATGTACCACTTCCTCTCCGGTTACACCGCCAAGGTTGCCGGCACGGAAAAGGGCGTGACCGAGCCGGAAGCGACATTCTCGACCTGCTTCGGTGCACCCTTCATGCCGCGTCATCCGGCGGAATACGGCAACCTGCTGCGTGAGCTGATCGGCAAGCACGGCGTCGATTGCTGGCTGGTCAATACCGGCTGGACCGGCGGCGCCTATGGCATCGGCAAGCGTATGCCCATCAAGGCAACGCGCGCACTTCTGACCGCCGCACTTACCGGCGACCTGAAGAATGCGCAATTCCGTACCGATGCGAATTTCGGTTTCGCCGTGCCGCTGTCGCTCGACGGCGTCGATGGTGCGATCCTTGATCCACGTTCCACCTGGGCCGATGGCGCAGCTTACGACGCGCAGGCGAAGAAGCTGGTATCGATGTTCGTTTCGAACTTCACCAAGTTCGAAGATCACGTCGACAGCAAGGTTCGCGATGCAGCCCCGGGCCTTCTGCTCGCGGCCGAATGAATAAAGTCTCATTCGTGAGGAGGAGGGAACCCGGCCCAGTGCCGGGTTTCTTTTTGCCGGATTCTTTCGTTTTGTCCGCTGTTTTCATTTTTTGCGTTCTGTGGCATCACCGGCGCGGAGAAAGATCATGGCCAGCGACCCGCTTTACATCAGCAACCGTATCACCATCGCCGGCTGGGAGCTGACGGAGCAATTCGTGCTGGCCGGCGGGCCGGGCGGCCAGAACGTCAACAAGGTCTCGACGGCGGTTCAGCTGTTTTTCGATATTGCCAATTCACCGTCCCTCTCGGATCGGGTGAAGGCCAATGCCCTCAGGCTTGGCGGTCGACGTGTTTCGAAAGAGGGTGTGCTGATGATCGAGGCCAGCCGGTTTCGAAGTCAGGAGCGCAATCGTGAAGATGCGCGCGAGCGGCTGAAGGAGCTGATACTGGAAGCTGCCGCCCCGCCGCCGCCGGTGCGCAAGGCCACCAAACCCACCAAGGGATCTGTCGAACGCCGCCTCAAGGCAAAATCCGGTCGTTCCGATATCAAGAAAATGCGCGGCAAACCCTCGGGCGATTAACCCGCAAGCACCCAGTTTGTCAGAGCTTTCGCAGCGCCACCGTATCTATCAGGTGGTTCTCTCCCTTGCGCAGAATAAGATCGGCGCGCGGGCGCGTCGGCACGATGTTCTGGCGCAGGTTCTTCAGGTTGATGTTCTGCCAGAGCCCTTCGGCAATGCTGAGTGCCGCCTCTTCGCTGATCGACGCGTACCGGTTGAAGAATGAGTTCGGGTCGCGGAAGGCGGTCTGTCTCAGGTTCATGAACCGGTTCACGTACCAGTTGTGAATGAAATCCTCATCGGCATCGATATAGATCGAGAAATCGAAGAAGTCGGAAACGATCGGCACGATGCGCCCGCCCGCTGGCAAGTCACGGGATTGCAGCACGTTGATGCCTTCGAAGATCAGGATATCCGGCTGGTCGATGACGGTGAATTCGTTCGGCAACACGTCATAGGTCAGGTGCGAATAACGCGGAGCCTTTACATTTGGCTGGCCCGCCTTGATCGCCGAAAGAAAGCGCAGAAGCGCGCCGATATCGTAGCTTTCCGGAAAGCCCTTGCGCTCCATCAGGTTTTCGCGCCGCAGCACCTCGTTCGGGTAAAGAAACCCGTCGGTGGTGATGAGATCGACCTTCGGGCTGGAAGGCCAGCGGGCCAGAAGCTCTTTCAGGATACGCGCTGTCGTCGATTTGCCAACGGCCACCGATCCGGCAATGCCGATGACGAAGGGCGTCTTGTTGACATTCCCCATATTCAAAAAGCGGTTGCGCTGTTCGAAAAGCAGCTGCGACGCTTCCACATGCGATGAAAGGAGGCGCGACAGCGACAGGTAAATGCGCCGCACTTCATCCAGATCGATGGGGTCATCCAGCGATCGCAGCCGCTTCACCTCATCGGCGGAAAGCGTCAGTGGCGTGTCGGCGCGGAATTTGGCCCATTCTTCGGAACTGAAGAAGTGGTAGGGCGAATATTCGTCCGCACGAAAATGATCGAGTGTGCCTGGCATGCCTCTCTCCCCGCTGCCTGCCTCGATCTTCATGGTGTCGGCCTCGCCGCCTTTTCCGCAAGGCCGGTCTGACCTGTGCGGCGCTCCAACTCGGCAAAAACATCGCTCAAGGGAATGTCGGCGATCTTCAGCACCACCAGCAGATGGTAAAGCAGGTCGGCTGCTTCGTTTTTAAGCCCGTCGCGATCCTGTGCGATGGCAGCGATGACGGCTTCAACCGCTTCTTCGCCCAGCTTCTTTGCTGCGCGCTCCTGGCCGGCAGCAACCAGCTTTGCCGTCCAGGATTCATCAGGGGATGCAGCGGCACGCTTCGCGACGATGCGTTCCAGATCGGAAAGGGAAAATGCGCTCATGGGATGTTCCTGCAATCAATCGAGACGCATGGCAATGCCATGCTCGGCCATGTAGCTCTTGGCTTCGCCGATCGAATAGGTGCCGAAGTGGAAGATGGAAGCGGCAAGCACTGCCGTCGCGTGGCCATCGCGAACACCCGCCACCAGATCATCAAGCGTACCAACGCCGCCCGAGGCGATGACGGGCACGCGAACCTGATCGGCAATGCTGCGCGTCAGGCCGATATCATAACCGCTCTTGGTGCCGTCGCGGTCCATCGAGGTGACAAGCAATTCGCCGGCACCCCGTTCAACCATCTTGATGGCAAATTCCACGGCGTCGATGCCGGTCGGCTGGCGTCCGCCATGGGTAAAGATTTCCCAGCGGCCAGCTTCGCCATCTTTCGAAACTCGCTTGGCGTCGATGGAAACGACGATGCACTGGTTGCCGAATTTGTCGGCTGCCTGTGCAACGAAATCGGGATCCTTGACGGCTGCGGAATTGATCGAGACCTTGTCCGCGCCGCAGAGGAGCAGCTTGCGAATATCCGCGACGCTGCGAACCCCGCCACCGACCGTCACCGGCATGAAGCAATGGTCCGCAGTGCGCGAGACGACATCGAAGATGGTGTCGCGATTGTCCGAGGACGCGGTGATGTCGAGGAAGCAGAGTTCATCCGCACCCGCCGCATCATAGGCTTTTGCTGCCTCGACCGGGTCGCCGGCATCGATCAGGTCGACGAAGTTCACACCCTTGACGACACGGCCGTCTTTCACGTCGAGGCAGGGAATAATGCGGGCTTTGAGGGTCATGCACGTACCTCCTTCGCGGCCTTGATGAGGTCAAGCGCTTCGGTGGGGTCGATACGCCCGTCGTAAAGCGCACGGCCTGAAATCGCACCCTCGAGCTTTGCGGCATCCGGCTGCAGCATGCGCTTGATATCATCGATGGAGGCAAGGCCGCCGGAAGCGATAACCGGGATAGAGACGGCATCCGCCAGTTCCAGCGTTGAGGCCCAGTTGATGCCGGCCAGAATGCCGTCACGATCGATATCGGTATAGATGATGGCGGCAACGCCAGCGCCTTCGAAACGTTTGGCAAGTTCGATGACACCGAGTTCGGAGGCTTCCGCCCAGCCTTCCACCGCCACCTTGCCGCCTTTGGCGTCGATGCCGACGGCGACCTGGCCGGGGAAACGCTTGCAGGCTTCGATGACCAGAACCGGATCGCGCACTGCCACGGTGCCGAGAATGACGCGGGCAAGCCCACGGCTGAGCCAAGCCTCGATATGGTCGAGTGTGCGAATACCGCCGCCCAGCTGCACCGGGTTTTTCGTGGATTTCAAAATGGCATCAACCGCTGCACCATTGACTGTCTCACCGGCAAAAGCGCCGTTGAGATCAACCACATGCAGCCATTCGAAGCCCTGGTCCTCGAAGGCCTTCGCCTGCGCACCGGGGTCCTCGTTATAGACGGTTGCCTCCTCCATATCGCCGAGTTTCAGGCGAACGCACTCACCGTCTTTGAGATCGATTGCGGGAAAAAGAATCATGTCAGGGCTTCCAGCGCAGGAAATTGGAAATCAGGGCAAGGCCGAGCGTCTGGCTTTTTTCCGGGTGGAACTGCGCGCCCGCCATGTTGTCGCGGCCGACGAAAGCCGTCATCGCGCCACCATAACTGGTGGTGGCGATGACGTCAGTCGAGTGCTTGGCCGCCAGATGATAGGAATGCACGAAATAGGCATGCAGCCCATCCGCACCGGTCTTTATGCCGTCGAACAGCGGGTGCGCGTGGCGGATTTCCAGCGTATTCCAGCCGATCTGCGGGATTTTAAGAGTAGGATCGGACGGCGTCATTTCCACGACGTCCCCTTCGATCCAGCCGAGCCCGGTGCTGACGGTCTTTTCCAGTCCGCGTGAGGACATCAGCTGCATGCCGACGCAGATGCCGAGGAAAGGATGGGCTTTTTTCTCGACGGCTTCGATGAGCGCCTCGTGCATACCGGGCACGGCATTCAGACCCGCACTGCAATCCGCATAGGCACCGACGCCCGGCAGAACGATACGGTCCGCCGAGGCGACGTGATCCGGCTTGTCGGTCAGATCGATGGTTGCGTCGATGCCAGCCTCGCGGGCGGCACGCTCGAAAGCTTTGGTGGCCGAACGCAAATTGCCCGAACCGTAGTCGATAATCGCGACACGCATGTCAGCGCCTTCCATTCAAGTCGAAAAGAAACGATCCGGCGGGATCGTCGACGAAGTTTTTGCCGCCGCTCTTTTGCGCAGAAGTGGTCCAGACCGGCTGGGACAACTGTTCCGCCTTGTCGGCGTTTTCGGAGAGACTGGAGAAATATATATCTTCCGCGCTCGAAAGATCAGGGGCGGAAATGACCGAAGTCAGCGTCCAGCCTTTGCGGATCAGGTGCCGGACGAGAAAATCACGCCCCTCCAGCGCCGTGATAAGCCCGATGGCGAAACCAAGGAGAATGCCGACGGGTTCGAATCCGGCTAACATTGAGATTTGCCCGGCCACAAGCGTGGCAATGACAACAACCGCCGTCGTCAGCCACAGCCGGTTGACGGCAAGCCATAACCAAGGCGCAATCAGTGCCAGCCAGACGAAACGGTCTGCAATGAAGCGGGTCGTCTTGTGGTCCCTGTCCGGCCCGTTGGGGGCTTCCAGAACGAGATAGCTTGTCATGGGCTTCCTGACAGCTTTGGCGTCAGGCCAGCATACCCTTGGTCGAGGGAACGCGGCCTGCCTGCCGGGGGTCGATCTCGGTTGCCGTGCGAAGAACGCGGGCAACGGCCTTGAAGCACGTTTCGGCGATATGGTGGTTGTTGGCGCCGTAATGGTTCAGGATATGCAGCGTAATGCCGGCATTCTGCGCGAGTGCCTGAAAGAACTCGCGCACCAGTTCGGTATCGAAGGTGCCGATCTTCGGCGCGGAGAAATTGACGTTCCACACAAGGAACGGCCGACCGGAAATATCGACGGCAGCCTTGGTCATCGTCTCGTCCATGGCCAGATCGAGCGAGGCGTAACGGGTAATCCCACGCCGGTCGCCCAGCGCCTTGGCAATTGCCTGGCCGATGGCGATGCCGGTATCTTCCACGGTGTGGTGGTCATCAATATGCAGGTCGCCCTGAACTTCGATGTCCATGTCGATCAGCGAATGGCGGCTGAGCTGGTCCAGCATATGGTCGAAAAATCCCACGCCGGTGGAAATTTTCGATTTGCCGGTGCCGTCGACATCCACGCGGACCGAAACCGAGGTTTCGTTGGTCTTGCGGATAATCTCGCCTTTACGTTCTGCCATTTTGGCCGCTCCGTGAAAATGTTGCCGTTCCTTATCAGCACGGGACACAAATATCCAGTTGTTCCATCGTCTTGCGTGACGGGCCGAAAACGGTGCGTCGCCCCGAAGATTGCAATCGTGAAAAGCAAACTTACATAGAACCGCAGAGGGCCGTGTCCCGGCCCGTTAACCCCAGGCCCGTCAGGGCAGACAGGTGTTTGATGACAACAATTATTACAGTCAGGAAGGGCGGCAAGGTCGTCATGGCTGGCGACGGGCAGGTAAGCCTTGGCCAGACCGTCATGAAGGGCAATGCCCGCAAAGTTCGCCGTATCGGCAAGGGTGAGGTGATTGCCGGTTTTGCCGGTGCGACGGCGGATGCCTTCACGCTGCTCGACCGTCTCGAAAAGAAGCTTGAGCAATATCCCGGCCAGTTGATGCGCGCCGCCGTGGAGCTTGCGAAGGACTGGCGCACGGACAAATATCTGCGCAATCTCGAAGCGATGATGCTGGTGGCCGATAAATCGACCACGCTTGCCATCACCGGTAATGGGGATGTGCTGGAACCGGAACACGGCGCAATCGCCATCGGCTCCGGCGGCAACTATGCCTTCGCCGCCGCCCGCGCCATGATGGACACGGACAAGTCGGCCGAAGAGGTAGCGCGCCAGTCGCTCGATATCGCCGCCGATATCTGCGTTTATACCAACCATAATCTCGTCGTCGAAACGCTCGACGCCGAATAAGCGAATTTCTCACCCCCATTTCTCACCCAAGGGTCCTGTGGGCCGGGCCGGAATGGCCGGCCGGAGCAGGAAAGCCGAGAGGATAGAATGACCACTTTTTCTCCCCGGGAGATCGTCTCGGAACTCGACCGCCACATCATCGGCCAGCATGATGCAAAACGTGCGGTCGCGATTGCGCTCCGCAACCGCTGGCGCCGCCAGCAGCTCGATGAGAGCCTGCGCGACGAAGTCATGCCAAAAAACATTCTGATGATCGGGCCGACCGGTGTCGGCAAGACGGAGATTTCCCGCCGCCTCGCCAAGCTGGCCGGCGCGCCTTTCATCAAGGTCGAAGCCACCAAATTCACCGAAGTCGGTTATGTCGGCCGCGATGTCGAGCAGATCATCCGCGATCTGGTGGAGATCGGTATCGGTCTCGTGCGCGAAAAGAAGCGCGCCGAAGTCCAGGCCAAAGCGCATCAGAGCGCCGAGGAACGGGTGCTTGATGCACTTGTTGGCTCGACCGCATCGCCGGGCACGCGTGAGAGCTTCCGCAAAAAGCTGCGCGACGGTGAGCTGGACGACAAGGAAATCGATATCGAGGTGGCGGATAGCGGCTCGGGCATGCCCGGTTTCGAAATTCCCGGCATGCCGGGCGCCAATATCGGCGTGCTGAACCTGTCGGAAATGTTCGGCAAGGCTATGGGCGGACGTACCAAGAAGGTGCGCACCACGGTCTCGAAGTCCTATACCGATCTTGTCCGCGACGAATCCGACAAGCTGCTGGATAATGAAATGATCCAGCGCGAGGCGGTGAAGTCGGTGGAAAATGACGGCATCGTCTTCCTCGACGAGATCGACAAGATCGCCGCCCGCGATGGCGGCATGGGCGCCGGCGTCTCCCGCGAGGGTGTGCAGCGCGATCTCCTGCCGCTTGTAGAAGGCACGACGGTTTCGACGAAATATGGCCCTGTCAAAACCGACCATGTTCTCTTCATCGCCTCTGGAGCCTTCCATGTGGCGAAGCCGTCGGATCTTCTGCCGGAGCTTCAGGGTCGCCTGCCGATCCGCGTCGAGTTGAAGCCGCTGACTAAGGAGGATTTCCGCCGTATCCTCACCGAGACGGAAGCAAGCCTTATCCGCCAGTACAAGGCGCTGATGGCAACGGAAGAACTTGATCTCGATTTCACAGATGACGCCATCGATGCACTGGCCGATGTCGCCGTTCATCTCAACTCATCGGTCGAAAACATCGGTGCGCGCCGCCTGCAGACTGTGATGGAGCGCGTTCTCGACGAGATCTCCTTCAACGCACCGGATCGTGGTGGCTCCGCCGTCAACATTGATCAGGAATACGTCAAAAAACATGTCGGCGATCTTGCCGCCGATACGGATTTGTCGCGTTACATTCTCTGAAGACTTCAGGGACAACGAAAGAAGAGTGCGGCCATATTTGCCGCACTCTTTTATTTTATCTGCCTCATCTCGCATTCAGCCCGCATTTTGTTTATGGGAAGGGCTGCATTCCGGTTGGAACCGCTTTCGTGGAATGATCCGGTTTTCCCGCTTGTCATGCCGGGAAGGGCCGGCTCGAGAAAAGGCAGTCGCTCGTGCGCAAAATTCTTCTGGCATTTGTCGTGGCTCTGGCGGTTTCCGCCGTTTCGTCTTCTTATGCCGAGGCCGCGACGGTTGTTCCCCCGGGCAATCGCAATGCCGAACAGCCGGGTGTTCCCGGCGCTTCCGCCCGCAGAACCAAGGCGTCCAACAGCTCTTTCGAACGCAAGTACCAGAAGGTGATCGACCTTTTGTCCTCCGACAAGGCGCTGATCGCCAAGATCAAGTCGACCGCCGGACGCTACGGCATCGATCCAATTCATATGGTCGGCGCGATCGTCGGCGAACACACCTATAATGTCGATGCCTATGACCGTCTGCAGTCCTATTACGTCAAGGCGGCCTCCTATGCCGGTAGCAGTTTCCGCTTCGGCTACAAGGATGAGACGATTGCGCAGTTTCTGACGCATGCGCAATTTTCCAAATGCCAGGCGAAGAAGGATTCCTACAGCCTCTGGAACTGCCGCGAAGATGTCTGGGACGACAGCTTCCGTGGTAAGACCGTCGACGGCGTGGCCTATCCGAACAACCGTTTCAGCGCCGTTTTCTTCCAGCCATTTTATGCCGGCCAGACCTTCGGTCTCGGCCAGATCAACCCGCTAACGGCGCTGATGCTGTCCGACATGGTGTCGAGAACCTCCGGTTACGAAAAGCTGGATGAAAACGATGCCACTGCCGTTTATACGGCTATCATGGATCCGGACCGCTCGCTCGCCTTCATGGCAGCCTCCATCCGCAAGTCGATCGACGACTACCGATCGATCGCCGACATGGATATTTCGAAGAATCCTGGTGTGACCTCCACGCTTTATAATGTCGGCGGTTCGCAGCAGCGTGCGGCTGCGCTTGCACAGAAGAACCGCCAACGCGCCGGAGGCGGCGAGCAGCCGCTATTGCCGGAAGAAAATTATTACGGCTGGCTGGTGAACGACCGCATCAAGGATCTGCAGGCGCTTTTGTAGAAAAAGACTATTATCCGCCATATTGTTTCCAAAAAGGAAATAATATTTGGCTGGATGCCGCGATTGACGAGCGACCGCCTCAGCGTCCAATCTATGCCTTCAGAATATAAGGAGGCGCATGTGAGCCGCACGGATAAATTCGGTCTTTCCATTGACGACAGGCTGTATGCCTTTTTGACGGACGAGGTGCTTCCGGGCACAGGTCTGGACAGCGAGACCTTCTTTGAGGGTTTTTCGGCCATCGTCCATGAGCTTTCTCCGAAGAATCGTGAACTGCTTGCCAAGCGCGATGCGCTGCAGGAAAAAATCGATGGTTGGTACCGTGAGAACGGCGCTCCCTCGGATTTCGATGCCTATGAGGCCTTCCTCAAGGAGATCGGCTACCTGCTGCCGGAAGGTCCCGGCTTCAAGGTGGAAACCAGCAATGTCGACCCGGAAATTGCCGTCGTCGCCGGTCCGCAGCTCGTTGTTCCCGTCATGAATGCGCGTTATGCGCTGAACGCCGCCAATGCCCGCTGGGGCTCGCTTTATGATGCGCTCTACGGCACGGACGCCATTTCTGATGCTGATGGTGCGGAAAAGGGCAGGGGTTACAATCCGAAGCGTGGCGACAAGGTCATCGCCTGGGCGCGCAACTTCCTTGATGAATCCGCACCGCTCGAGACCGGAAGCTGGTCCGACGTCATAGGCTTCAAAATCGTTGACGGCCTGTTGCAGCTTGCCATCGGTGCTGTCACGACGGGACTCAAGGATGCAGCTCAATTCAAGGGTTTTAGCGGTGAAGCGGCAAAGCCCGCCACGATCCTGCTCGGCAAGAACGGTCTGCACACGGAAATCGTCATCGATCCCTCGACCGAAATCGGCAAAAGCGATAGAGCAGGCATATCGGACGTCATCCTCGAATCGGCGCTGACGACTATCATGGATTGCGAGGATTCTGTCGCCGCCGTCGATGCCGAGGACAAGGTGCTGGTTTACGGCAACTGGCTTGGCCTGATGCGCGGCGATTTGACGGAAGCCGTCTCCAAGGGCGGCAACACTTTCACCCGCCGCCTCAACCCGGATCGTTATTATACCGCTCCCGATGGTTCCGCGCTCACGCTGCCGGGCCGTTCCCTGATGCTGGTGCGCAATGTCGGTCATCTCATGACCAATCCGGCGATCCTCGACAGGGATGGCCGCGACGTGCCGGAAGGCATTATGGATGCCGTCGTGACGGCGCTGATCGCGCTTTACGATGTCGGCCCGTCCGGACGACGCCAGAATTCCCGCGCCGGCTCCATGTATGTCGTCAAACCGAAGATGCACGGACCGGAAGAGGTTGCTTTCGCCAACGAGATATTCGCCCGCGTCGAAAATCTTGTGGGCATGGCGCCGAACACCATGAAAATGGGCATTATGGATGAGGAGCGCCGCACCACCGTCAACCTCAAGGAAAGCATTCGCGCGGCGAAGGATCGCGTAGTCTTCATCAATACCGGCTTCCTCGATCGCACCGGCGACGAAATCCATACCTCTATGGAAGCAGGCCCCATGATCCGCAAGGGCGACATGAAACAGGCTGCATGGATCGCGGCTTATGAGAACTGGAACGTCGATATTGGCCTCGAATGCGGTCTCTCCGGCCACGCCCAGATCGGCAAGGGCATGTGGGCCATGCCGGACCTGATGGCTGCCATGCTGGAGCAGAAGATCGCGCATCCGAAAGCCGGCGCCAATACCGCCTGGGTGCCGTCGCCGACGGCGGCGACGTTGCACGCCACGCATTACCATAAGGTCGACGTCGCAGCCGTTCAGGAAAGCCTGAAAAGCCGTGGTCGCGCAAAGCTCTCCGATATCCTGTCGGTGCCGGTCGCACCGCGTCCCAACTGGACGCCGGAGGAAATCCAGCGCGAGCTTGATAATAACGCCCAGGGCATTCTCGGTTATGTCGTTCGCTGGGTCGATCAGGGTGTCGGCTGCTCCAAGGTGCCTGACATCAACAATATTGGCCTGATGGAGGACCGCGCCACGCTGCGCATTTCCGCCCAGCACATGGCGAACTGGCTGCGCCACGGCGTGGTGACGGAGGCTCAGATCATCGAGACCATGAAGCGTATGGCCGCCGTGGTGGACGCGCAGAATGCCGGCGATCCGGCCTATCTGCCGATGGCGTCGGATTTCGATGGATCGGTGGCTTTCCAGGCTGCTGTCGAGCTGGTGCTGAAGGGCCGTGAACAGCCGAACGGTTACACTGAACCGGTTCTGCACCGCCGCCGTCTGGAGCTGAAAGCGAAGCAGGTGGCCTGAAGCCGCCTCCTGGCATTTCCGGTAAGAGTGCTTAGCGGTTTTACGTCCGGAAATGCTGAAAACAAAAGAGATAGAGCATTGCAGGTGATCCCGTTTTCACCGGAAATTCTCTAGCGTTTCCATAAACAAAAAAGCCGCCGGGAAAATCCTCGGCGGCTTTTTCTTGATCTGATGTAACCCTTACTGGATCACGACGACCTTGGTGCTGCGGCCGGGGCGGACGCGGCTATAGAGATCGATCACATCCTGGTTGATCATGCGGATGCAGCCCGAAGAGGCAGCAGTGCCGATCGAAGCCCATTCGGGCGAACCGTGGATGCGGAACAGCGTGTCCTGTCCCTTTTCGTTGAAGAGATACATGGCGCGCGCGCCGAGTGGGTTGGAAAGGCCCGGGCCCATGCCGGCCTCGACATATTTCGCTACTTCCGGCTTGCGGTCGGCCATTTCCTTCGGCGGGTGCCACATCGGCCATTCCTGCTTCCAGGCCACATAGGCTTCACCGGCCCAGGCAAAACCCGCCTTGCCGACGCCAATGCCGTAACGCACAGCGCGGTTACCGGACATGATATAATAGAGGTAACGATCGCGCGTATTGACGATGATGGTGCCGGGACGCTCGGATGTCTGGAACTCGACGATCTGGCGGCGGTACTTCTCATTCACGCGATTGATCGGAATGGCCGGCAGCGCATAACCCGCATCGGTCACGGGACCGTAGACATCGTTGAAAATCTGGACCGTTTCGACCTTCGCCGGAACGGGGTCAGCAACCGGCACTGACGCCGCGATCTTGCCGGAGGTCGGAGCGGAGGATTGGGAAGTCGTTTCGGCGCAGCCGGCCAGTGCCAGTGCTGCCGTCAGACCGAGTAGGGTCAATGGGGTGCGGATGCGCATGTCGTTCTCGCGGAAAATTCGCCAAATTGTGCGAAGGAGTAGGCTTAATTGGATAAATCGGTTATTTTCCATTAAGTCGCACTTGGCAAGCCATTGTGCAGCCGCGAAACGGCAACGCCTTTAAAATTGCCGGTTGATTGCCTTTTTGCAACAATAGGCCAAACGCTTCAGCAGCCTTTATCCATGACTATTCTTTCCTTTACCAACAATAATCCGTTAATCGACGGCCGCCAGTCGGACAAGGCGATGCTGGTACGTCGCGGCGTACAGGTGCTGTTGCATGAGATGCGCCATTCGGTTCTGCCGGAACTGCCGCTTGCGAGCGGACGCAGAGCCGATCTCATTAGCCTGTCGGCCAAGGGTGAAATCTGGATCATCGAAATCAAATCCTCGATCGAGGATTTCCGCGTCGATCGTAAATGGCCGGATTATCGCCTGCATTGCGACCGGCTATTTTTCGCCACTCATCCGGAAGTTCCGACCGACATATTCCCTGAGGAATGTGGGCTGATCCTCTCGGATGGCTATGGAGCACACATGCTGCGAGATGCGCCGGAGCACAAATTGCCGCCGGCGACCCGCAAATCGGTAATGCTGGATTTTTCAAGAACCGCTGCAACCCGGCTTATGTTGGCTGAATGGACGACCGGGCGCAGTTTCGGGGAATAGCTTTCGGTTCCAGCCCATTATCCGGACGTAAAACCACTGCGCACTTTTACTGGAAATGCTTCACTTCGGAGCGCGTTTCGCGAGAATGCGCTGAAGGGTGCGCCGATGCATGTTGAGCCGACGCGCCGTTTCCGAAACATTGCGCTCGCACATTTCATAAACCCGCTGAATATGCTCCCAGCGCACGCGGTCTGCCGACATCGGGTTTTCGGGAACCTCGGTCTTTTCACCCTTGCGCTGTGTCAGAGCATTAAAGACATCGTCCGCATCGGCGGGTTTGGCGAGATAGTCCAGCGCGCCGAGCTTCACGGCGGTCACGGCGGTGGCGATATTGCCGTAGCCGGTCAAAACGACGATCTGCGTGTCGTCCCGGTTCTGCCTGATGGCTTCGATCACTTCCAGCCCGTTGCCATCAGCAAGCCTCAAATCGACGACCGCATATTTCGGCGGCGCGGCCTTGGAGCGGGCAATGCCCTCGCTCACCGTCTCGGCAGTATCGACGGCAAAGCCGCGTGTTTCCATGGCCCGGGCAAGCCGGCGCAGAAACGGGCCGTCATCGTCGACGATCAGCAGCGATCTGTCGGGTCCGATGGGATCGATATCGTCCACCGGTTTGCTGGTGGCTGGGGTCTGGTCTTCAATCTTCATGTTTCCGGCCTTCCGGCAACTTCATCGGCTTGATTTTCTTCTTCTTATCGCCGCTTCAACGTGGATGGTAAAGTCAACGGCTTCTTTTATCGTCCATCAGCGCCCGAGGCCAGACGATTGTGACCCGCGCCCCGCTTTTGCTTGATGCGCGATTTTCAAAGGTAACAGCCGCGCCGGAACGCTCCAGCAAGGTCTTGGCGATGAAAAGCCCAAGGCCAAGCCCGCCGGCGCGGGTATCATTGTGACGTTCGGTCACATAGGGCTCGCCGATACGGGCAAGCACGTCATGGGCATAACCCGGCCCGTCATCCTCTATGATGACGGCGACGTTCTGGGCATCGTGATCCACCGTCACGGTCACCTTCTCACGCGCATAGTCCACGGCATTTTCGATGAGGTTGCCCAGCCCGTAGATAATGCCGGCGTTGCGGACACCGACCGGCTCCTCGGCACGACCAGTCTTTTCCACCAGTTCCAGGCGAATGCCGAACTCACGATGCGGCGCCATCACCTCCTCGATCAGCGAGGAAAGCGGCAGACGGCTCATATGCTCCTCGTTGTCGGCGGAGAGCGAGGTGAGCCGGCGCAGAATATCGCGGCATCTTTCGCTCTGGCTGCGCAGCAGCGCTATGTCTTCGCCGTATTTCTCATCATGCCCCAGTTCCCGTTCCATTTCCTTGGCGACGACGCTGATTGTCGCAAGCGGCGTGCCGAGCTCATGCGCTGCCGCTGCCGCCAGCCCGTCGAGCTGGGAAAGGTGTTTTTCCCGCTCTAGCACCAACTCCGTTGCCGCCAGTGCATCAGCCAGCTGATTGGCTTCATGCGAAACGCGATAGGCATAAAAGGCCGCGAAAGAGGTGGTGGCGATGATCGCAACCCAGGTGCCGACATGCAGCAGAAGCTGGATCGGCAAAACCTCTTCGGGGTACCAGGGGACAGGAAAGGGCGAAAAGGCGATCGCCGTCGAGCAGATGACGGCAAAGCCGAGCAGGATGAGCGAATGCCGCAGCGGCTGCGAGGCAAAGGCGATGATGACCTGCACGCAGATCAGCGGCGCGAAGGGATTGGAAAGTCCACCGGTAATATAGATCAGTGCCGTCAGTTGCAGCAGGTCGAAGGCGAGCAGCAATGTCGCTTCCCACGGCTCCAGACGATAGGTGGACGGAAAACGGGCGGTGAGAAACAGATTGGCAAGCGCCAGCGCCGCGATCAGAAGTCCGCAGGCGAGAAGCGGCAGGGGAAAATTCAGCGCGAAAGCGACAAACAGGATCGTCGCCGTCTGTCCGGCCACCGCCAGCCAGCGCAGCCAGATGATGGTCTGCAGCCTTATCCTGCGGCTGGCGCGGCCAAGCCTGGTGGTTTCGATCGGATGGCCAGCCACCGTCTTCTCCTTTACCCTTTTCATCATCGTCACGTCCCGCGCGGTTTCGCACGGCTGGTCGGCAGGGCCGAGGCCGGATCCTCCGGCCAGGGATGGCGCGGATACCGCCCGCGCATATCCGCCCGCACATCCTTCCACGAGCCCGTCCAGAAACCGGGAAGATCGCGTGTCGTCTGTATCGGCCTGTGCGCCGGGGAGGTCAATTCCAGGAGCAGCGGCAGGCGCCCCTGCGCAATGGCGGGGTGGGCCTTCAGTCCGAAAAGCTCCTGTACGCGAATGGAAAGCGTCGGTTCGTTGGCGTCGTAACGGATGGGGTGCCGCTGACCCGTCGGCGCTTCGAAATGCGTCGGTGCCAGCCGCCCGAGATCTCGTGCCACCTCATGCGGCACCAGCGACAGGATTCCCTCGGAGAGGCTGCCGGGCCGGATGTCCTGAAGGCTGCGGGCGCCGTTCTGGAAAGGAACGAACCATTCCTCCAGCCGTGCAAGCAGCGCCGCATCGCTAACGTCAGGCCACGGATCGCCGATGCTGGCATTCAGAAAACCGATCCTGTCACGCAGCTGCAGGGTTTCTTTCGAAAATGGAAGAATGTCGAGGCCGAATTCCCTGACGCCATTGGCAAGTGCCCGCGCCGCCTGTTCGCCATCGGGTCTGGGCAGGGGTGTCTCGTCGAGAATGATGGCACCAAGGCGTGTCACTTTTCGCGCCCGCGCCTGACCGCTCGCCTTGTCGAACAGCAACTGTTCCTGCTGGACGATAAGATGCGGCATCCGCTCTTCTATATCAGCCCTTTCGATAGCCGCCGCCGCAAGAACACGTGGCTGCGCCGCCCGTCCGGTAATATCGGCCACGACGAGCATTTTGCTCGCCGCCAGCCGTTCGGTCTCGGCCAGCTCCGCGCCCCGCCCATTGGCCATCACGTAACGCCCCCGCGCGCCGCGTTGAAGCGCAATCCTGTCCGGATAGGCGTGCAGCAGCAGAGCACCGGCCTCGCTCGGCGTTTCAGCCTTCGCGGTCTTGTAGCCGATAGCATCGAGCAGCCGCGATGCCAGCTTGCGCGCCGCCTGCGCTCTCTCACTTCTCTCGGAAAAAAAGCGCCGCAGCCTTTCATCTAGATCGATGTCGTTGCCACCCAGCCCCTGTTCCGTCAGCATGACGGCGAGCATCGCCGCTTTTTTCCCGGCACCTTCGTCCGCCGAGGCAATCACCATGGCTGCAAGCCGCGGCGGCAGTGAAAGGCCGCGCATCAGACGACCTTGTCGCGTCAGCCCACCGCCGTCATCGAGGGCACCGAGGTTTTTGAGAAGCACCACCGATTCTTTCAGTGCGGCTTCAGGCGGCGCATCGAGAAATGCGAGCGCGGAAGGGTCGTGAACGCCCCAGTGGGCGAGATCGAGGGCGAGACCGGAAAGATCGCTCGCCAGAATTTGCGGTGGCGTAAAGGCATTGAGCGCCGCCGTCTGCCCCTGATGCCAAAGCCGGATCGCAATGCCGGGCTCCGTTCGCCCAGCGCGGCCGGCCCTCTGGTCGGCGGAAGCCCGCGACACCCGCACGGTCTCCAGTCTGGTGATTCCGGTCGCCGGCTCAAAGACCGGCAATCGCTGCAGACCGCTGTCGATCACCACCCGCACGCCATCGATGGTAATGGATGTCTCGGCGATTGACGTAGCAAGCACGATCTTGCGCCGTCCGCCCGGTGCCGGCTTGATCGCGGCATCTTGCTCCTTTTGCGACAGGTTGCCGTAAAGCGGGATAATGTCCGTATCATCAGGAAAGCGTCCCTCCAGCCGCGAGGCTGTGCGGGTGATCTCCGCCTGGCCGGGCAGGAAGGCCAGAATCGAACCGGTTTCGGATGCGTGGGCCTCTGTAATCGCCTTGGCGACTTTTTCATCGACATGGATACCTTGCCACCGTTCTTCATATCGAATGTCGATCGGGAACGTCCGGCCAAGGCTCTGAATGACCGGCGCGTCGCCCATCAGCGCGCTGATACTCTCCACATCGAGCGTGGCGGACATCACGAGAATGCACAGATCCTCCCGTAACCCCGCCTGTACGTCGAGCGCCAGCGCCAGCCCGAAATCGCCGTCGAGCGAGCGCTCATGAAATTCGTCGAAAATTACCGTGGAAACGCCTGATAGCTCGGGGTCATCGAGAACCATCCGGGCAAACACACCTTCGGTCACCACCTCTATCCTGGTTTTCGAGGAGACGCGGTTGTCGAGCCGCATGCGATAACCGACGGTTTCCCCGACATTCTCACGAAGCAGCTCGGCCATGCGTCCGGCCGCAGCCCGGGCAGCGAGCCGGCGTGGTTCAAGAAGAATGATCTTGCCGTCGCCCCGCCAGTCCTCGTGTAAAAGATGAAGCGGCACGAGCGTGGTCTTGCCCGCCCCCGGCGGAGCCGAAAGAACTGCGCGCTTCTTTGCGGCTAACACCTGGGCAATATCCCCCAATACGGCGCTGACGGGAAGTTCGGGCAATTCGGTCTTTATGGGAACGGGCGTTCTGGTCATGCAAAGGGCCTGCGGCGATCTCGTGGTGTTAAGCGTCCTATATGCCGTTTCTAATGCACGGACTGGCGCTTTGACAGTCATATGTAAAGGCCGGGCAAGTGGCCTGCCGGCCAATGCCCGGTCTCTTCAGGTCATTTGCAATAAGGTATGAAAGGGGCGCCGTCCGGTGCGTCGCGAAAACAGGTAGAGAATCTGCCCCTCCCATTGTCCCTGACGCATTTCTCCAAAACTATCTATTAAAATCAGTTAGTTACGAAAAATGTCAGTTTTTTGACGATGGGTGTGTTGACTTGTTTGGTGAGGTTCTCTTATAAGTCCGCTCACTGAACGAGGGCGGCGGCGCTGCTGGCGACGAAGTCTTTCGTTCTAAGAAAATCAAGGAATGAGCGGATTGCTTGTTTGGTTTCGGGGCCTTGTGGTTTCGGAGTTTGATTATTTGACTGCTTTGAAGTGGTCTGTTTTTTGACAATTGAATATGAGAAGAAAGAGAAACGTGGGCGGCGAAGCTTGCGGGACCTGGAGAGATTTGGGTCCTAGTGAATAGACTTTGACGGTCACGTTTTAATG
>NZ_CP047387.1:2777500-3036316 GCF_013365515.1 Agrobacterium sp. CGMCC 11546
GATTGATGTTGCCTGACCGCGCATCACCGGATGATATCTCGAGAAGCTGGTCTTAATGATACGACCTCGAAGTGCACCGGCGTGCCTTCAAAGAGGATTGTATCGAACACGTCGATGTCATCGTTGGTGTTGCGGTTGTAAAAGGTAACCGTAACCGTTGTTCCTCTCTTTATCGTTAGAGATGGAATGGCTTTCGCGGCAGATTGAGTTTTGCCCGGATTGCCCGATTTGGCACCCCTTTGAGCGTAAGCGAGAAGGAAAGGTTCTGCCAAATCCAACAGATGATGAGCATAGACAATGAGAACGAAGAAGTGAATTAAGGGCATTTGGTGGATGCCTTGGCATGCACAGGCGAAGAAGGACGTGATACGCTGCGAAAAGCCGTGGGGAGCTGCGAATAAGCTTTGATCCATGGATCTCCGAATGGGGCAACCCACCTTAAATGCTTGGAAAATCCAGTCTGTTTTAACGAACGGCCTGGGTTTCCAAGCATTATTATAAGGTATCTTACTTTCGAATACATAGGGGTAAGAAGCGAACGCAGGGAACTGAAACATCTAAGTACCTGCAGGAAAGGACATCAACCGAGACTCCGTAAGTAGTGGCGAGCGAACGCGGACCAGGCCAGTGGCAATGATGAATAAAGCGGAACGATCTGGAAAGGTCGGCCATAGAGGGTGATAGCCCCTTACGCGTAGAACAGTCATTGTCCTTGAGTAGGGCGGGGCACGTGAAATCCTGTCTGAACATGGGGAGACCACTCTCCAAGCCTAAGTACTCGTGCATGACCGATAGCGAACAAGTACCGTGAGGGAAAGGTGAAAAGCACCCCGACGAGGGGAGTGAAATAGAACCTGAAACCGGATGCCTACAAACAGTCGGAGCCCGCAAGGGTGACGGCGTACCTTTTGTATAATGGGTCAACGACTTAGTGTAACTAGCAAGCTTAAGCCGGTAGGTGTAGGCGCAGCGAAAGCGAGTCTGAATAGGGCGATTTAGTTAGTTGCATTAGACCCGAAACCGAGTGATCTAGCCATGAGCAGGCTGAAGGTTGGGTAACACCAACTGGAGGGCCGAACCCGTATCTGTTGCAATAGATTGGGATGACTTGTGGCTAGGGGTGAAAGGCCAATCAAACTCGGAAATAGCTGGTTCTCCGCGAAATCTATTTAGGTAGAGCGTCGACCGAATACCCTCGGGGGTAGAGCACTGGATGGGCTATGGGGACTCACCGTCTTACTGATCCTAACCAAACTCCGAATACCGAGGAGTACTAGTCGGCAGACACACGGCGGGTGCTAACGTCCGTCGTGAAAAGGGCAACAACCCTGACCTCCAGCTAAGGTCCCCAAGTCATGGCTAAGTGGGAAAGGATGTGAGGATCCCAAAACAACCAGGATGTTGGCTTAGAAGCAGCCATCATTTAAAGAAAGCGTAACAGCTCACTGGTCTAAATAAGGGTCTTTGCGCCGAAAATGTAACGGGGCTAAAGCCATGCACCGAAGCTGAGGATTGAGGCAACCTTCGGGTTGCTTCAGTGGTAGCGGAGCGTTCCGTAAGTCTGTGAAGGCGGACCCGTGAGGGCTGCTGGAGATATCGGAAGTGCGAATGTTGACATGAGTAACGATAAAGGGAGTGAGAGACTCCCTCGCCGAAAGACCAAGGGTTCCTGCTTAAAGTTAATCTGAGCAGGGTTAGCCGGCCCCTAAGACGAGGCGGACACGCGTAGTCGATGGGAACCACGTTAATATTCGTGGGCCTGGTGGTAGTGACGGATCTCGTGTGTTGTACATTCTTATTGGATTGAATGTGCGGCGAAGAGGTTCCAGGAAATAGCTCCACCGTATAGACCGTACCCGAAACCGACACAGGTGGTCAGGTAGAGTATACCAAGGCGCTTGAGAGAACTATGTTGAAGGAACTCGGCAAATTGCACGCGTAACTTCGGAAGAAGCGTGACCCTTTTGTACGCAAGTATGATGGGGTGGCACAGACCAGGGGGTAGCGACTGTTTATCAAAAACACAGGGCTCTGCGAAGTAGCAATACGACGTATAGGGTCTGACGCCTGCCCGGTGCTGGAAGGTTAAAGGGAGGGGTGCAAGCTCTGAACTGAAGCCCCAGTAAACGGCGGCCGTAACTATAACGGTCCTAAGGTAGCGAAATTCCTTGTCGGGTAAGTTCCGACCTGCACGAATGGCGTAACGACTTCCCCGCTGTCTCCAACATAGACTCAGTGAAATTGAATTCCCCGTGAAGATGCGGGGTTCCTGCGGTCAGACGGAAAGACCCCGTGCACCTTTACTATAGCTTTACACTGGCATTCGCCAAGGCATGTGTAGGATAGGTGGTAGGCTTTGAAGCATGGACGCCAGTTCGTGTGGAGCCATCCTTGAAATACCACCCTTATCTTCGTGGATGTCTAACCGCGGTCCGTTATCCGGATCCGGGACAGTGTATGGTGGGTAGTTTGACTGGGGCGGTCGCCTCCGAAAGAGTAACGGAGGCGCGCGATGGTGGGCTCAGACCGGTCGGAAATCGGTCGTCGAGTGCAATGGCATAAGCCCGCCTGACTGCGAGACTGACAAGTCGAGCAGAGACGAAAGTCGGTCATAGTGATCCGGTGGTCCCGTGTGGAAGGGCCATCGCTCAACGGATAAAAGGTACGCCGGGGATAACAGGCTGATGACCCCCAAGAGTCCATATCGACGGGGTTGTTTGGCACCTCGATGTCGACTCATCGCATCCTGGGGCTGGAGCAGGTCCCAAGGGTATGGCTGTTCGCCATTTAAAGCGGTACGTGAGTTGGGTTCAGAACGTCGTGAGACAGTTCGGTCCCTATCTGCCGTGGGTGTAGGAATATTGACAGGATCTGTCCCTAGTACGAGAGGACCGGGATGGACGTATCTCTGGTGGATCTGTTGTCCTGCCAAGGGCATAGCAGAGTAGCTATATACGGAATGGATAACCGCTGAAGGCATCTAAGCGGGAAACCAACCTGAAAACGAGTGTTCCCTATCAGAGCCGTGGAAGACGACCACGTTGATAGGACGGGTGTGGAAGCACAGCAATGTGTGAAGCTTACCGTTACTAATAGCTCGATCGACTTCTTCGTTCCCATTGATTATGTTCATCGAACAAAGTTCGATGACATCATTCTTCTGTCCTGACGCCCGATGGGCTCCGGACGGGCCGCGCCACAGGTATTTTGCTTGAGAGCAAAAACCGGAAGGCGCGACGACCTCTGGTCTGTATGGCTGCTATGCTCACTGTTGAGCAAAGGTAGAATGCGGACAGGTCAAGTAAGACGTGTAATTAAGATAAAAAGTGGCATCGCCACCCAGCTTCTCGAAAACAACAGTCCATGTGAAAACATGAACAATGTTGCGTTTTGCCGACCTGGTGGTTATCGCGGGGCGGCTGCACCCGTTCCCATTCCGAACACGGCCGTGAAACGCCCCAGCGCCAATGGTACTTCGTCTCAAGACGCGGGAGAGTAGGTCGCTGCCAGGTCTGCAAAACGCAACTCAAAATCTTCTCAACTCACATACCTCGGCCCAGCCGACACCAAGGGCCGCTATCCAAGCGGCCTTTCGTCGTTTAAGGCAGAGCTTTAAACAAAATGAAATGGCGTACAAAATCATGTGCGCCCCTTACAGGAGATAAATTGCTCCGCAATTTATCTCCGGCAAAGATCCGTCGTCGCTAAAGCAACGACGTAACCGCGACATTCGGCCTTGCCGAATGCGCTGGACGCGGGGTGGAGCAGCCCGGTAGCTCGTCAGGCTCATAACCTGAAGGCCGCAGGTTCAAATCCTGCCCCCGCAACCAAAATTTAAACCCAATATCAAAAGGCTTCGAGGAAACTCGGAGCCCTTTTTGCGTTCCTCCAGGAACGGTAACAACCCTCAGAAAAACCATCTCCGGCATTGCCAGGAAGCCTGAAATGGACATGATGCGCCATCAAGCCCAGCGTGGAAAAACGACGTGAATGCCGATCCCTTAAATATCCTCAAGGCCGTCTATGGTTATGATGCGTTTCGCGGACGGCAGGGCGAAATCATCCAGCATGTGGTGGCAGGCAACAATGCGTTCGTTCTGATGCCGACGGGTGGCGGAAAGTCGCTTTGTTACCAGATCCCTGCGCTTGCCAGAGAGGGCATGGGGCTTGTCGTTTCGCCGCTGATCGCGCTGATGGTTGATCAGGTTGCCGCGCTGCGTCAGGCGGGTGTAAGAGCCGAAGCTCTCAATTCCGACCTTTCTCCGGAAGAGCGCCGCACGCTCTGGCGGGATATGCGAGCCGGCAACGTCGATATTCTCTACGCCGCGCCGGAAACCCTTTTGAAGCCTGATGTCCTTGATGCGCTTCAATCCATTGACCTGTCGCTGATCGCCGTCGACGAGGCCCATTGCCTGTCGCAATGGGGGCATGATTTCCGACCGCCTTATCGCCAGCTCGATATGTTGATCGCGCGTTTTCCAAATACACCGAGGATGGCGCTGACGGCGACGGCTGACGAACCCACCCGTGCCGAGATTCTCGGCCATCTTGCCATTGATGAAGCCGATGCCTTCATTGCCGGCTTCGATCGCCCCAACATCCGCTATGCGATCATGGAGAAGGACAATCCCCGTACTCAGCTGAAACGTTTTCTCAACGGCCGGGAAAATGAAAGCGGCATCGTTTATTGCCTGTCGAAACGCAAAGTGGAAGAAACGGCGGCATGGCTGCGGGAAGAGGGCCGTGACGCGTTGCCCTATCACGCCGGCATGGATAAGGCCGCCCGCGAGGAAAACCAGACCCGTTTCCAGCATGGTGAGGCAGTCATCATCGTCGCGACGGTTGCCTTCGGTATGGGCATCGACAAGCCGGATGTGCGCTTCGTCGTCCATATCGATCTGCCCGGAAGCATCGAGGCCTATTATCAGGAAACCGGCCGGGCCGGGCGCGATGGCCTGCCGTCCGATGTGCTGATGCTCTATGGTTACGAAGATATTGCCCTGCGCAACCGTTTCATCGAGGAGTCGGACGCTGCGGACCAGCGTAAATACATGGAACGACAGAAGCTCGATGCGCTGCTTGGCCTTGCGGAAACCGCGGGTTGCCGGAGGCAGGTGCTGCTCTCCTATTTTGGCGACCGGTGCGAGCCTTGCGGCAATTGCGATACCTGCTCGTCGCCGCCCGATCTATTCGAGGGGGCCATTGCCGCACAGAAGCTGCTTTCCTGCATTTACCGCACGGGAGAACGTTTCGGACAGGCCTATGTCATCAGCGTCTTGCTGGGCGCGCAGGATGAACGGATTACAAAGTTCGGGCACGATAGCATCACGACTTACGGGATCGGCAAGGAACACGACAATCGCACTTGGCGGGCCATTCTGCGTCAGCTGGTGGCGTTGCGCCTGATTGAGGTGGATCTGACCGGGCATGGCGGATTGTCCATTTCAGAGAACGGGAGGCGGTTCCTGCGGGAAAAGCCTTCCCTGATGCTGAGGATACCGTCAGCGCCGCGGTCGACACGACGGGATGCGCCACGGAATGCAACGTCGACGGCTCTGCCAGAGGCAGACCGGGGCCTCTTTGAGGCGCTGCGTGCCAAGCGCATGGAAATTGCCCGCGCGCAGAACGTTCCGCCCTATGTGATCTTTCACGACAAGACCCTCATTGAACTCGCGGCGGCGAGACCTGCCTCTGCGAAGGAGATGGCGCAGATCGCCGGCGTTGGGGAAACCAAGCTGGAGCGGTACGGCCCCGCCTTTCTAGACACGATAATGCAGCACGCTGCTGGTGAATGATCGCGAAATCAGCCGAAAAGAGCCGGGTAAGGAATCCGATAAGGGCCGTCAGCCCGTCGTATCCTTGAACAGAACGTTCTGATCGATGAGATAACGCGAAAACAGCGGAAGGCTTGCACCGCCGATTGCCCGAGCCTGGCTGCCGACCGCACCTTCGACGATCTCCGGCAGCGTGACACCCTGAAGATCGTGATGCTTCAGGGCAAGCCGGGTGGCGGAAACGATTCTCGTCCGAACCCAGTCGGGAAAGCCACCATCGATGATGACGCTGGAAAAATCTATAATGGAGGCCGCGGCAATAACAGCCTGGGCCAGCGCGGCGGCGGTTTTTTGAATCCAGTTTTCCAGCGGTTCGCCGAAGTCGATCCACTCGTCCGGGGAGAACCATAGGGGACGGGGATCAATGCCCCTTTCGCGCAGCATGTTTTCCAGAACGAAGATCGACGCGATTTTCAGCAACTGAACCGTATTGCCGTCCTGCCCCTGCACCGGCAATGGACCGATCGCGCCGGCGGTGCCTGTCTTTCCGGAAAACAGCGCTGAATTCAAGACGACACCACCGCCGATGAAGGAGCCGATGAAGACGTAAAGAAAATCCGCATAGTTCTGGCCCGCGCCGAAAACCAGTTCGGCACCGCAAGCGCTTGTGGCGTCATTCTGCAGAAAGACCGGATAGCTGATGCCATCGGCAATTTCCGAGCGGATATCGACGTCCCGCCACCGTTCCATTTCCGCTTGTGGGGCGCCCACTTCCTGGGCCCAGTTCCACAATTCGAACGGGGCGGCGATGCCGACACCGGCAATTTTTTGACGCTCGGCCGCAGAGAGTTTTGATTCGAGCTCGGATATGCCCTCTATGACAAAGGGTAATATCCACTCCGGCATGGGATAGGGATAGGTCTTGCGGAGCTTGAGCCTGATGCGCCCGACAAAATCCATCAGCACGAGATCGACACTGCGCCGGCCGATCTTGACGCCAAAAGAAAATACGGCATCGGGATTAAGGCGCATCGGTGTCGATGGCTGGCCCACCTTGCCGCGCAGTCTTTCGCCACGAATGAGAAGACCATCCTTTTCAAGCGAACGCATGATGACGGAAACGGTCTGCGCCGAAAGGCCGCAAAGTCTTGATATTTCGGCTTTTGACAGACCGCCATGACGGCGAACGAGGGACAGCACGAGCCGCTCGTTATAAGCGCGCACCCCGATCTGGTTGGCACCGCCGCTCATATCCATGGTAGTGGGCGGCGCTTGCGGCGCCGTCTCGACAGATTGTCTCATAATGTCATCCTCCCGCCCGCCATATCCGCTGCGACCGATACAGGGGGCTTTATGGCAATCTTGCTATCGCAACGTTAAACGACGCGGCGACATTCCTCCTTGCCGCTTGTCAGAATGCCACACGGAATTAATAATTCAATCGGATTTATTTATTGACAGCCGTTTCCTTTGGTGGTTCCATCTGCATCAACGGTCGTCGATCTCGGAGGAGACGGGATCGTCGGGTACCGTCACGGTGCTCAAATATCCATTGGGAGGATCTCATGAAGACCACTGTTTCCGCTCTTCTGGGCGCGCTCGCGCTTGGCGTTTCTTTCGCTTCCGCTGCATCTGCCGCCGATACGTCGGTTTGCCTGATTACCAAAACCGACACCAACCCCTTTTTCGTCAAGATGAAAGAAGGCGCGACCGCCAAGGCGAAAGAACTCGGCGTGACGCTGAAGTCCTATGCCGGCAAGATCGACGGTGATTCCGAAAGCCAGGTCGCCGCGATCGAGACCTGCATCGCCGATGGCGCCAAGGGTATCCTGATCACCGCATCGGACACCAAGGGCATCGTTCCGGCCGTACAGAAGGCGCGTGACGCCGGCCTTCTCGTCATTGCCCTCGATACGCCTCTGGAACCCGTCGATGCCGCCGATTCCACTTTCGCCACCGACAATCTTCTGGCCGGCGAGCTGATCGGCAAATGGGCCGCCGGTACCCTTGGCGACAAGGCCAAGGACGCAAAAATTGCCTTCCTCAACCTTACCCCCTCCCAGCCGACGGTTGACGTGCTGCGCAACCAGGGCTTCATGAAGGGCTTCGGCATCGACGTGAAGGACATCAACAAGATCGGCGATGAAGACGACAAGCGCATCGTTGGCCACGACGTTACCAACGGTAACGAAGAAGGTGGCCGTTCGGCGATGGAAAATCTGCTTCAGAAAGACCCGACGATCAACGTCGTCCACACGATCAACGAGCCTGCTGCTGCTGGCGCTTATGAAGCGCTGAAGGCCGTCGGCCGCGAAAAGGACGTACTGATCGTTTCCGTCGATGGCGGTTGCCCAGGCGTTAAGAACGTCGCGGAAGGCG
Organism: Agrobacterium sp. CGMCC 11546; assembly: GCF_013365515.1. NCBI lineage: Bacteria > Pseudomonadati > Pseudomonadota > Alphaproteobacteria > Hyphomicrobiales > Rhizobiaceae > Agrobacterium > Agrobacterium sp. CGMCC 11546. Next base: position 2,785,654 of record NZ_CP047387.1, read on the forward strand.
TGATTGGTGCAACGTCCCAGCAATATCCGTTGCTGATGGCGGCGCTCGGTGTCGAAGCCGTCAAGAAGTTTGCCGACACGGGCGAAAAGCCGAAGCCGACAGCTGGCAAGAACTTTTTCGACACCGGCGTGACGCTGGTAACGGACAAGCCGGTCAAGGGCCTCGATTCCATCGACACCAAGGAAGGCCTGAAGAAGTGCTGGGGCTGATGCCGCGCCTTTGAAAAGCCGCGGGGGCAATCTGCCCCCGCCCATTAACCTGAATGGTTTAAGAGCTCGATCTGGGTGATCGGACAGAAACAAACGAGCGCGCCGGGCGACCGCTGACGGAACTGAGGCACGCTTCTCAACAGTTTGAATCTACGCATTATCCCCCTCCGGAGAGCGATCCCGGCTTCAGGGCTGATGCGATGGAGCGATCGGGAGGAAAATCCATGAGCGATCAGCCAGTGCGGGCGCAACCGCACAATGAATTTGAAAAAGTGCTGTCAGGAAGTTCGACCCAGGTCGCTGCTTTTGATACGCACAACAAGAGTTTGCTGGAAAAATTCCAGCACTTTCTGCATTCCAGCCCTGCGGCTGTTCCCCTGATCGTTCTGGTGCTGTCACTTGCCATCTTCGGCATGACGCTGGGCGGCAAGTTCTTTTCGGCTTTCTCGCTGACGCTTATTCTTCAGCAGGTGGCAATCGTCGGCATTGTCGGCGCGGCGCAGTCGCTGGTCATTCTGACCGCGGGTATCGATCTTTCGGTCGGTGCCATCATGGTTCTCTCCTCCGTCGTCATGGGCCAGTTCACCTTCCGTTATGGTCTGCCTGCGGAACTTTCCATTATTTGCGGTCTCGCAGTCGGCGCGTTTTGTGGTTTCATCAACGGCGTGCTGGTATCGCGCATGCGGCTGCCGCCCTTCATCGTCACGCTCGGCATGTGGCAGATCGTGCTGGCCACCAATTTCCTCTATTCGGCTAACGAGACGATCCGCGCTCAGGACATTGTCCAGCAAGCGCCCATTCTTCAGTTTTTCGGCAATAATATTCGTATCGGCAATGCCGTCTTCACCTACGGCGTTCTCGCGATGGTTCTGCTCGTCGCTTTGCTCTGGTATGTGCTCAACCGCACCGCTTGGGGGCGCCATCTTTATGCGGTCGGTGACGATCCAGACGCGGCTGAACTTGCTGGCGTTAACGTCAAGCGCATGCTGACGACCGTCTATACCCTGTCCGGCCTTATCTGCGCCTTCGCGGGTTGGGCTCTCATCGGTCGCATCGGCTCGGTGTCGCCGACTGCCGGTCAGTTCGCCAACATTGAATCCATCACTGCAGTGGTCATCGGCGGCATCTCGCTGTTCGGCGGACGCGGTTCCATCATGGGCATGATCTTCGGTGCGCTGATCGTCGGCGTCTTTTCGCTGGGCCTCAGGCTCATCGGGACAGATCCGCAATGGACCTATCTGTTGATTGGCGTCCTCATCATCTTGGCCGTGGCAATCGACCAGTGGATTAGAAAGGTAGCAGGCTGATGGCAAAAGAACCTATCCTCACAGCGCGCAATCTCGTTAAACGCTACGGTCGCGTGACCGCACTCGATAATGCTGACTTCGATCTTTATCCGGGCGAAATCCTCGCGGTCATCGGTGATAACGGCGCCGGAAAATCCTCGCTCATCAAGGCGATTTCCGGTGCGGTGACGCCCGATGAAGGGGAAATCAGGCTCGAAGGCCAGCCCGTCCAGTTCCGTTCGCCCATTGAGGCGCGCAAGGCGGGTATTGAAACGGTCTATCAGAACCTTGCGCTCTCGCCGGCGCTTTCCATAGCTGACAATATGTTTCTGGGCCGGGAGATCCGTAAACCCGGCATTCAGGGCAGCCTGTTCCGCGCGCTCGACCGTCCGGCAATGGAGAAATTCGCCCGCGAGAAACTGTCCGAACTCGGCCTGATGACGATCCAGAACATCAACCAGGCGGTGGAAACCCTTTCGGGTGGCCAGCGTCAGGGTGTGGCTGTGGCGCGTGCGGCAGCCTTCGGCTCCAAGGTCGTCATCCTCGACGAACCGACGGCGGCGCTTGGCGTCAAGGAAAGCCGCCGCGTGCTGGAGCTTATTCTCGATGTGCGCTCACGCGGTCTGCCGATCGTTCTGATCTCGCACAACATGCCGCATGTGTTCGAGGTTGCGGATCGCATCCATATTCATCGGCTGGGCAAACGCCTTTGCGTCATCAATCCGAAGGACTATTCGATGTCGGATGCCGTCGCCTTCATGACCGGTGCCAAGGAAGCGCCCCAGGAAACGCTTGCCGCATGACGCTGAAGCTTGAGACGATCGTCGAAGACTTGCTTCGACGGGCAGAGGGTCAATCCCGTTTCATCATTGCCATTGCCGGTCCCCCAGGGGCCGGCAAATCCACGCTGGCGGACGCGCTTTGTGATGCCTTGCGCGCTCGCGGCGAAACGGCCGCCGTGTTGCCCATGGATGGCTTCCATATGGACAACGGAATTCTCGAAGAACGGGGTCTGCTGTCACGAAAGGGTGCGCCCGAAACATTCGACGTGCGTGGCTTCCTTGATATCGTCTCCGCCGTCCGCGAGGGCGGGCAGGAAGTTCTTGTCCCGGTTTTCGACCGCTCCCGCGAGATCGCCATTGCCTCCGCCCGAGCGATTGCGCCGGACACGCGCCTGATCCTTGCCGAGGGCAATTATCTGCTGCTCAACGAGGCGCCATGGACGGTGCTTTCCGGGAGTTTCGATCTCACCATTTTTGTGGGTCCATCCGTCGCGGTGCTTGAAGAGAGGCTGCGCAACAGATGGCAGGGCTATGGGCTCAATGCCGCTCAAATCCACGCCAAACTGTTTGAAAACGATCTTCCCAACGGAAAAAGGGTGATCGAAAACGCCCGTCCCGCCGATATCCACATCGATATCTGGGAATAGATTAACACTTTTCCCCCCTTGAGTGGCAGTTCCGATCTGCCGTTAAGCCTTTGTTGACCATGTGTTGAATCTTTTTGATCCACAGGGTGGGGCTTTTGTGTGTCTACTTATTGACGAGAAAATTTTCTCATATACTATATGTGGTGTTCAAGGTTCTTCCGATTCGCTAGGGTTGGGAGCTAAGACGGGAATTCGGTGCGTAACGCCATCACGGCGGAGCAAGGCCGAAACTGCCCCCGCAACTGTGAGCGGCGAGCATCGTTCCGATTTGAGCCACTGGAGCCAAAAGCTCCGGGAAGGCTGGAATAGATGTTGTGACCCGCAAGTCAGGAGACCTGCCTTGAGCGCAAATGTCCACGGGCGGGGTGTCCGGAGGAAGGTGTCTGACGCAAATGATTTGCGTGCGCCCTTTTCTGCCCCCTCCAGAACAAGCTTCGGGGTGAAGTCATGCCAGTGCATTTCTTTGAGTTGCTACGCTCGTCGGCGTAGAAAGTGATTTTCCGCGGCTTTGAGTATGTCAGGGAATGGGAACCGGTTTTCCCGCCTGAAAATACGACGAACTCTCAAGCCGCGCGCCTCGCCTGAATGACAGATCCATCGCCACCCGATTGCGATTGCAATCGGCAATGTTGAGCCGTGTCCGAAATCGGCTTCGAAAGGGAAATTATGACCGTCACCGTTTACAGCAAGCCCGCCTGCGTCCAATGCACAGCCACCTATCGCGCGCTCGACCGCATCGGCGTTCCCTATGAGATTATCGACATTTCCGAAGATACGGATGCCCTCGATCATGTTCGCGGCCTCGGCTACATGCAGGTTCCCGTCGTCGTCGCTGGCGAGCGCCATTGGGCAGGTTTCAGGCCTGATATGATCGGCTCGATCAGCTGAGGCGGCGGGGGCGATGGGCCTGATCGTCTATTATTCCAGCCGTTCTGAAAACACCCATCGTTTCCTTCTGAAACTGGAACGGCGTTTGTTTCGCCTGCCGCTTGGCGCTGAGGAAGATGTGCCTCAGGTGTCGGAGCCCTATGTGCTCGTTACTCCCACCTACGGCGGCGGCGGCACGAAAGGGGCCGTGCCGAAGCCGGTCATCCGGTTTTTGAACGAGCCCTCCAACCGAAATCTCATTCGCGGTGTCATCGCGGCGGGCAACACGAATTTTGGCGCAGCTTTCGCATCCGCCGGAGATATCGTCTCGCGCAAATGCGCGGTGCCGTTTCTCTATCGTTTCGAGCTTCTCGGCACGGAAGAAGATGTCGCCAACGTCAAACATGGATTGGAACGATTTTGGACACGCTGACCTCAAGCGCGCTGCGCAAGGATGCCAAACAGCCCGTAGCCGCAAGCCAGAAACCGGTTGATACGGGACTGGATTATCACGCGCTGAACGCGATGCTGAACCTTTATGACGAGAACGGAAAGATCCAGCTCGACAAGGATCGTCTGGCTGCCCGGCAATATTTCCTCCAGCACGTCAACCAGAACACCGTCTTCTTCCATAATCTGCGGGAGAAGCTCGATTATCTGGTAACGGAGGGATATTACGAGCAGGAAGTGCTGGACCAGTACTCCTTCAATTTCGTCCGTGACCTCTATGACGAGGCCTATTCCCGGAAGTTTCGTTTTCCGACCTTCCTCGGCGCGTTCAAATATTACACGTCCTATACGCTGAAGACCTTCGACGGAAAACGTTATCTCGAGCGTTACGAGGACCGGGTCTGCATGGTGGCGCTGGCTCTTGCGCGCGGTGACGAGCAGCTGGCCCGTGATCTCATGGACGAGATCATTTCCGGCCGTTTCCAGCCGGCAACCCCGACATTCCTCAACGCCGGCAAGAAAAGCCGCGGCGAGCTGGTCTCGTGTTTTCTGCTGCGCGTGGAAGACAATATGGAAAGCATTGGCCGCTCGATCAATTCGGCTCTCCAGCTTTCCAAGCGTGGCGGCGGTGTGGCGCTGTCCCTGACCAATATTCGCGAATTCGGGGCACCGATCAAGCAGATCGAAAACCAGTCTTCCGGCGTCATTCCTGTCATGAAGCTTCTGGAAGACAGCTTTTCCTACGCCAACCAGCTGGGTGCACGCCAGGGCGCGGGTGCGGTCTATCTGCATGCCCATCACCCTGACATCATGCGTTTCCTCGATACCAAGCGCGAAAATGCCGATGAAAAAATCCGCATCAAGACCCTGTCGCTCGGCGTGGTGATACCCGACATTACTTTCGAGCTCGCCCGCAACAACGAGGATATGTACCTGTTCTCGCCCTATGATGTGGAGCGGGTCTATGGCGTGCCGTTGACGGAGATCTCGGTCACCGAAAAATATCACGAGATGGTTGCCGACAGCCGCATCCGCAAGAAGAAGATCAAGGCGCGCGAATTCTTCCAGGTCATCGCCGAAATCCAGTTCGAAAGCGGTTACCCCTACATCATGTTCGAGGATACGGTGAACCGCGCCAATCCGATCGCGGGCCGCATCAGCATGAGCAATCTTTGCTCGGAAATTTTGCAGGTCAGCGAAGCGAGCGAGTTCAACGCCGATCTCTCCTATAGCCATATGGGCAAGGATATCTCGTGCAATCTCGGCTCGCTCAACATTGCCTCTGCCATGGACTCCGCTGATTTCGGCAAGACGATCGAGACCTCCATCCGGGCACTGACCGCTGTATCGGACATGAGTCATATTTCCTCCGTTCCTTCGGTGGAAAAGGGCAATGATGCCAGCCACGCCATCGGCCTTGGCCAGATGAACCTGCACGGTTATCTGGCGCGTGAGCGCATCTTCTACGGTTCGGAAGAAGGTATCGATTTCACCAATATCTATTTCTACACCGTGACCTATCACGCCATCCGTGCCAGCAATCGGCTCGCCTTGGAGCGGGGCCAGAGCTTCAAGGGCTTTGAGAACTCCAAATATGCCTCGGGCGACTATTTCGACAAATATACCGACCGGGAATGGTTGCCCGCGACGGAGAAGGTCCGCGAGTTGTTCGAAAAGGCCGGCATCGCCATTCCGACACAGGAAGACTGGACGGCGTTGAAACAGGATGTCATGGCATCAGGCCTCTATAACCAGAACCTTCAGGCCGTGCCGCCGACGGGCTCGATCTCCTATATCAACCACTCCACCTCCTCCATTCATCCGATCGTTTCGAAAATCGAAATTCGTAAAGAGGGCAAGATCGGTCGCGTTTATTACCCGGCTTCCTATCTTTCGAACGACAATCTCGAATATTATCAGGATGCCTATGAGATCGGGCCGGAAAAGATCATCGACACCTATGCGGCAGCCACCCAGCATGTCGATCAGGGCCTGTCGCTGACGCTGTTCTTCCGCGATACCGCCACGACGCGCGATATCAACCGGGCGCAGATCTACGCCTGGAGACGAGGCATCAAGACTATCTATTACATTCGTTTGCGTCAGATGGCGCTGGAAGGCACGCAGGTTCAGGGCTGCGTTTCCTGCACGCTCTGATTTGAGGGACAAGAGAATGAATATCGCCGTAAAACCCGCGTCCCGCATCCGCGCGGTCAACTGGAACCGCATCGAGGACGACAAGGATCTCGAAGTCTGGAATCGCCTGACCTCGAACTTCTGGCTGCCGGAAAAGGTGCCGCTTTCCAATGACATTCCCTCCTGGGGAACACTGAAGCCGGAAGAACAGAAGCTGACGATCCGTGTCTTCACCGGGCTGACATTGCTCGACACCATCCAGAACGGTGTCGGCGCCGTGCGCCTGATGCCGGATTCGGCAACGCCGCATGAGGAGGCGGTGCTTTCCAACATCTCGTTCATGGAGGCCGTACACGCCCGTTCCTATTCGTCGATCTTCTCGACGCTCTGCTCCACGCCTGACGTCGATGATGCCTATCGCTGGTCTGAGGAGAACGAGTTCCTGCAGCGCAAATCCGCGATCATCATGCGGGAATATGACAGCGGCGACCCGCTGAAGAAGAAGATCGCCAGCGTGTTTCTGGAAAGCTTCCTGTTCTATTCCGGCTTCTACCTGCCTATGTTCTGGTCAAGCCGCGCCAAGCTCACCAACACGGCTGACCTCATCCGCCTCATCATCCGCGATGAGGCCGTGCACGGCTATTATATCGGTTACAAGTTCCAGCGGGCGCTGGACCGTCTTGGCGAGGCGCAAAGGCAGGAGATCAAGGATTTCGCCTTCGATCTCCTCCTCGAGCTTTACGACAATGAGGCGAAATATACCGAAGACCTTTATGACGGCGTCGGCCTAACGGAAGACGTCAAGCAGTTCCTGCATTACAACGCCAACAAGGCCCTGATGAATCTGGGTTATGAAGCGCTGTTTCCCGCCGAAGCCTGCCGGGTCAATCCGGCGATCCTCTCGGCGCTCTCACCCAATGCCGATGAAAATCACGACTTTTTCTCAGGTTCCGGCTCGTCCTATGTCATTGGCAAGGCGGTCGCCACCGAGGATGAAGACTGGGATTTCTGAAGCCGGGACTGTCAGCACAAGTCCACAAACTATTGCGGGTTCACCACCTGACTCGCAAGCCGGAAGGGGCTGGAGACGGTTGCGCCGATTGCATCGAACACGAAGGCGCCGGCGCGACCGATGCCGTTTTGTCCATTGCCGTTCCGGCTTGCCTCCAGCTGCGGCACCAGCGACGCCAACGCCGCGTAGCGGTCATGGTTGAGCGGATCCGAGGCTTTCAGGTTGGAAATATCCATGAACTGAACGCCTTCCTTCAATGCTGCCTCCTGCACCTGGGGATCGGTGACATCCAGTGCGCCGATCCGCGTCACGTCTGCGCCCAGGATGGACGACGCCTTGAGGGCGCGGTCATCCTTGGAGACCAGCACCGTGAGGGGCGGATTGAGCCTGCCGACCACCTCGATCTGCTTGCGGAAGACATCGGCATCGATATCGGGTGCGGCCAGCACCACCTGCAGCTTGGCGATAACGTCATTTCGGCCCTCGAAGCGCAGCTGGCGCAACGCCTCCATGACAAGCCAGCCGCCCATGCTGTGACCGAACACGACAATGCTTTTGCGCGGGGTCTGCCGGGTAAGGTCGGCCAACAATGTGGCCAGTGCATCACGCGAGTAGGTCGCTGATTCCTTGTCGGCCACATAACCGGTGAGGTTGGCTTGCGACGGCCAGGAAAAGACCAGCGGTACACCATCCATATTTGCATCGGCAGCCATCTGCGCCGCGCGGAAGAGTGCTTCCTGATAGCTGTAATTATAACCGTGCACGAAAAGCGCGATCTGTTTGCCGGAGCGGGAAATATCGCCGAGATCGGTGGTGAAACTTGTCTTGCTCAGCATCTGCGCCTTTGTGACGACGAAATCCTTTTTCGCATCAGGTTTGCCGGTCGACCATTCTATTTTTCCACTCTTGTGGGTCGGTGGTATCGAAATATCGAAGCGGGCATAGTTCGGCTCGGCCGCGCGAAGGGCGCTGAACCCCTTTTTTGCCTCTTCGCTTTTTTCACGCGTACTCGCAACATAGGCGGTAACGATTTTCGCGTCCTTCGCCCTCGTATTGACGGCTTGCAGCACGTCCGCTCCCGGCCGCCCGGCGCAGGACGACAGAAGGCTGATCATAAGAACGAAAGAAATAATGAGGCGCATGGACGGGTTACCGGTGACAATGAAAGTCCATAAATAGCTGCCCGCTAAAAAAGTTGCCACTACTGAATAATTCGCGTGGTTTTGGCGCTGGTCGATGGGCTCTGGCATTCGCCACCTTGCCATCCGGCCAGCTTCGTTTTAGGCCGTAACGATGACGAACAAGGTGTCGCTTTCCCGACTGAAACTTACGGACTTCCGCAACTATGCGGCTGCCGCACTTGTGCTTGATGAGCGCCATGTGGTGCTGACCGGCGACAACGGTTCCGGCAAGACCAACCTTCTGGAGGCGGTTTCGTTTCTTTCGCCGGGACGCGGCCTGCGCCGTGCGGTCCTGTCCGACGTTACGCGCGTTGGCGCGGATGCCACCGGTTTTTCGATCTTCGCCGATGTTGATGGCATGGATGGCGAGGTCGCCATCGGCACCGGGATAGAGGGTGATGGCGAGGTAGTGTCACGTCGCCTGCGGCTGAACGGTACGCCGGTGAAGTCCGTCGATGAATTGACCGACCATCTGCGGGTTCTGTGGCTGACGCCCGCCATGGATGGCCTCTTTACCGGTTCTTCATCGGACCGCCGGCGTTTTCTCGATCGGTTGGTCCTGTCGCTTGATCCGGGCCACGGCCGGCGGGCAAGCGATTTCGAAAAAGCCATGCGTGGCCGCAACCGCCTGCTTTCGGAAGGCCGTTTTGATCCGGTCTGGCTGGATGGCATAGAAAAACAGATGGCCGAACTCGGCATCTCCATGGCGGTCGCCCGTTATGAAATGCTCGGCCTGTTGAAGACCCTGATTGAAGGCAGGGCCGGCAATGCAGCCTTTCCTTCGGCAACGTTGTCGCTCGCCGGCTTTATGGATGACAGGCTGAACCGCCCGGCTGTCGATCTGGAAGACGAATATGGTCTCATGCTGCGGGATGGTCGGTATCGGGACGCAGCCGCAGGCCGCACGCTGGATGGGCCTCACCGGGTCGACCTTTTCGTGCGCCACGCGGAAAAGAACATGGAAGCCGAACGCTGTTCGACCGGGGAGCAGAAGGCGCTGTTGGTGGGGCTGGTGCTTGCCCATGCGCAGCTGACAGCCAATATGACCGGTTACGCGCCAGTTCTGCTGCTGGACGAAATTGCTGCTCATCTGGACGAGGGCAGGCGGGCCGCCCTGTTCGATCTCATCCACGCGCTGGGCGGTCAGAGTTTCATGACCGGAACGGATGCGGCCATGTTCTCCGCTCTCGGCGAGCGGGCACAGTTCTTCAATGTTTCCCATGGAGGCATCACGGCATGACGGCAGAGAAATGGAGGACGGCATGGACCCGCTGAGCCCGGAAGAAATCGAACGCTACAAGCGCCACATCCTGCTGCCGGAGATCGGCGGTGCCGGGCAGCAGCGGCTGAAAGCGGCGCGTGTGCTGGTGATAGGCGCGGGCGGTCTCGGCGCTCCCGTCCTTCATTATCTCGCCGCCGCCGGCGTCGGCACGCTCGGCATGATCGATGATGATGTGGTCTCCCTCTCCAATCTCCAGCGGCAGGTGATCCACGACACCGGCACCATTGGCGAGTTGAAAACGGAAAGTGCCCGCAAGACCATCGCCCGGCTCAATCCGCATGTCCGCACGCTTATGTATGAAGAACGTTTCTCGCAGGTCTGGGCGCACGACCACCTGCCATCCTTCGATCTCCTGATCGATGGTTCGGACAACTTCGATACACGTTACGCCGCAGCGGATGCCGCGGAGGCGGCAAAAAGACCGCTGGTCACAGGCGCTGTTGGTCGTTTCGATGGCTCGGTAACGGTCCTGAAACCCTATGAGACCAACGCGGAAGGCAGTTTGCTGCCGGGTTATCGCGACCTGTTCCCGGCGCCGCCGCCACAGGGCCTCATTCCCAACTGCGCGGAAACGGGCATTGTCGGCGCGCTGACCGGGGTCATCGGTACGCTGATGGCGATGGAAGCAATCAAGGTGATTACCGGTGCCGGTGAGCCCCTCATTGGAAGACTGCTGCTTTACGATGCTTTGTCGGCGCGGTTCGAAACGGTAAAATACAAACGTCGGGCAAGGGAGAAATAAACCATGATCGAGATAGCGAAGATCGGCGATGACTTCGATCGCTGGCAGGATCTGCTGGCGCTCATCATGACCTCCTTTGCCTATATGGATGGTGTCATTGACCCCCCATCGTCGGCCTACCGTCTGACGCTCGAAAATCTAGCCGAAAAAGCCAGGGCAGAAATCGCTTTCGTGGCGCTCGATAGTGATGAGCTGCTCGGCTGCCTGTTTTGCCGGCCGGAACCGCCGGCCTCGCTTTATGTCGGCAAGCTCTGCGTTTCTCCGAAAGCGCAGGGAAAAGGTATCGGCAAGCTGCTTCTGCTGCAGGCTGAAGCGCTGGCCCGGGAACTGGCGCTGCCGGCGCTCAGGCTGGAAACGCGTATCGAGCTTCTCTCCAACCATACGAAGTTCGCCGCCTGGGGTTTCGTCAAGACCGCTGAAAACGCTCATGCGGGTTATGATCGGACCACCTCGATCGAAATGACCAAATTCCTCGGCTGAAGCCGCCTATTGCAAAAGGCCGGATTGCACCATCTGGGAGAGGAAGACGGAAGACACGCGGTCAATACCGGTCTGCGGCTGGATTTCTGCCGTTCCCACTCGCCAGATGCTCTTGTCCGGCCCGCTGACGAGCTGAACTTCCGTCGTGACCTTGTGGGTCAGCGGAGCCGTCCTCGTCGCTTCCACCATCTGTTTCATGAGTTTTACGGAAGGCATACGGGTTCTGTCACCAATCTCATCGGCACTTGTGGCGGCCTTCAGCCGCTGGAAGGCTGGCCCGACATCCGGCAGAGAGCAGTTCATTTTTATACGGGCGACAAAAACACCAGCAGGCGTTTGCGAGCCGACATGTGCAGGCTCCGCCTTGCAGAGCACCCGCGCAGTACTCGCCACCCAGAGCTTTGCGAACTGGTCCGATTGTTCGCTCGTCGTTCCCTTGGGGGAATGCACGCCCTTGTATTGACGTTGCCATGCGATCGGGTCTGCAACCAGTTCCATATCGGTATAGCGCTGCCCGCTGCCAGACGCTCCCCACTCTTTGTCCAGGCGGACCATGCTGGCGCGATCAAAATTCAGCCACGCGCGGTAATAGAGTTCGGCGGTCTCTTCCGGTGAAGGCGGTTGAGCACGGGCCGGGCTGCCGACCAGCACGAGCAGAACGGAGATCAGCAACAAAAACTTTGCCTGTATTCCCATTGAACTCTCACTCCCTGTGGTGCTCGAAAGATGCTTGGCTAAGCCGGCTCAGTTCCGCCCCGGCAGCACCCGGTTCGGTGGGCGGTGCCCGTCGAACAATGTGCGGATATTGATGATGACCTTGTCGCCCATTTCGATGCGGCCTTCGATCGTTGCCGAGCCCATATGCGGCAGCAGCACGACCTTGCCTTCCTTGGCGAGCTTGATGAGTTTGGGGTTCACCTGCGGCTCATTCTCATAGACATCGAGACCGGCGCCGGCGATCTTGCCCTCGCGCAGGCACTGGATCATCGCCGCCTCGTCGATGATATCGCCGCGCGCTGTGTTGACGATGTAGCTGGTCGGCTGCATCAGGGCCAGCCGCCGTGCCGAGATCAGGTGATAGGTCGCCGGCGTCGAAGGGCAATTGACCGATACGATATCCACCCGCGCCAGCATCTGGTCGAGACTGTCCCAGTAGGTGGCTTCAAGCTCCGCCTCCGTTGCCGGATTGACGCGCTTGCGGTTGTGGTAATGGATGGAAAGCCCGAAAGCCTTGGCGCGCCGCGCAACTGCGGTGCCGATGCGGCCCATGCCGACAATGCCGATACGCTTGCCGGAAATGCGGCGTCCGAGCATCCAGGTCGGAGACCAGCCCAGCCATTCATCGGCGCCATTGGCAAGCACGCGCGTTCCCTCGATCATGCGGCGCGGCACCGCCAGCACCAGCGCCATGGTGATATCGGCGCTATCCTCAGTCAGCACATTCGGCGTATTGGTGACGGTGATACCTTTGCGGGCGGCCGCATCGACATCCACATGGTCGATGCCGTTCGAGAAGCTGGCGATCAGCTTCAGCTGCGGTCCGGCTTTCTCGATCATCGCAGCGGTGATGCGGTCGGTCACGGTCGGCACCAGCACATCCACGCGCTGCATGGCGGCGACAAGCTCCTCCTCACTGCGCGGGCTGTCGTCGATATTCAGTTCCGCATCGAAGAGTTCGCGCATTCTGGTCTCGACGACGTCAGGCAATTTGCGGGTGATATAGACTGTCGGTCTCTTCTTGTGGGTCATCGTTTGCCGCTGCCTTGTTCAGAAGTCATTAACCAGAAAGAGCGATAATTTCTTTCAATCAGGGCGTTTCTACCAGACCCACCGGCGAAGACAAATAAAACTCGCCGTGGCTTGAGGCATGTGGAAACGCGCCCCCTCGAATATCATCCGGTTTGCAGAAGGCGGGAAACGGAAATGGGCATGCGCAGTGTGGTTTCTATCGTTTGCATTGCATTGTCTCTCGGCCTCCTCGGTGCGGCGGGAGAAGCCATGGCGCAGGGTGCGGCCAAGGGCGCAAGCGGCCTGCCGCTGCCGCGTTTCGTCAGCCTGAAATCCAAGCGCGTCAACATGCGCATCGGCCCCAGCACGGATTATGCCGTGTCTTGGATGTATCTGAAATCGGGAATGCCGGTGGAAATCATTCAGGAATATGAAAACTGGCGACGCATCCGCGATGCCGACGGGACGGAAGGCTGGGTCAATCAGGCTCTGTTATCAGGCGAACGTACGGCCGTCGCCGCCCCATGGATGCGCGGCAAGGGCAAGGAAGTCTATGTGAACATGCGCCGTGAGGCACAGTCTGGCGCTGCCGTGACCGCCCGGCTGGAGCCAGGCGTCGTCTTCCGGATCGGCGAATGCAATGGTGACTGGTGCCGTGCCGAGGCCGGTCAGGCCTCGGGCTGGGTATCCCAGGGGGAAATCTGGGGCGCTTACCCCGGCGAAGCCTTTAAATAAGGCCGTGTTTTTCGCCCAGCGCCTTCAGAGATGACATGGGGCGTGGTCCGACCTGCTGAATGACCGCAGCCGCCGCAAGGCAGCCGAGTTTGCCGCAATCTTCAAGCGAACGGTCCTGCGTATAACCGAAGAGGAAACCTGCGGCGAAAAGATCGCCCGCACCCGTCGTATCGACCACGTCATGCACGGGATAGGCTTCCACCTTCACACGTTCCGTGCCGCGCAGGATGACGGCGCCTTCTTCGCTCATCGTCACCGCGGCGATCTTGCAATCGGCGGCGATTTTCGTCAGCGCCAGCTCAAAATCCTCGGTTTCGTAAAGCGAAAGCGCTTCCTGCTTGTTGGCGAAGACGATGTCCACCGTGCCAGACCGCATCAGGTCCAGAAACTCGTCGCGGTAGCGGCCGACGCAGAAGCTGTCGGAGAGCGTCATGGAGACTTCGCGGCCGTTTTCATGGGCAATGCGGGCGCATTCGCGAATGGCATCCTTGGCACGCGGCGGATCCCACAGGTAACCTTCGAAATAGGTGACCTTGGTCTCAGCCACGACGTCGTCTTCCACATCTTCCGGGCCGAGATCGACGCAGGCGCCGAGATAGGTATTCATCGAGCGTTCGCCGTCTTCGGTCACGAAGATCATCGAACGCGCGGTCGGCGGGAATGTGCCTTCCGGCTTGGTTTCGAAATAGACGCCCTGGGCGCGGATGTCGTGCTGGAAGATTTCACCGAGCTGGTCTTCGGCCACCTTGCCGAAATAAGCGGCTTTGCCGCCGAAATTCGCAACGCCCGCCGCCGTGTTGCCCGCGCTGCCGCCGGAGGCTTCGAGCGCCGGTCCCATCAGCGAATAAAGCAGTTCGGCGCGTTCCGCGTCGATCAGGTTCATCGCACCCTTGGTGATGGCATTGTCGTTGAGGAAGCGATCATCGCAGCGGGAGATGATGTCGACGATGGCATTGCCGACAGTCAGTACGTCGAATTTCGTCATAGGCCCTATCCGGTTCGCACGGGGTGTGCTTTTTTCGAATGGTCTTAAACATTTCTGGCTGCAAGAAAAGCCCAAAGAGAAAATATGCGGTTCTCAACGACAGGCGCAAGCGCGTCATTTCTCTGTAATGTGGTTAAGCTATTACTCCGATCAGAGCAAAAGGTGTGTGTATGCGTACCGAAATAGAGGACATGAGGTCTTCGGGCTCAACCGTTATCTCCGCCACGGATGTACTGGCGGCATTTAACGGACATAAAAGGCGGGGGTGACCCCGCTTTTTCTTTTTTGGGGACGTTCCAGCCTGCGGTATCGCGCGGATGTTGAGCGGCGGTTCTGCCCATGGATCTCCAAGTTACTTCCCTCCGGCACGCCTCATTTGATGAAAACAAAGAGTGAAAGCGTATTCGCGATTCCATTCCCGCGGAAAAGGCTCTAAAGCGGAGTTATCTCCCGCAAAAGCCGCGAAAGCTTTCCCTCCATGTCTGCCGTTGCCGCGAATGTCGCCCCGATTTTCATTCTTATCCTGATCGGCTGGCTGACCGTCAAGGCTGGCCTGTTCAGGGCGGATGCCGGCGATATCCTCAGCGATTTCGTCTTCAAGATCGCGGTGCCGACATTGATCTTCCGCACGCTTGCAGAGGCGAATTTTCACGGCGCATCGCCCTTCCGCCTCTGGATCACCTATTTCGCCGGCGTGGCCGTCACCTGGGCGTTCGGGCATATCGTCACCCGTTATGTCTTCAAGCAGGATGTGCGCATCGCCGTCATCGCCGGCATTTCCTCGGCTTTCGCGAATAATATCTTCATCGGCCTGCCGCTGGTCGGGCGTTCGGTGGGGGATGAGGGGCTGGTGGCTCTCTCCATCCTGCTCGCCATCCATCTGCCGGTCATGATGATTGCAGGCACCATCCTGATGGAAAATGCCACACACAAGGCGGTCGGGGGCGAAAAGCGCGGCATGGCTGCGGTCTTCAAACAGGTGGGCCGCAATCTCGTGACCAATCCGCTGGTGATCGGTCTTGCCATCGGGCTTTCGACCAATGTTTCCGGCGTCGCGCTGACACCCATTTTGAAAACCGTGGTCGATCAGATCGCCTCGATGGCGGGGCCGGCGGCTCTTATCTCGCTCGGCATGGCGCTGACGAAATACACCATTCGCGGCAATATGGGCATTGCCGTCACCATGACCGTTTTCAAGCTGCTGCTTCTGCCTGCCTGCGTATGGGCCATGGGCCACGCGCTCGGCCTCAGCCGCGAATGGACGGCGGCGCTGGCGCTCACGTCGTCGGTGCCGACGGGCGTGAATGCATGGCTGATCGCCAACCGCTTCGGTATCGGCCACAGTGTCGCGGCCTCCACCATCAGCATTTCCACAGCGACCGGCGTTCTGTCCGTGTCGCTATGGGCCTGGCTGCTGAGCTGATTTTGGTTATTTCTGGGCGCTCAGGATCTTGAAGCGGGCGTTGCGGCACACTTCGGCGGTCGTGCGGAATTCCGCCGCCAGAACCGGTTCGTAGGGCAGACCGCGATTGGCCACCATCAGCAGCTTGCCGCCGCTGCGCAACGCACCGGCCGCAGCCTTGATGAAGGCCTGGCCCAACGCCGGTTCCGCCGCCTGTCCGGCTGCATGGAAAGGCGGGTTCATGATGATGAGGTCGTATTTTTCCTTCGGCGGCTCGTTTGCCAGATCCTGCCAGAAGAAGCGTGCCGTCAGTCGCGGATTGTTTTCGAGAAGATTGGTCTTGGCGAATTCCAGCGCATTCCAGTCTGCTTCGAAAAGATCGATACGGGCGGTGCGCGGCGATTTTTCCGCCAGCATGATGGAGAGATAACCCCAGCCTGCACCGAAATCGGCTGCATTACCGTCAAAGTCGGTCGGCAGGCGCGATGCGAGAAGCTCCGAACCGTCATCCACGCGATCATGGGAGAACATGCCGGGCAGGGCGGTAAAGCGACCCTCGACAGTGGCGGGCTTCTGGGCAAGCTTCAAGACAGCGGCGGAGACATCCTCCGGCCGTTTGAACCAGATTGTGACGCCGTGATATTTCGGTGTCGATTCCGACTCGATGCCGAGCTTCGACAGCGTCTTGCGCAGCGTCACAATGCCATCTTCCTTCGATCCTGCCGCGACGATCAAGCCGCCGGCCTTCACGCGCGAAAGCGCTTCTGCGACACGGTTTTCGTTCTCGCCACGGTGCTTGCCGCAGAGCAGCAGCGCCGCATCGTAGTCTTCGCCCGAAACGTCTGGGGCAACCCCTGTGCCCTGAGCCTCAAGAGCGCGATAGAGCGGGCGAAGATGCTGAACCGCGACGATCTCCGCATCGAAGCCATCCAGCCGTGGGCCGGCTTCCGCTCCCAGAAACAGAACGCGTTCGCCTTCTTTCGGCATGGCAAGCATGTCTGAGGCAAAGGGATGGAAAAGGGTTTTCACGGCGTCACGGCTCATTGGAGCGTCCTCAAGGTAGGATGGAGTTTGTCAGGGAAAAGTGGAAACCGGTTTTCCCGAAAAGACAAACGATAACAAAAACGAAAAAAAGGCGCGGGCAGAACCCGCGCCTCGATAGGGTCTGGCGGCGCAGCCTTATTCGGCAGCGGCTTCGCCGTCTTTCTTGTCGGCAGCGACTTCCTTGCCGGTTGCCTGGTCGACAACCTTCATGGACAGGCGAACCTTGCCGCGCTCATCGAAGCCCATCAGCTTGACCCAGACCTTGTCGCCTTCCTTGACGACGTCGGAGGTCTTGGCGACACGCTCGGAAGCGAGCTGCGAGATGTGGACGAGGCCGTCACGAGCGCCGAAGAAGTTGACGAAAGCGCCGAAGTCAGCGGTCTTGACAACAGTGCCTTCGTAGATCTGGCCGACTTCCGGTTCCGCAACGATCGAGTGGATCCACTTGCGGGCCGCTTCGATTTCCTTGCCGGAAGCAGAAGCGATCTTGACGGTGCCGTCGTCTTCGATGTTGATCTTGGCGCCGGTCTTTTCGACGATTTCGCGAATGACCTTGCCGCCCGAACCGATGACTTCACGAATCTTGTCGACCGGAATGTTCATGACTTCGATGCGCGGTGCGAATTCGCCGAGCTGGCCACGGCTCTCGGTGATGGCGTTGGCCATTTCGCCGAGGATGTGCTTGCGGCCACCCTGTGCCTGCTCCAGAGCGATCTTCATGATCTCTTCGGTAATACCGGCAATCTTGATGTCCATCTGCAGCGAGGTGATGCCGTCGGCCGTACCCGCAACCTTGAAGTCCATGTCGCCGAGGTGATCTTCGTCACCGAGGATGTCGGAGAGAACCGCAAAGCGCTCGCCTTCAAGGATCAGGCCCATGGCGATACCGGCAACCGGCTTAGCAAGCGGCACGCCGGCGTCCATCAGAGCAAGCGAGGTGCCGCAAACCGTTGCCATCGACGAGGAGCCGTTGGACTCGGTGATTTCGGAAACGACGCGCAGCGTGTAGGGGAACTGTTCCGCAGTCGGCAGCATCGGACGGATAGCGCGCCATGCGAGCTTGCCATGACCGATTTCGCGACGGCCCGGGGAGCCCATGCGGCCTGTTTCGCCGACCGAGTAGGGCGGGAAGTTGTAATGCAGCAGGAAGCGTTCCTTGTACATGCCGGTCAGGCTATCGACATACTGTTCGTCTTCGCCGGTGCCGAGCGTCGCAACAACGATCGCCTGGGTCTCACCACGAGTGAACAGCGCCGAACCGTGGGTGCGCGGCAGGATGCCGACTTCGGAGACGATCGGGCGAACGGTCGACAGGTCGCGGCCGTCGATGCGGCTCTTGGTGTCGAGAACGTTCCAGCGAACGATCTTGGCCTGAAGGTGCTTGAAGACGGCGCCGATTTCTTCCGGGCTGTACTTCGCTTCGCCTTCTTCCGGCAGGAAGTGCGCCTTGACCTTCGCCTTCACGGCGTCGACGGCGGCGTAACGCGCAGCCTTTTCGGTGATCTTGTAGGCGGTGCGCAGTTCGGTTTCGGCAAGGCCGAGCATTTCATTTTCGAGCGCGGAGAAATCTTCCGGTTCGAATTCGCGCGGTTCCTTGGCGGCAACTTCAGCGAGCTTGATGATCGCGTCGATAACCGGCTGGAAGCCCCGATGGCCGAACATGACGGCGCCGAGCATGACGTCTTCGTTGAGTTCCTTGGCTTCAGACTCCACCATCAGAACGGCGTCCTGCGTTCCGGCAACAACCAGATCCAGAACCGATTCATCCATCTCGTCGAGATGCGGGTTCAGAACGTATTCGCCGTTGATGTAGCCAACGCGCGCGCCGCCGACCGGACCCATGAAAGGAATGCCGGACAGTGTGAGCGCAGCGGATGCGGCAACCATCGACAGAACGTCCGGATCATTTTCCAGATCGTGCTGGATGACCGTGACGACAACCTGCGTGTCGTTCTTGTAACCTTCAGGGAAAAGCGGACGGATCGGACGGTCGATCAGACGGGAAACGAGGGTTTCCTTTTCCGACGGACGACCTTCGCGCTTGAAATAGCCACCGGGGATCTTGCCGGCTGCGTAGGTCTTTTCCTGATAGTTGACGGTCAGCGGGAAGAAGTCCTGGCCGGGCTTCGGAGACTTTGCGGAAACCACAGTCGCGAGAACCATCGTCTCGCCGTAGGTTGCGATGACGGCGCCGTCAGCCTGACGGGCAACCTTGCCGGTCTCAAGCTTCAGCGGGCGGCCTGCCCATTCGATTTCCACGGAGTGTTTATTGAACATATCTTGTCCTTGTTTGTGCGTGCCACCAAAAAGGGGCAACGAATGACGCAATCACGGGCAAGACAGCGGGAGGCTTTCAAGATCAAGCATCCTGCAATCCTGCCCCATGACAGGTCTGCGGTTGAAAAGGCGACACCGGCCCATCCGGGTCTACCTTATCGGTCCGGGGCCACATCTGCGGCAGACGCCCGGAAATTCATGTGGCCTTCAAAAGGCCCGATATAAAAACCGGCGGGTATCGTTGTGAAACCCGCCGGATAAGATTTTAGCGGCGAATGCCGAGAGCACCGATCAGCTTGGTGTAACGGGCTTCGTCCTTCTTCTTCAGATAGTCGAGAAGCGAACGGCGGCTCGAAACGAGCGTCAGAAGGCCACGACGGGAGTGGTTGTCCTTCTTGTGGTCCTTGAAGTGACCGGTCAGGTTGTTGATCCGCTCGGTCAGGATTGCGACCTGAACTTCCGGAGAACCGGTGTCGCCTGCCTTGGTGGCATATTCCGTGATGAGGGCGGCTTTGCGCTCTGCAGTAATCGACATCGTACGATCCTTTCTTGTTTTAAGGAAAAACGGGGACGCCTAGAGCCGGGATGTCGTCCAGCTCTGGCCATTCAGCAGCACAGGCAAAGCCCAAGCTGGCGCTGCCTATAAACTATTCCGGGTGCAATTGAAAGAGGCGATTGACAGCGCCTCCGAGCCGTATGGTTAGCCAAAAACCCGCTTCGGCCTGAACTCGCCTTCGCCGATCTCGCCGATGGCGACCAGTTTGCCTTGCGCGGTGGCATAGGCTTCCGGGTGATTGGCTGGCGCATCGCGCCCGCGCAGCAGGATGGGGTTGCCCATCTTCAGCCTGTGCGCCTGATCATCGTTGATGATAAGGCGGGGAAGGGAGGACAACGCCTCGGCCGTATCGATCAGAAAGGCATCAAGCGCTTCCAGCCGTTCGTCACGATCTTCTATCGCTTCCAGCGCCGTCAGCGTTTCGAGCGGCACCATCATGTCTTCGCCGAAGGGGGCGACCATGGTGCGGCGCAGTTCCGAGATGTGGCCGAAACAGCCGAGATCGCGGCCCATGTCGCGGGCCAGCGCCCGCACGTAGGTGCCCTTGCCACATTCCACCTCGAAATGCGCGGTATCGGCGTCCGGGCAGGCCAGCAGCGTCAGACGATGGATCTCTACCTCGCGTGCGGGAATTTCCACCGTCTCACCATCACGCGCCAGATCATAGGCACGCTCGCCGGCGATCTTGATGGCGGAAAACTGCGGCGGTGTCTGCATGATCACGCCGGTATAATTGGGCAGAATATCGCGGATCGCCTGCTCTTCCGGGCGCTGGTCAGAGGATTCGACTACCTCACCCTCGAGATCGTCGGTCGCGCGCTGTTCGCCCCAGGTCACGGTAAATTCGTAGATCTTCCGGCCGTCCATGACGTAGGGCACGGTCTTGGTGGCGTCGCCGAGCGCGATCGGCAGCATGCCGGACGCGAGCGGATCAAGCGTACCGGCGTGGCCCGCCTTCTGGGCGTTGAACAGCCATTTGATCTTGGAAACGGCCTCTGTGGAGCCGAAATCGAGCGGCTTGTCGAGGATGAGCCAGCCCGAAATCGGACGGCCTTTGGGTTTGCGGTGCTGCTGTTTACGTGGTTTGGACATGCTTCAGTTCTGTTCGTCGTCTTTTTCGTTTGAAGGACCGAGATCGCGCTGAACTTCAGGCGAGCGCAGGAGCGCGTCGATCTTCTGGTAATTGTCGAAACTCGTATCGTCGCGGAAGCGCAGTTCCGGCATGTATTTCATCTGCCGAAGCTGCGGGCCGAGGCGGCCGCGCATGAATTTTGCGTGGCGGTTCAGCGCGCTGATGATGTCGGTGTGATCGGCAACGCCAAGCGGCGTCACGTAAGCGGTGGCGATCTTGAGATCGGGCGACATGCGCACTTCCGAGATGGAAATGACGGTGCCTTCGATCAGATCGTCGCGAACTTCGCCGCGCTGGAGAATTTGTGTCAGGGCGGCGCGCACCTGTTCGCCAACACGCAGCATGCGTTGCGAAGGGGCCGATGATGTAGCTTTTGCCATGGGTAATGCCTCAAACGGAGCGAGCGCCGGTAAGCCGGCGCCCGACAGTAAATTCCTGTTTTGCGGCGAGAACGCTTAGAGCGTTCTCGTGATGTGTTCGACGCGGAAGCACTCGATGGTGTCGCCGGCGCGGATGTCTTCGTAGTTTTCGAAGGCCATACCGCATTCCTGACCGACCGGCACTTCGTTGACTTCGTCCTTGAAGCGCTTGAGGGTCTTGAGCTTGCCTTCGTGGATGACGACGTTGTCGCGCACCAGACGGACACCCGCACCACGTTCCACCTTGCCCTCGACGACGCGGCAACCCGCGACCTTGCCGACCTTGGTGATGTTGAACACCTCGAGAATTTCTGCATTGCCGAGGAAGGTCTCGCGACGTTCCGGCGAAAGCAGACCCGACATCGCCGCCTTCACGTCATCCACCAGATCGTAGATGATGTTGTAGTAGCGGATTTCGATACCGGCGCGTTCGGACGCCGTACGTGCCTGTGCGTTGGCGCGAACGTTGAAGCCGATGATCGCGGCGTTCGATGCCTCGGCAAGCGAGATATCCGATTCCGTGATGGCACCAGCACCAGAGTGAACGACACGAGCGCGGACTTCGTCTGTGCCGAGCTTGTCGAGCGAAGCGATAATGGCTTCGACCGAACCCTGCACGTCCGCCTTGATGACCAGCGGAAATTCCTTCAATCCCGAAGTCTGCAACTGGCTCATCATCTGTTCGAGCGAGCCGCGCTGGCCGGTCTGACGGGCGACAGCCTTGTCGCGGGCCAGACGCTGGCGGTACTCGGAAATCTCGCGGGCGCGGCTTTCGTTTTCGACGACCGCAAAACGGTCACCGGCCGAGGGCGTGCCGGAAAGGCCGAGAATTTCGACCGGCATGGCCGGACCGGCTTCCTTGACGTGGTCGCCCTTGTCGTTGACGAGCGCACGTACACGGCCCCACTGGTCGCCGGCGACGATGATCTGGCCGGGCTTCAGTGTACCCTTCTGCACGAGAACGGTGGCGACGGCGCCACGTCCACGGTCCAGCTCGGCCTCGATGACCGTGCCTTCCGCCGTGCGGCTCGGATCTGCCTTCAGATCGAGGATTTCGGCCTGAAGCAGGATCGCCTCGAGCAGCTTGTCGAGATTGAGCTTGTTCTTGGCCGACACTTCGACGTCAAGAACTTCACCACCCATCGATTCCACGAACACTTCGTGCTGCAGCAGCTGCTGGCGAACCTTGTCCGGGTTTGCCTCGTGCTTGTCGATCTTGTTGATTGCAACGACGATCGGAACACCGGCTGCCTTGGCGTGATTGATGGACTCGATCGTCTGCGGCATCACGCTGTCATCTGCGGCAACAACCAGAACGGCAATGTCGGTTGCCTGTGCACCACGGGCACGCATGGCCGTAAAGGCGGCGTGGCCGGGCGTGTCGATGAAGGTGATCTTGTGACCGTTCTTCTCGACCTGATAGGCGCCGATATGCTGGGTGATGCCACCGGCTTCACCGGAAACCACGTTTGCCTGACGGATGGCGTCGAGCAGCGAGGTCTTGCCGTGGTCGACGTGACCCATGATGGTGACGACCGGCGGACGGGAAACCATCTCGCCTTCATCGTCCGTCTGGTTGAAGATGCCTTCTTCGACGTCGGATTCAGACACGCGCTTGACGGTGTGGCCGAATTCGACCGCGATCAGTTCGGCCAGATCGGCGTCGATCACGTCGCCCGGCTTCAACATCTGGCCTTCCTTCATCAGGAACTTGATGACGTCAACTGCCCGTTCGGACATACGCTGCGACAATTCCTGAATGGTGATGGTTTCCGGCAGGATGACCTCGCGCAAAACCTTTTCGCGGGTTTCCTGCATCTGGCTGCGGCGGAATTTCTCCTGCCGGCGGCGCATGGATGCCATGGAGCGGCCGCGCGGCGTGCCGTCTTCCTCCAGATTGGATGTGACGGTCAGCTTGCCACGACGGCGTTCTTCTTCCGTCTTGAGACGAGCAGCGGGCTTGGCCGGAGCCGGAGCCACGACCTTGCCGCGGGCCGGAAGGCTGCTGCCGCGACGCACGGCACCACGATCGTCCTCATCGTCACCACCGGTACGGCGTCCGCGCGGAGCGGCAGCGTCGGGTGTGGCGGGAGCGGAACGGGGAGCGGCGGCCGCAGACTGCGGGCGGGCGTCAGTGCGAGGCGCCGGCGCGGCGGCCGCAGCCGGCCTTTCGCTGGCAGGCTCGGCTCTTACTTCAGCGGCAGGCTGGCTTGCAGCCACCTTGGCGGCCGCAGCCTCTTCGGCGGCGCGGTTTGCTGCTTCCACTTTTTCGGCGGCGATACGCTGTTCTTCCTCGACCTTGCGGCGGGCTTCATCTTCGGCGCGCTGCTTGGCTTCAACCACGTCGCGAGCCTGCGCTTCCATCAGCGCGCGGCGACGGGCTTCCATTTCGCCTGCCGAAAGATCATGCAGAACATTGCCACGCGGACGGTCGGCCTGGCGCTGCTGGGGCGCGGACGAGCCGGAGCGTTGCTGCGACTGGGAGGAACCCGGACGCTGCTGCTGGCCGCCTGGCTGGTGAATACGCGGCTGGGGAGCCTGCGGACGCGCCGCCACCGGGGCAGGGGCGGCAGGCTTCGGTGCTGCCACAACAGGCTGAACCGGCTTCTCGTCTTCAGGTCGATGGGGGCGGCGCTTGCGTGTTTCCACGACAACCGCGTTGGTGCGACCTCGACCCATATCCTGCCGCACGGTGCCCTGATTCATCCCGCCCGGTTTCAGGGTAAGAGTCTTCTTGGCCGGCGCATTGAGTGTCTTGTCGTCGTTGTTGTCGGTCATTCCGTTCCCGTTCCTTCGGACGAGAACCGGATGACGTCCATCAGGTCTCGTCGTTCAATTGCTGCATCGGAACGCGGCGACCGTTGATGTCGGTTAACCGCGTCATTGTTCTGTCCGGGCAGCGTCGCGTTCCGCCTGAGATCGACCGCCAAGGCGGTACTGCTCAAGCATCGTTGCGCGCTTCACTACACCCTCACCCGCCTGCCCTGCAAGCGCGCAGGCATGGATAAAAGCATTCTGGCCCATCAACTCGTCCATTTCGGCTTCGCTAGAGAGCCGGAAGGACGGAATTTCATTGCCGGCATCACTGCCGAGCGCCCAGGCCTTGCGGGCCTGGTCCAGTTTTCTTACACCGTCGGCCGCAGCATCGGTCGCGTGGAACACGGCGATCGCGTTCCCGGACCGGACGGCTGCATCGACCTTCGTCGCGCCGCTGATGAACTGGCCCGCCTTGCGCGCCATGTTCATCATTCCTGCAAGCTGCTGCGCCATCAGCCGGTCGAGAAGAGCGAGAAGCTCGGGTCCGGCCTTGACGTCGCGTTTAAGAGCCC
Source organism: Agrobacterium sp. CGMCC 11546 (assembly GCF_013365515.1). Classification (NCBI taxonomy): domain Bacteria; kingdom Pseudomonadati; phylum Pseudomonadota; class Alphaproteobacteria; order Hyphomicrobiales; family Rhizobiaceae; genus Agrobacterium; species Agrobacterium sp. CGMCC 11546. The sequence continues at coordinate 2,810,335 of NZ_CP047387.1, forward strand.
GCGCGAAGAGCTTCTTCGCGATGGCCTTTTCGATCAGGGCGCGCTCGGGTGTCACCCAGCAGCCGCGCCCCGGCAATTGGCGTTTCAAATCCGGAACGACGCTGCCGTCCGGGCCTGCGACGAAGCGGATCAACTCATCTGGCGATCCGCTCTGCCGTGTCACAATGCACATACGTCCATTAACGTCGCCCTTGATCCGCCCGTCATCGTCAGTCTCGGGCAGATCGTCCGGCTCATGCGCCTGCGATGTCATTCCTGTTCGGCGGTATCCGCCTCCTCGGCAGCTTCCGCCTCGACTTCCTGTTCGGAAGCAAGCTCTTCAGCGGTGATCCAGCCTGCCAGAAGACGGGCCTGCACCACCATGTTCTCGGCTTCGACGCGCGAAACATCGAGCTTGGAGAAGATGCCTTCGAACTTCTTCGTCTCGCCGTCCTTGCGCTCACTCCAGCCGACCAGATCGTCCGCTGCGCAGCCGGCAAAGTCCTCGATGGTCTTGATGCCGTCTTCACCGAGCGCGACCATCATCTGCGAGGTCAGGCCATCGATCTGGCGCAGCTCGTCGGTAACGCCGAGTTCCTTGCGCTTGGCGTCCATTTCGGCTTCCAGGCGTTCCAGATATTCGCGGGCGCGGGTCTGGATTTCATCAGCAGTGTCTTCGTCGAAGCCATCGATCGAGGTAATTTCGTCAAGATCGACATAGGCCAGTTCTTCAACCTGTGCGAACCCTTCCGAAGCCAGAACCTGGCCGACCATTTCGTCGACATCCAGCGCTTCCATGAAGAGTGCCGTGCGCTCGTTGAATTCCTTCTGGCGACGCTCGGATTCTTCCTGCTCGGTCATGATGTCGATATCCCAGCCGGTCAGCTGCGATGCCAGACGCACGTTCTGACCGCGGCGGCCAATGGCGAGCGACAGCTGCTCGTCGGGAACAACCACTTCGATACGCTCGGATTCTTCATCCAGAACGACCTTGGCGACTTCCGCCGGCTGCAGGGCGTTGACGATGAAGGAAGCCGGTTCCTGGCTCCACGGAATGATGTCGATCTTCTCGCCCTGGAGTTCGCCGACAACGGCCTGGACGCGCGAACCGCGCATACCGACGCAGGCGCCGACCGGATCGATCGAGCTATCGTTCGAGATAACGGCGATCTTGGCGCGCGAACCGGGGTCACGGGCAACCGACTTGATCTGGATGATGCCGTCGTAGATCTCAGGGACTTCCATGGTGAAGAGCTTCACCATGAACTGCGGATGGGTACGCGACAGGAAAATCTGCGGGCCGCGCTGTTCGCGGCGAACGTCGTAGACATAGGCGCGAACGCGGTCGCCATAACGCATGTTTTCGCGCGGGATCATCTCGTCGCGACGGATGATGCCTTCGCCACGGCCGAGATCGACGATGACATTGCCATATTCGACGCGCTTCACGGTGCCGTTGACGATTTCGCCGATGCGGTCCTTGAACTCGTCATACTGACGATCGCGCTCGGCTTCACGTACCTTCTGCACGATGACCTGCTTGGCGGACTGGGCAGCGATACGGCCGAAATCCATCGGCGGCAGCGGATCGGCGATGAAGTCGCCGAGCTTGGCGTCGGGGTTGCGGTCGCGGGCGAGCTCCAGCGGGATCTGCGTCGAATAGTCTTCAGCCGCCTCGACCACTTCCAGAAGACGCTGCAGGCGGATTTCGCCGGTCTTGGAGTTGATGTCGGCGCGGATGTTGGTTTCCGAACCATAGCGCGAGCGGGCAGCTTTCTGGATAGCGTCGGCCATTGCGGCAAGCACGATTTCGCGGTCGATGACCTTTTCGCGCGCCACAGCATCGGCGATCTGCAGAAGCTCAAGCCGGTTAGCACTCACTGCCATTTTTTTATCTCCGTAAGTCGCATAATTGCGGGGATCGCCCGTTTTCCGGGCTTTACGTTGGAATTAGTCTTCGTCTGCTTCGTTTTCGTCGTTCTGGTTTGCGGCGGCGGCCTTTGCCGCCTTGTCTGCCCGCAGCGCATCACGAATAAGGTCGTCCGTCAGAATGAGCTTCGCATCGGAAAGCGCATTGAACGGAACGACGACCGTCGGCTCTTCGCCATAGGCAATCTGATCGCGTTCCAGCTTGAAACCATCCGCATCGACCTCAACGATCTTGCCGCGAAACCGCTTGCGGTTTTCGACCAGAATGGAGGTCTCGACCTTCACCAGATGGCCCTGCCAGCGGGTGAAATCCGTTTTGCGAACCATCGGCCGGTCGATGCCGGGCGAGGAAACTTCGAGATGATACGCTTTCTCGACCGGATCTTCCACATCAAGAACCGGTGAAATCGCCATCGAGATGGCTTCACAGTCCTGAACGTTCATCGTTCCGTCTTCCCGCTCGGCCATCACCTGCAGCGTCATGCCGTTCTGGTTGGAGAGCCGCACGCGCACCAAGAGATATCCCATGCCCGTCAGAACAGGCTCGATGATCTCGGCAATGCGCTGGTCGATGCCCGTTTCGGTTATCAGTCGCGGTTCTTGTGCGGTGTCTGCCATCTGGCCTTCCGGTCTTTAGATTTTCACCGGGCACTCAGCCCGTGGTTTCCGGTTCGCCTAACGAAAAAGAGCGGAGCCTTGCGGCCCCACTCTTCATCAAGCGATCAAGAATTTCAGGGGTCATATAGACCCATCGGGGCAGGATTGCAAGGTTTTACCGGGCTCTTCCGCTTTGGGTCCCGCCTCCGCCACATTTTCACCCTTACCGTGTCGGAAAGGCTGGCATGATCGTCGGCACTGTCTATAGTTGCCGTTTGACAAATCGCAGTTGCATCAAGTGGACAGAGCGTGCCTGACCGTAAATCGCCACTCGCGCCTTTAAGGCATTTGACTTACAGACGAATCTGGATCGCGAGCCTTGCCTCGAATTTCGGCGGATTGATCCAGGCGGTGGGTGCCGCGTGGATGATGACCTCGCTTTCGAGTTCGGAAAACATGATCGCTCTGGTGCAGGCTTCCACCTCTTTGCCGATCATGATGTTCTCGCTGATTTCAGGCGCGCTGGCCGACAGTTTCGACCGTCGCCGCATTATGATTTCGGCGCAGCTTCTGATGCTGACGGCCTCCGTGCTGCTCACCGTCTTTGCCTGGTCCGGCTGGCTCACGCCCTGGCTGCTGTTGTTCTTCACCTTCATGATCGGCTGCGGAACGGCGCTCAACAATCCCTCCTGGCAGGCCTCGGTCGGCGAAATGGTGCCGCGTGAGGATTTGCCCGCCGCCGTGACGCTGAACAGCGTCGGCTTCAACATCACCCGCAGCGTCGGCCCGGCCATCGGCGGTATCATCGTTGCCGCCGCCGGTGCTGCTGCCGCCTTTTTCGTGAATGCGCTGAGCTATTTCACCCTGATCTATGCGCTGTTTCGCTGGCAGCCGCCCAAATATGCGTCGACCCTGCCGCGCGAGCAGCTTCTGGCCGCCATCTCGGCCGGCATGCGTTACGTGGCGATGTCGCCCAATATCGGCAAGGTGCTGGTGCGCGGCTTTCTCTTCGGCCTCTCCGCCAGTGCCATTCTTGCCCTGATGCCCATTGTCGCCCGCGATCTGGTCGAGGGCGGCCCGCTGACCTACGGCGTCATGCTGGGTGCCTTCGGCGTCGGCGCCATTGGCGGTGCGCTCGTCAGCGCCCGGCTGCGGGAAGTCATGTCCAGCGAATGGATCGTGCGTGTTGCCTTTCTGGGCTTCGCTTTCAGCTCCGGCGTAACGGCGGTCAGCACCAGTTCGATTATCACCTCGCTGGTTCTCGCCATAGCCGGTGCCTGCTGGGTGCTGGCGCTATCGCTCTTCAACACGATCGTCCAGCTGTCCACCCCGCGCTGGGTGGTCGGCCGGGCGCTGTCGCTCTATCAGACGCTCACCTTCGGCGGCATCGCTGTCGGCAGCTGGCTGTGGGGCGAGTTGGCGGAAGATTACGGCATTTCCTATTCACTTCTCTGTTCGTGCGTGCTGATGCTGCTCGGCGTTGTCGTCGGCCTCAAGCTCGCCATGCCCGCCTTCGCTTCGCTCAATCTCGATCCGCTCAATCGTTTCGTGGAGCCGCCGCTGAGACTCGACGTCAAGCCGCGTAGTGGACCCATCGCCATTCTGATCGATTATGAAATCCATGATGAGGATCTTGGCGAATTCCTGCCGCTGATGGCGGAGCGCCGCCGCATCCGTCTGCGCGATGGCGCACGCAACTGGAACCTGATGCGCGATCTCGAAAACCCCGATATCTGGACGGAAAGTTACCACGTGCCGACATGGGTGGAATATGTCCGCCACAACCATCGTCGCACCCAGGCGGATGCGGAAGCCTGGGACCGGCTACTGGAGCTTCACCGCGGCAAGACGCGGCCGCGGGTGCACCGGATGATCGAACGGCAGACCATTCCGCCAACCGACGATATCTTTCACAAGCCCCATACCGACCAGCATTAAAAGACGATGGGCCGGAGACGGATTATTTCAGCTTCGCCTTCAGTGTCGCATCGGGAAAACATGTCGGTGCAAGGCCGTTTTTCGACTGCCAGTCACCGAGTGAGCGGCGCGTCTTGAAGCCCGCCAGCCCGTCCGCCTTGCCGACATCGTAACCCTTGGCGACCAGAGCCTTCTGCATGGTCAGCACGTCGGAGCGCAGCATTGACCCGACATTGCCCCATTCCCCCTTGAACGGTCCCGCTCCATGGGCGATGCGGTCGGCGAGATTGCCAATGAAGAGCGCGTAGAGGTCAGAATTATTATATTCCTTGATGACATAGAAATTCGGCGTCACCACGAATTCCGGCCCATGGCGCCCGGCCGGCACCAGCATCATGCCGTCGGCGGTCAGGTCATTGACAGGAAAGGCTTTTCCGGAAATGCGGGTAATGCCCATCTTCGCCCAGTCGGCCACCGGTCGGGCCAGATCAGGGCCTTCCTGCGCGCAGGAAACATTGGCGGGGATGGAGACTTCGAAGCCCCAGTCGCGATTGCGCTGCCAGCCGCGCTGGGAAAGATAGTTCGCTATGGATGCCAGTGCATCCGGCACCGAATTCCAGATATCGCGGTGGCCATCGCCATCGAAATCCACGGCATATTTGAGATAGCTCGACGGCATGAATTGCGGCTGGCCAAGCGCGCCGGCCCAGGAGCCCATCATGCGTGAAGCCGCTATATCGCCGCTTTCGACGATCTTCAGCGCATCGATCAGCTCGGTGCGGAACATCTCCTTGCGGGTCGACATATAGGCTTTCGTGGCCAGCACATCGACCACCGAATGCGGCAATTTTGCCCGACCGAAACCGGATTCGCGGCCCCAGATCGCAACGACGATATCGCCGGGAACACCATATTTCGCCTCGATCCTGCGCAGCGTCGCTGCGTGCGTGGCCGCAAGCGAACGGCCGGTACCGGCAAGCCCCTGTAACCGCTTTTCGGAGAAATAAGCGCCAGGCGAGGAGAATTCCGCCTGGCTCTGGCTCTGTTCCTTCGGCGGTTTCTGACCGGGAATGACAAGATCGGGCAGGTTCCAGCTGATGGAAAGACCGCTGAGCGTGGCCTCCAGCGTCTTTTGCGAAATACCGGCCTTGCGGGCCTCCGGCCAGATTTCCTTTTTCAGCCAAGCATTGAAGTCTGCATCATATTTGGCGGCAGCAGCACCTGTTGGGGCGGACTGTGCAAGAACTGTCGTTGCTGAAAAAACGGAAAGAATGGCGGCCAGTGCCTTGGTAGCAAATCGGTGTGGCATTCGGTCTCCTCTTGGATGGTGGGGAGGGAAGGCTTCAGATCGTCGTTCGCGCCCGAAGCGCCGCCGTCAATGTGCCCTCGTCGAGATAATCAAGCTCACCGCCCACAGGCACGCCATGGGCGAGCCTCGTGATCTTGATGCCGAGGCCGGAGAGGCGGTCCGTGATGTAATGGGCGGTCGCCTGTCCTTCCACCGTCGCATTGACGGCGATGATGAGCTCGCGAATGCCGCCAGCACTCACGCGGTCGATCAGGCCCTTGATGTTCAGGTCCTCCGGTCCGACGCCGTCGAGCGGTGACAGTGTGCCACCCAGAACGTGATAGGCTGTGTTCATCGCGCCCGCCCGCTCCAGTGCCCAGAGATCCGACACGTCTTCCACCACGATGATGACGGACTGGTCACGCCGGTCATCGGCGCAGACAGTGCAGGGATCGATCGTATCGACATTGCCGCAGCAGGAGCAGATCTTCACCTTGTCATAGGCTTCGCCCATGGCATGGCCGAGCGGCCCGAGAAGCTGTTCTTTCTTCTTGATGAGATGCAATGCCGCCCGCCGCGCCGAGCGGGGGCCAAGCCCCGGCACTTTTGCCAGAAGCTGGATCAGTTTTTCAATTTCGGGACCGGTGACTCGTTTTGCCATGAGCGCTTTCTACTGCATAAATCGGGAAACGGGAATCATGAAGCTTGAAGGGCAGTCGATGAAAATCAGGGCGGTGTGCCGGGGCGAGGCAAAAAGCCTGCCGGGAAAGACGACGAAGACGGGCATCTTCAAACATGCCGTGAACGGCCCAGTCATGGTCGACGCGGAAGGCATTGTCAGCGACGCCGTCTGCAATCGCAAACATCATGGCGGACCGGATCAGGCGATTTACGTGATGGGCTCAGTCGATCTCGACTTCTGGTCCAGCACCTTGGGCTCCACGGTCGAACCCGGATTTTTCGGCGAGAATCTCGTGCTTGATGGTGTCGACAGCGCAAAACTGCATGTGGGCGACAGGTTTACGGCCAACGACGTCGTGCTGGAGGTGACCGCTGCCCGCATCCCCTGCGCCACGCTGTCGGCCCGCATCGGCGATCCCAATTTTGCCCCGCGTTTCCGGCAGGCGGGCCAGTCGGGTTTTTATTGCCGGGTGCTGAAAGGTGGAATGCTTGCGGCCGGTGAGGAGGTGATGTTCGAACCCTATCCGGGAACGAAACTGCCGATACCGACTATCCTGCAGCGCTTCCGTCCCATGCAACTCAACGAGGCCGAACGCACGGCCTATCTTGAAACACCGCTCGCAAGCCGATTTCGTGCGATGCTGGAATCTTAGGCCGTGTCCTGAGATGAGGATGGCGAATGCTCAACGCCATCCTCTTCAGTTGGAATATCTCAGAAAGGCAGCTTCATGCCGGGCGGTAGCGGCAGACCTGCGGTCAGGTCAGCCATCTTTTCCTGGGCCTGCGCTTCACCCTTTTCCTTGGCGTCCTTGTGGGCCGCAACGATCAGATCCTCGAGGATTTCGACCTCGTCTTCCTTGAAGAGCGAAGGATCGATTTTCAGGCCGCGCATTTCGCCCTTGCCGTTCAAAATGACGGTCACCAGACCGCCACCGGCCCGGCCTTCGATTTCGAGGGCGGCAATTTCCTGCTGCACCTTCTCCATCTTGGACTGCATTTCCTTGACCTTGCCCATCATACCCATGATGTCGCGCATGTGCCAATCTCCTGTTCTTCTTGTTTAAAACTCGATGTCGTCGCCGGGAAGGATGTCGCCTTCGCTCGATTCGGCAACCGATGGCGGGGTGATATCCTCCGCCTCATCCTGTATCGCCGCGCGAATACGTACGTCGGTGATTTTTGCGCCGGGAAACTGCGCCAGGATCGCGGCAACATCAGGATCCTGACGCGCGTCGACCAGGCGGGCATCGCGGGCATTGCCTTCCGCCTCGACCAAGGTCGGCTCGCCCTGTTCCTTGCTGAGGCTGACGATCCAGTGGATACCGGTCCATTCCTTCAGCTTGACGCCAAGCTCACCGGGCAGCGAGCCGGGGGCGCCTTCGCCGAGGCGCATATCAAGGCGGCCGGGCTCCAGCCGCACCAGCCGCACGAAGTTGCGCACCTTCGCCCGCATGACAGGATCACGGTTTTTCTGGCAGAGATCGGCAATATCCTGCAGCGAATTGACGGGAACCTTCGGCTCCGGCCGTTCTTCGGTTTTCGGGGCCGCGACCTGCATCTCCTGCGGCCGGCTGTCTGGAACGGCGCGCAGCATGGTGGAGGGCTGCGGACCGGCCTGCCTCGGGGCGGCAAATTCTGCAGGTCTTGCCGCTGCCACGGTCTGCGCCGACGAATAGGCGCGCGCGCCACCGCCGTTGCCGCCGCCGGAAGGTCCGCCATTGGTGTAACCGCCGTCAGCGCTGGAAAGCTCCAGCAGGCGCCGCGCCGCATCTTCCGGTGCCGGCAGATTGGCGGCATGCGAAAGCCGGATCAGCACCATTTCAGCGGCACCCGCCGGGCGCGAAGCGTTTTCCGTTTCCGGAATGCCCTTCAGCAGCATTTGCCAGATGCGTGACAGCGCCGTTACAGCGATGGTTTCGGCAAACTCCGCGCCGCGCGTGCGCTCGATTTCGGAAAGCGAGGGGTCTTCCGCTGCGTCGGGAACGTATTTCATGCGGGTGACGAGATGGGTGAAATCGGCGAGGTCGTTCAAAACGACAACCGGGTTTGCGCCAGCCTCATATTGTCCGTTGAATTCCGAAAGGGCAGCCGCCACGTCACCTTTGACGACGTGCTGGAAGAGATCGACAATGCGCGCACGGTCGGCAAGGCCGAGCATGCCGCGCACCGCTTCGGCCTCCACACGGCCGCCGCCATGGGCAATCGCCTGGTCGAGCAGGGAAAGACCGTCACGGGCGGAACCCTCGGCTGCGCGGGCGATCATTGACAGCGCCTGCGGCTCGGCTTCGAAACCTTCCTTGCCGGCAATGGCGGTGAACAGGCCGACAAGATCGGCGGCGCTGATGCGGCGCAGGTCGAAACGCTGGCAGCGCGACAGAACGGTAATCGGCACCTTGCGGATTTCGGTGGTCGCGAAGATGAATTTCACATGCTCCGGCGGCTCTTCCAGGGTCTTCAGAAGACCGTTGAAAGCCTGCGTCGACAGCATGTGCACTTCGTCGATGATATAGACCTTGTAGCGCGCCGAGACCGGGCGATAGCGCACCTGCTCGATGATCTCACGAATATCGTCGATGCCGGTATGGGATGCGGCGTCCATCTCGATCACGTCGACATGCCGGCCTTCCATGATCGCCTGGCAATGTTCGCCGGGAATACGAAGGTCGATGGTCGGTTTGTCGATGGTGTCGGTCTTGTAATTCAGTGCGCGGGCGAGAATGCGGGCCGTGGTCGTCTTGCCCACGCCGCGAACGCCGGTCAGCATATAGGCCTGCGCGATGCGGCCGGTCTCAAACGCATTGGTCAGCGTTCGAACCATCGGCTCCTGGCCGACCATCAGATCGGAGAAATCCTTCGGGCGATATTTGCGCGCCAGTACCCGGTAGCCGGTCCCGACCTGGGATTCGCTTGATTTGGGGGGTACGGTATCGCTCATTGCCTCGCCAGTTTGTTTTGCCAGTTGTCTCGGGGCGCGGAACTGGCCCGGCGAAAGCTGAGCACGTCTTTTAAAAAGGTGGGAGGCTGGCACGGCGACCCGTGCCTGGCTCGTTAGGGCTGCTTCCTTCCGGACCTGACCCGGTTGGCGAGTGGCTCGTCCACCACCAACCTCCCGGGGCCACATATCGGCAATATCGGCAGCAAATGCAAGCCAAGCCTTCAAAAAACTGCTATCACGATGAAAACAAACATGGAGGACACCTTGGAGACATTCCGGCTGGACGAGAGACTGGCGCGCGATAGCGTCCTGGTGACACGATTGGGTCTTTGCGAGCTTCGCTTGCAGAATGACAATCGCTGGCCCTGGCTGGTGCTGGTGCCGCAAAGAGACGGCGTCAGCGAATTGTTCGATCTCACCCCGCTCGATCAGGCTGTGCTGACATTCGAGACCAATCTCGTCGCATCCGCCTTGAAGGAAATCACCGGAGCCACCAAGATAAATGTCGGTGCCTTGGGCAATATCGTCCGGCAGCTGCATGTCCATATTATCGCCCGCAATGAAGGCGACACCTGCTGGCCCGGTCCCATCTGGGGGCACGGAACGGCGGTGCCTTATGCGGCGGGCGAGAAGGAAAGTTTAATGAAAAAAATCTCCGGCGCGCTCTGATGATGTCAATGAAAATTTTTGAAACCACTGCCCCCCATCCCGAAGCAAGCCTGCTGACGGCCTTTTCCAAAAATGCTCTCGACCGTTTCGCTGAAAAGCGAACGGAGGAATGTGTTGCCGAGGCTCTGAAGGTTGACGGCACCCATATTTTTGCCTTTTCGGGCAACCGGCTTGTTCTGAAACATGACGAGCAGGTCATCGATCCCCTGTTTTCCGCCTATGAGCTGGCCGAGTTGCAGCCAGATTTCGACAATGCCGTGCTGCTGGGATATCGCGAAACCGGCGAACCGAGAATCGCGGTGCCGGTTGCCGTGGCCGAAGACCAGCTGGCGAGCCACTACAAGCTGGCGGACGCCCGCACGCTTTATCGCGATCATCTGCTCGACGAGGAATTGCTGAGCGAGGTCGCCCAGGCCGTCAGCCTCACCCACTGGAATGCCGATAACCGCTTCTGTGGCAGGTGCGGTGGGACCATGGAGCAGCGGATTGGCGGCTACAAGCGCATCTGCGCCGCCTGTAGTCACACCATTTTTCCGCGCACCGATCCCGTTGTCATCATGATGACGATCGATATCGAGCGTGATCTCTGCCTGCTTGGTCGCGGCGCGCATTTTGCACCGGGCATGTATTCCTGCCTTGCCGGTTTCGTGGAGCCGGGCGAGACGATAGAGCAGGCAGTGCGCCGTGAAACGCATGAGGAATCCGGGGTCGAAATCGGCCGGGTGCGGTATCACGCCTCCCAGCCCTGGCCGATGCCGCACACGCTGATGATCGGCTGTTATGCCGAGGCTCTCTCGTCCGATATTGCCCGCGACGAGATCGAGCTTGAGGACTGCCGGTGGTTCACCAGGGAAGAAGTGGCCAAGATGCTGGAGGCTCCGGCGGGGGAAGGTTTTTCGGCCCCGCCAATCGGCGCCATCGCGCATCGGCTGATGCGCGACTGGGTGGAATGGCCCAAGTAAGGGGTTGCGGCAGGCTCAGCTCTGGTTGAGCTTGCCGCGCATCGCATGGCCGTTGTAGACGCCGAGAATGCGGACTTTTTCCGAGAAGAAGCGCAGCTCGTCCAGCGCGTGCCGCACCGGTTCGTCATCGGGGTGGCCTTCAATATCGGCATAAAACTGCGTCGCCACGAATTTGCCGCCGAGCTGGTAGCTTTCGAGCTTCGTCATATTGATGCCGTTGGTGGCAAAACCGCCCATGGCCTTGTAGAGCGCGGCCGGAATGTTGCGAACATTGAAGACAAAAGTCGTGACGACAATTTCGTCGCTCGACTGACGCTTGGCCCAGTTCTCATCGCGGGAGAGCACGACGAAGCGCGTAACGTTGTTTTCCGAATCCTCGACATTTTCAGCCAGAATATCGAGACCGTAGAGATCTGCCGCAAGACGCGGCGCGAGAGCCGCCATGCTGCGGTCGCCCTTCTCGGAAACCAGCCTTGCGGAGCCCGCCGTGTCGCCGGCGATGACCGGCTTCCAGCCGTTCGAACGGATGATCTTGCGGCACTGGCCCAGCGCGTGGATATGGCTGTGGACGGTGCGGATCTCGTCTTTCGTCACGCCCGGCACCACCATCAGCTGGAAACGGATCGGCATGAAATATTCGCCGATGATGTGCAGGCGTGATTCGGGCAGCAGGTGATGAATATCCGCGACGCGGCCGGCCAGCGTGTTTTCAATCGGGATCATGCCGAGATCGGCTTCGCCATTTTCGATAGCGTTGAAGACATCCTCGAATGTCGGGCATGGCAAAGGCTCCATATCCGGAAACATGTCACGGCATGCCATGTCGGAATTCGCGCCGAACTCGCCCTGAAAGGCAATGCGATTTGTAATCAAATTCATGGGACTGTCCGTTAGAGGGTTCTGCCTGCAAGAATCTTGCGGGCTTTTTCGAGATCGTGCGGCGTGTCGACGCCAAGCGGAACGGACCGGACGATTTCCGCATCGATGCGCATGCCCGCTTCCAACGCACGCAGCTGTTCCAGCCGCTCACGCAATTCCAGAGGCGAGGGCGGCAGGCGCACGAATGTTTCAAGTGCGGCGCGGCGATAGGTGTAAAGCCCGATGTGGTGATAAAGCGGCCCATCACCATAAGGCGCGGTGGTGCGGGTGAAATAAAGCGCGCGCAATCGTGTTTCGGAAAGCGGGCTGCCAACGACTTTCACGACGTTCGGATTGGTTTTTTCCTCTTCGTCGGTGATTTCAACCGTCAGCGTCGCAATATCGACGGCAGTATTCTCAAGCGGGCGCAATGATGCACGAATGGTTTCCGCCTCGATAGTCGGCAGATCGCCCTGAACGTTGATGACGTATTCCGCCTTGCCATAGGGGTCGGCCTTTTGCAGCGCCTCGAAAATGCGGTCGGAGCCGGACTGGTGGTCGTCGCGTGTCATCATCACGTCGAAACCGGCGTTTTGAACGGCTGCAAATACCTGCTCGTCGTCGACTGCGACAACGATTCGTTCCGCACCGGCCTCGCGTGCGCGCAACGCCACCTGCACGATCATTGGCCTGCCGCCAATATCCGCGAGCGGCTTGCCTGGAAGGCGTGTGGATGCCATCCGGGCCGGTATAAGGACCACCGCTTTCTCGAAATCCCGATTCTTCATCCGACACCCTTCAAATCCCGCCCGAAAAGTGTCAAAACGTCACGGAGTGGGGACCATCATTCAAGTTGCGCAGGCTGTGCAAAAGCCATAGCTTTCGAGTAATTTCAAGATGCCCGGTTATATGGAGCGGATGCGAGGGAGCGCATATAGATGAATTCTTATGTTAATATGGGCGTTGGGGCGTTGCTCGGCACGGTTTTCGTCCTGATGTCGGTGTCGATTGCGTCTGAGGGCATTTTTCATGCGCCTGCGCCCGAAAAGGAAGGTTACACCATTGTTGCGGCAGAAAGCGGCGGTGGTGAAGCCGGTGGCGGAGAAGCCGCTGCAGCCGCGACGCCGATCGCAAAATTGCTTGCGAGCGCCGATGCCGCCAAGGGCGAGGCGGTCTTCAAGAAGTGTACGAGCTGTCATACCGGAGAGAGTGGTGGTGCAAACAAGGTCGGCCCCAATCTCTTCGATGTCGTCAACCGGCCGATCGCCAGCCACGAAGGTTTCAGCTACTCCGCTGGGATGAAGGATTTCTCCAAGGGTGCTTCCGTGCATTGGGATTACGATCATCTCAACTACTTCCTCGAAGCCCCCAAGAAACACGTTCCCGGCACGGCCATGGGATTTGCGGGTGTGAAGAAGGAAACGGAAAGAGCCGATCTCATCGCTTATCTGCGCTCACTTTCGGCAAACCCGGCTCCGCTTCCGGATCCGAATGCGGCTCCCGCACCGATGAACTGATGATCATGATGGTTCATGATAAAAGCCCGGCATCGCTGCCGGGCTTTTATTTTTGGACGGGCGGATTGAAAATACGGCAATGGCGCCTGAAAAATCAGAAGCCCTTGCCGCCGCGCAATTCGGAAATCACCGTTCCGACCATGATCTTGATATCCAGCCAGACCGAAAAATTCTCGACATAATAGAGATCGGAGACGATTCGGGCACGAGCCTTGTCGCTGCGATCCGTCGGGCCGCGTAGTCCCCGCATCTGGGCGAGGCCGGTAATGCCGGGCCGCATTCGGTGCCGCATGTGATAGTGCGGAACCAGCTCCTCATAAAGACGGCCGGCTGCCAGCATGCCGACGGCATGGCAGCGTGGGCCCACCAGCGACATGTCGCCCTTCAGGACGTTGATCAGCTGCGGCAGTTCGTCGATATTCGTACGCCGGAGAATGGCGCCAATACGGGTTATCCGCGGGTCGTTCTTCACCGTTTGCGCTACTCCGGTGACATCACCCAGTTCGGCCTGCATCGAGCGAAATTTATAGACGCGGATTTTTCTTCCATTCATGCCCCAGCGGACCTGCGAGAACAGGACCGGGCCTTTGCTGTCGAGCTTTACCAGCAATGCGACGGTCGCCAATACAGGGGCAAGTGCGACAAGGGCGATGGACGCCCCTGCAATGTCGATGGTTCTTTTGAGCGCAAACTGACCGCGCTGCAATGAAGATGGTTTTTTATCCGATATGGGAGATTGCATTTCCGCCGTTTCAAACGGGACGGCAGGATAGGGAGCGCCGTAAAAAACGGCATGCGATGAGCTTTTAGTACCCAGCATAATATGGAACCCTGAAAAGTTATTTTGAAACAAGAAAATTAATTTATATGAACGATTAATAATTCATTTACCCTAAAAAGTCACCCGAAATGTAGTCGTATTTGCGCAAATGGCAATCTAGGGTTAATCGGCGCGCACGCATATGTTGCGCCGTCGCGCCGCCTCCGCTCATGGCTGCGGATGCGAAGGGCAAAGTCTTCGGAAAAGCGGGGTTTTTCGGGAGGGCGAGTGTGTCGCTACCATCTCGCCATTCGTGATGATCTCCGCTGGCCCATTACCAGACGCGGGTCAATTTCCCATCAGAATGTTAAGCAGCGTCGTCTGCTTCGGCCCCGATTGTGCGGGGGCCCGGCCGCCTATGTCGGCGGGTGGCACGGGCCCGTTGCCGGCCGGGTAGCCTGGTTCGATATCGCGGGAGGGTATGTTCGTCGGCGGCATGGCCATGCCCGGCTGGTTGGGTGAAACCGGCGCATCGGGATAGGCGCGGGTGTCCGTCGTTCCGCCACCCAGCGCATTGGAAATGATGTCGCCGATGGATGAGGGAGCAGCTTCCGGTGCCGGCTGATGCATGTCCCCGAGCGGCGGTACGCCACCTGCGCCGAGGCCGAAAAGCGGCGAAGGCGAGAGCCCGGAATGGGCAGCGGTCATGAAATCCTTCCATGCCCGTGCCGGCAGTCCGCCGCCGGTGACCTTTTTCATGGAGGTGCCGTCGTCATTGCCGAACCAGACGCCGGTGGTGAGGTTGCCTGTGTAGCCGACAAAAAGTGCGTCGCGGAAGGACTGGGTCGTGCCGGATTTTCCTGCCGCCTGCCAGCCTTGCAGGCGCGCGGCCTTGCCGGTGCCTTCGGTGATGACGCGGGACAACATGCCGTTCATGGTCGCGGCAATCTCTTCGCTCAGCACGCGCGGCGGATTATCGTATTTGTTTTCGTAAAGGACCTTGCCGTCGGCATCGGTGATACGCTTGACGATGTGCGGCGTCGCCTTGTAGCCACCATTCATGAAGGGAGCATAGGAGGCGGTCAGTTCCATCAGCGACACCTCAGAGGTACCGAGGGCGATGGAGGCATTGTTCTGTAGCTCCGATTCGATGCCCATGCGATGCGCCACCTGCGTCACCCGTTCCGGGCCGACCTCCATCACCAGCTGTGCGGCGATCGTGTTCAGTGAATTGGCAAGCGCGGTGGCGAGCGTGACTTCGCCGCGATATTTCTTCTCGTAGTTTTCCGGTGTCCAGTTTCCGATGCGCACTGGTCCGTCATTGCGGATCGTGTAGGGGGTAAGCCCCGATTCGAGTGCGGCGACGTAAACGAACGGCTTGAAGGCAGAGCCCGGTTGCCGTTTTGCCTTTACGGCGCGGTTGAACTGGCTTTGCGCATAATCCGCCCCGCCGACGACGGCCCGAATCGCGCCCGTACCGTCGATGGAAACGAGCGCCGCCTGCGAGGCGCCCTGTTTTTTGCCGTCACTCTGCAGCACATGGGTCAGCGCCTTTTCGGCGTCGCGCTCGAGATTGGGGTCGATGGTTGTATCGACAACGATGTCCTGCTTGACCTCGCCCACCAGGCCGCGGACTTCCTCCAGCACCATATCGGCGGCGTAATGTTCGGCACCCGACCAGAACCGCTTCGCCTTTGTCGGCGGCTGCGACATCGCGGTCTTGATTTCGTCATCGGTGATGAAGCCGACATCGCGCATGGATTGCAGCACCACCTGCGCCCGCTCTTCCGCCGCCTGCGGATCGCGCGCCGGTGAAAGGCGTGAGGGCGCTTTGAGAAGCCCGGCCAGCATTGCCGCTTCGCCAAGATTGACGTCACGCGCGGATTTGTTGAAGTAGCGCCGGGAAGCCGCCTCGACGCCATAGGCATTGGAGCCGAAATAGACGCGATTGAGATACATCGCGAGGATCTGGTCCTTGGTGAACTCGTGCTCCAGCCAGAAGGACAGAAGCACTTCCTGCACCTTGCGTTCCAGCGTCCGGTCGGGCGAGAGGAACAGGTTTTTCGCCAGCTGCTGCGTCAGCGTCGAGCCGCCCTGCACAGCTCGTCCCGTCAGAACATTCGTCACGATGGCGCGTCCGAGACCTAGCGGATCGACCCCGAAATGCGAATAAAACCGGCGATCCTCGATTGCCATGACCGCCTGCGGAATATAGGGCGACATGTCTTCCAGCGCGAGCGCCTCGCCGCCGGTGGTGCCGCGATTGGCAAGCACGCTGCCATTGACCGAAACGATCTTCACATTCGGCGGCCGTTCGGGAATGGACCAGCTGCTGGCGCTCGGCATGCGCGCACCATAATAAAGAACAAGCCCGGCAACGCCGATCCCGCCCCAGATGCCGAGCACGATGCACCAGTAGAAGAGGGAGCGGATGAAGCCCGTCACGCCCCGGCCCGAATTGCGGCTGCGCTTTTCTTTCTTCCGTGGCTTGCTGCGGCCAGATGTTTGTTGGGGCTTTTTCGTCGGCCGTTTTGAGGTTCCGCTGATGCGTTCGCTGGCGTCAAGACGCAGGTCATCACCGGACTCGTGAAAATCCCCGAAGGAAGGTTCTACCCGTTCGCGTGATTTACCCTTGCCTGCCATCCAGCCGAAGTCGCTCCTATTCGCGTCTCTATGCCTGCGCGATCCTTAATCCAGGATGAAGAGTGTAAATGCGGCGATTTAAGGCGGGGTTAAGTCCTGGCCGGATCAAATCGGCGTCATTGACAGACGTCGACCCATTCCGCTCCCGTCAATTCAACCATGACATCAGGCGAAATCTTCACCGCCGCATTGGTGGCGCCAGCCGCTGGAACCACCTCTTGATAGTTTTTCAACGATATGTCGCAAAACACCGGTAGGGCCGAAGGAAGGCCGAAAGGACACACGCCACCGATGGGATGGCTGGTCACCGCAACTACCTCTTCCGCTCCGAGCATGCGTGGCTTCGCACCGAAATGATCGCGGAATTTGCGGTTGTCGAGGCGTCTGGTGCCGGCGGCGACGACGAGAAGAATGGTGTCGCCAGCCTTCAGGCAGATGGTTTTGGCGATCTGGTCGGGGTCGACACCATGCGCTTCAGCGGCCAGTGCAACCGTCGCCGAACTCCCCTCCGTTTCAATCACGGTCACTTCGGGCGATTTCTCGATAAAAAAGGCTCTGACGGATTCGATAGACATGCGTATTTATTAGGCGCTAAGCGGGCAGGCTTCAAGTCGTCCTAAAATAGCCATGCATTTTTTGCAATGCTGCGCTGCGATGAAACGTCTTTTTTTTAAGCTGGTATCCTGTATCTTCAAATCATCGAAGCGACGCACTCCTCCTCCCAGCGTCGCCCGATTGGACTGACAATACTCCTCCTCCCAATTGTCAGTCAGTTTCAAGAACCCGGCGCACCTCCTCCCGCGCCGGGTTTTTGCGTTTTTGGCGATCTGGTTGTCTTTTTATCCCTCCGCTCTCAGACGCTGCGCGGTTCAAAGAAACTTGACTTTGAGACCCTTCCAACCTACGTACTTCGCCATCGATATTTGTTTGACGACCAGAGCTTCGGCGTCTTTCCAGACGCTCACGACGATCTTTTCCTTCAAATTCGACCCAAGTCCGCACTGCTTGCAGTGCAAATACAATTGCCAACGGAAGGAAATCGTTATGGCGACTGGTACAGTAAAGTGGTTCAACGCAACCAAGGGCTACGGCTTCATTCAGCCGGACGACGGTTCGCAGGACGTATTCGTTCACATCTCCGCTGTTGAGCGTGCTGGTCTGACCGCCCTCAACGACGGCCAGAAGCTCTCCTACGAGCTGATGCAGGACCGCCGCTCGGGCAAGATGTCCGCAGGTGAGCTCGTCGCTTCCTGATAAGCGCTTTGGCCTGAAGGGTCATTCGCATGAATGGAGAGGCCGGATTTTTCCGGCCTTTTTCTTTTGAAAGCGTGCCGAACAGGCAGGCCTTGAAAAAGTGGCAGTGCATACCAATATAGGGTTCAGCAGTGTTTCGGATGAAAACTGTCAGGCGGGCATTTTGAAAGTGCCGCTGTTATCGTGTTAACCAAAGATTAACCGAAGCAGCCGATCCTGATGGTGAAAGGCAGCGGCCATGAAAATGGACGCGCCCTGGAACATCAGACCGTTGAACGCTTTGACCACGGATGTACTGGCACTGACGAAAAACGGATGGAAAGGTCGGGCTCGCCCGGCCTTTTTGTTTTTGCGATGCGCAAACGGAAAAGAGGAAGCGCCGGATTACCCGGTGCTTCCTCTTTTTTTTGTCATTTCGCTGCGAGTGCGTCCAGAATGCGGACCCAGGAGCGGATGCCCTTATGGAAGGATTGCAGCTCGTATTTTTCATTCGGCGAATGAATGCGGTCGTCAGTCAGGCCGAAGCCGACGAGCAGCGAATCCATGCCCAGCATCTTCTGGAAATCGCCGACGATCGGGATCGAGCCGCCCATGCCGATGACAACGGCGGGTTTTGGCCACTCTTCCGATAGCGCGTTTTTGGCCTTGGTGAGCACGGGCGAGTCGTAAGACAGCTGGATGGCTGGTGATGCGCCATGCTCGTGGAACTCCACGGAGCAATCGGCTGGAATTTTGGAGCGCACATAGGCCCGGAAGCTGTCGCGAATGGCTGCGGGGTTCTGCTCGCCGACTAGGCGAAACGACACCTTGGCGGAGGCTTTCGCCGCAATCACGGTCTTGAAACCATCGCCGGTGTAGCCGCCGATGATGCCGTTGACTTCCGCCGTCGGCCGCGCCCAGGTCTGCTCCAGCACGGAACGGCCCTTTTCACCCGAGGGAACCGAAAGGCCGACTTCACCGAGGAAGGCTTCCGCCGAACGTCCGAGCGTTTCCCAGGATGCCTTAATGTTGGCAGGGGGTTCTTCCACACCGTCATAAAAGCCGGCAAGCGTCACGCGGCCCGTCTCGTCATGCAGTCCGGCGAGGATATCGGTGAGGATGTGGATCGGATTTGCGGCGGCGCCGCCAAAAAGGCCGGAATGCAGGTCGCGGTCTGCCGCGGTGATGACGATCTCTTCGCCAACCAGCCCGCGAAGCGCAGCGGCGATGGCGGGCGTATCCCGGTCCCACATGCCGGTATCGCAGACCAGCGCATAATCGGCCTTCAGTTCCTGCGCGTTGGCGTCGAGGAACGGTTTCAGCGAAGGCGAGCCGGATTCCTCTTCGCCTTCAAACAGAATGGTAACACGCACTGGCAGGACACCATTGACTGCCTTATAGGCCCGGCAGGCCTCGACGAAGGTCATCAGCTGGCCCTTGTCGTCAGCCGTGCCACGTCCGGTGATCACCTTCCGGCCGGCGCCGATATCCTTGATGGCAGGCTCGAACGGATCATTTTCCCAGAGTTCCAGCGGATCGACCGGCTGAACGTCATAATGGCCGTAAAAAAGTACATGCGGCGCATCCTTGGTCGCCGCATCGTGATGCGCAACCACCATCGGGTGACCGGCCGTATCGCGCACCGAAGCCGTAAAACCGAGCGCGGAAAGCGTCCTCACCAGCCAGTCCGCAGCCTTGCGGCATTCTGCCTTATAGGCGGGATCGGTGGAAATCGACGGAATGCGCACGAGTTCGAAAAGCCGCTCCAGGCTGGAAGTCAGATTGTCGTCGGCGTTGGAAAGAATAGGGGAAACGTCTGTCATCGCTGATCCTGTCATGTCTGTCGTGACCCGGCGAAAGACGAAATATCCGGGCATCGCACATCGCGGGAAACAAGGCGCGGGCTTGTCGTGAATCGGCAAGCGCGTGGCCGCCGGAACGATAGAGCAGTTCACGAAAACTGCGAAGCGGTTTTGGACCGTAGACGTTATTTTGCTTTTTTTGCGCTTTCGATCGCCCGGCGCATATATTCCAGCAAAAGCTGTCGCTCGAAGCGGCGGAAATTCGCAAGCAATGTGTCTTCGGTGGCCTCGGAAGCGGCGATGGCATTCGCCTCCAGATCCCTGCCACGCTGGGTCAGTTCGATGATCTGGGCGCGGCGATCGCTCGGATGGGATTTGCGGACAATCAGCCCGTCACGTTCCATGCGAGACAGCGTGTTGGCAAGCGTTGCCTGTTCGACATCGATTCGATCAAGCAATTGCCGCTGGGTCAGGCCTTCTTCATGCCAGAGCTCGATGAGGATGGGAAATTGGCCGGGAGAAAAACCGAGCGCAGCGGCTCTTTTCTGCAGCGCCATGGTAAATTCCCGCGCCATCTTCGCGGCGAGATAGATTGCCGATTCATCCCGGGAAAAACCCATTCTTCCGTCCATGCACGTCGCCACCAGCGGAAAGCCGGTAACTTTAATAGCGTGGTATATATCGCATGATATGTTTAGACTAGCCCAAACAGGGGGCAAAATAAAACCGCCATGGCCGGGAGGGGTCGGCCATGGCGGTCATATTGGAGGACAAAGGCCCGGAGAGGGGGAAAGGCCTTTGTCCGGTCTGACGCGGCGGGGGACGAGCCAGCTATCAGACTACGGCGTGATCAGGCGCCGTCCTCTAAGAAATGTGTGTGCAAATGCGGCTTTTCAAGGGAAGAGCGGATTACAAATCGGTAAGGTGTGGTGACGTTTGGTCGCTGTATTGATTTTTCTTCCTCGCGTGCATCGCCCTTGCGAAATTGGCGGTCCCCGTAAAGGCGATCAAGAAGAAGAAAGATACTAGCTGGTTGCCAATGTCGTCTGGAAAAGGACGGAGTACAAGAATGAAGAATGCCGCCAGGATCGCTGAATTAAGGATGTGAAACTCAAGCGTGCCCAAAATACCGCGTTTAGAGTCGAATATCTCTGGGAAATAGCTGCGCAGACCCGTGCTTGCTAACAGGTAAAGCGGCACGACGAGGGCTTTGTGAAAAATCGTTGTTGCGTTATCCCCCTGCCACCAAGCGGCAATCGCGATTATGGCGGTGAGAAAAACTGCTCCGAAATAGGCCTTAAATATAGAAACTTTGGACATCGGCTTTTTCCCTAGAAATCATCAAAGATATAGCCTCGCATCTGATCTCGACGATAGACCTTTCACCTCTGGCGCGCTATCCATGCTACCCATGAAAAAAGGCGATCATCTCTTCCTCGTTGACGGCTCCGGTTTCATTTTCCGGGCCTTCCATGCCATCCCGCCGCTGAACCGCAAGTCGGACGGGCTGCCGGTCAACGCCGTCTCCGGCTTCTGCAACATGTTGTGGAAGCTCCTGAAGGATGCGCGCAATACCGATGTCGGCGTCACGCCGACCCATTTCGCTGTCATTTTCGACTATTCGTCAAAAACCTTCCGCAACGAGCTCTACGATCTCTACAAGGCCAATCGCTCTGCGCCGCCGGAAGATCTGGTGCCGCAATTCGGTCTGATCCGCGAGGCGACGCGCGCTTTCAACCTTCCCTGCATCGAAACGGAAGGCTTCGAGGCAGACGACATCATCGCCACTTATGCCCGGCAGGCCGAGGCGATCGGCGCCGATGTCACCATCATCTCGTCCGACAAGGATCTGATGCAGCTCGTCACCGCCAATGTGCATATGTACGATGCCATGAAGGACAAGCAGATCGGCGTTCCCGATGTCATCGAAAAATGGGGCGTCGGCCCCGAAAAGATGATCGACCTGCAGGCGATGACCGGCGATTCCACCGACAATGTTCCGGGCATTCCCGGCATCGGGCCGAAGACGGCGGCGCAGCTGCTGGAGGAATATGGCAATCTCGATACGCTTCTGGCGCGGGCAGGGGAAATCAAGCAGCAGAAACGCCGGGAAAACATCATCGCCAATGCGGAGCTTGCCCGCCTTTCCAGACAGCTCGTGGCGCTCAGAACCGATGTGCCGCTGGAGCAGTCTCTCGAGGAACTGGTGCTTGAGCCGCAGAACGGCCCGAAGCTCATTGCCTTCCTGAAGGCCATGGAATTCACGACGCTGACCCGCCGCGTCGCCGAAGCGACTGACAGCGATGCCTCTGCCATCGACCCCGCCAATGTGCCGGTGCAATGGGGCGCCGATGCCCATGGTCCCGATCTCGATGCGCCGGCCGCCGCTATGGCTGGTGACGTGTCCGCCGAGGCTAACAATAGGCCGGCTTCGGCTGTAGCTCCCGCAAAAAGGATGATTGGCGAAGGCAGCACGCCCGCCGATCTCGCCACGGCGCGACAGGCGCTTTTTGCCGCCACCGAGATCGATACCACCGCCTATACGACGATCAGGGATATCGCGACGCTGGATCTCTGGATCGCCGCGGCCAGGGAGGCGGGCGTCGTCGCCTTCGATACGGAAACGACCTCGCTCGACCCGATGCAGGCTGAACTCGTCGGTTTTTCGCTGGCCATTGCCGATAATGGCAAGGATGCCTCAGGCACGGATATCCGCGCCGCCTATGTCCCTTTGACGCACAAGACCGGCTCCGGTGGCGATCTCTTCAGCGATGGCATCAAGCTCGCAGAGGGCCAGGCCCCCTTTGCCGAAGCGCTGGAGCGTCTGAAGGACCTGCATGAGGACGAGGCTGTCCTCAAGGTCGCACAGAACCTCAAATACGATTACCTGCTGATGAAACGCCACGGCGTGGTTATGCGCAGCTTCGACGATACGATGCTGATTTCCTATGTTCTCGAAGCCGGCAAGACCACGCATGGCATGGATACGCTCTCCGAACGCTGGTTGGGTCACACGCCGATCGCCTATAAGGACGTGGCGGGATCGGGCAAGTCGAGCATCACCTTCGATTTTGTCGATATCGACAAAGCGACCGCCTATGCGGCTGAAGATGCTGACGTCACCCTGCGGCTGTGGATGGCGCTTAAGCCCCGGCTCGTCTCGGAACGGCTGACCAAGGTTTATGAGCGGCTGGAACGGCCTCTCGTGCCCGTATTGGCACATATGGAGGAGCGCGGCATCACCGTCGACCGGCAGATCCTGTCACGCCTTTCTGGCGAACTTGCGCAGAAGGCTGCGAGCTTCGAAGAGGAAATCTACGAGCTGGCGGGGGAGCGCTTTAACATCGGCTCGCCAAAACAGCTCGGCGATATCCTGTTTGGCCGGATGGGACTGCCGGGCGGCTCCAAGACCAAGACCGGCCAGTGGTCGACCTCGGCGCAGGTTCTGGAGGATCTCGCGGCGGAAGGGGCGGAGCTGCCGCGCAAGATCGTCGACTGGCGACAGCTGACCAAGCTGAAATCCACCTATACGGATGCGCTACCCAGCTATATCCATCCCGAGACGAAACGGGTGCACACCTCCTACGCGCTCGCCTCCACCACCACGGGGCGCCTGTCGTCGTCGGAGCCGAACCTTCAGAACATCCCGGTCCGCACCGCCGAAGGCCGCAAGATTCGCACGGCCTTCATCTCCACGCCAGGACACAAGCTTCTCTCGGCCGACTACAGCCAGATCGAACTGCGCGTGCTTGCCCATGTCGCTGATATCCCGCAGCTCAGAAACGCCTTCGAAAATGGTATCGACATTCATGCGATGACCGCATCGGAAATGTTCGGTGTACCGGTGGAAGGCATGCCATCGGAAGTGCGCCGCCGCGCCAAGGCGATCAACTTCGGCATCATCTACGGCATTTCCGCTTTCGGCCTCGCCAACCAGCTCAGCATCGCCCGCTCGGAGGCGGGGGACTATATCAAGAAATACTTCGAGCGGTTTCCCGGCATTCGTGACTACATGGAAGCGACCAAGGCGTTCGCCCGCGAGAACGGTTATGTCGAGACGATTTTCGGCCGCCGTGCCCACTATCCGGAAATCCGCTCTTCCAACCCATCCGTGAAAGCCTTCAACGAACGCGCAGCCATCAATGCGCCGATCCAGGGCTCGGCTGCCGATATCATTCGCCGCGCCATGATCCGCATCGAGCCGGCGCTGGAGGCGGAAAAGCTCTCCGCCCGCATGCTGTTGCAGGTGCATGACGAACTCATCTTCGAAGTTGAGGAAGCGGAAATCGAAAAGACCCTGCCTGTCGTCGTCTCAGTCATGGAGGATGCGGCCATGCCGGCTATTTCAATGAGGGTACCGCTGAAAGTGGATGCGCGGGCGGCCGACAATTGGGATGAGGCGCATTGACTGGCCTTTGAGCGGTCGATGTCATTGCTTTGTCGTCTGTGCAGGCTAGGGGGAAACATCTCACAAGGAGTTTCCCATGCACGCCCCGCTCGTTTCGAAAGACCTCGACTATATCTCTGCCGCCAATCACGATCAGCCACCACGCCATCTGGGCAGCCGTTTCAGTGCAGAGGGTGAGTTTTTGCCGGAGCCCGGCAATACGGTCGTGTGCCATCTTGTCGAGGGATCGCAGACCGAAAGCGCTATCGTCTCGACCCGTCAGCGTTTCCTTGACATGCCGGAGGCGTCGCAACTCGCCTTCACACCGGTTTCCAGCCTGCATATGACGGTTTTTCAAGGCGTTATCGAGTCGCGCCGGGCTCTGCCCTACTGGCCACAGACCTTGCCGCTCGATACGCCGATCGACGCGGTGACGGACTATTATCGTGATCGTCTTTCTACTTTTCCGACACTGCCGGCATTCAACATGCGGGTTACGGGCCTGCGCCCGGTCGGACTGGTCATGAAGGGAGCGACTGCTGAGGACGATAGCATCGTGGCTCTTTGGCGCGATACATTCGCCGATTTTTTCGGCTACCGTCATCCCGATCATGACACCTATGAGTTCCATATCACCTTGTCCTACATTGTCAGTTGGTTTGAACCCGAGTGTCTGCCGCGCTGGCAGGCGATGCTCGATGAGGAACTGGAAAAACTGCGCGTCGCAGCGCCCGTTATACAGATGCGCCCGCCAGCTTTCTGTGAATTCAAGGATATGAACCACTTCAAGGAACTTGTCGTTTTCGATAAGAGATGAGGTGGGATTTGCAGCCACCCGCTGCGGTTCTGCATATCGATTCTGCTGAATCGGAAAAAGATGCGTATCAGGGCTGGTCAAAGCCCGTTTGGGCATGTATAAGCGCGCCAAATTTCCGATATCGAGACATCCGACATTCGGCCTTTGGTTCTGGCCGGTTCCGTTGTTTCGCCGCTTAAGTGGAGTAACAAAAATGGCTGTACCAAAAAGAAAAACAAGCCCGTCCAAGCGTGGCATGCGCCGCTCGGCTGACGGTCTCAAGTCTGCAACCTATGTTGAAGACAAGAACTCCGGCGAACTGCGCCGTCCGCACCATATCGATCTGAAGACCGGTATGTATCGCGGCCGTCAGGTTCTGACGCCGAAGGAAAGCGCATAAGCTTTTCCGACATCATCTTTGCAAAAAACCGGTCCTCGTGGCCGGTTTTTTGTTTTCAGGACTGTCCGGCTGCCTTTTCCGCTCACTTGGAAAATTCCGCCACTCCTCCTACACTCTTTCATGGAGAGCGGGTTTGAGGCCTGCGGCAGGAGGGGAGTTTCGGTGAAATATCGCTGGATTTTGTTGATGTTTCTCGGCCTAGGTCTCGGTTATGGCGCCGTGACGAGAGGTGGCGGCATCATCGCGGAAAGCTATTTCGGCGAAATGTCCGATCAGGGCCACACGACGCTCCGGCTAGCCGTCTCGGCACTTGGCGGGCTCCTTAGCCGCTATGAGCCACTTCCCGCGCTAATCGCCGATCATGACGACATCGAGGAACTGGTCGCGCATCCAAAGGATGAAGCCCTGCGCCAGCGCGCCAATGTCTACCTCAAATCCATCAACACCCTGCTGGAATCCTCCGATATCTATATCATCACGCTGGATGGGGAGACGATCGCGGCCAGCAATTACGATGGGCCAACGAGTTTCGTCGGTGAGAATTTCAGTTACCGGCCCTATTTTCAGGATGCCGCCAAGGGCCTCAAGTCCCGCTTTTTTGCTCTCGGCACCACCTCCCACAAGCGCGGTTATTATTTCTCCGCGCCGATTCTCTTTAATGAAGAAATCAAGGGCGTCATTGTCTTCAAGGTGGATATTGAAGGCATAGAGGCATCCTTCGGGGATGGCGAAAACCGCATTCTGGTTTCGGACCCGGAAGGCATTATCTTCATGACCGGCACGCCGCAATGGCTTTATTCCGGCCTGATGCCACTGACGCCGGAGAGGCTGGCGCGCACCGAAGCCTCCCGTCGTTATGCTAATGCGACCCTCACGGAACTGCCGCTTAAAAACGGCAATTTCGGCTCGCACCAGCTGATGACGATCGCCCAGAATGATGGTGACAGGGAATATATGGTCCTGTCGCAGCCGATGCAGGATGCCGGCTGGACCGTCAGCGTGCTGATGGATACGGGTTCGCTCCGCACGCAGGTCAAGACCGCGATGATTGCCATCATCCTCTGCCTATGCCTTGCTGCGGCGCTGATTGCCGCCATGCTGCAGAGACGGCGGCGTCTGCGCGAGCGCCTGACCCACCAGGCGGAAGCGCAGGCGGAGCTGGAGCGCCGGGTGGAGGAGCGCACGGCCGATCTGGCACGGGTCAATCAGGAAATCAAACACGAGATCGCCGAGCGACGCCAGACCGAAAAGCAGCTGCGCAAGATGCAGAATGATCTGGTGCAGGCGGGCAAGCTGGCGGCGCTTGGGCAGATGTCGGCGGCGCTGTCTCACGAATTTAACCAGCCGCTGGCAGCCGCCAAGAACTATGCCGAAAATGCCTCGCTTCTGGTGGAGCGCGGGCGTCTGGAAGAGGTGACGGAAAATCTCAGGCGCATTTCCGGCCTGATCGATCGTATGGCGTCGATCAGCAAACATCTCAGGAACTTTGCCCGCAAGCCCAACGAGAAAACGGCAGCGGTGGGTCTGGAAACCGTAATTCGCGATACCCTCGAAATTGTCGGCCCGCGGCTGAAAGCCGCCGATGCAATCCTGGATATTGATCTTGGTCCGGTGCCGCTTGCCGTGAAAGCTGGTCCGGTGCGCCTGCAGCAGGTCCTCGTCAACATCATCTCCAATGCTGCCGATGCCGTGGAAGGGCGCGAAGATCGCCGCATTTCGCTACAGACCGTGCAGCACGGGCAGGCGGTATCGATTTTCATCCGCGACCATGGCCCCGGCGTACCGGCGGCGATTTCGGAACGCATCTTCGATCCGTTTTTCACTACCAAGGGTGTCGGTCGTGGCCTCGGTCTCGGCCTTTCCATCTCCTATAACATTATCAAGGATTTCGGCGGTCAGCTGCGGGTGAAGAACCACGAAGAGAGCGGCGCGGAGTTTGAGATAGAATTGCCAGCGGCGGCGTGGCGCACGGAGGCGGCTGCGGAATGACCATGTCGCGGGTTCTGTTGATCGACGACGAGGAGGAGCTGCGCTTTTCCACCGCCCAGGCACTGGAGCTTTCCGGTTTTGCCGTCACCATGCTGGCAAGCGCGGAACATGCGCTCGAACTGATCGGCTACAGCTTCGACGGTGTCGTGGTCAGCGATATCCGCATGCCCGGCATGGATGGCATGACGCTGCTGCAGAAGGTGCGGGAGCTTGACCCCGAAATACCCGTCATCCTGATGACCGGCCATGGCGATGTGCAGCTTGCCGTCAACGCCATGCGCAACGGTGCTTATGACTTCATCGAGAAACCCTTCACCCCGCAATATCTCGCCGGCATCATCAAGAGGGCAAATGATCGGCGGGCGCTGGTGCTGGAAAACCGCCGCCTGAAGGCGGTGGCCGGCAAACATGACGATCTCGAAACACGCCTGCCCGGCAGAACCCAGGTCATGGTCGATCTGCGCTATCGCATCCGCGCCATCGGCGCGACAGACGCCGATACGCTGATCGTGGGTGATACTGGGGCCGGCAAGGAGGTGGTGGCGCGGGCGCTGCACGATATCAGCGCCAGAGCCAACCGACCCTTTGTCGCGATCAATTGTGCTGCCCTTCCGCAGACGCTGATCGAGAGCGAATTGTTCGGCCATGAGGCCGGTGCTTTTCCGGGCGCACTGCGCTCCCGTTATGGCAAGTTCGAACATGCCCGGGGCGGCACCATCCTGCTGGATGAGATTGGCTCCATGCCTTTCGAGTTGCAGGGGCGCTTCCTGCGCGTCTTGCAGGAGCGGGTGATTACCCGTCTCGGCTCCAATGAGACGGTCGAACTCGATGTCCGCTTCATCGCCACCAGCAAGGTCGATCTGGAGCAGGAAGTTGCGGCCGGCCGGTTCCGTGCTGACCTTCTTTATCGCCTGAACGTGGCGACACTTCTTGTGCCTTCGCTTTCGCAGCGGAGTGCGGACATACCGCTGCTCTTCCTGCATCTGGTGCGGGAAGCCGCCGCCCGTTACGGGCGGGAGGATATGGACGTGCCGCAGCATCTGCTTTCCGCCGTTTCGCTGCGGGAATGGCCGGGCAACGTGCGGGAATTGCGCAATGCCGCGGATCGTTTCGTGCTCGGTTTGGAAAGCGATGTGTCCGAGGTGTCGCTGGCGCTCGATGATGACGGCACCTCGACGCTGGCGCCGCGGGTTGCCGCTTATGAAAAAAGCCTGATCGCGCATGCCATTGCGGTGCATGGCGGAAATTTGAAATCCGTCTATGAAAGCCTCGGTATTTCACGCAAAACGCTATATGAAAAAATGCAGAAATACGGGCTGCATCGGCATATGACCGAGGTCTGATGGGTGGATTTCCACCCATGGATGAGGCCCTTTGGGTTGAAATCCACCCATTGCCATCCATTGATAGCGATAAAAGTGGATGGCGTGAAGAGAGCGCCGTTGCTGAACGGTGATCTCGGATCGCAAATACCGTCACCCCGGCCGACATGGAGGAGCATGCGCGGCTGAAGTGGCGATCATTTTCATCCGGGAGGAATCGATGAAAATACTGAACACAGTCACCGGCCTTGCTGCCGCCGCTGCCGTTTCCCTTTTTGCGCTGTCCGCATCCGCTCAGAACTATCCCGAGCGTAACATCACCATGGTCGTGCCCTTTGCCGCCGGTGGTCCGACGGATACGGTCGCGCGCCTTGTCGCAGAATCCATGTCGAAGGATCTCGGCCAGCAGATCATCGTCGAAAATGTCGGCGGTGCAGGCGGTACGCTGGGTGCTGGCCGTGTGGCCGCAGCTGATCCGGACGGCTATACGGTGCTTCTGCACCACATCGGTATGGCGACCAGCGCCACGCTTTATCGCAAGCTCGCCTACGATACGACAAACGCCTTCGAATATGTCGGCCTTGTCACCGAAGTACCGATGACCATCCTGTCGCGCAAGAACCTCGAGACCAAGGACCTCAAGGGTCTGATCGAATACGCCAAGGCGAACAAGGACAAGGTCACCGTCGCCAATGCCGGCATCGGTGCCGCCTCGCATCTGTGCGGTATGTTGTTCATGAGCGCCATCGAGACGCCACTGGTTACAGTCCCTTACAAGGGCACCGGCCCTGCCATGACCGATCTGCTCGGCGGCCAGGTCGATATCATGTGTGACCAGACCACCAACACCACCAAGCAGATCCAGGGCGGGACCGTGAAAGCCTATGCCGTAACGACGGCCAAGCGGCTGGACGTGCTGCCGGATGTGCCGACGGTTGTCGAAGCGGGCCTGCCGAAGCTTGAGGTGGGTATCTGGCACGGTATCTACACGCCGAAGGGTACGCCTGCCGAAATCAACGAGAAGCTCTCCAAGTCGCTGCAAGTCGCGCTGAAGGATAAGAATGTCGCGGCCCGTTTTGCCGAACTCGGCACCACGCCCTCGTCGGAAAGCGATGCGACGCCGGCGGCGCTGAAGGCCAAGCTTGAGAGCGAAATCGCTCGCTGGAAGCCGGTCATCGAGTCCGCCGGCCAATATGCCGATTGATGAACGCGGAACGACCGGCGGTATCTCGCCGCCGGTCGACTGCGGTCGTTTCAACAGGCGGACCGGTGTGGCGCCGGCCGTGATGGAGGGGCATCTTTCATGAAGTCTTTATTTAATGACCCTGCCGAGGCAATCTGCGGGGCAATTTTCATGGGGCTCGGCGTCTTTTTCGCTTTGCAGTCCTATGGGCTGGAAATCGGAACCGCCTTTCGTATGGGTCCCGGCTATTTCCCGCTCGTTCTGGCAATCATCCTGATCCTGCTCGGCGGTATCATATTCCTGCGGTCGGCCCGCCCGGCCGGTGAGGGGATTGGAGCAATCGCCTGGCGCGGCATATTTTTCATTTTGCCCGCGCCGATCTTTTTCGGTTTCACTGTCCGGGGTCTTGGCTTTGTGCCGGCACTGTTTTTCAGCGCGCTCATCGCCTCCTTCGCCTCGCACAAGATGAGCCCGCTCATGGCGGTCATTCTTTCCGCAGCCATCACGGTCTTTTCCGTCGCTGTTTTCAATTATGGTCTCGGCCTGCCGTTCCAGCGCTTCGGCCCCTGGCTTAAATTTTGAGGTGCTGCGATGGATCTGCTCAATAATCTTGCTCTCGGTTTCGTCACCGCCTCATCGCTGGCAAACCTGTTCTTCTGCCTGATCGGCGTGCTGCTTGGCACCCTGATCGGCGTGCTGCCCGGTATCGGCGCGACGGCGACCATCGCCATGCTGCTGCCGATCACGTTCCAGCTCGAACCCGTCTCGTCGCTGATCATGCTCGCCGGCATTTATTATGGCGCGCAATATGGCGGTTCCACCACCGCCATCCTGATCAATATGCCCGGCGAATCGTCCTCAGCCGTCACCGCCATCGATGGTTATCAGATGGCACGCAAGGGCAAGGCCGGTGCCGCACTGGCCATTGCCGCCATCGGCTCGTTCTTTGCCGGTACGGTTTCCACCTTCCTCGTCGCGATCTTCGCACCGCCCTTGACGGCGATTGCGCTGGAATTCGGCGCGGCGGAATATTTCTCGTTGATGGTTGTCGGCCTCGTGTCGTCCATCGCGCTTGCCCATGGCTCCATCGTCAAGGCGCTGGCCATGGTCGTCCTTGGTCTGCTGCTCGGTCTTGTCGGCACCGATATTTACAGTGGCACGCCGCGCTTCACCCTCGGCATTCGTGAATATGCCGACGGCCTGAATTTCGTGGCTGTCGCCGTGGGGGTGTTCGGTATCGCCGAAATCCTGCGCAACCTCGAAAACGAGCGGACCCGCTCTGTGCTGATCGCCAAAGTCAGCAGCCTGATGCCGTCGAAGGAGGACTTCAAGGCCATGATCGGTCCGGTGCTGCGCGGCACCGCCATCGGTTCTGCACTGGGTATCCTGCCCGGAGGCGGAGCGATTCTCGCTGCCTTTGCATCCTATACCGTCGAAAAACGCGTCTCCAAGAACCCGGAAGAATTCGGGCATGGCGCGGTGGCCGGTGTTGCCGGTCCGGAATCGGCCAACAATGCCGGTGCCCAGACATCCTTCATTCCGCTGCTCACCCTCGGAATCCCCGCCAATCCGGTGATGGCGCTGATGATCGGCGCGATGATCATCCAGGGCATCGTGCCGGGTCCGAACGTCGCGACGGAGCAGCCGGCGTTGTTTTGGGGCATCATCGCCTCCATGTGGATCGGCAACCTGATGCTCGTCATCCTGAACTTGCCGTTGATCGGGCTGTGGGTGAAGCTCTTGACGGTGCCTTATTACGTGCTGTTCCCCATCATCATGGCCTTCTGCGCCATTGGGGTCTACAGCGTCAACTCCAACGTCTTCGACCTCTATGCCGTCGCTTTCTTCGGTTTCATCGGTTACGTACTGGTGAAACTGCGTTGCGAACCCGCCCCGCTGCTTCTCGGTTTCGTGCTCGGGCCGCTGCTGGAGGAAAACTTGCGTCGCGCCATGATCCTGTCGCGTGGTGATCCGACGACCTTCGTCACGCGCCCGATCAGCGCCACCCTGCTTTTCATCGCTCTGGCCGTTCTGATCATTGTCTTCCTGCCGAGCGTGAAGAAGAAACGCGAAGAGGTTTTCGTCGAAGAAGACTGAGCAGCATCAAAATGTGAGACGCCGGCGATGGAGACATCGCCGGCTTTTTTGTCTCTGCTTTGGCCGTGACGATTTGCTTCACGAAAGCGACATATGGTTGACTCACGCGCCTTTAAGCTCAAGGAAGGGCGGGAAAGAGAGGTCGATATGACGTCGGAAACCGAAAAACGGATCATTGCGCTCGAGGAAACGATCGCGCATCAGGCAAAGACCATTGAGGAACTGTCCGACCAGTTGACGGAACAGTGGAAGGTGGTGGAGCAGACCCGCGCCAAACTCGACCGGTTGACGGAAAGGTTCCTGAGCCTTGAGGAGCAATCTCTGGACGCGCCTGCCATCACCAGGCCGCCGCATTATTGACAGGGAAGAGCAGATGAAAAACGACACAGCAGCACTTGCCGCCGATATCGTCGATTTCTGGAAGAAGGCCGGACCGGACAAATGGTTCGACAAGGATGCCGCCTTCGACAATCACTTTCACGATCGCTTCCGTGATGTCCATTTTGCTGCCGCAAGGCGTGAACTGGATGGCTGGCTGGAAGGCGCAGAAAGCAGCCTTGCTTTGATGCTTCTGCTGGATCAATTCCCGCGCAACTGTTTTCGCGGCACAGCACATATGTATGCCACGGACCCGCTGGCGCGGTTCTTTGCCGACGAGGCCATCCGCCGTGGTCATGATCAGGCGGTGAGCGAGGATTTACGCGTTTTCTTCTATCTACCGTTCTCGCATGCGGAGGATATCGCGGCCCAGCAACGCGCCTGTGACCTGAACCAGCCGCTTGGCGGGCTTTATCTCCACCACGCCGAAGAACATCGCGATATTGTCGAGCGTTTCGGCCGCTTTCCGCATCGCAACGGGATATTGCTGCGGGAAACGACGCCGGAGGAACGGCAATATCTGGAAGAGGGCGGCTTTTCCGGCTGAATCCGAAACAAAAAACGCCGCCAATCCCGAAGGATGGCGGCGTTTCTGATGTTTAAGACCGGCGGCGATCAGCCGTCGAAGAATTCCTTCATCCGGGCAAAGAAGCCCGTCGATTCCGGATTGTTCTCCTTGGAGGATAGCTGCTCGAACTCCTGCAACAGCTCACGCTGGCGCTTGCTGAGCTTCTGTGGTGTCTCGATCTGAATCTGGATGTAGAGATCACCCGTCTGCGCTGAACGCAGCACCGGCATGCCCTTGCCCTTCAGACGGAACTGCTTACCCGGCTGGGTGCCTTCCGGAACCGTGACGCGCGATTTCGTGCCATCAAGTGTCGTGACATCGAAAGTGCCGCCAAGCGCTGCCGTGGTCATCGAGATCGGCACGGTGCAATAAAGATCGGCGCCGTCGCGCTGGAAGAACTCATGCGGACGCACGGACAGGAAGATATAGAGATCGCCCGCCGGCCCGCCACGCATACCGGCTTCGCCTTCGCCCTGCAGGCGAATGCGCGTGCCATCCTCGATGCCCGA
Source organism: Agrobacterium sp. CGMCC 11546 (assembly GCF_013365515.1). Taxonomy (NCBI): domain Bacteria; kingdom Pseudomonadati; phylum Pseudomonadota; class Alphaproteobacteria; order Hyphomicrobiales; family Rhizobiaceae; genus Agrobacterium; species Agrobacterium sp. CGMCC 11546. The sequence continues at coordinate 2,843,734 of NZ_CP047387.1, forward strand.
GGGAATGTTGACGGACAGCGAACGCTCTTCCGTCACACGGCCCTGACCATGGCACTTGCCGCAGGGGTCGGAGATCGTCTGCCCGCGGCCGTGGCAGGTCGGGCAGGTGCGTTCCACCGAGAAGAAACCCTGTGCCGCGCGCACGCGGCCGGAGCCCTGGCAGGTGGCGCAGGTCTTTGGCTGCGTGCCGGGCTTGGCGCCGGAGCCGGAACAGACGTCGCAGGTAATCGAGGTCGGAACCCTGATCTGCGCCGTCTTGCCGGCAAAGGCTTCTTCCAGCGTGATTTCCATATTGTAGCGAAGGTCGGCGCCGCGTTCGCGTCCGCCGGAGGACCGGCGCGCACGGCCGCCGCCCATCATCTCGCCGAAGATATCTTCGAAAATATCGGAGAAACCGCCATTGGCGAAACCGCCGCCGCCCATGCCACCGCCACCCATGCCGCCATTTTCAAAGGCGGCGTGGCCGAAACGGTCATAGGCCGCGCGCTTCTGCGGGTCCTTCAGCGTTTCGTATGCTTCGTTGATTTCTTTGAATTTCCGTTCGGAATCGGCATCATCAGGGTTTTTGTCCGGATGGAACTTCATCGCGAGTTTGCGGAAGGCGCTTTTCAGCTCTTTTTCGTCCGCGGTCTTGCTGACGCCAAGTGTTTCGTAAAAGTCTGCTTTCGCCATTAAGATAACAAGCCCCGCAAATGGATTTCCGGCTGCACGTCGGCAGCCGGATGTCTTGCATATGGTGTGAGGAGTAGGGAAGCCACGCGATTATGCGGACTTCTTGTCGTCCTTGATTTCTTCATAGTCGGCATCGACGACGTCATCCTTGCCTTCTGCGGAAGCATCACCGGCCTCGGCCTGCTGTGCTTCGTAGATGGCCTGACCAAGCTTCATGGAGACTTCCATGAGTGTCTGGGTCTTGGCCTGAATGTCGTCTGCGTCAGGCTCGGCGGCTTCGACAGCGGTCTTCAGGCTGGCAATGGCGTCTTCGATCGCCTTGCGGTCGGTCTCGGAAACCTTGTCGCCATATTCCTTCACCGACTTTTCGGTGGAGTGAATGAGGCTTTCGGCCTGGTTCTTGGCTTCGACACCGGCGCGACGCTTCTTGTCGGCCTCGGCATTGGCTTCGGCGTCCTTCACCATCTTTTCGATGTCGGCGTCGGAGAGACCACCGGAGGCCTGGATGCGGATCTGCTGCTCCTTGCCGGTGCCCTTGTCCTTGGCGGACACCTGCACGATACCGTTGGCGTCGATATCGAAGGTCACTTCGATCTGCGGAACGCCGCGTGGCGACGGCGGCAGACCGACGAGGTCGAACTGGCCGAGCAGCTTGTTGTCCTGTGCCATTTCGCGCTCACCCTGCGAAACGCGGATGGTCACGGCCGACTGGTTGTCTTCGGCAGTCGAGAAGGTCTGGCTCTTCTTCGTCGGGATCGTCGTGTTGCGATCGATCAGACGCGTGAAGACGCCACCCAGCGTTTCGATGCCGAGCGACAGCGGGGTCACGTCGAGCAGCAGAACGTCCTTGACGTCGCCCTGCAGAACGCCGGCCTGAATAGCGGCACCCATGGCAACCACTTCATCCGGGTTCACGCCCTTGTGCGGCTCCTTGCCGAACAGCTGCTTGACGACTTCCTGAACCTTAGGCATGCGGCTCATGCCGCCGACGAGAACAACTTCATCGATCTCGGCCGCGGTAACGCCGGCATCCTTCAGCGCTGCCTTGCAAGGGGCGACAGTGCGTTGCACCAGATCGTCAACCAGGCTCTCGAACTTGGCGCGGGTGAGCTTCAGCGTCAGGTGCTTCGGACCGGAAGCGTCAGCCGTGATGAACGGCAGGTTGATTTCGGTCTGCTGCGAGGACGAGAGTTCGATCTTGGCCTTTTCAGCAGCTTCCTTGAGGCGCTGCAGAGCGAGCTTGTCGTTCTTCAGGTCGATGCCCTGATCCTTCTTGAACTCGCCGGCCAGATATTCGACCAGACGCATGTCGAAGTCTTCACCACCGAGGAAGGTATCACCGTTGGTCGACTTCACTTCAAAGACGCCGTCGCCGATTTCCAGAACGGAAATATCGAACGTGCCGCCGCCAAGGTCGTAAACGGCAATGGTCTTGCCTTCCTTCTTGTCGAGGCCGTAAGCGAGGGCTGCTGCCGTCGGCTCGTTGATGATACGCAGAACATCGAGACCGGCGATGCGGCCGGCATCCTTGGTGGCCTGACGCTGGGCGTCGTTAAAGTAGGCCGGAACGGTGATGACGGCCTTCTCGACCTTTTCGCCGAGATAGGATTCAGCCGTTTCCTTCATCTTTTGAAGGATCATCGCGGAAATCTGCGAAGGGGAATAATTCTTGTCCTGAGCCTTCACCCAAGCGTCGCCATTGTCACCCTTGACGATTTCGAAGGGGACGAGTGCCTTGTCCTTCTCAACGGTCGGGTCTTCATAACGGCGGCCGATAAGGCGCTTGACCGCAAACAGGGTGTTGGTCGGGTTGGTGACTGCCTGGCGCTTGGCCGGCTGGCCGACAAGGCGTTCGCCATCGTCGGAAAATGCCACCATCGACGGCGTGGTCCGCGCGCCTTCTGCGTTTTCAATTACTTTCGTGTCCTTGCCATCCATCACTGCGACGCAGGAGTTGGTCGTGCCAAGGTCGATACCGATTACTTTTGCCATGCTCTTCTCTCCTTGAAGCGAGCTGTCTGAACCCCGTGAGGCATTCCTGTGACAGCACCTTGACTTGGATTTGCAGCCTTCGCTGCTGTTATGCGGCGTATATAAGGAGCGATTTTTCCTGCTGCAAGGCGCAAGAGAGGGGTAAGCGCAGCAAAAAGCGCAGGAAACCGTTGTCTGTGCAGAAGCATAGCCATCAAGGCCTATAGAAACGGGAAAACGTGGCTTGAGGCGGCGTTAAGTGAGGACCCTTGCCGCAACACTTGGCAGGGACTTGCAATGGTCAGACTCGGCAATGGCAAGGAGAAATGGCGGACAGGGTGGGATTCGAACCCACGGTACGCTTTCACGCACACACGCGTTCCAGGCGTGCGCCTTAAACCACTCGGCCACCTGTCCTTTTTTCAAATCTGCATGTTTGAAGAAATGCAAATCACTGGAACGGCGCGATATATACCGATGAATTCGCAGGGATCAACACGAATCTGACAGTTTTTTGAAATGTCGGCAATTTCCTGCCTTTCAACGCGGTTGCAAACCGGTTTTCCCGGCTTTATCGATGCAATATATGTTCTAAAACGTGGCTGTCGAAACGATGGGCCGTAGCCGAGGTGTACCTGATGAAAGCTTTTTTGCGGTTTTTGAGCTTTCTTCTCCTTATTGCGGCAATTTTTCTTGGTGTGCTCGACTCGATCCGCTCGGTTTCCACATCCTCGGTCAACATCACCGGCATCCTGTCGGTCTGGAACTATCTTCTTCCTGCCTCGCGCACCATGGTGGAAGCGGCCTTGGCTCACTATATTCACCCTGAAGCGTGGCGCTTTTTTGAAAATGCCCTGTCGGGAGTTCCTGCATTTGCCCTTTTCCTGGCGTTATCCTTGCTCTGCTGGATGGCCGGTTACAGGAAGCGCAAAGTGATGAGACGCTCGTCAGTCTGACAAGGTGAAAAGCCAGCGCCTCGCAGATGTGAACCCTTGAGACGCGGCGGAACCGGCCGCACGGAGGACCGAATGTTCCTGTTCGATACGCTTTCAAAAAAGACGACGATGCCGACCGAGGAAACGGCTCTGCCCGGCCGTGAAGAGGCACTTGCAGTGCCGGAAACCCATTTCGTGAATGGCCGGCCTTTGAAGGGGCCTTATCCCGATGGTTTGGAAATCATCTATCTCGGCATGGGCTGCTTCTGGGGCGCAGAGCGGCTGTTCTGGAAAACGCCGGGCGTATGGGTGACGGCGGTTGGATATGCCGGCGGCTTTACCCGCAACCCGACCTACCACGAAACAACGACCGGCCAGACGGGCCACGCCGAAGTGGTGAAGGTGGTCTACGATCCGGCCGTGATCTCACTGTCGGGCCTGCTCAAGATATTCTTCGAGGAGCACGATCCGACTCAAGGCATGCGACAGGGCAACGATGTCGGTACGACCTATCGTTCCGCCATTTATGCGACGACGGAAGGCCAGTTGCAGCAGGCGCAGAAGGCGCGGGATGCTTTCCAGCAGGCTCTGGATGAGGCCGGCCACGGCCACGCCATCACCACCGAAATCGGCCCGCTTGAAACATTTTATTATGCCGAGGACTATCATCAGCAATATCTTGCCAAGAACCCGGGCGGCTACTGCGGGCTGCGGGGAACCGGCGTAAGCTGTAATATAGGCTAGATTTTTTGCAGCTAGCCCGGTGGAAAGGCTAAAAAAGCGCCAGATCAAAGTTTTTCCACCGGGTCAAAAAAACCGGATGAATTTTTCATTGAGCCATGCAAGGATATCAGGCAAGCACAGCCGGGATAACGGCTGGCGGTTCCGCAGACATTCCCGGTTAACGGGATTGCGGGAGGACCCTTAAAATATCAATTGCAACAACAGGGCTGCACAATGAAAAAATCCCTTCTGACGCTTTTTGCGCTTGCCGCAATGTCGGCTTCCGCGCTCGCCGCGGATATCAAGCCGGCGCTGGTTTATGGCACGGGCGGCAAGTTCGACAAGTCGTTCAACGAGGCCGCTGCGGCCGGCGCTGAAAAGTTCAAGGCGGAAACGGGCATCGATTTCCGTGACTTCGAACCGACCAGCGACACGCAGGGCGAACAGGCCATCCGCAACTTTGCCAGCAAGGGTTTCAACCCGGTCGTTGCCGTGTCCTTCGCCTGGACCTCGGCCATGGAAAAGGTCGCAGCCGAATTCCCCGATACCAAGTTCGTGATCGTTGATTCCGTCGTCGAGCTGCCGAATGTCCGCTCCGTCGTCTACAAGGAGCATGAAGGTTCCTACCTCGTTGGTCTTCTGGCAGGCATGGCTTCCAAGACCGGCAAGGTCGGCTTCATCGGCGGTATGGATATTCCGCTGATCCGCAAGTTCGCCTGTGGTTATGCGCAGGGCGCCAAGGCGGCCAATGACAAGATCGAAGTCTTCCAGAACATGACCGGCACCACCGGTGCTGCGTGGAACGATCCGGTGCGGGGCGGTGAACTCACCAAGAACCAGATCGACCAGGGCGCGGACGTGATTTACGCGGCAGCCGGCGCGACCGGTATCGGCGTGTTGCAGACCGCTGCCGACAACAAGAAGTTCTCGATCGGCGTCGATTCCAACCAGAACCATCTGCATCCGGGTTCCGTTCTGACCTCGATGGTCAAGCGCGTCGATCTGGCCGTCTACAACGCCTACAAGGACGCCAAGGACGACAAGTTCACCCCCGGCATCGTTGCGCTGGGCGTCAAGGAAGACGGCGTGGCTTACGCGCTTGATGACAACAACAAGGCCCTTATCACGCCGGAAATGACCGCCGCCGTGGACAAGGCCAAGGCCGACATCATCGCCGGCACCGTCAAGGTTCATGACTATATGGCGGACAATTCCTGCCCGAAATGATATGATATGTGTCTGGGGCGCATGATGAATTTTCATCTTGCGCCCTTTTCATATCCAGCCTTCGGAGAGGTTAGGTTTGAGTATGGACCCTGCAATCGAGCTTATGGGCATCGACAAGAAATTCGGTGCCGTTCACGCCAATAAAAATATCAATCTGAGCGTTGCCAAGGGTACTATCCACGGCATCATCGGGGAAAACGGTGCCGGAAAATCGACCCTGATGTCGATCCTCTACGGTTTTTACCAGGCGGATGCCGGTGAAATCCGCGTGAATGGCAAGCCTGTTACGATCCGTGACAGTCAGGCCGCGATTAGTGCCGGCATCGGCATGGTGCATCAGCATTTCATGCTGGTGGAAAATTTCACCGTGCTGGAAAATGTCATGCTGGGTGCAGAAGGCGGCGCATTGCTGGCCAGGGGCCGGGCAGGAGCGCGCAGGGAACTGAAGCGTCTTGAGGACGACTACGGGCTGGAAGTCGATCCCGATGCGGTGATCGAGGAACTGCCTGTTGGTCTGCAGCAGCGCGTCGAAATCCTCAAAGCCATGTATCGTGGCGCCGAAATCCTGATCCTTGATGAGCCGACCGGTGTCCTGACCCCGGCTGAGGCGGATCACCTGTTCAAGATCCTTGGCGTTCTGCGCGAGCAGGGCAAGACCATCATTCTCATCACCCACAAGCTGCGTGAAATCATGGCGATCACGGATTCCGTCTCCGTCATGCGCCGCGGCGAAATGGTGGCGACCCGCAAGACATCCGAAACGAGTGTCGAGGAACTGGCCGAACTGATGGTCGGCCGCCGCGTGCTGCTGCGGGTAGAAAAGGGCGAGACGACGCCGGGCGATGTGTTGCTGTCCATTCGCAATCTCACCGTCAAGGACAGCCGTGGCGTCACCATGGTGGATGATGTCTCGCTCGATGTCCGCGCCGGTGAAATCGTCGGCATTGCCGGTGTTGCCGGCAATGGTCAGTCAGAGCTGCTGGAAGCTATCGCCGGCATCCGCAAGCCCTATTCCGGCGAAATCTGGGTGGACAGACAGAAGGTGGACCGCCCGGATCCGGCCATCCTGCGCAAGCTTGGCCTCGCCCATATCCCGGAAGACCGCCACCATATGGGGCTGGTGCTGAAATTCGAGGAATATGAAAACTCCATCCTCGGTTATCACCATGACGAGCGTTACGGCAAAGGACCCTTCCTGAACCCCGAGGCCATTCGTAAGGATGCGGTCGAGAAGATCGAGAAATACGATATCCGCCCGCCGAACCCGCAGCTGAAGACAGCCAATTTTTCCGGCGGCAACCAGCAGAAGATCGTCGTCGCCCGCGAAATCGAACGCGACCCGAAGATGCTGATCATCGGCCAGCCCACCCGCGGTGTCGATATCGGCGCGATCGAATTCATCCATCGCCGCATCATCGAGATGCGCGATGCCGGAAAGGCGATCTTGCTGGTTTCGGTCGAACTCGATGAAATTCGTTCCCTTTCGGACCGGATCATGGTCATGTTCGCGGGCCGTGTCGTTGGAGAAAAAACGGCGGAAGCCGAAGAACAGACGCTGGGCCTGATGATGGCCGGTATCGCCGCATGAGGCATGAATGAGCACCGCTTCCACCCCCCTGCCAAACTGGATCAGTTACGGCCTGTTGCCGCTGCTGAATGTCGTCACCGCCTTCCTGATTTCCGGCCTCGTCGTCTGGTCGATTGGGGAAAACCCGCTGGCGGCGCTTCGCCTGCTGATCGAAGGCGCGCTCGGCCGAGGTGACGCCATTGGCTTCACGCTGTTTTACACGACGAGCTTCATCTTCACCGGCCTCTCCGTTGCCGTTGCCTTCCATGCCGGTCTGTTCAACATCGGCTCCGAAGGTCAGGCCTATGTTGGTGGTCTGGGTGCGGCGCTGGTGGCGCTGGCGCTTGACCGTTACGTGCCCTGGTATGTGACGATGCCCTTCGCCGTCATCGGTGCTGCGGTTTTTGGTGCCGCCTGGGCCTTTATTCCGGCCTGGCTTCAAGCCAAACGCGGTAGCCATGTCGTCATCACCACCATCATGTTCAACTTCATCGCTGCGGCCTTGATGGTTTATCTTTTGGTGAATGTGCTGATCGTGCCGGGCAAGATGGCGCCGGAAACGCGCACCTTCTTGCCCGGTGGCCAACTGCCGAAGCTGGACTGGCTGATGGCGTGGTTCGGCCTCAAGCTCGGACCGGCACCGTTCAACGTGTCCTTCCTCATCGCTCTGGTAATGTGTTTTCTCGTCTGGGTGCTGATCTGGCGCACCAAGCTCGGTTATGAAATGCGCACGCTGGGCGTCAGCCCGTCGGCAGCCATCTATGCCGGCATTCCCTATTCACGCACCGTCATCATCGCCATGCTCATTTCCGGCGGTCTGGCGGGCATGATGGCGCTGAACCCGGTCATGGGCGCGTCCGCCCGCCTGCAGGTGGAATTTGTCGGCGGTGCGGGCTTTGTCGGCATCGCTGTGTCGTTGATGGGGCGAAGTCATCCGCTCGGCATCATCTTCTCGGCATTGCTGTTCGGCATTCTCTATCAGGGCGGCGCAGACCTTTCCTTCGAGATGCCCAACATTACCCGCGAGATGATCGTGGTCATCCAGGGTCTGGTGATCCTGTTCGCCGGCGCGCTGGAATATATGTACCGGCCCACGATCGTCCACATCTACCAGCGTCTGGCAAAAGGGTGAGCTGATATGGATTTTTTCGATATGCTGGTCAGCATTCTCGGCTCGACCGTCCGCCTCACCATTCCGCTGCTCTTCACCGCACTTGCCGGGCTGTTTTCCGAACGCGCCGGCGTGTTCGATATCGGGCTTGAAGGCAAGATGCTGGCGGCGGCCTTTGCTTCCGCCTGCGTCGCCTATCTTACCGCAAACCCGTGGGCTGGCCTTCTGGCCGGCATTGGCGTCTCCATACTGTTTTCTCTGATCCATGGCTTTGCCGTCATCACCAATCGCGGCAACCAGATCGTGTCAGGCGTGGCGCTCAACTTCATCGCCGCCGGACTGACGGTGGTTCTGGGGCAGGCCTGGTTCGGACAGGGCGGGCGCACGCCGCAATTACCGGGGGAAGGGCGTTTTGCGCCGATCATCCTGCCCGGTGCGGATGCGATGCGCGAGGTGCCCTTCATCGGCCCGCTTTATGCCAATGTCATTTCCGGCAACAATATCCTGACCTATCTCGCATTCCTCGCGGTGCCGCTCTCCTGGTGGGTGCTTTACCGCACCCGTTTTGGCCTGCGCCTGCGCGCCGTCGGTGAAAATCCGGGTGCTGTCGATACGGCCGGCATTTCGGTGACATGGATGCGTTACCGCGCTGTCATCGTCGCCGGTTTCCTCTGCGGTTTCTCAGGTGCCTATCTCGCCGTTGCACAATCGGCTGCCTTCATCGCCAACATGTCGGCCGGCAAGGGTTATATTGCGCTTGCCGCCCTGATCTTCGCGAAATGGAAGCCGGTGCCAGTCATGTTTGCCTGCCTGCTGTTCGGTTTTCTGGATGCTTTCGCCAATTTCATGCAGGGCAAATCCGTGCCTGGCATCGGCGAGGTGCCGGTGCAGATTTTCCAGGCCATGCCCTATATCCTGACCTGCATCCTGCTTGCCGGTTTCATCGGCGTTGCCAAGCCCCCCAAGGCCGGTGGCGTTGCCTATGCGAAGGAGCGTTAAACCCATGTCCTCCGACCCAAAATCCCATGCCCTGTTCGAGGCGGCGGTGGAGGCCATGGCCTTCGCTTATGCGCCCTATTCGAAATTTCCGGTCGGCGCAGCGATCCGCGCCGAAGATGGAAAAATCTACAAGGGTGCCAATATCGAGAATATCTCCTTCCCGCAGGGCTGGTGCGCGGAGCCATCAGCCATCAGCGCCATGATCATGGGCGGAGCGAAAAAGATCAGCGAAGTGGCCGTGATCGCTGAAAAGCTGCCGCTCTGCTCTCCCTGCGGCGGCTGCCGGCAGAAGATCGCGGAATTCGCCACGCCGGACACGAAGATCTATCTCTGCGACGAGGCAGGCGTTCAGAAGGTGATGACGATGGAAGAGCTTTTGCCCTTCAGCTTCAACACAGAGCTGCCCTGATGACGGATGGTTTGATCGATATTCTGGTGGAGCGCCTGAACGGCCTGATGCCGCGCGTCGCCATCGTCCTTGGCTCCGGGCTGGGTTCGCTGGTGGAAGAGGTGAGCGATCCGATCCGCGTGCCCTATGCCGATCTTCCCGGCTTCCCCGCAAGCGGCGTTTCCGGCCATGCGGGCGAGCTGGTGGCTGGTTATCTGGGTGGTGAGCCTGTCATGATGCTGTCTGGCCGGGTGCATTATTACGAAAAGGGCGATCCGGCCGCCATGCGTGCGGTCATCGAAGCGCTTGCCGGTCTCGGCGTGCAATCGCTCATTCTTACCAATTCAGCGGGTTCGGTCAGGCAGGATATGCCGCCCGGCTCGGTCATGCAGATCACTGACCACATCAATTATTCCGGCATGAACCCGCTGATCGGTGAAGAAAGCGACCGCCGCTTCGTTGGTATGACCACGGCTTATGATCCAGATCTTATGCTCGCCATGCGCAATGCCGCCATCCGCGCGACGGTTCCGCTGTTCGGCGGCGTCTATATGTGGTTTTCGGGACCGAGCTTCGAAACGCCGGCAGAAATCCGCATGGCGCGGGTGTTGGGTGCCGATGCCGTCGGCATGTCAACGGTGCCGGAAGTCATCCTTGCGCGCTTTTTCGGGATGCGCGTTGCTGCTGCATCGGTTATTACCAACTACGGTGCCGGCATGACCGGTGCGGAACTGAGCCATGAAGAAACCAAGGATATGGCTCCCGTGGGCGGCAAAAGACTTGCCGCCATCCTAAAGGAAATGATCGCAGGAGGAGCGTGACCATGGAACTCCAGCGTCCGCGCGAAGCGGCTGCCCTCACTTTGTCCTTGCTGGACCTGACCAATCTCAAGGAAGACTGCACGCCGCAGCAGATCGCAACCCTCTGCCAGCGGGCGCATACGGAGTTTGGCAACACCGCTGCCATTTGCATCTGGCCGCGTTTCGTCGCGCAGGCCCGAGCGGCGTTCGGAAAGGACCACACGATCCGCATCGCAACAGTCGTGAATTTTCCCTCCGGCGATCTCGATGTCGCGACCGTGGTTGCGGAAACGGAAGCTGCAATCGGCGATGGCGCCGACGAAATCGATCTGGTCATTCCCTATCGTAAATTCATGGCAGGCGATGAATCGGCGGTGGCCGAAATGATCGCGGCCGTGCGTAAGGCTTGCGCGGCACCTGTGTTGCTCAAGGTCATTCTCGAGACCGGTGAGCTGAAGGACAAGGCCCTGATCCGCCGTGCCTCGGAAATCGCCATTGCCGAAGGGGCGGATTTCATCAAGACCTCGACCGGCAAGGTCGCCGTCAATGCCACGCTGGAAGCGGCCGATATCATGCTGCAGGCGATCCGCGACAGTAAAAAGAAGGTGGGCTTCAAGCCCGCCGGCGGCATCGGCACGGTGGAGGACGCGACACTTTACCTGCGGCTGGCGGAAACCATCATGGCGCCCAACTGGGCCATGCCATCCACCTTCCGTTTCGGTGCCTCGGGCGTTCTCGATGATGTGCTGAACGTGCTGGCCGGCGGCGAACCGGCCAAGGCCGCCAGCGGGTATTGAGCTTGATCCCGCAGGAAATCATCCGCCGCAAACGCGATGGCCTGTCGCTCGCGCCACAGGAGATTGCCGCATTCATCGAAGCGCTGTCGAAAGACGGCATTTCGGAAGGGCAGGCGGCCGCTTTTGCCATGGCGGTGTTTTTCCGTGGCATGAACCGCGACGAAATGGTGGCGCTGACTCTTGCCATGCGCGACAGCGGCGATGTCCTCTCCTGGCGCGATATTGGCAGGCCGGTGGCGGACAAGCATTCTACCGGCGGTGTCGGTGACAATGTCTCCCTGATGCTGGCTCCCATCGTTGCCGCCTGCGGTCTTGCCGTGCCGATGATTTCCGGCAGGGGCCTTGGCCATACCGGTGGCACGCTCGACAAGCTGGAAGCAATCCCCGGTTATGATGTCATGCCGGATGAGGCGCTGTTTCGCCGGACGGTGCAGTCGGTGGGCTGCGCTATCATCGGCCAGACGGGCGATCTCGCCCCCGCCGACAAACGCCTCTACGCTATCAGGGACGTGACGGCGACTGTCGATTCCATACCGCTGATTACCGCGTCCATTCTTTCGAAGAAGCTCGCAGCCGGGCTTGAGACGCTGGTTCTCGACGTGAAGGTCGGCAACGGCGCCTTCATGCAAAGCCTGGAGGATGCCCGCATTCTTGCCCGCGCGCTGGTCGATGTGGCGAATGGCGCCGGCCTGCCGACGACGGCGCTGGTCACCGACATGAACCAGTCACTCGGCGATGCGGCAGGCAATGCCGTCGAAATCGTCAATTGCCTGGAGTTTCTGGCTGGTCGAAAGGCTGGCACCCGTCTGGAAAAAGTGGTTCTTTCCTTCGCGGCGGAAATGCTGATGCAGGCTCATAAAGCCGCGACATTGGAGGAAGGCGCGGCGTTGGCGTCGGCGGCTCTCTCCTCCGGCCGCGCCATGGAGGTGTTCGCGCGGATGGTTTCGGCACTGGGCGGCCCGTCGGATTTTATCGAGAATCCATCCCGTTACTTGGCCTGTGCACCGATCATCCTCCCGGTTCCCGCTGCACGAAGCGGCTGGCTCGCATCCTGTGCAACGCGCGATCTCGGCATGGTTGTCGTCGAACTCGGCGGCGGCAGAACAAAACCCTCGGACACCATCAATCCGGCAGTCGGTATTTCGGATATTCTGCCGCTTGGCGTAAGGGTGGAGAAGGGCGAGCCGATCGCCGTCGTTCACGCAGCCTCCAGCGAAGACGCGGAACGTGCGGTCAAGAGAATAGAGGACTGTTTTGGGATTGCGGATAACGCTCCGGAAATCGCGGCATCTGTCCTCGAGCGGATCACCTGACCAGCCGCATTTCGCCGCCCGTTACCTTAAAGGACGATAGTTGCTTCAAAAAGCTCATGCCGACCAGCATGTTGCTCAGCGCATTGTCCTTCAGCACCATGGCATCGACATTCTGAACGCGGATGGCGCCAATCTCCACCCGGTCGAGTTTCACATGGGCCGCCAGGGTCTGCCCATTGGCGGTCGAGATTGCATATTTGAAATCGAGGCTGTTGACGCCGTAACCGAGCCGGCGTGCAATCGTCTCGTTGATCGCCACCATGGAGGCACCTGTATCGACAAGCCCGTCGAAGGACTTGCCATTGATGCGGAAGGTGGCATTGAAGTGACCACGCGTATCCGCTTTCAGACTGACGCTGCCCAGTGAAACCGACTGAGGTCTGGAAACGTCGGCGGTGGCGCCGGATTTTGCCGCGCTGGTTTCCAGGCGCGGCTGAAATTTTTCCATCAGCGCTGGAATCTGCGTGGCGCTGACTGAAAGACCGACAAGCAGAAAAATCGCACGCGCCAGCAAGTGATTGCTCCTCATGGGCAAGGGTTAACCCTCTGCAGCATAGGCGCAAAACATGCTGAAATCTTAAAAGAAAAAGCCATTCGCCGCTTATCGCGCGGCGAATGGCTCAAACGGTTAAGCAAGGATGAACGGCGTTATTTGGTGCCGTACATGCGGTCGCCGGCATCGCCGAGGCCGGGAACGATATAGCCTTTTTCGTTCAGGTACCGGTCGATTGCGGCCGTGTAAATCGGCACATCGGGATGCGCTTCACGGAAATTCTTGATGCCCTCTGGTGCCGCCAGCAGACACAGGAAACGGATATTCTTCGCACCGCGCTCTTTGAGCTTTTCAACGGCGGCGATGGAGGAATTGCCGGTCGCCAGCATCGGATCGACAACGATGACCAGGCGGGCATCGAGGCTTTCGGGAGCCTTGAAATAATATTCGACGGCCTCAAGCGTATCGTGGTCACGATAGACGCCGACATGCGCCACGCGTGCGGACGGAACCAGCTCCAGCATGCCTTCCAGAAGACCATTGCCGGCGCGCAGGATGGAAGCGAAAACCAGCTTCTTGCCTTCCAGAACCGGTGCCTGAATGGTCTCGAGCGGTGTATCGATGGTTTCCATCGTCATTTCAAGGTCACGCGTCACTTCATAGCAGAGCAGCGTCGAAATTTCCCTGAGCAGACGGCGGAAGCCGGCCGTGGAAGTTTCCTTCTTGCGCATGATGGTGAGTTTGTGCCGCACCAGCGGATGTTCGATGACTGTGACGCCGTCCATGAAACTGGCCTTCCTTTTTATCTTATGCCCTGTAATTCACCGAAAGCACGTTTTTCGCAAGCCTTCTTCGCGGTTTTACCCTGCCAACAACCGTCTCAGGCCTCACCCAATCTAGCAAGCAGCCGCTCGCGCGTTGCCTCGTCCACAAAGGCGCATTCCAGTGCGGTGCGGGTCATGCGGTTGATCTCGGTATCGCTGAAACCGAAAGCGTCTGCAGCCAGCGCATATTCCCGCGCAAGCGAGGTGAAGAAGAACGGCGGGTCGTCGGAACTGATGCAGACGCGCACCCCGGCATCGCTCAGAGCTTTCAGCGGGTGGCTGGCGAAATCGGGATAGACGCTGAGCGCGATATTCGAGCCGGGGCAGACTTCGAGAACCGTTCCTGTCTCGACCAGCCGGGAGATGAGAGCGGCATCTTCGATAGCGCGCACGCCGTGGCCGATACGCGACGGTTTGACGAGATCGAGCGCGTCGGCAACGCTTTCCGGCCCGCAGACTTCACCGGCATGGATCGTCAGCCCAAGACCCGCATCGCGAGCGATATCGAAAGCGCGGGCGTAGTCGGCAACCCGGCCCATGCGTTCTTCGCCCGCCATGTTGAAGCCAGTGACCAGCGGATGCTGGGCGCGCGCCGCATATTCGGCCGCCGCGATCACTCGCTCGGGGCCGAAATGCCGCTCGCCCGTGACGATGATGCGGGTTTCGATGCCGGTCTTTTCTTTGGCGATACGGATACCCTCGGCAATACCGGCGAGATAGGCGTCCGCGCCAAGCCCGATGCGGTCGCCATGATCGGGCGAGATGATCAATTCGCTGTAGATCGTATTGGCCTCGGCCAGTTCCGTCAGATAGGTTTCCGTCAGGACCGCATAGTCCTCATCGGACTTGAATACCTGCGCCACCGCATCGTAGCATTGGATGAATTCCGCAAAATCCGACCAGATATATTGGCCGTCGCGCAGAAAGCCGCTGGTGTCGATGCCGTATTTCTCCGCCTGTTTCACAACGAGGTCAGGCGGTGCTGCACCTTCGAGGTGGCAGTGAATTTCCGCTTTCAGCAAATGCGATGTCAAATGAAGCTCCTGCCGTGTGAACCGGCCTCTATGCCAAGATGGTGGGCGATACTTTCGCCAATATCGGCGTAGCTTGAACGAATACCGACATCGCGGGAACGGATGCCTGGCCCGAATGCCATGATCGGCACCCTTTCGCGCGTATGGTCCGTGCCCCGCCAGGTGGGATCGCAACCATGGTCGGCGGTGAGAAGCGCTATATCGCCAGGTGCCATCTTGCGGTGGATTTCCGGAATACGCGCATCGAAGGCCTCAAGCGCCGCCGCATAACCGGCAACGTCTCGGCGGTGGCCGTAAAGCATGTCGAAATCGACGAAATTGGTGAAGACGAGATCGCCGTTTTCAGCCTCGTCAATGGCATGCAGCGTCGCATCCATCAAGGCGGCGTTGCCATTTGCCTTGATGACGCGCGTCACACCCTGATGAGCATAGATGTCGCCGATCTTGCCGATGGCATGCACCTTGCGGCCCGCCTCCACCAGCCGGTCGAGCAGGGTCGGCTCCGGCGGCGGGACGGAGAAGTCCCGGCGGTTGCCGGTGCGTTCGAAGGTGGCGACCGTCTCGCCGATGAAGGGGCGGGCGATCACACGACCGATATTCAGGGGATCGAGCAGTTTGCGCACCGTCTCGCAGAGCGCGATAAGCCGATCCAGACCAAAGTGGGTTTCATGCGCGGCAATCTGGAACACGGAATCGGAAGAGGTGTAGCAGATCGGCTTGCCGCTCCGGATATGTTCTTCACCGAGCGCAGCGATGATCTCGGTACCGGAAGCATGGCAATTGCCGAGGATGCCGGGAATATCGGCTTGCCTGCAGATCGCCTCAACCAGCTCCGGGGAAAAGGCGTCGCCCTCCGTCGGGAAATAACCCCAGTCGAACGTCACGGGTGTGCCGGCGATCTCCCAATGGCCCGAAGGCGTGTCCTTGCCCTTGGAGATTTCGCTGGCCGAGCCGTGCAGCCCGAAAATCCGCTCCGGCGGTTCCATGCCGGCGGGAATGTCGCCGCTTGCCTGCCTTGCAATCTCCAGGAGGCCGAGCGAACACATGTTCGGCAGCTTCAGCGGCCCGGCCCGAAGCCCGGCTCTATCCGCCGCACCTGCCGCGCAGAATTCCGCGATATGACCGAGCGTATTTGCACCAAGATCGCCATAACGCTCTGCGTCAGGCGCGCCGCCGACACCGAAGGAATCCAGAACGAGAAGAAATGCTCTTGCCATAACTCACCGAAACAAAATTGCGCCGACGGGGCAATGTCAGGCCGAACTGTCGTTATAGATCAGCAAAACGTGAAGAAGGAAGCGCTTTTATGAACCATCCGGTAAAACCAGCGGTTCAATCAGCATCCCGTTTCGATTTCGGTGCGTTGAGGTTGCGTAGCACATACCAGCCGGCAGCCACCACCATCGCCGCCAGAATATACCATGTCACAGCGTAGGAGAGGTGGTTGTTGGGGAAAGTGAGCATGGTCTTGCCGCCAACCGGCAGGCCACCCGGATTGGGTGTCGCATCCGCATCGACATAAAAGGGCGCGACGTCTGAAAGCCCGGAAGCCTGCGTGATCTGAGGGATATTGCGGGAATACCAGCGGCCATTTGCCGGGTCGTTGGTTCGAAGGAAAAGCCCGCCGGTTTCCGGCGCGCGCATCAGCCCGACGATCTCGACGTTTCCGGTCGGTTCGCCTCCCGCGCGCGAGGACGGATCGCGCCGGTCGGAGGGCACGAAACCGCGATTGACGATGATGCTTGAACCATCGTCGCGCCGAAGCGGGGTCATGACCCAGTAGCCGGGCCCGAGATCGGTGACCGTGTAGACCTGAACTTCCCTGTCGTTAAGGAGTGTGCCGGTCAGTTTCACGCGACGATATTCGTAATCCGAGGGATTGCCGAGGGCCGGCCATTCGCTGGCGGCAGGGGCATCGACTGGCTCGGCATGGGCGCGGGCGTCGACGCGCTCGATCAGGTCTAGTTTCCAGAAAAGGCGCTGAACCTGCCATGTTCCAAGCGCCAGCAGGCAGCCCGTCAGGGCAATGGTCAAAAACAGGACGACGATTGCCGCAGGGCGGATGCGCCGGTTTTGGGGTGCGATTTCGCTCATGTCACGGTCCTTGCGAAGCGCAACCGGCAGAGAGGTCTTCTGCTTCGGCGGGCCTCGTTCCACCCGTATGCGCTTCCTCCAGCAAATAACCCCATAAATCGAGCCAGGATTCATGGGGTTATGTGTTGGCGCGGAAAGCGGCCTGCCGGGCTTCCGGCAGACCGCTGATTTATCGCTGCTCAGGGCAGGTTCTTCACATCCTCGATATGCAGCGGCATCATGTTCTTGTTCATGTTGTACATGACCCAAAGCGAGCCGGAGAGCGTGATCAGCAGCACCACAACGGTGAAGATCAGCGCCATGAAGGTCCAGCCGCCTTCGGACCTGGTGTCCATGTGCAGGAAGTAGATCATGTGCACGAAGATCTGGATGACGCCGAGGCCCATGATGGCGATGACGAGCAGGGTCTTGTTTTCAAGAACGCCACCCATGACCAGCCAAAAGGGGATCGCCGTCAGAATGACCGACAGGACGAAGCCGATCATATAGCTTTTGAACGTGCCGTGGCTTGCGCCATCATGGTGATGGTCGTCGCCATGCGCGTCGTGATGTGCGTGTGCTTCGGAACTCATCAAAGAACTCCCATGAGGTAAACGAAGGAGAAGACGCCGATCCAGATGACGTCAAGGAAGTGCCAGAACATTGAAAGGCACATCAGGCGGCGCTTGTTTGCGGCGATCAGGCCGTGTTTTGCCACCTGAACCATCAGCGTAACGAGCCAGATGGTGCCGAAGGTGACGTGCAGACCGTGGGTGCCGACCAGAGCGAAGAAAGCCGAAAGGAAGGCCGAACGTTGCGGGCCGGCACCTTCTTCGATCAGGTGGTGAAACTCGTAAAGTTCCACGGCAAGGAAGGCGAGGCCGAAGAGGCCGGTGATGCCGAGCCAGATCAGCGTCGACTTCACCTTCAGCTTTTCCATTTCCAGCATGGCGAAGCCATAGGTGATGGAGGAGAGAAGCAGGAAGCCGGTGTTGATAGCCACGAGCTTGAGATCGAAAAGATCCGCGCCTGAAGGACCGGCCGCATAGCTGCGGCCGAGAACGGCATAGGTGGCGAAGAGCACGGCAAAGATCAGGCAGTCGCTCATCAGATAGAGCCAGAAGCCGATCGAAGTGCCGTTTTCCGGGTGGTGGTCTTCCTTCAGGTAAAAGACCGGTGGTTCAGCGCCGTCGACGCTTTGTGCAGGTGTATGAGCCATGTTCCGTTACGCCTGTTTCGCGAGCAGCTTCGTACGCTCCGCCTCGACGGTCGAAACGTCGGACGCGGGAATGTAATAATCGCGATTGTAGTTGAAGGTGTGGGCGATGGAGACCGCGATGACGCCGATGAAGGACAGCGCAGCGAGCCACCAGATGTGCCACACCAGGGCGAAGCCGAGCACTACGCTGATGGCGCTGATGATGACGCCTGCACCGGTATTCTTCGGCATATGGATCGGAATGAAGCCTTCCAGCGGACGGCTGTAGCCGCGCTTCTTCATGTCATGCCAGGCATCCACGTCGTGAATGACCGGCGTGAAGGCGAAGTTGTACTGCGGCGGTGGCGACGATGTCGACCATTCCAGCGTACGGGCGTTGTAGGGATCGCCGGTGACGTCACGCAGCTGGTCGCGCTTCAGGAAGCTGACGATGAGCTGGATGATGAAGGAGGCGATGCCGAGCGCGATCAGGAAGGCGCCGAAGGCGGCAATCACGAACCAGATCTGCAGTGAATTATCCTCGAACTGGCTGATACGGCGGGTGATGCCCATCAGGCCGAGAATATAGAGCGGCATGAAGGCGAAATAGAAGCCGACGAACCAGAACCAGAAGGACAGCTTGCCCCAGAACGGATCGAGACGGTAACCGAAGGCCTTCGGGAACCAGTAGACGATACCGGCCAGAACGCCGAAGACCACGCCGCCGATGATCGTGTTGTGGAAATGCGCGATCAGGAACAGCGAGTTGTGCAGCACGAAGTCCGCCGGCGGAACGGCGAGAAGAACGCCGGTCATGCCACCGATGACGAAGGTGATCATGAAGCCGATCGTCCACAGCATCGGCACGTCGAACTTGATGCGGCCCTTATACATGGTGAAGAGCCAGTTGAAAATCTTCGCACCCGTGGGGATCGAGATGATCATCGTGGTGATGCCGAAGAAGGCATTGACGTTGGCGCCCGAACCCATGGTGAAGAAGTGGTGCAGCCAGACGAGGTAGGAGAGGATGGTGATGACGGCGGTGGCGTAAACCATCGACGCGTAACCGAACAGACGCTTGCCCGAGAAGGTGGCAACGATTTCGGAGAAGATACCGAAAGCCGGCAGCACCAGAATGTAAACCTCGGGGTGGCCCCAGATCCAGATGAGGTTGACATACATCATCGGATTGCCGCCGAGATCGTTGGTGAAGAAATTCGTACCAGCGTAGCGGTCAAGGGTCAGAAGCGCGAGCGTCGCAGTCAGGATCGGGAAGGATGCGACGATCAGGATGTTAGAACACAGCGACGTCCAGACGAAGATCGGCATGCGCATCATGGTCATGCCAGGGGCGCGCATCTTGATGATGGTCACGATCAGGTTGATGCCCGATAGCGTCGTTCCCACACCGGCGATCTGCAGACCCCAGATGTAATAATCGACCCCGACCCCCGGGCTGCCATCGATGCCGGACAGCGGCGGATAGGCGAGCCAGCCGGTCTGCGCATATTCACCCACGAACAGCGAGATCATGGTGATGATGGCGCCAGCCGTGGTCATCCAGAAGGAGAAGTTGTTGAGGAAGGGGAACGAAACGTCGCGGGCGCCGATCTGCAGCGGCACGACGAAGTTCATGAGGCCGGTGATCATCGGCATGGCCATGAAGAAGATCATGATGACGCCATGGGCCGTGAAGATCTGGTCGTAGTGATGCGGCGGAAGGTAACCCTCCGATCCGCCGGACGCGATCGCCTGCTGGACACGCATCATGATGGCATCCGCAAAGCCGCGCAGCAGCATGACCAGCGCCAGAATGATGTACATGATACCGATCTTCTTGTGATCGATGCTCGTGAACCATTCATTCCAGAGGTAGCCCCACAGGCGGAAATAGGTGAGGGCGCCGACGACGACGATGCCGCCCAGGGCCACAGCCGCGAAGGTGGCGACAAGAATGGGCTCGTGAAGCGGGATGGATTCCCATGTCAGCTTCCCGAACAGGAACGACGTTTGATCGGAATTGACGATCATTTTCAGCCTCTTGCGATTCTAAGACGTAAGATCGGCGCAGCCATTGGCCGCGCCGCAGAATGCCGGGACGTATCCGTCAGCCAGCGACTTGTTTCGTTTCCGGCAGCGCAGCGGGTTCAAAAGTCTGACCTTTGATCGCAGCCGGAGTGGATTGGGGTCCGCTGGCGACACCGTAAGGCGCAAGCGGTGTGCAGACGACGGAGTTCAGCGCCTTGGCGATGTCGATACCTTCCTTGCCGCCGCCGCCATTGGCGTCGATATGCATCATGTCGCGCATGCAGAGCTTGTTGGGTTCCACGCAGCGGTTGAGGATGGCGCTGTACAGCTCCGGATCGACCGAAGCGAAATATTGCACCGGCTCACGCTCGGAAGGCTTGGCGAATTCCAGATATTCCTGCCGGCCGAAGCCCTTGCCGCCTTCTTTCACCTTGGCCACCCACTGGTCGAAGCCCTGCTGGCTGAGGCCATGGAACTTGAAGCGCATATGCGAGAAGCCGGGGCCGGAGAAGTTGGCCGAGATGCCGTCGTAGACAC
The DNA here is from genome assembly GCF_013365515.1 of Agrobacterium sp. CGMCC 11546. Lineage (NCBI taxonomy): Bacteria > Pseudomonadati > Pseudomonadota > Alphaproteobacteria > Hyphomicrobiales > Rhizobiaceae > Agrobacterium > Agrobacterium sp. CGMCC 11546. Next base: position 2,864,424 of record NZ_CP047387.1, read on the forward strand.
CTTCCTTATTGATGACCGCGTGCAGCTTGGTCTGCATGCCGCCCATGGCGTAGATCTGGCCGGCAAGTGCGGGAACGAAGAAGGAGTTCATCGCGGTCGTGCCGGTGATCTTGAAATTGATCGGAACATCGACCGGCGCGGCAAATTCGTTGACGCTGCCGATGCCGAGTTCAGGATAGAAGAACAGCCACTTCCAGTCCATGGCCACCACTTCGACCGTGATCGGCTTGATATCGGCGGTTACCTGACGGTTCTCGTCGATCCGTTCCAGCGGGCGATAGGGGTCGAGACGGTGGGTGGAAATCCACGTCACCGTGCCGAGCATCAGGATGATGGCGACGGGGGCCGACCAGATCACCATTTCAAGGCGTGTAGAGTGATGCCACTCGGGATCGTAATCTTCGGCCTTGGCCGACTCGCGGTACTTCCAGGCGAAAAACAGCGTCAGGACGATGACCGGGACGATGATCAGCAGCATCAGGACTGTGGACGTGATGATAAGATCGCGCTGCTGGATAGCCACGTCGCCCGAAGGGTTCATGACGACCAGATTGCAGCCGCTGAGCAACAGCAGGGCCGGGATTGCCAGAAGGGCGGATGGGAGTTTTTTGATCATGCGCACGTTCTTTGAACTCGTACAGTTTGGATTACGCCGCGAATAATTGCCGAAGGTCATTTTTGAAATGAGGTATATTGTCGCGGTGCAGCGAATCCTTCGCGATGCACCATATGCCAGGCAGTACTGCGTTTAGAGGCGAGCGGCTGCATTATCGCACGGTCGGCGCGCTCGGCAACCCTTTATTGTCAAACTTCAATTGACGTTACGTAGGGTGCGTGTGACAATCCGCCGCATCGTAACGCAACGGAAGAGGAGCCCGAGCGTTACAGGGAATGGTTCGTCCATGACGCAGGAGGGATATTATGAGTTATACCAATGCTGCTCCATCCTTTGGGCAGGCACCGGAGGCAAACGGGGCTGGTCCCACGAGCGTCGATCCGGATCGCATCACGATTGCGGTCATTCTTGCGAGAATGACTGAATTCTTTGACTTTTTCATCTATGCCATCGCCTCTGCGCTTGTTTTTCCGCACGTCTTCTTTTCCTTCGTCGACCCTCTGACGGCCACGCTTTATTCCTTTGCGGTATTCTCGCTTGCCTTTATCGCAAGACCGATCGGCTCGCTGATCTTCCTCCAGATCGATCGCAAGTTCGGTCGGGCGGTCAAGCTTATGGCGGCGCTCTTCACGCTCTGTGGTTCCACCATGGCGATCAGCTTCCTTCCTTCTTATGACGAAGCGGGCATGCTTGCGCCCTGTCTTCTGGCCGCGTTCCGTATCGGTCAGGGCCTCGGCCTTGGCGGTGCCTGGGATGGTCTTGTCTCGCTGCTTGCCATGAATGCACCGCAAAAGCAGCGCGGTTGGTACGCCATGATGCCGCAGATCGGTGCGGCAATGGGCTTCGGTCTCGCCAGCGCTTTCTTCATCGTTTTCGTCACGCAGCTTTCCAATGCCGAGTTCCTCGCTTGGGGCTGGCGTTTCCCGTTCTTCGTGGCGCTGGCGCTCAATGTTCTGGCACTCTTTGCCCGCCTGCGCATGATCGTGACGCCGGAATTCCAGGCCATGCTGGAACAGCATGAGCTGGAACCGCGCCCGATGTTCAGGATGTTGCGTTCGCAGTTTCCGGTGGTTCTCACGGGCGCCTTTGTGCCGCTGGCAAGTTTTGCGCTGTTTCACCTCGTTACGGTCTTCCCGCTGAGCTGGGTTTCCCTCAATACCAGCCAGCGTGTTTCCGACTTCCTGTTCGTGCAATTCGTCAGCGCCATCATTTGCGGCGGCATGATCGTGGTATCCGGCATTCTGGCCGACAGGATCGGCCGGCGGAAGCTTCTGGCCATCGCCGCAGCTCTCATCGGTCTCTTCAGCCTCGTAGCACCCGTTCTCCTGAGTTCGGGCGATATCGGTCGTTATCTCTTCGTCCTGATCGGCTTTTCGTTGCTGGGTCTCTCCTTCGGCCAGGCGGGCGGTGCGCTCGCCTCCCGTTTCAGCCGTGAATACCGCTACACCGGCGCGTCGCTCACCTCGGATATTTCCTGGCTGATCGGTGCCGGTTTCGCACCGCTCGTGGCACTCGGATTTTCGTCCAAATTCGGATTGTTCGCGGTCGGAATTTACCTGATGTCGGGAGCTGTCTGTACGCTGGTTGCCCTTTGGTTCAGCCGGACGCTGGAAATGCCTTCGGAGTGATCCCGGCAATTTAACAATCCCTGCAGCCTTCGCGCCGCGGAATCCTGTCGGATTTCGCGGCGTTTTTGTTTTTTTATTGCGTGACCGCGATTTTAATCTTGACTCGACACATCATGAAATATTATGTAAGCAATACTGACATAATTCAGTGTGTCTCATTGCCGGAATGCCGGTCACCAGGGAACGCGATGCGAACGACGACGATCATTATTTGCGAGAAAGCGGCCATTGCCGCCACGCCGTTTGACGGCCGCAAAACGACCGTTCGCGCCATTAAACGCCGATAGCCAAAAAAAACAGGAGCAGCCAGGTCGCCTGCGGCTCCGCCCGCAGAGTGCCGGCTGACGCGCCGGGTTTCGGGAAAGAGGGCGATGCCGCGCGAAATGCGCAACGAGGGGAGAGTGCCTTGAGTGTGACGGAGCAAAAATTCGGCCTTTACGATGCGGCTTTTGAAAAAAGCAGCTGTGGTGTCGGTTTCATCACCCGCAAGGACGGCGTGCAGACACATGATGTGCTCAAGCGCGGTCACGAGGCGCTCTGTGCCGTGCCGCATCGCGGTGGCATGTCGGCCGAAGGCGTGGGTGATGGTGCGGGCGTGTCGCTGGACCTCTCGCTCTCCTTTTTCCGAGAGCTGACAGGCGACGCTGCCCTGCCGGCCGGGCGGTTCGGCGTCGGCAATTTTTTCCTGCCGCAGAACCCGGCTTTCCAGGGTGAGGCCGTCGGCATCATCGGCAACGCTCTGAAGGAGCAGGGCTTCTCGGTCCTGCTGGTCCGTGATGTGCCCGTCAATGATGCGGCCATCCGTCCCGCCGCAATCCCTTACCAGTTACCGATCCGCCAATGGGTCTTTTCAGCTTCGGTGGAATGCGCAACCCTTGCCGAATTCGACTGGCGTATCCACAAGGCTCTGCTCGCCATCGAAGCGCTTGCCTATACCGTGCCGGATCTTGCCGGTTTTTACCCGCTGTCGCTCAGCGCGCGCACGCAGGTCCTTAAGGGGCGTCTGAACTCTCAGGAGGTCATGCCCTACTTCTGCGACCTCACCGATCCGCGTCATAAAGTGCATACGATGTATTTCCACACGCGGTTTTCCACCAATACCGATCCGCACCCTTCCATGGCGCAGCCCTTCCGCCTGATGGCGCATAATGGCGAACTCAACACCGACAAGAAAAACCGTCTTTCGGAAGCGGCTGTGGCGCTGGCGAAGAATGCCAGCATCGTCAGGCCCAAAGGCCAGTCGGACAGCTGCCGTCTGGACCAGACATTGCAGGCGCGGGTGATGGAGGATGGCCTCGACCTCGTCACCGCCGTGGTCTCGATGATGCCGCCGGCCTGGGAAAACGACGACACCCTGTCACCGGGCGTGAAGGCGATGCTGGAATATTTCTCGCTATATGAGGAAAAGAATGACGGTCCGGCCGCGCTGATCTTTGGTGACGGTAACATCATCGGCGCCCGTCTCGATCGTCTTGGCCTGCGTCCGCTGCGCACGGTCGAGACGGAGGAGTATCTCTGTGTCATGTCGGAGGCGGGGCAGATCGCCTTTCCGGCGGAAAGCGTCATCCGTCGCGGTCGCATCGAGGCGGGCGGCATGCTGTATTACGACCACGCCGAACGTCGCGCCTTTTCCACCGTCGAGGCGCTGGAGCTTCTGGCCTCGCGACGGGACTACTCGTCGCTGCTGTCTGATGCGCGCGTGATGCTTGGTGATCTGCCGGAGGTGCCCGCTGACAAGCAAGGATCACCGCTTCGCTACAATGGCGATCTGGAACGGCACCAGCGTTATGTCGCCTATTCGCACAATCAGGAAAGCTTCAAATTCCTGATGGACCCGATGCTGGCCTCTGGTGCGGAAAAAATCTCGGCCATGGGTTATGGCAATGCCATCAATGCGCTTTCCGATCAGGAAGGCGGGGTGGCCAAATATTTCTCGCAGCGTTTCGCGCAGGTCACCAATCCGCCGCTCGACAGCATTCGCGAGGCTGATGGGATGACGCTGCGGGTGGCTCTCGGCGCAAAGCCGAACAGCGGCGCGAAGAAGGCCCGCCAGATCGTCGTGCGCTCCCCGATCCTGACCCACCTCGACATGCTGCGTATTCGCGAACAGCCCGAGACGCCCGTTCGTCGTTTCGAAATGCTTTATACGCCGGTCTTCGATGCGGAGGATGCCAATGAAGCGGCTCTCCGACAGGCCATCGACGGTCTTTGCGGCGAGGTCGTGGCTTTCGCGGCGGAGGAAGGCGGCATCGCCGTTGTCACCGACCGGCACGTTTCGGCCGGCCGCGCGGCCTTGCCGATGATCATGGTCGTTTCCGCCATCAATCAGCGGCTGATCGAGGAAGGCCTGCGGCTGCGTATCTCCCTGATCGTCGAAAGCGGGCAGTTTTCCTCCTCGCATCACATTGCAGCCGGCCTCGGCTTTGGAGCTTCAGCCGTCTATCCGCTCGGCGTGCAGTTCCGTGCTGAAGAGAAGTTTGGCGCCGATGCCGACAAGGCCTTCAAGCGCTTCGCCAAGGCGGCAGAAAAGTCGCTGATGAAGACCATGGGCAAGGTCGGGCTGTGTACCGCGGAAAGTTATATCGGCGGCGAATTCTTCGAGCCGAATTTCCTCGATACCAGCGATCCGGTGCTGAAGCGTTATTTCCCGAATGTGAAGACCCCGGTCGGTGGCGTCACCTTCGCCGTCATCGCACAGGCAGTCGCCGACTGGCACCGCAAGGCGCTGTCGGTGAAAGGCGAAAACGACATTCCGCTGCTCGGTCTCTTCAAAGAACGTGCCGAAGGTGCCGGCCACTCCTATGGCACGACGGCGGTTCGCGGCTTCGTTGATATGACGGAGGAAAAGATCGGTTTCGACAAGGGGACCGAGAACGAGGAGGCATTGCGCCTACTGCCGCTAAACCGGCTGGAGGATGCCTTCGGTCTCAACGATGCTGCCTATTATCACAACAGTTTCGACAGGCTGACCCCTGACGCAATCGACGCATTCGAGGTAACGCCCGGTTACCGCGCCTTTTCCCGCATGATGGCGGAAGAAAGAGCGCGCCGCCCTGCCGCCCTGCGTGATGTTCTGGAACTACCGGCCGACGTGACCTTCGCCGGTTCGGCCGAAGAGTTCCGCCGGGAAATGGGCCGTTTTTGCAGGCATGGAAATAACAGCTTCATGGTGCGCGGCTTGCGCTGTGAAGAGGCGGCAGACGGCTCGTTCCGGCTACAGTTGATCGGCCCGCACGGTCATGAACTTGCCCGCCTCGCCGCACTCGGCCAGTCGCTGCTCGACCGTTTTGATGACGATATCGCCGGCCATTGGCTGGAAGGCGGCGCGCTCATGGTTCAGGCAAAGGGTGAGGCCTTCGCCTATATGTCGCTTATCCGCACCGCACCGGACAGCATTCCGCTTGAGACGGTGCAGAAGGCGAGCGAGATCACCAAGACGCTGGCATCGGGCGCCATGAGCCACGGCGCGCTTGTCGCCGCTGCCCATGAGGCGGTGGCGCATGGCACCAACATGGTTGGCGGCATGTCCAATTCGGGTGAGGGGGGCGAGCATATCTCCCGTTACGGCACCATCCGCGCCTCGCGCATCAAGCAGTTCGCCTCCGGCCGCTTCGGTGTCTGGGCCGGTTATCTTGCCGATCCAATGCTGGAGGAAATCGAGATCAAGATCGGCCAGGGCGCAAAGCCCGGAGAAGGCGGACAGTTGCCATCGCCGAAGGTGACGGTGGAAATCGCCGCCGCACGCGGTGGCACGCCCGGCGTCGAACTCGTTTCGCCGCCGCCGCATCACGATACCTATTCGATCGAAGATCTGGCCCAGCTCATCCACGATGCCAAGGCAGCGCGCGTGCGGGTCATCGTCAAGCTCGTCTCTTCGGAAGGCATCGGCACGATTGCGGTCGGCGTCGCCAAGGCGGGCGCAGATGTCATCAACGTCGCAGGCAATACCGGCGGCACGGGCGCGGCAGCCGTCACCAGCTTGAAATATACCGGCCGCGCGGCGGAAATCGGCATCGCCGAGGTGCATCAGGCGCTCTGCGCCACCGGCCTGCGCGCCAAAGTGCTGTTGCGCTGCTCCGGCGCCCACCAGACTGCGAGCGACGTGGTGAAGTCGGCCCTTCTAGGCGGCGACAGCTTTGAATTCGGCACAACGGCGCTGATGATGCTGAAATGCGTCATGGCGAAGAACTGCAACATCAAATGCCCGGCCGGCCTGACCACCAATCAGGAAGCCTTTAACGGCGACCCGAGGGCGCTGGCGCAATATCTCATGAACATCGCCCATGAGACGCGCGAGATTCTGGCAGGTCTAGGCCTGCGCTCCTTGCGGGAAGCCAGGGGCCGCTCCGATCTTCTTCACCTCCTCGATCATCCGGCGAGCGTCGGCCAGCTTGACCTCCGGGCAATGCTTGCCGTGGTCGAAGAGGTGAAGATCGACAGCCCGGTCTATATGGAAAAGGACTTTGCGCTGGACGACGCCTTCATCGAACTTGTTCGCTCGGCCCTGATCGACGGCAAGCGGGAAAACATCGAGCTTGGCGGCAACCGTTTCCTCAACAATTGCAACAAGAGCGTTGGCGGCCAGCTCGCCATCGATATCGAGCGCATTCTGAACCATGAACTTTCTGACGAAGAGGCGGGCGCGCTGCCGGCCGTGAAGGTGGATAGCCGCGGCCGCCGTTTTCTGGAGGCGGGTTCGGTGCGCATCGACACATCAGGTTCAGCGGGGCAGTCCTTCGGCGCGTTCTGCAATGACGGTATGATCATGGTCCATACCGGCACCTGCAATGACGGCGTCGGCAAAAGCGCCTGCGGCGGCACCATTGTAGTGCGCTCCCCCGGCGGCGGATCGGAAGAGGCTGGCGGCAATGTGCTGGTCGGCAATTTTGCGCTGTTCGGCGCCACCGGCGGCCGTATCTTCGTGGAAGGGCAGGCGGGCGACCGGTTCGCCGTGCGTAACTCCGGCGCGACCGCCGTGGTCGAAGGCGTTGGCGATTTCGCCTGCGAATATATGACAAACGGCGCCGTTCTCAACCTTGGCAGTTTCGGTAAGGGTTTTGGCAACGGCATGAGCGGCGGCTTCGTTTATCAATACGATCCCTATGGCGATCTGCCGAAGAAGGTCAGCCATGATTCGATCCTGCTCGGCTCGATCACCGGTGAGGACGAACAGGCCGCAATCCACAATCAGGCCGTCCATCAGCTTCTGACCTTGCATGTCGCGGAGACCGGCTCGGCCAAGGCCGCGTGGCTTCTGGAGAACTGGGAAAGCGAGCAGCACAATTTCGTCTATGGCATGCCGCGCGCCCTGCTGCTTTATCAGGACAGTGATGAAATTCTGAAAGCCAAGCCCCGCAAGGAGCTGCTGGAGGAACTGGCCTCTGCGCTTGCCGGCTATCAGCTACGCAAGTTCAAGCTTGCCTATCGTGACCGCAAAGCCGTGCTCAACGGAACGGTGCCGGGTTATGGTGAGACGGACACGGAGGACATGTACGCGCTCATCAACAATTATACCGTGTTGAGCATGGCGCAGGCCATCGCCCTGCAACGGTTGCCGATGGCATCGGGCCCTTCTGATCCCGCCATCGAAAAAGCCGTGCGCAATCTCATCCTCACGGAAGATCACGCGCTGATGCAGCGTCTCATGAAATATGCACGCGAGGCGTTGTCCGACCATAGCGACGAGCAGCTTGCGGTGATGATCGCCGCCAAGCGGCTCGATGATTACAAGCAGGCGCTGGCGCGCCGGAATATCTGGTCGGTGGACAGCCCCGGCACCTATGGCTGGATCATTCAGCAGAACCGGAAAAACATCGAGAAGATCGGCCGCCTGCCTGGCTTCGAGGAGCTTTTCGCCGCGCGCGCCATTCCGGACCTTGCCACCGCATCCAGTCATAGCAGGGCAGCATGATGAAGATACCTTACATTCCACAGGATGCGCCCTTCAACGGCGATCAGCGCGCCTGGCTCGCCGGCTTTCTGGCCGGGCTCCACTCCCGCACCGCCATCGGTCTGGAGACCTCCGTTGCCGCCGCTGCCCCCAAATCGGCGGCCAGCGTGTTGAACATCCTTGTCGGCACCCAGACGGGCAATGCCGAAGCGCTTGCCATGGATATCGCCGCCGCTGCACGCGCCCAGGGCATGCAACCGGTGGTGACGGCTCTGGATGACGTCTCCATGGACAGCCTCGGCTCCATGAAGCGGGTCATCGTCGTCACTTCGACCTATGGCGAAGGCGAGATGCCTGACAATGCCCAGCTATTCTGGGAGGCGCTTGCTGCTGACAGCGCGCCGCGGCTGGACGAGATGAATTTCGCCGTACTTGCCTTGGGTGATACCGGTTATGATGGTTTCTGCCAGGCCGGCAAGCTCATCGACACGCGCTTTGAACAGCTCGGCGGCAGGCGCATGAAGACTCGTATCGACTGCGATATCGATTTTGAAGATGCAGCCGCTGCGTGGATCGGTGAGGCCCTGCCGCTTGCGCTGGCCGTCGATGGTGGCAAGGAAGCCGCTGTCACCATGCCCGACATCGCCGCGCAGCCAACGCGGGCAAAATCGGGCTGGAACCGCAAGAACCCCTATTCAGCGAAGGTAAGCGTTAATCGCCGCCTGTCCGGTCCCGGCTCGTCCAAGGAAATCCGTCACTACGAATTCGATCTTCGCGAAAGCGGGCTCGACTATGAGGCGGGTGACGCGCTTGGTGTTGTTCCGCTTAACGATCCGAAACTGGCCGGCGCGCTGCTCGCCCATTTCGGAGCGGGCGCAGACAGCCAAGTCGCCGGGCTGGACCGGCCGGTTGGCGATGCGCTTCTCAACATGTACGAGATTTCAACGCCGTCACGCGAACTGGTGGCTGAAATCGGCAAACGCGCGGGGCATGAGGAACTTTCCCATATCCTTGCGAATGGCGACAAGGAGCAGCTTGCCGCCTTTCTCTGGAGCAAGGATATTCTCGACCTGCTCAATCTAGGCGGAAAGCCACTCTTCGAGCTAGCCGAATTCGTCACCTTCCTGAAACCCTTGCAGCACCGCGCCTATTCCATTTCCTCCAGCCCTCTGGTTGCGAAAAACAGCTTGCATCTGACGATCGCCAGCGTGCGGTATCGCGCCGAAGGCCGGGAGCGTGGCGGCATATGCTCCACCTATCTCGCAGATCGGGTAGACGCCGGGCATAGTGCCGGTATTTTCGTCTCGCCCAACAAGGCATTCCGCGCCCCGCAGGACGATAACGCGCCTGTTATCATGGTGGGACCGGGCACGGGTATTGCGCCGTTCCGGGCGTTTTTGCAGGAACGGCAGGCGCGCGGCGCCAGGGGCAAGAACTGGCTGTTTTTTGGCGACCAGCACAGGCAGTCGGATTTCATCTACGAAAACGAACTTGGCGACATGAGCCGCGATGGCGTGCTGACACGCCTCGACCTTGCTTTTTCACGGGATCAGGCGGAGAAAATCTATGTCCAGACCCGCATGCGGCAGAACGGCAAGGCGCTTTATCAATGGTTGGAGGAGGGCGGCTATTTCTACGTCTGCGGCGATGCGACCCGTATGGCCAAGGATGTCGATGACGCCCTGCACAGCATCATAAGCGATGAGGCCGGCATCTCCGCCGAGGCCGCAAGCGACTATGTCAACCGGCTGAAGCGTGAAAAACGCTATCTGCGCGACGTCTATTAGACCCAACCGTAAAAGGGGCCGCCGGAGCACCGATTGCCTCAGCAATTGGTGCAGGCGGTCTCGGCGTCACGCTGCTTGAAGAAATAATCCCTGCCGATCGTGATCGACTTTGTGCCGGATGAGGCGACATCAGGCATGAACATCAGCAATTCATGTGGGACGGAAAGTTCCACATGAATGAGGAAGCTGTCTTGCACCAGCAGGCGCGTCGGAACGGTGACCACTGATCCCACCGCATAGGGTCTCAGATTCTTCTCATCCCAGGACCAGGTGATTTTTGCCTGTTTTTGCGCGTCGATCTTGATGCCGCTGATCTTCAGTTTCAGGCCCTTGGTACTGTAGGGCGCAAAAACCGCGGCTGCGACATCCTGCATGCCTGTGAGGTAGGTTTTGTCGACGGAACCTGTTTTTGATATCAGGTCGTTGATGGTGGCGGCCGCACTGCTTGCCCGCTTGTAGGTATTGTAGCCGATCGTCAACTCGAAAGAGGTCAGATAAAGCGCGAGCAATATCGGGAAGACGATGGCGAATTCCACCGCGCCCACGCCCCGGCTATCTCCGGCAAAGCGTGAAACGAGCGCGATCAGACGCCGCCTGCCGCTTGCCGCAACCAAGACAAGCCTTTCCATCATGCCCCCCCGCCTGTGATGTATTTCTCGCTCATGAACGCACTCGTCGCGACGATGAGGAAATGGGAGGGCATCGATCCGTCGGCGGGGCGTATTTTGGTGAGATAGGGTCGGATGATATCGGCGACCACACGCCAGCGATAATAGACGCGCAACATGTTGATGGTTTCCGGTCCGCCTGGCTTGAAACCGAACTGGGCCGTATCGAGATCGTAATAGTCGCCATAGGCTTTCAGGGGTATCGTGGTCGGAATATCCTTGAAGGCGGTAAAAGAGCGAAGGTCGACATACAGTTTCTCTTCTTTTTTGATCTCGTCTTCCGAGCAGGCGATCATCACAGAAACTTCGTTGCAGAAACTCCTGCGAAAATCCTCTTTCGTAATCGAGCTGCTGATCTGCCCGGTGCGCAGACGCCGCGACATGGTCTCGGTGGCGTTGGCGACGACCTGTTCCGCCATGAGGGCGATGAAGGTCTCGATGATCGCAAAAACGACGAGGAAATAAGGAATGGCCAGGATCGCGAATTCGATGGCTGCTGTCCCGTCGCGGGAGAACCCGAATTTTTCCAGCAATGGCTTCAGTCTGGCCAGTCGCATGAGGTGGTGTCGATCTCTAAGAATATGCGGCAAGCGCAACCGTTGAATTTGTTGCGGACCATAACCACCCCATGTTTAAATTCAGTTACTTCGATAAACTATACTTTAGTGATTTCCAAAATTGATACGGCGCATAAAAAAGCCCGGCACATGGCCGGGCTTTGTCGAATATCAGAAGACGGCTTATTCCGCGTCTGCCTTGGACAGAACCTCAAGCGTGGGCGTCGAGGTGATATTGTAACCGCAATCCACGTAATGACATTCGCCGGTCACGCCGCGCGACAGGCTGGACAGCAGGTAAAGTGCGGAGCCGCCGATGTCGTCGATGTCAGCCGTTCGCCGCAACGGTGCGTTTTTCTGGTTCCACGCGTAAATTGCGCGCGCATCCGAAATGCCGGCACCCGCCAGCGTGCGGACCGGGCCGGCCGAGATGGCGTTGACGCGGATATCGCGCGGGCCGTAATCGGCGGCGAGATAACGCACGGATGCCTCGAGAGCCGCCTTGGCGACGCCCATGACGTTGTAGTTTGGAATGACGCGCTGCGAACCATTATAGGTCAGCGTCAGCATGGAGCCGCCATTGGTCATCAGTTCAGCGGCGCGCTTGGCGATTTCCGTGAAGGAGAAACAGGAAATAACCATGGTGCGGCTGAAATTCTCGCGCGTCGTGTTGGCGTAGAGACCCTTCAGCTCGTTCTTGTCGGAAAAGCCGATGGCGTGCACGACGAAATCCAGCACGCCCCATTTTTCGCGGATCGTCGCAAACAGCGCGTCCACCGAAGCGATATCCTCGACATCGCAAGGTACGATGAAGTCCGAGCCCAGTTCCGCGGCAAGCGGTTTCACGCGCTTGCCAAGCGCTTCACCCTGATAGGTGAAGGCCAGTTCCGCGCCCTGTGCCGCAAGTGCCTTGGAAATACCCCAGGCGATCGAGTGATTGTTAGCGACGCCCATGATGAGGCCGCGCTTACCTTGCATGATGCCGTTCATGGGCAATTATCCGTTATGACGCTGGAAGACGAGCGTGGCGTTGGTGCCGCCGAAGCCGAAGGAATTGGAAAGGATGGTGTCGATCTTGGCGTCGTCGATGCGGCTGCGAACAATCGGAACGCCCGCAAATTCCGGATCGAGTTCGGAAATATGCGCGCTCTCGCCGATGAAACGTTCCTGCATCATCAACAGGCCGTAGATCGATTCCTGCACGCCAGCAGCACCAAGCGAATGGCCGGTGAGCGACTTGGTCGACTGGATATGCGGGATCTTATCGCCGAAGACTTCGCGGATCGCGCCGATTTCCTTGCTGTCGCCAACCGGCGTGGAGGTGCCGTGGGTGTTGATGTAGTCAATGTCACCCTTGACGGTGGCAAGCGCCTGACGCATGCAGCGGATCGCGCCTTCGCCTGAAGGAGCCACCATGTCGTAACCATCAGAGGTTGCGCCATAACCGACGATCTCGGCGTAAATCTTGGCGCCGCGCGCCTTGGCATGTTCCAGTTCTTCGAGAACCAGCACGCCTGCACCGCCGGCGATCACGAAACCATCGCGGTTGACATCATAGGCGCGCGAGGCGACGCCGGGTGTTTCGTTGTATTTGGACGACATTGCGCCCATGGCGTCGAAGAGGTTGGACATCGACCAGTCGAGATCCTCATGGCCGCCCGCAAACATCACGTCCTGTTTGCCCCACTGGATCATCTCAGCGGCGTTGCCGATGCAATGCGCCGAGGTGGAGCAGGCCGACGAGATCGAATAGTTGACGCCGTGGATCTTGAACCAAGTCGCGAGCGTGGCCGATGCGGTCGACGACATGGCCTTTGGCACGGCGAAGGGGCCGATGCGCTTCGGGCTGTTGTTCTTCAGCGTAATATCGGCGGCTTCAACGATGGTGCGGGTGGAAGGGCCGCCCGAACCCATGATGATGCCGGTGCGCTCATTGCCGCTGATATCGCTCTCTTCGAGACCGGAATCGGCGATCGCCTGCTTCATGGCCACATGGTTCCACGCGCCACCCTGCGACAGGAAGCGCATAGCGCGGCGGTCGACCAGATCAGTCGGGTCGAGCGAGGGCTTGCCCCAGACGTGGCATTTGAAACCGTGCTCGGCAAAATCCGGCGAAAATGAAATGCCGGACTTGGCTTGGCGCAGCGACGCGGTGACCTCAGCGGCATCACCGCCGATGGAGGAAACAATACCGAGGCCGGTGACAACAACTCGTCTCATGAAAGGGACCTTTTCTTAAGATTTCGGCCGGACGACCGAAGCTGCCCGGCGTTTGTCTGAACTATTCCGTCTGCCTCAGGCAGCCTTTTCCTTGGACAGGCCGACCCGAAGGTCCGAAGCCTGATATATGGTTTCGCCATCCGCCTTCAGCCAGCCATCGGCAGTGCCAAGCACCAGCCGGCCACGCATCACGCGCTTGAAATCAATACCATACTGAAGCAGCTTGGTGTTAGGGCGTACCATGCCCTTGAACTTCACTTCGCCGGTGGAAAGCGCCATGCCGCGGCCTTCTTCGCCCAGCCAGCCGAGGAAGAAACCGGTCAGCTGCCACATGCCGTCAAGTCCGAGGCAACCCGGCATGATCGGGTTGCCCTGGAAGTGGCAGGGGAAATACCAGTCATCGGGACTGACATCGTATTCGGCGCGGATGAAACCCTTGTCGAAGGCGCCGCCGGTTTCGGAAATTTCGGTGATCCGGTGAACCATGAGCATGGGGGGCAATGGGAGCTGGGCATTTCCCGGGCCGAACAATTCGCCGCGACCGCAGGACAGGATCTCCTCGTAGTTGTAACTTGATTGCCTGGTTGCCATACCGCTTTCACTTCCCCAATCACTGGTGTTGAACGATTTCACTAGAGCAAGTTAGGTTCAAAATGAAGCGCTGCAAGGGCAGAGGCTGTTCCGGCCCCATTCTTTGTCTTCAGAACCTTCTTTGCAGAAGTCATTACCTCAATATGCCGTCCGCATACAGGAACCATCCGGCTGGAACCAGAGGAAATTTGCAGGAATAGCCGGTTTACAGCCATTTGCGACACTCGGCGACGCTGAAACTATTGAAAGCATTCCCTGCAAAAGATATATGCTATTGCAATTGACGGGTTTCATATCTCTGTTTGGAACGGGATTGCATGGCATTTGACGCCACATTGGATATCGGCACGAGGCTGCGGCGCTCGGGGCTGCGGCCCACGCGCCAGCGCGTTGCTTTGGGTGATCTTCTTTTCGCAAAGGGCGATCGCCACCTGACGGTCGAGGAACTGCATGACGAGGCGGTCACCGCCGGCGTGCCCGTTTCTCTCGCCACGGTCTACAACACGCTGCATCAGTTCACTGAAGCCGGCCTGATCCGCGTTCTTGCCGTGGAAGGTGCCCGCACCTACTTCGACACGAACGTCTCGGATCACCATCACTTCTTCGTGGAAGGTGAGAACGAGGTTCTCGATATTCCCATCAACAATCTCCAGATCGACAATCTGCCTGAAGCGCCAGAGGGCATGGAAATCGCCCATGTGGACGTGGTCATCCGCCTTCGTCGCAAGCGCGGTTGACGTTTTTGTCTGGTATAGAATGTGAAAATGGCGCCCATGGGCGCCATTTCTGTTTTCAGCGATCATTTCTATATGTCACTTCATGACGTCTTCCGGCCGTCTGCCGGGCTTGCCCTTATAGGGCGGGAAGGTCCATCCGAAGATCAGCGCGCCGGATCGGACGCAGAAGGCCGTCAGGAAACCCGCCGCTGATGCGGCATAGAGCGGTGCGCCGAAGAAATAGACGACAATGAAGATGGAAGAGCCCAAAAGCGCGCAGGTGATGTAGATTTCCGGGCGCAGCAGAACCGATGGCTCTCCGGCCATAATATCGCGCAAAACACCACCGAACGTCGCCGTCAGAACACCTGTGACGATGGCGACGGTTGCCGAGCCGCTTGCAGCGAGACCTTTGGCTGCTCCCATCACGCAATAGGCGGAAAGGCCGAGCGCATCGAGCCAGATCAATACCCGATAACGGGATTCGAAAAGATGCGCGGTGAAAAACAGCAGAACCGCGACCGAGACACAGACGAGAATATAGGTGGGGTTTATTACCCAGAACACCGGCGTTCTGCCCAGCACGAGATCGCGAACCGTGCCGCCGCCAATGCCGGTCGCAGCCGCGAAGAACAGGAAGCCGATCAGGTCGAGCTGCTTGCGCGAGGCGGCCAAGGCGCCGGTTGCGGCAAAGACGGCGACACCGGCATAATCGAGAAAACCCAGCAGCGTCATGAAAAGGTTCCCCCAGAAAGACGGCCCGCAAACACGTCAGTGTCGCGCAAGCACTAAACTCTAGGCTGACCGCCCGGATGATCGCAACATCCATAACCGAAACGGATGCAAAGGAAAATGCCGTGCGAATCGCTCTCGTTGCCGCTCTTCAGGCGCTGGTCCTCTTGATGTTTCCGGTAGCGCTCTCGGCGCAGCAGCAGCTGGTGAACGACCCGGAGATTTACGAGAAGGATCATTTCCGCAATGAGTGCAAGGTGGCGGCCTTCGGCGATGATTTCGTCACGCGGCTGGACATCAACAATGACGGCCTGATGGATGCCGTCGTCAATCACGGCGTTCTGGATTGCGACGGTGAAAAGGGCCGCAGCTGCGACGACGAAGGATGCCCCTATAATTTCTACGTCCAAGTGAAAGAGGGCGGTTATCTCATGATCGCCACCGCCCGGATCTACAGCTATGATTTCATCAAGCGGTTCGGCAACATGGTTTTTGTGCTGAAGATGCATCCGCGTTATTGCGAGCGCACCGATAAGGAACCCTGCCTGATGACGGTGCGGGTCCGCGGCACGAAATTCGTAACGATTTCGCGAAAGTGACGGTGCGGTCCGTCAAGGCGCGATGCGCCTGATCCGGACCCTTTGATTATAGCGGTGGCGCAGCGAACGCGGAATGACCAAGGTAGCGATGGCGACCGCAAAAACGGTTGCCGCAACCACCCACAGGGCACCGGACTGCAGCGTGGCGCCCAATACGGCCCCGCAGATTGCCCCGCTGATCATGCCGAGCCAGGGCACGATCTGAATGCCCCAATCGAGACTTCGCTCCCCCAGAAGAAAGCGGCCGATGCCACGGCCGAAACGGGAAAGAGCGCCGGTAACATAAGTGAGGCCGATTGGCAGGCCCTCAATATGCTCGACGGCCGCGTTGACCATGCCCATGGCGAAAACCACAAGATAAAACTGCGTCAGAGCGAAAGCGTCGCCGCGCAGCAAGGCGGCAATCGCCACCAGCAACCCCACGCCCACAAGAACGGCAAGGATGCTCCGGTCGAATTTATGCGCAACCACGATGCCCCCGGCATTGCCCGCCACAAAAGCGACGATCGCGAAAAGCAGTTTCGCGGCATGGGAATAAACGCCCGCTTCCAGTGAGATGGCTGCACGGGTGGTGTTGCCGGTCATGAAGGAAACAAAATCGCCGGACAGATGAAGGCCCACCGCATCCGTCATTCCGGCGATGAATGAAATGGCGGCGACGAGCGCAATACCGGTGCCGGTGCGCCTTGCCCTGATGATGTTGCGGCGTCTCTGTCTGGTCATGGAAAGACTCGATATGGAAAACAGCGGGCCGATGCGCCTGGCTGTGTTATCCTATGTCTAGAATGCCGGGCGGTCCCTTTGCAATCTTTCTGGAAGTGTTTCAGTACCTCTATTTTGTCTAGACAAATGTAAAATCCCTGCCTAGCATGCCTCAAATAAAGCGAAAAAAATATCGCACAAAAATAAATCAAAAAGGGGTTCCGATCATGAAAAGAACATGGGTTATCGCCGCAATCGCGACGCTCGTTTCGTCCGCTTCCGCCTATGCCGAAACGGCCGTGACCATCGGCATGTCCGGCTGGACCGGCTTTGCACCGCTGACGCTTGCCAAGCAGGCCGGCATTTTCGAAAAGAACGGCCTGAAGGTCGATATCAAGAAGATACCGCAGGCCAGCCGCCATCTCGCTCTCGCTTCCGGTGACATCCAGTGCGCGGCCACCACGGTGGAAACATGGATCGCCTGGAACGCCAATGGCGTGAAATCCACCCAGATTTTCCAGATGGACAAATCGCACGGTGCCGATGGCATCGCGGTGCGCAGCGATGTCTCGAAGGTCGCGGACCTCAAGGGCAAGACCGTCGCCGCTTCCGCGCCGGGCACCTCGCCTTATTTCTTCCTTGCCTGGATTCTCAAGGAAAACGGCCTGACGCTGAAGGATGTGAAGGTCGTCAACCTTGAGCCGGGACCGGCCGCGCAGGCTTTCGTCGCCGGCCAGAATGATGCGGCCATGACCTATGAGCCTTATCTGTCCACCGTGCGTGCCGCACCGGACAAGGGCAAGATTCTCGCCACGACGCTGGATTATCCTGCGGTCATGGATACTTTCGGTTGCACACCGGACTTCCTGAAGGCCAATCCGCAGGCGGCCAAGGCGCTGGCGGACAGTTATTTCCAGGCACTGGAACTCATCAGGACCGACCCGGAAAAATCCTATGCGACGATGGGCGCGGATGTGAAACAGGCGGGCGAGGCTTTCGCCGCTTCGGCAAAATTCCTCGAATGGCAGGACAAGGCCGCCAACCAGAAATTCTTCGAGGGTGAATTCAAGACGTTCTCCGAAAAGTCGGCGGATCTGCTGCTTGAAATTGGCGTGATAAAGTCGAAACCCGATCTTTCGACACTCGCGGATACGTCTTTCATCAAGTGAGAGAAAAGGCGGCGACAGCCCTGCGGGGAATGCGCAACCAGTGATAATTTGAGAGCGCCGATTGTGTGCCCTGAAAGGCATGCGGTGCTCTGATGGCGCGGCGAAAGTGCCGCGCCGGTTTTCCGGACAGGCGGTAGAATGCAACCTCTTCAACCCATCAAGAACAGCACGAGGATCATCCTCGGCATCCTGTTCTTCGTGCTGTTTTTCTCGGCCTGGGGCTTTGCCACGCTCGGCGGTTTCGTGTCGCCGACCTTTCTGGCCGATCCGATCACCATGCTCAAGGACGGCATCTATCTGCTGACCGATCAGGGTTTTGCCGGCGATATCGGCATGACCATCTGGCGCGTGGTGGGCGGTTTCGTGCTGGCGTCGCTGATTGCCGTGCCTGTTGGTATCGCCATGGGGGCTTATAAGCCGATCGAGGCGCTGCTTGAGCCCTTCGTGTCCTTTGCGCGCTATCTTCCGGCTTCCGCTTTCGTGCCGCTGCTAATTCTCTGGGCCGGCATCGGCGAAATGCAGAAGCTGCTGGTGATCTTCATCGGTGCCGTCTTCCAGATCATCCTGATGGTGGCCGTAGCGGTTGCCGGCACAAGGCGTGATCTGGTGGAGGCCGCCTATACGCTGGGCGCGAAGGACCGTGGTGTGGTGCGCCGTGTCCTCATTCCCGCAAATGCGCCTGACATTGCCGAAATCCTCCGCCTCGTCCTTGGCTGGGCCTGGACCTATGTCATCGTAGCTGAACTGATCGGCGCTTCCTCTGGCATCGGTTATATGATCATCAACAGCCAGGCGCTGATGGCGACCGGGCAGATCATCTTCGGCATTATCGTCATCGGCGTCATCGGACTTATTTCTGACTTCGCGTTCAAATCGCTGAACCGGAAGCTTTTCGCATGGAGGCTTGCCTGATGAGCGAACTCGTTATCAAGGGCGTCAGCCGCACTTTTCCGGGCGTGCAGGGCGGTCAGCCGACGCTGGCTCTGCAGCCGACCAATCTGGAAATCCCACGCAATGATTTCGTCACCATCCTCGGGCCATCGGGATGCGGAAAATCGACCTTGCTGCGCATCATCGCCGGCCTCGATCGCCCGACGACTGGCGAGGTGCTGCTGTCCGGCAAGGCGGTGACCGGTCCGGGTGCGGATCGCGGCATGGTGTTCCAGTCCTACACCTTGTTTCCCTGGCTGACGATCCGTGAAAACGTAGCCTTCGGCCTGCGCGAGCGCGGCGTTGGCGAGAAGGAAAAATGGGAGATCGTCGACAGCTATATCGACAAGGTCGGCCTGCGCGGTTTCGAAAACCATTGGCCGAAGCAACTGTCCGGCGGCATGCAGCAGAGAACGGCGATTGCCCGTGCCTTGGCGAATGGTCCAAAAATCCTGTTGCTGGACGAGCCTTTCGGCGCCCTCGACAACCAGACGCGCGGCCTGATGCAGGAATTGCTCCTCGGTATATGGGAACGCGAGCAGAAGACGGTCATTTTCGTCACCCATGATATCGAGGAAGCAGTCTTCATGGCCTCGCGTGTCGTGACCATGTCCGCAAGGCCGGGCCGCATCAAGTCGATCACACCGGTCGACCTGCCGCATCCGCGGCACTACACCATCAAGGCCAGTCCGGAGTTTTCCGAGCTGCGGGCGAAACTCACGGAGGAAATACGCAGCGAGGCGATCGCCGCCGCTGCCCATGGATAGCTGATCCGGCAAAGGGGAAGAGAGACGTATCGGGATGAGGAGCACAGGCGCCGATCTTGAGGAAAAATCGCTGCACCAGCGCATCCGTAACGATGTCGAGCGCCACATCATGTCTGGCGAATGGCCGCCGGGATATCGTATTCCCTTCGAACACGAGATGACCCGGCAATATGGCTGTTCGCGTATGACGGTGAACAAGGCGCTTGGTGAACTGGTGCAGCGTGGCCTGATTGAAAGACGCCGGCGTCTCGGCACCTTCGTTCGCCAGCCCCATGCGCAATCCGCCGTGTTGGAAATCCACGATATCGAGCGGGAGGTGCAGGCGATCGGTCTCGTTTACGGCTACCGTCTTGATAAACGACGGCTGCGCCCTGCAGGCAAGGAAGATGGCGCGGCCATGGCGCTTGCCGCCGATGCCCCGGTTCTGGAACTCACCTGCACGCATTTTGCCGGTGGCGTTCCCTTTTGCCTTGAGGAACGCATTGTTAATATCGCCGCCGTTCCCGAGGCGGAGGGTACTGATTTTTCGCAGGTTGGGCCGGGAACCTGGCTGCTGAAGATGGTACCCTGGAGCGCCGCCGAACATCGCATCAGCGCTGTTTCCGCAGATCGCAAAAACGCCGCGGCACTGGGTATAGCCTCCGGTGCGGCCTGTCTGGTCATCGATCGCCGCACCTGGCATGGGGCGGAATACATCACCCGCGTCCGGGTTACCTATCCCGGAGACCGGCATGCGCTGGTTGCGCAGTTTTCACCTTCCCAAAACAGCTGAAACTGCTTGGGACGATCAATTTTTTGCAAAGAAGAGTTTACGGGTCGTCTTTTGACAATATAATAGTTGTCAAAAGAACTCAGGTTTATTATCGGAACGTCAAGCTTACACGACGGCGTCCGTTGATGGCCCCGGTTTTCAGGACCGGTCAATCTGCGGATGAGTTCATCGACGGAAATCCGGGATAAAAATTATGTCAGCTGAGACCTTCACTTCTTCCGCGTCCTTCACCAAGGCAAACACAAGACGGCATGCCTCCCTTGCCATGGCTGTCACCTTGCTGACGGGCCTGAGTGCCGGTGCGGTGTTTGCTCAGCAGGCCCCTGAAACCCAGATTCAATCCGCGCCACCGACGGAAACGGTTCAGCCTTCACAGGCGCCGGTAGCTCCCGCAACGCCGAGCGCACCAACCGCCGAGCCTTCCCCAACCGCGCAGCCCTCATCGCCCCAGCCTGCGCAGTTCGAGCAACCCGCCCATACGAACCAGACGCCCGCGCCGAGTGAGACCTCTACTCCGGTGGAAACCGTTAACGCCGAGCCGGCCAGTGCCGAACGTCGCACGGACATCCCGCACAACCTGTCGCCTTGGGGCATGTTCATGGCGGCGGACTGGGTCGTCAAGGGCGTCATGATCGGCCTCGCCTTCGCCTCGCTCGTCACCTGGACGGTCTGGGTGGCGAAGTCGATAGAGCTCGCAGGTGCACGGGTGCGTGCCGGCTCGACGCTGAAGGTCATTCGCCGGGCAAAAACACTTGCCGAGGCCACTGATGCTGTCGAAAACAAGGGTGGGCCTGCCGCCCTGATGCTGCGCATGGCAACCCACGAAATGCAGCTTTCCGATGCGGTGGTCGAACACACCGATGGTGGCGGCATCAAGGAACGCGTTTCCTCGGCGCTGTCGCGGATCGAGACCCATGCGGGTCGCCGTATGTCACGCGGAACGGGTGCTCTGGCGACCATCGGTTCCACCGCGCCCTTCGTCGGCCTCTTTGGCACGGTCTGGGGCATCATGAATTCCTTCATCAGCATTTCGGAATCGCAGACCACCAATCTCGCCGTCGTGGCACCCGGTATTGCGGAAGCGCTTCTCGCCACCGCGATCGGCCTTGTCGCGGCCATTCCGGCCGTGGTGATCTACAACGTCTTCGCCCGCTCGATTACCGGATACCGTCATCTGCTGGCGGATGCCGCAGCCGGCGTGGAGCGCCTCGTCAGCCGCGACCTCGATTTCCGCCGCATTCCGCCGGGCAGCACCAGCAAGCCGGCCGTGTCGCTGGTTGGACGGTGATCGGTCATGGCTGGCGGTATTCGCGAAAATAGCGGAGACGATCTCTCCGAGAACCACGAAATCAACGTCACGCCCTTTATCGACGTGATGCTGGTTCTGCTCATCATCTTCATGGTGGCCGCACCGCTGGCGACCGTCGACGTGAATGTCGATCTGCCCGCATCTACGGCGAAGCCGGCGGAGCGCCCGGAAGAGCCGCTTTATCTGACGGTCAAGGACGATCTTTCGCTCAATCTCGGCAATGATGCGGTTGCCCGCGAGGCTCTTGCGGCAGCGATCGACCGCCAGACGGGTGGCAAGAAGGACACGCGCATCTTCCTGCGGGCGGACAAGGCCGTTGATTACGGCCACTTCATGGAAATCATGAACCTCCTGCGGGATGCCGGTTATCTGAAGATCGCCCTTGTCGGTTTGGAAAACGCGGCTGCGGCGTCTCAGCCTGCTGGTTCCGCACAGCCTGTGGCCCAACCCTCTGGCCGGCCCGCCGCGCCGGCAGGGCAGGGAACGGCGCCATGACTGAAAATGGCTACCCGCAGGCCCGCAATTCCCGTCTTGGGGAAGTGACGCTGTGGTCTGCCGCGGCGCTGCTCATGCTGAGCGTTCATGCCGGTTTTGCCTACTATCTGATGCAGGAGCCCGAGGAACAGGATGCCGGCGGGCAGCCGCCTGCCGCGATCATGATTGAAATGGCGGCGATACCGGAAGCCGTCAAAACCGAGGAAACGACGCAGGCGCAGGATGTCGAAGACACCCAGGAGGTGAAGAGCGACAGCAGCGAACCTGTGGAGGAAGCTGCTCCGGAAGAGCCACCCCCGCCGGAACCGGTTGCGGAAACGCCGCCGCCCGAGCCCGTGCAGCCACCCGAACCGCCGGTCGAGGAAATCGTCGAACCGCAGGAAATTCCCGAGCCGGTAGAGCCGATCGATCCCGTGCAGGAACAGATGATGGCGGAACTCGAAAATGTCGAGGTTCCCTTGCCCGTCATGCGGCCGGCGCCACCACCCGTCGAAAAGAAGGTGGAAAAGAAAGAGCCGGAAGAGAAAAAGAAGGTCGAGCGCCAGAGGCCCAAACCGCAGCAGGCATCGGAATTCCGCGAAACAGCAAAGGCAGAGGCCCAGCAGTCGAACCGGACAGCGGCGTCGCGCAGCAATGCCGGCTTCTTCTCGTCGTCGTCCGTGTCCAAGGCCGATTGGGACGCAAAAGTACGTTCGGCCATAAAACGGCGACTGGCCCGTGCGGCTGGAAAATCCGGAATGGCAATTACGGTGTCATTTAAGATAGATAGCGGTGGATCCGTGGGCGGCGTGAGTATCCTTTCGTCGACTGGTAACTCCGCGATGGATCAGAAGTTGCTGGCCGTCATACAAAAAACATCCGTCTCGCCGCCGCCACCGGGCGTAAACCCGAGTTTTACCTTACCTGTTCTTTTCGAGTAGGGTTGGAATTGCATGAGACCATCCCGACTCTGAAGAGGACGGGTGGCCGGTTCATTTTCCATGTTGATTTGCAGCGACCCTATACCGCAAAGTGGTGCTCATACATCCCATCGCATGCGAGCCAACAGGAATCACGAAAATCATGAAATTCTCAATCACAGAGGCGGAGGATCTCGTATCCTCTATCTTTGAGCGCAATGGCGTTCTGCCGCAAAATGCCCGTTCTGTGGCAAAGGCGCTGGTCGCCTCCGAGGCGGCTGGCCAGGGCGGCCATGGTTTTCGCCGTATTCCCGTTTATGTCCGTCAGGCGCGGGTTGGAAAGGTGGACGGTCAGGCGCGTCCCGTGGTGAGGCGCGTGAAGCCGGGCGTGCTCTCGATCGACGCCAATCATGGTTATGCCTATCCGGCGATCGACTGCGCTCTTGAGGAATTGCCTGAAATGGCCCGACAGCAGGGCATTGCGCTGGCAGCGATCCATCGCTCCCATCATGCAGGTGTCATGGCTCTGACGGTCGAGCGTTTTGCGGAAATGGGCCTTGTCGCGCTGATGTTCGCCAATGCACCAGCCTCCATGGCTCCCTGGGGCGGCCACACGCCGCTTTATGGCACCAACCCCATCGCCTTTGCGGCGCCCATCGGCGGCGCCGATCCGCTCGTCATCGATCTGGCCCTGTCAAAGGTCGCGCGCGGCAAGATCATGGCGGCACGACAGAAGGGTGAAACCATTCCCGGCGACTGGGCGCTCGATAGAAACGGCCGGCCGACGACCGATCCAGAGGAGGCCATTGCCGGAACCATGGTCCCCGCGGGTGAAGCCAAGGGCGCTGCTCTGGCGCTGATGGTGGAGATCATGGCAGCTGCGGTGACTGGTGGAAATTTCGCATTCCAGGCATCGTCCCTTCTGGATGATAAGGGTGCGCCGCCCTCCCTCGGCCATACGATCATCGCCATCGACCCGGTATCCTCTGGCGGCGCGGCCTTTACCGAGCGGCTGGCCCTCATCGCGGGTGAGATCGAAAAGCAGGAAAATGTGCGGCTGCCCGGTCGCCGCAGCCAGGGCATCCGCAAGCAGGCGCTCGAAAGCGGCATTGTGATCGAAAGCGATATTCTCGCCGAAATCCAATCGCTTTGAACCGATAAGAAAACCCGGCGGATCGAATATGATCCGCCGGGCAAACCGGATGTGGCTGCTTCGCATTTGCGTCGATTGGGCCGGACATCATGTCCAGCCCGCTTTTGGTCCGCCATCCCGCCATTGACATGGAAGGATTTGACGCAGAAAGCCGCTCATTCGGTTTTCAGCTTACGAGAGGGGACGTTTCGCGTAAGCCTGGATAAAGCAGAGGGTTGATCATGCGTCCTGTTCGATCAGGCCGCGCAGCAGGGCAATGCTGACGGCGTTCAGCAGATTGGCAGCACCCAGCCTGTTTCGCACCCGTTCCAGAGTATCCTTCACTTCCGTTTCGTCCGCACCGGTTATCAGGGCGACGTGGGACGGATGTTTACCCCGTGCAACGAGCCCCAGATAACGTCGCTCACGATCCGAAAGGACGATATCGCGCGTCTGATGATGTTCATGCGGCGTTTTTGAAGACATTTTCTTTCAGCCTCAAAAGAGATGGACCTGTCCCGGGTGCGCGACCATCTGTTGATCTCGCCTCCGACACTGGCGCGTTAACCGCTCTGCCTACACGCGAACAGAAACGTGAATTTCGCCGATAGGTTTCATCTCGCATCAGGAATTATGCAGTAAAAAGCCGCTTTCGCAGCCAGCCGATCCCGATGGGGACGTTATTCCGGGGCATTGGAGGAACTGCCACGCCAATTGCCGAGATCACAATCACGGGTCTTGCGCAGAATGCAGTTTCAAAGCTCTGGAATGTTTTCGTCATATCCCCGGGATATGCGGCGCTCTCATAAGCGATGTGCCGCGCCAATAAAATAACATCGGGCGCCAAGTTTTGCATTTCTATTGTTACGTTTTGGCACATCTTCCAAAAAACGCCGACATATTTCTCAAGTTTTATGCGTATTTTCGAAATATTGATGCCGGTGACATCTGTCAGCCGGCGGAATGATGCGCGTGTTTCCTGCGAATATCCGTCGGTGTTGCCCCGAACCAGCGCGAAACGGAGCGCGAAAAGGCGCCGGGTGTGGAATAACCCAGCCTGTAACTGATGTCGGATACTGGAAGATCGCTTTCGACAAGGAGTTTGAAACCGGCGGTTTTGCGAATGGCGTCCTTTATCTCGTTGAGATTGGTGCCAAGCTCGGCGAGCCGCCTTTGGAAACTTCGTTCCGACAGGTTGAAATAGGGCGCGATCTCTCCGAGTGAAAGTTCTGCGTCCGACAGCCGCATCTGCATGTAGCGTTTCACCTGATCGATGAAATGGGTCGGGTCCACCGATGTTTCAGGCCGCAACATCCGGCATTGCAAGTTCATCAATTCGAACAAGCGCTCATCCGCATTCGGATTGGCCACATCCAGAAGCGATGCCGGAAGTCGCATCGTGTGGATGGCCTGGGAAAAACTGACCCGTCTGGTCAGTCTCTCTTTAAATAGCTGAATATTATTGGGTTTCTGTCGCTCCAGACCGATTTCGATCTGGTTTACGCGTTCTCCGAGAATATCGCGCAACCGCTGCACCAGAACGGCAAGTGACAAATCTACATATTGATCGCGTTTGGCGATCCCAGGCGCGAAGGACCATGAGAGGGTCACCTGCGCGGCCTCCGTCACCATGGTAAAATTGCTATTATTGGTGGCGTAATAAACATGGTCCTGAAGAAAACGCAGGAACGACCGAACCGTCGGAGCACTGATCAGCCCATAACCGAACGCGCCGGATGCACCGGCTGGAAACGTGGCGGCGCATTGCAGGCCGAAAGCGTCATCGCCGGAAATCAAGGCGCAGGTTTCGAGCAGACGGGAAAATCTGTCGAGGCTGATGCGTTCCGTCAGGCTGCTAAATGTGGCGGGATCGATATCCAGGGCCTTGCAGATGGGAACGATATCGATGCCCCGTGAGCGGGCATAATTACTGACGCCAGCGGCCAGACCGGCGACCACAGATATCTCGTCACTGACCCTTTTTTCGGGCATCCCTCGCCTTGGCGTACCATGTTTGGAAATTGTCGCCTGATGGTAAGCCTTGAAAACGTGTTTGTCGAGCAGCCCGGCTGCGGCATTTTAAGGGTGGCTGGAACCGGCGCTTTGCTGCAGCACCTGCATGATTGTCTTGCCGGCATCTTCGATTGCACCGCTATTATCGACCGTCGTGACATCGAAGTCCCCGGCAACGGCCAGCGAGCTGCGTTCCAGCCGGCGCAGGATATCGTCCCGGCTTTCCCGTCCGCGCTGTTCCAGCCGCCTCGCCAGCACATCCGGCCGCGCAACGATGTTCACGACCTTCAGACGGGAAAAGGCGGTACCGAAATGGGGAAGCGCCGAGCGCGAACCATTGGCGATGACAACGTCTCCCGATTCGAGATGGCGATAGACGGCGGCCGGAATGCCGTATTTCAGACCGTGCGCCTGCCAGGAGACCGCGAAGGCACCTGCGTCTTCCAGCTGGTTGAACTCGTGCATCGAAACGGCATCATGGTTTTCACCGCCCGCATCGCAGCTGCGGGTAATGACGCGGCGCGTGAAATGGAAACCCGGGCGGCCGGACAGCTGTGCCGCCGCATAGTCCATCAGCGTGTCCTTGCCGGCCCCGCTCGGACCGACAATCACGATCATCGTGCCGGGCGACAATGTGCGCCGGCTATCGTCTCCATCGGTGGTCATGCCACGCGCTTGCCCTGGCGCCAGACAGAACGGGCGACCGGCACGCCGTCCTCGCGATGAACCCGCACCAGATCCGCCCGCAACCCGGTCGCGATACGGCCCCGGTCGACAAGGCCGACCGTGCGTGCCGGCGTGGCGGTGACCATGCGCAGTGCTTCCGGCAGGCTGATAGCTTCCACCTGATCGGCGAGCAGGAACGGCGCGAAGAGCAGGCTGAACGGCACGTAATCGGAAGAAAGAACATCCAGCACGCCGATCTCGGCCAGATCGCGGGCGGCGATATTGCCGGAATGGGACTTGCCGCGAACGATGTTCGGCGCACCCATCAGGACGCTCATGCCGGCGCTGTGCGAAGCTTTCGCAGCCTCGACGCTGGTGGGAAATTCCGCCAGTTTAACGCCGTGACCGATGGCTTCGCCCACATGCGCTTCAGTCGCGTCGTCATGGCTTGCGACCGTGATGCCGCGCTTGGCGCAGCTGGCCGCCAGATAATCGCGGTGCTTGGCGGAATATTCGGCCGATGCAGCCTGCCGGCGGCGCACAAACTCGGCAAAAGCCTCGTCGCTCAATCCGCGCTTCTTCTGATAATAGAAGATATACTGGTCCATCGACTGGAACTGGCGCTGGCCCGGAGAGTGATCCATCAGCGAAATCAGCCGAACGCGCGGATCGGTTTCGAAGTCCTCGAAATGTTCCAGCACATCGGCGGAAGCGACCTCACAGCGCAGATGCAGCAGGTGGTCCGCACGCAGGCGGTTCTGATCCGCCGCCGCTTCGATGGCATCAGCCATCTCCCGCATTTCGCCCTTTTTGAAACCACCATCCTCGTCCGAGCCAAGCCGCAGGCAATCGAACACGGTGGTGATGCCGGACGATGCAACCTGTGCATCATGGGCCTGAATGGCGGCGATCTTGTCCCAGATCACGCCGGGGCGTGGTGAGTAGTGCTGTTCAAGATGGTCGGTATGCAGTTCCACCAGACCGGGGATCAGGAAATCGCCTTCGAGGTCTTCTCCGGTTTTGGAAGCGCCTTCGCTGATATCGGCAATCTTGCCGTCACGGATCAGAACGGATCCCAGAATAATATCGTCTTCCAGGACGATACGGGCATTGGACAGGGCGTGCTCGGTCATGGGTTCGCATCTTTCTTTGGCTGCTGGCCAAGCGGGTGCCAGCTATGAACGGTAAATGGCGCGCCGCGCGTTTCTTCAATGAATAAAGCGAGGCCGGAAATGGTGAGGGGCCGGTCGGTGAATTCAGTAAACCGGGTCGAGAGAACCTCTTGCACGGCGGGCTGCTCTTCTTCGTCGATACGGCCGGTCAGCGTCATGTGGAAACGGAAGTCATCCATGACATGCGGATAACCCCAGAGAGAGAGATTCTGTCGCTGGCTTTCCGTCAGCATTTGCGGCCGCCGGCGGGCAATATCGGTCTCGGACAGGGGCGCGCGGAACCTATCGAAGTGATCAACGACCTCTGCGGCAAAATCCTGCAGCGGCTGGTAAACGCGATCCGGAACCAGCGCGAAAAACGGCCCAAGCGCGCCGACGACGACGCGTGGGATCTCGAAGGCGGACTGATTGGCCGCGAAATCTTCGAGGGCCGCGAGCAGCTCGGCCTCGCTGTATTTTTCGGCGAGCTCGAAAGGCGCTTTCAGAGTCGCGTGGAAACCGTAACGGCGCGGTTCCTCCGTCAAATCGGCATAGTCGTCGTGGTCGTCATGCAACGTGCCGGAAAACGCATTGCGGCCCAGCCAGCGCGACGCTGCTTCAGTCAGCGGATGATCTTTAGCCGGAGAAAAATAGATGGCGTAGCGCACGGCAAGCACTCTTCAGTGTCATGAAAACCAGGGATGAGAAGCTATTTGGCGTGACTCGGCCGCTTCCCGCAAGGTCAGGAGTGCGAGGTAATCGCTTTCCGTGACAGAATGATGATGCAGATGGAAAAAAGCGCATTCAAAACGCGGCAAATCTTCCGAACGCGCTGAAGTCGTAGAGGGAGATGGTGAGGAGATATGGCCAGCGCAAACCAGGACTGCGTGAGCGTGCGCGGTGCGGGATAACGAACGTCATCGCGACTTTCATTATCCCGCCCGTTTATGCCTAGTGCTGTGTTTTCCCGATCAGGCGCGAACGCAGCGAATTGGAAATATGGTCGAACAGGAAGACAACGAAGAGGATGAGCAGGACCATATAGGCGACCTTGTCCCAGTCGGCATTGGTACCCATCGCTTCCAGTAGTTTCAGGCCGATGCCGCCGGCACCCACCGCACCGATGATCGTGGCGGAGCGGGTGTTGCTTTCCCAGAAATACAGCGATTGCGAAATGAAGACTGGCAACACCTGCGGCAACACGCCGAAGCGGTTGACCGCGATCGGGGATGCGCCGACCGACTTGACGCCCTCGCGCTGCTTGTCATCGACATTTTCCAGCGCCTCGGCATAGACCTTGCCGAGCGCGCCGGTATCGGTGAAGAAGATCGCGGCAATTCCGGGGATCGGTCCCGGGCCGAAGCTGCGGGTGAAGAACAGCGCCCAGATCAGCATGTCGATGGAACGCAGGAAATCGAACAGGCGCTTCATGCCCCAGTTTGCCGCCCTGTTGGCGGTGATGTTGCGCGCTGCGATGAAGGCGAGCGGCAGGGCGACAAGCGTGCCGAACAGCGTGCCGACAAATGCCATGACCAGCGTCTGCATCAGCTTGGACAGGATATCGGCATGTTGCCAGACGCTGTTGTCGAGGAAATCATCGACCATATGGCCGATATTGGAGCGCGCGGGATCGAGCCGCTCTCCCCAGAGCGCGAGAGCCGCAAGCTCGCCATAACCCTTGCCCCAGAATTCCGATTTGGTGTCGAACAGGAAGTTCGCCCAGCCGAGGAAGCGGCGCTGCACATAGACCTGGCTGGTGCGGATCTCCGCCTGGCCGGCAAAACCGTAATGCACGAGAACCTTCTTGCCGTCCTGCTGGATTTCGTCGGGCAGGCCCTGCGGAGCAACAACTGCATCGTCGTTGATGATGACGGGGTAGTTCTTGCCGTCGACATAAACATCCACCCGGGTCGGCGTTATATCGAGGCGGTTTTGTGTGCCCGCATAAACGACGCTGTAACCGCCGTCCGGCAGGGGCTGCAGCCAGTCGATTTTTGCATCGGCCGGATATTGCCCGCGGCTCGACCATTGCGGCGCGACCTTGCCGTCTTCGAAACGCAGGCGCGGCTGGGCACGCCAGGAATACCAGTCCTGAATATAGCTGGAGGCGCGATCCCAACGGCCCTGCATGAAAGCCGGGCCGACATTGAAGAAGAAAAAGCAGCCGATGAGATAAGCGGTGGCGACGAGAAGGCCGACGAGCAGACCATATCGCTGCATGAAACTGCGGTTGAACACCTGCGGATGCGCAGCCGTCAGCCTCTCGCGCTCGGCGGTGTTGAGAATGAAGCTGGACGACATCAGGCCGCTCCCCGTCCGAATTCGAAGGATTGTTGGCCGATCAGTCTGCGGCGCAGCCAGCTGGAGAACTGGTCGACGGCGATGATGGTGATCAGCAGAAGGATGATGATGGCATAGGTCTTCGAGGCGTGATCGTTACCGATCGACAGGCGGAAGACTTCGCCGATGCCGCCGCCGCCCACAGCGCCGATGATGGTGGAGGCGCGCACGTTGATTTCGGCGCGCAGCAGCGCATAAGAGACGAAATTGGGCAGAACCTGCGGCACGATGGCGAAGCGCACCCGCTCCAGCCAGTTGGCACCGGCGGCACGCAGGCCTTCATCCGGCTTCATGTCGGCATTTTCCACGACTTCGAAGAACAGCTTGCCCAGCGCACCGATCGTATGGACCGAAATCGCGATGATGGCGGCGATCGGACCGATCGAGAGGATAGCGGTCAGCAGCCCGGCGACGACGATTTCCGGAAAGGCGCGCAGCACTTCCATCACCCGGCGCACCACCCAGCGCACAAGACCGGCACCGACGAGATTGGTGGAGGCAAAGAAGCAGAGCACGAAGGCGAAACTTGTGCCGATGATTGTCGAGACAAGGGCGATATTGAGCGTGATGATCAGCTGGTAGATGAAGTGCGGGATGTAGAAACCGTCGGCGATGTAAACGCGATCGGCGACATAATTATATTTCAGCGAACCGTCCGCATAAGGCGACGGCAGGTCGAACATCGCCCGGAAGATTTCCAGCGGACTGTCAGGCACGAAGGTCTTCATGAAATCGAAGAAATAGGGCAGGCGCTCGAAGAACTTGCCTGAATTGGCCGCATTGGCGAAATTCAGGGAGGCGGCGAGGATGACGAGAAAGATCACGAGCGAAATGACGGTATAGATCCGTCGTGTCGCAAGCTGCTGTTGATAATGGCGCATGACCGTCCGGGACGATGCGCTCAACCCCTCGGGTGATAGGGTACCATTGTGCAGTGTGGTCGCCATGCCGCTTTTCCTTTATTGGCAAAAGCGGCGACGCCGCAAGGCACCGCCGCTTCCGGATATGATCTGAGGATCAGCCGCCGATAACGGACTTACGGGCGTCGATGATCGTCTGGTAGAAGGACGGATCGACCTTGATGTAGGCGGTGTTCTTGCCCTGGGTGAAGCCCTGGAAGCATGCGAGGTCCTTCTTCGGCAGTTCCATGAAGAAGTCTTCGACTTTCTGCTTCATCGCGTCGCCGAGCTTGTTGGTGACCATCAGCGGACCGTTCGGGATCAGCGGCGACCTCCAGACCTGAACGATATCGTCCATGTCCAGATTGCCCTTCTTGACCATCTGGTAGAGGTTGCCGGCGGTGTAGCCTTCTTCCCACTTGCCAACGCCCGAACCGAAGGTGGTGCCGACGTCGAACTTCTTGTCGAGAACGGCGAGAACGAGGTTCTCATGGCCGCCGCCGAAACCGGTTTCGGAGAAGTATTCCTTGACCGGAACGCCGGTTTCCTTTGGGATAGCCACGTTCGGAACGAGGAAGCCGGAGGTGGAGTCGGGGTCGGCGAAGCCGATCTTCTTGCCCTTGGCATCAGCCAGCGTCTTGATGCCGCTGTCCTTGCGGGCAACCATGATCGTGTAATAACCGGTCGAACCATCGGCGCCGGCCGTGGTCAGGATCGGGTCGACAGCCTTCGGGTCGGCCAGAGCGATCTTGGCGTAGGAGGATGCGCCCATGGAGGCGATGTCGATGGTGCCGCCGAGCAGGCCCTGGATGACGCCGTTATAGTCCGGCGACGGGAAAACCTGAACTTCGGAAACACCGGTTGCAGCCTTGAGGCCATCTGCAACGCACTTGGTGTTGCGGATCTGGTCGGCTTCGTTTTCGGAACCGTCGAGACCGATGCGCAGAACCTTGACGTCCTGAGCCATGGCGGAACCGGCCAGAACGCCAACGGCGACTGCCGAAAGAAGGACTTTCTTCAACATGGACTTTCTCCTGTTTCCCGGCGAGCCGGAGTTTGTTGTGAAATGTCGGCCCTTGACGCGGGCGCAAACGATGCTGAGCGGTTCCTCAGAGCCCGGCGAGAGCGAGCGGTTCGGGGCCGGCAGATTGCTGAACCGGACGCGCGGCAAGCTGCGCGCCGGGAATATTGATGCTGGTCGAGGTCATGGTCTCGTCGATGCCGGAGCCTTGAGAATCGGTTCCGTAAATCTCGGTAACGGCGGCAGCCGTCAGCTCGTCGGGGGTTCCATCAAAGACGACACGACCCTGAGACATGCCGATGATGCGTTCGCAATAATTGCGCGCCGTATCCAGCGTGTGCAGGTTGGTGATGACGGTGATGCCTTCGCGTTCGTTGATGTCGCGCAGCGCGTCCATCACGATCTTGGCATTGAGGGGATCGAGCGAGGCGATCGGCTCGTCGGCGAGAACCATCTTTGGAGACTGCATCAGTGCGCGGGCAATGGCGACGCGCTGCTGCTGGCCGCCGGAAAGTGTGCCCGCCGCCTGCATGGCCACATGCTCGATGCCGAGGCGCTCCAGCGCGGCGATCGCCATCAGCCGTTCCTCATGGCTGAAGATGTTGAACAGGCTCAGAGCCGTCGAACGGTGGTTGAGGCGGCCGAGCATGACGTTGGTGAGCACGTCGAGGCGCGGCACCAGATTGAACTGCTGGAAGATCATGGCGCAGTCGCGCTGCCAGTTGCGCAGCGCCGCACCCTTCAGCGACGAGACTTCCGTATCGTTGAAATGAATGGAACCCGAAGACGGATCGACGAGGCGGTTGATCATGCGCAACAGCGTCGATTTGCCGGCGCCCGAGCGTCCGATCACACCGACCATCTGACCCTGCGGTATCTCGACATCAACGGAATCGACCGCAGTGTGCTTGCCGAAACGGCGCGTGACTTGCTTCAGGTGAAAGCTCATTTCCCCGTCCAATCTTCTTTTGACGGGGTTCGACGTAACAGCGGTGCGTGAAGCGGGAGTGTCAGTTTGATGAAGAAAATATTACATAATTCACAGATACGACACCCGGGGGGTTCGCCGACAAACCTTCGTCAGGCTTGTCATGCGGTGGAAATCCCGCCTGGCATATCAGGAGCCGACAAACAGAAATCCCGGGACATGGCCCCGGGAATGCAATTGCTTCGGGATAAGCGGAGTTCATCCGCCATATTTCGCCACGAAATCCTCGGCGTCGAGTGCGCGGAAATCCTCCAGCGCGCTGCGCAGCCTCGCATGGTCCCAATCCCACCAATTCAGATCATCCATGCGCTTGCCAAGCTCCGCGGGAAAACGCTCGCGGATCAGCCGGGCGGGCACACCGCCGACGATGGTGTAGGGCGCAACATCTTTGGAAACGACCGCCCCGGCCCCGATGACTGCACCGTTCCCCACCGTCATGCCGGGCAGGATGGTCGCACCATGGCCGATCCAGACATCGTGGCCGATCACCACCCGTTTGGCGCGGCGGGCGGCGAAGAAGTCAGTTTCATCTTCGGCGTCGTCCCAGTAGCTGCGGGCGCGATAGGTGAAATGGTGCAATGTGGCCCGCTGCATCGGATGATTGGTGGCATTGATGCGGACGGAAGCGGCGATGTTGACGAATTTGCCGATGGTGGCACACCAGATTGCGCCATCCTGCATGACGTAGGAGTAGTCGCCCATCTCGACCTCCTCGAGGCGGCAGCGCTCCGAAATTTCGGTATAGCGGCCGATCGAAGAATTGGTGACGCGGGCACTTTCATGGATGACGGGTTCGAGACCGACCTTGACACTCATGCCGCTGCCTTCCGCGGAGAGAATTGCGAAACGTCGAGAATGCGGTCAGCCACGGCTTCGCGCACCTCCTCGTCGTGGAAGATGCCGAGCAGCGCGGTGCCCTTTTCTTTTTTCTCCCTGATCATGTCGACCACCACACGCCGGTTGGTGGCGTCGAGCGAGGCGGTCGGCTCGTCGAGAAGCAGGATCGCATGATCGGTGATGAAACCGCGGGCGATATTGACGCGCTGCTGCTCGCCGCCCGAAAAGGTTGCTGGTGGTAGCGACCATAATTCCCGTGGCAGGTTGAGTTTCGAAAGCAGCGTGGCCGCCTGCTCACGCGCATCTTCAGCGGCAACCTTGCGCGCCAGAAGCGGCTCGGCAACCACGTCGATGGCCGCGACACGCGGCACCGTGCGCAGGAACTGGCTGACATAACCGATGGTGCGGTGGCGGATATCGAGGATCGTGCGCGGCGAGGCATTGCCCATATCGATGACCTCACCCTGATGGCGGATGAGGATCTGTCCGCTGTCTATGGCGTAATTGCCATAGAGCATTTTCAGGATCGAGCTTTTGCCGATGCCGGAAGGGCCGCCGAGCACGACGCACTCGCCGCCCGAAACGGAAAAATTGACATCGCGGACGACAGGCAATTCGATGCCGTCGCGAAGATGCATGGTGAAGCTTTTGAAGACTTCCGAAACGATAAGGGGCGTCGTCATGGTGGGTTCTTTCTTCCTGCGCGTGATTTTATCCGAAAACCGGGGACCACTTTTCGGAGCGACGCGGCTAGACCTGCAAAATGGAGGAAACAAGCAATTGCGTGTAAGGCTCGCGCGGATCGTCCAGCACCCGGTCGGTGAGGCCATGTTCGATGACGTCACCGCCCTTCATCACCATCATGCGATGGGATAACAGCCGCGCCACCGCCAAATCATGGGTGACGACGACGACCGCAAGGCCGAGATCGTTGACGAGACCGCGCACGAGATCGAGCAGGCGTGCCTGCACCGAAACATCGAGGCCTCCGGTCGGTTCATCCATGAAGACGAGGCGGGGGGAAGTGACCAGGTTGCGGGCAATCTGCAGGCGCTGGCGCATGCCGCCGGAAAAGGCGCGCGGCTGGTCGTCGATACGGTCGGTGCCGATTTCCACCCGCTCCAGCCATTCGCTCGCCGATTGCCTGATGTTACCGTAATGCCGGTTACCCACGGCCATCAGCCGCTCGCCGACATTGGCGCCGGCAGACACCGCCATGCGCAGTCCATCCGCCGGGTTCTGGTGCACGAAACCCCAGTCGGTGCGCATCAGAAAACGCCGTTCGGCCTCGCCCATATGATAGAGGTCGCGCACTGAGCCGTCGCGCATGCGATATTCCACGCTGCCCGCCGTTGGCATCAGCCGGGTGGAAATGCAGTTGAGCAACGTGGTTTTGCCGGAACCGGATTCACCGACGATCGCCAGCACTTCGCCCGGATAAAGCTCGAAGGACACGTTGCGGCAACCGGCGCGGTCGCCGTAATATTTGGAAACGTCCCGGACTTTCAGAAGCGGTGTGTCGCTCATTCTGCGGCCTCCTTCACATCCGCCAGCAGATGGCCCTTGTGGCCATGAGCACGGCGGTCTTCGCAATGGTCGGTATCGGAGCAGACGAACATGCGTCCGCCCTTGTCATCCAGTACCACCTCGTCGAGATACACATTCTCACCGCCGCACAGGGCGCAGGGCTTGTCGAAGCGCTGGATTTCGAAGGGGTGATCTTCGAAGTCGAGGCTGACGACATCGGTATAGGGCGGCACGGCATAGATGCGCTTTTCGCGCCCGGCGCCAAACAGCTGCAACGCATCCGACATATTCATTTTCGGATTGTCGAATTTCGGTGTCGGCGACGGGTCCATCACGTAGCGCCCGGCCACCTTCACCGGATAGGCATAGGTGGTGGAGATGCGGCCGTTGCGGGCGATGTCCTCGTAAAGCTTGACGTGCATCAGGCCATATTCCTCCAGCGCGTGCATGACGCGGGTCTCGGTCTCGCGCGGCTCTAGGAAGCGTAGGGGCTCGGGGATGGGAACCTGATAAACGAGCACCTGTCCGGAATGCAGTTCTTCCTCCGGAATGCGGTGCCGCGTCTGGATGATCGTCGCGTCCTTCGTACGGGTGGTGACGGCCACATCAGCCACCTTCTGGAAAAAGGCACGGATGGAAACCGCATTTGTGGTGTCGTCCGCGCCCTGGTCGATGACCTTCAGCACATCATCAGGGCCGAGGATGGAGGCGGTCAACTGCACGCCGCCGGTGCCCCAGCCATAGGGCATGGGCATTTCACGGGAAGCGAAGGGAACCTGGTAACCGGGAATGGCGATGGCTTTCAGGATCGCCCGGCGGATCATCCTTTTGGTCTGTTCGTCCAGATAGGCGAAGTTGTAGGCAGCCAGCCCGTCGTCAAATGAAACTTCTTTAAGCATTGCGCGTTAGCCTTGTGAAAAAAGGAGTACAAGCTCATGGAGATTGGAATTCTTGCAGCCGTGTTCTTTGCTGTCTTTGCAGCATCGACCGTCTTTTGCGCCTTCTGGTTTGGCGAGCAGCACAGCCGCTGAGCTATTCGGCCGCATCGCTCATCCATTCCGCGCCATTGGCGTTGATTGCCTCGAAATCGGCGCGCATCTTGCGCACCAGACCGAGTTCGGCCTGAAAATCCACGTAATGCGGCAGTTTCAGATGCTCGACGAAACCTGTCGCCTGCACATTGTCGGCATGTGAGATGACGAATTCCTCGTCCTGCGCGGGGGCGACGACATCTTCGCCGAATTCGCCGGCGCGCAACGCTCGATCGACCAGCGACATCGCCATCGCCTTGCGTTCGCTCTGGCCGAAGACCAGACCGTATCCGCGGGTGAATTGCGGCGGTGCCTTGGCCGAACCCTTGAACTGGTTGACCATCTGGCATTCGGTGACCTTGATATCGCCGAGCGAGACGGAAAAGCCGAGTTCCGGCACATCAAGCTCTACTTCCACCTCACCGATGCGGATTTCGCCGACGAAGGGGTGGGTGCGGCCGTAACCGCGTTGTGTCGAATAAGCGAGCGCCAGAAGGAAACCTTCGTCGCCGCGCGCCAGCGATTGCAGGCGCAGGTCGCGCGGCATGGGAAACTCCATCGGTTCCCGTGTCAGGTCGCCGGCAATATGATCGTCCGGCATGTCGCCGTCGCTTTCGATCAGCCCCTCCTGGGCGAGGATATCGGAAACGCGCATGACATATTCCGGCTCACCTTCCCGCTGGGTAGCAGTTTCGACGGCCCCGTCTTCGAGGAGGGAGGGATCGAGCAGCCGGTGGGTGTAGTCGAAGGTCGGACCCAGCAGTTGCCCGCCGGGCAGATCCTTATAGGTTGCGGAAACACGCCGCTGCACCGCCATGTCAGCGGTATCCACCGGAACCGAATAGCCGAAGCGCGGCAGCGTGGTTCGATAGGCGCGTAGCAGGAAGATGGCTTCGATCATATCGCCGCGCGCCTGCTTGACGGCAAGGGCCGCAAGCGACTGGTCGTAGAGCGAGGCTTCCGCCATCACGCGGTCGACGGCGAGCGACAGCTGCGAAACGATCTGCGCCACAGTCATGGCGGGCAGGTCGCGGTCTCCGCGCCGCTGGTCGGCCAGCAGCCGGTGAGCATTGGCGATGGCGGTCTCCCCGCCTTTGACTGCAACATACATCTTATGCCTCCACGGGTTTGATGCGCGTCGTACGCGGCAGGCAGACGAATTTATCGCCAGCGGTCAGGATGACATCGACGCCGCGCGGGAAGATGGCGTTGTTCTCAGCCCAAAGCATTGGGAATATATCCGGAAGGCCGGAAGGGCTGATGATGTTGACGTGGCGGATGCCGGGGCCGGAGAGCAGCAATTCCCGCCCGCCGTCCAGATCGGACAATTCGATGATGAGTGTCGTCGAGCGGTCGGGATATTCCTGGCTGCCCTGGGCGAAAAGGCCGAAGGACGCGATGGCGCTGCCCGCCTCGATGACGGCGAAATGCGCAGCCGCTTTTTCTTCCGTCGCAGGTGCGCCGGTGTGAAATCCGATCCAGCCCGGCACTGCGGTCTTTCGCAATGCGCCGTTCAGCCAGACCGGTGTATCGTGGTCGCAGAGCGCCAGCAGAACCGCACCGGTGGCGGCGGCAAGTGGCAGCGGCGGGGCGACCGCCGTTTCGATTGTCTGCGGTGTGCCCGGACGGGCCATGCCGTCCATCAGCTTCTTGAAAATACGCTGGGAATCGAAGACGGCGCTGGAAAAGCCGCCCGTCAATGCTTCGGCTTTCACACCCATCAATCTTCTCCTCGAACCATGGTGAAGAAATCGACCCGCGTGGCTGCGGTTTCTTTGGTTTTCCGTTGCTTCTCTTCGCTCAGTCTCTTTTCGACCGGTGAAAGGAGCTCGGCCTCGATAAAGCCCCGGGTCTGACTTTCCTGCCACAGCGCGTCGAAAACGGCGGCATACCAGGCCTTCTTGCGGCCGGTGCCGAGAACATGCGCATGACCGACGGTTCCCGAGGCCAGCTTGACGGTCGCGCGGGTGACGGCGGTCTCGCCGAGATTAAAGGGCGCACCGCCGCCGCCGATACGGCCCTTGACCATGACGAGGCCGGTTTCCGGCCCCCGCACGTTTTCCGTCTGCGGGCTGGCATCCTGCCGGCTCCAGACCGTTTCCAGTTCCTGAACGGTGGCACGGGCAAGAAGCGCCGCCACCCGTTTCCTTTCACTGTCTATATTCGCAGCTTCGTTATTCATCGCTTGACCTCTAATGTCTATTGATATAGACAACTATACAATATAAGCTACAATTAACGTCGATGAATGACAAGCGTGTGACATGAGCCCTGCAGCAGCGATGAAAAGAAAGAACGGCGTGGCGCTCTGGCGGCAGATCGCCGACCGCATCAGAGGCGAGATCGCGGCCGGTGATCACGACGAAACCGGCATGTTGCCGCCGGAGATGACGCTGGCCGAAAAATTCGGCGTCAACCGCCATACCGTCCGGAGTGCGATCGCCGCACTGGCGAGCGAAGGCATTCTTGAGCCGATGCAGGGACGGGGCACGATGATCGCCCGCAAGGAGCGTTTGAGCTTTCCGATTTCGCTGCGCACGCGCTTCACGGCTGGCATTGGCGATCAGGTGAAGGAAATGGAGGCGCTGCTTCTTTCCCACACAACCGAACCGGCAAGTGCCGATCTCGCAGCGCGGCTGCAATTGCCATCAGGTGCGCCGCTCGTTCGTCTGGAAACCTTGCGCAAGGCGGACACCCGCCCCGT
This sequence comes from Agrobacterium sp. CGMCC 11546, assembly GCF_013365515.1. Classification (NCBI taxonomy): domain Bacteria; kingdom Pseudomonadati; phylum Pseudomonadota; class Alphaproteobacteria; order Hyphomicrobiales; family Rhizobiaceae; genus Agrobacterium; species Agrobacterium sp. CGMCC 11546. The sequence continues at coordinate 2,903,780 of NZ_CP047387.1, forward strand.
GTCGCGTTCGACCACATGGTTCCCGGCGGATCGTTTCGCCGGAATAGGCGAGGCCTATCGGAAAAGCGGCTCGATTACGGCCGCTTTCAAAGCGCTTGGCGTGGCGGACTACGTGCGCATTTCCACCGTCATTTCTGCTATCCACGCGGATACGCAGGATTTGGCCGATCTCGAACTATCGCCCGGGGCCATTCTGCTTGTCACGCAGGCATTGAATGCCGATATGGATGGCGTGCCGGTGCAATATGCCGTCAGCCGATTTTCTGCCGATACGGTCGAATTCACGGTGGAGAATTAGGGTACGGTTTTATTCCGCCTGCGAAAGGCCGAGCACATCCAGCATGGAATAGAAACCGGGCTTCTTGTCGAAGGCCCAGACTGCTGCCGTGATCGCGCCGCGTGCGAAGATGGAGCGGTCGCCGGCATAATGGGAAAGCTCGACGCGCTCGCCTTCGCCGGCGAAGATCACCGAATGTTCACCGATGACCGAGCCGCCACGCAGCGTGGCAAAACCGATGGTACCGGCCTCACGTGCGCCCGTGTGTCCGTCACGCACGCGCACGGAGGCGGCGGTGAGATCGACCTTGCGGCCGGCGGCGGCGGCTTCGCCCAGCAGCAGCGCGGTGCCCGAGGGCGCATCGACCTTGTGCTTGTGGTGCATTTCCAGAATTTCGATATCCCAGTTCTGCGCATCCAGCGCCTGCGCCGCCTGCTGGGTGAGAACGCTGAGCAGGTTGACGCCGAGGCTCATATTGCCTGACTTGACGATGCGGGCATGGCGCGACGCCGCCTTGAACTTTTCCTCGTCTTGCGGCGAGCAACCAGTCGTGCCGACGACGTGCACAATACGGGCCTGCGCGGCAAGGCCGGCAAAGGTGATGCTGGTTGCCGGTGAGGTGAAATCGATCACCCCTTCGGCATGCAGAAATGCCTGTAAGGGATCGCTGGTGATTTCGATGCCGATGGGGCCAAGACCGGCGATCTCGCCGGCATCGCGGCCAACAAAAGCCGAACCTTCACGCGCCACTGCGGCATGCAGCTGAACGCCGGGTGTCTGGTGAATGAGACGGATCAGTGCCTGTCCCATACGGCCCGCTGCGCCGACCACCACCAGTTTCATGCCGCTGCTGCCCATGTTTTCACTCACTTTTCATGTCAGGCGGATCGGAACCCGCCGGTATCGGTCGATTGATGTTTGCAGCAGCGACGTTAAAGATCGCCCGCCCGCTTCGCAAGCATCACATAGGAAGGATAGCCCCCTTTGAGAGGAGAGTAATCAGGCTCGCCAGCGCCGCCCGTCCAGCGCAAGGCCGAAATCGGAGGGTGTTCTCGCATAGGTCGCAAGCCCGGAAAGGGCCGCCTGCGGGTGGGTGACGACGAAGGTGGGGATGGTCCGCATCAGCGCGCTGTGCGGCGCCTTGTCTTCGAACGCGGCCCGAAATTCCGGGCTCTTCAGCGCCGGAATGATCTTCTGCGAAATACCGCCGGCCAGATAGACGCCGCCCTTGGCCATGAAAATCAGCGCAAGGTCGCCCGCCACGCGGCCGAGATAAGTGCTGAACAGCGACAGCGTTTCTTTTGCCTGCGCGTTCTGGCCCGAAAGCCCCTGCGAGGTAATATCAGCCGGATCGGAAAAGACAGGCTCGATGCCATCGGCTTTGCAGATGGCCCGATAAAGATTGACCAGCCCGCGTCCGCACAGAATCTGTTCGCCGGCGACGCGGCCCTCGATGGTTTCGATATGCGGGAAAACCACATAGTCGCGCGCGCTTCTCGGGCCGATATCGATATGCCCGCCTTCGCCAGGCACCGGAAACCACATATGGCGGGCATAGACCAGTCCGGCGACGCCAAGCCCCGTGCCCGGTCCAAGAACGACGCGCGACGCCAGCATGTCCTTTTTGCCGGAGCCGATAGGCTCCCGGTTGTCGTCGTCAAGAGCCGCAATCGCCAGAGCCTGCGCCTCAAAGTCGTTGATGACGATGACGTCCTTCAGGCCGAGCTTGGCCAGCATGTCTTTCGGCTTGACGACCCAATCACAATTGGTCAACGGAATCGCGTCGCCTTCGATCGGGCCGGCAATGGCCAGAATGGTCGAGACCGGCTGAAGCGAGGTCTTGTCCAGAACCGCCTGCTGGATCGCGTCATCGATACCAGGATATTCCGCCGTCTTCACCGTGGTGAGGTGCACCGGTTCCGCAAAGGAATCGATCAGGATGGAAAAGCGGGCATTGGTGCCGCCGATGTCACCAAGAAGGATCGGAAAGGACAGATATTCGGTATCGGACGTCTTCGGCATTGCCTGTTCCATTGTGGTGGGTTCGGGTCAGTCGGCGGAATTGAAGTCGATGAGGTTTTCTGCGGTGGCGCGGTTGAGCGCCATGGGAATGTCGTAGACCGTGGCAAGACGCGTCAGCGCCTTCACATCGACATCATGCGGCATGGCAGTCAGCGGATCGGTAAAGAAGATCAGCATGTCCACTTCGCCAGTGGCGATCATCGCGCCGATCTGCTGGTCGCCGCCAAGAGGACCGCTTTTGAGGCGGATGACCTCAAGCCCCGGGCAGGCTTCCTGCACACGTCCGCCGGTGGTGCCGGTGGCGACGATCCTGAAACTGGCAAGCACCTTCTGATGGTGACGGGCGAAATCCGCCATATCGTCCTTTTTCTCGTCGTGAGCGATGAGCGCGATACAGCGTTGCCCTTCCATGGTCCCAGCCTGTCCTCAAAGAATTAAATCGATTTGAAGCCTTCTATAACAGCTTGCCGCCATTTGAAAAGGGAAGCTGTTCAATGCCTCATTTCTGTTTCAGTTCAATGTCGGACGCTGGGTCGGAAGCGGAATATCGGACGGTGGCTGGATCGCCGGGGCGTTTTGAATGACCTGTTCCACATTCTGCTGACGTACGGCCTGGGCAGGGGAGGAGGAATAGGCCTGAGCCGCAATCCCCTCGGGATTGGCGGAAGGAGCTGCCGCAACCGCAGCGCAGGCCGCCGGCAAATCCGAGACCATGACCTGGCGCGGTTTCACCGGCTTGGCATTGGGGTCCTTTTTCGGCGGCGCCCATGGTTCCTTGGTGAACCACCAGGCAAGCGACTTGTCGCAGCCGTCGCCCTTGCCGACCTCCGCCTGCGGTTTGCAGTTGGGCGCGCCGGGCGGGCATTCGAGACGGATGTGGAAATGTTCGTCATGGCCGTAGATCGGCCTGATCTTGCCCATGAAGGTGCGGTCGCCGGTCCATGTCTGGCAGAGCTTCTGCTTGATGGCCGGGTTGACGAAGACACGCTCCACCTGCGGGTAACTTGCCGCCATCATCACCAGACGGGCATTGAGCGGTGACCATTTGCGGTCGTCGACCGTCAGGAACTTGCTCTTGTCCAGCATCGAGATGAAAGGCACCGTTTCGCGCTGCTCCACGGTCAGCCGGGGGGAGGGCATCGGCCGCCACCAGACGTCGACATCGAGGCCGATCTGGTGCGAGGCGTGGCCGGTCAGCATCGGGCCGCCGCGCGGCTGGGAAATATCGCCAAGCAGCAATCCCGGCCAGCCGATCTTCTGCGCATCCTGCGAAAATCGCTCGAGGAAGGAAATCAGCTGCGGCTGGCCCCAGCGCCGGTTGCGCGAAAGGCGCATGGCCTGCCAGCCGGGACCGTCGGTCGGCATGGCGATGGCGCCGGATTGGCAGCCCTTGGCATAGGAGCCAATCGGTTGAGAGGCCGCCGCCGAAGGCAGGGCCATGTGACCAAACACCTCTTTCGCGGGCCGGTCTTCGGCCGATGCGGTCTCGATCTGCAACTGCAGCGCCGAGACGACCGACATCGCCAGCAGGGCTGCCTTCAAAACTCTTGGTGATCCCGCCGTCATATAACCGTGCCCGTCCGATCAGGTGATTCTCTTGCCCCGAGAATAAACTGGAACTGGATTTTGTTGAAACCATGTTTCGCCTGGCCCTCGCAAAGCGGGGATAAAGACGCCGATAAAGAGCTTGTGAGTCAGCGCATCTGTTTTTTGCCAATCTTTCTTTTATGCTCTCTCCACCAAGCACAAAAACAGGGACATTCCCCCGATGATATTGGCACCATTGAAATCCCGTATCCTTATCGCTCTCGCTGCATCCGCCCTGCTGATACCGGCGGCGGCTTCCGCCCAGTCGGCAGATGTCTGGCGAAAGGGGATTTCGACGGTCGGGGAGCTGAAACACCCTGATGGTTTCGACCATTTCGACTATGTGAATACGAAGGCCCCGAAGGGCGGCACCTTGCGCCTGTCGACATCAGGCACGTTCGATACGCTCAATCCGCTGCTTGCCAAGGGCGAAAGGGCAACGGGCCTGTCGCTGGTTTACGATACGCTGATGAAATCAACGGAAGAGGAGCTGTCGGCCTCCTACGGTTTGCTGGCCGAGGGCGTGAGTTATCCCGACGATATTGAGAAGGCGACATTCCGGCTGCGGCAGGACGCCAAATGGGCTGATGGCAAACCGGTAACGCCTGAGGATGTCGTCTTCAGCTTCGAAAAAGCGAAGGATCTGAGCCCGCAACTCGCGACCTATTACACCCATGTCACAAAGGCAGAGGTGAGCGGCGAAAGGGACATTACCTTCACCTTCGATGAAAAGAACAATCGCGAATTGCCGCAGATCGTCGGGCAATTGCTGATCGTTCCCAAGCACTGGTGGGAAGGCACAGGTCCCGATGGCAAGCCGCGTGACATATCGCGTGGTACGCTGGAGCCGGTCATGGGTTCCGGCCCTTACAAGATCGCGGCCGTCTCTCCCGGCTCGTCCGTCACCTATGAGCGCCGCGACGATTATTGGGGCAAGGACGTCAATGTGAATGTGGGGATGAACAACTTCAAAACCATCGCCTACACTTTCTTTGCCGATCAGGACGTGGAGTTCCAGGCTTTCAAGTCCGGCACCGTCGATTTCCGGCAGGAAGCGTCCTCCAGCCGCTGGGTCACGGGTTATGATTTTCCTGCCGTGAAGGAAGGCCGCGTTAAAAAAGAGGAACTGCCGAATATCTATCGCTCGGTCGGCATCATGCAGGCCTTCGTGCCGAACATGCGGCGGGAGAAGTTCCAGAACCCGAAGCTGCGCAAGGCTCTGAACTACGCCTTCGATTTCGAGGAACTGAACCGCACGCTGGCTTACGGTCAGTTCCAGCGCATCACCAGCTTCTTCATGGGCAGCGAACTGGCTTCCTCCGGCCTGCCGACAGGCCGCGAACTGGAAATTCTTCAGGAGCTGAAGGATCAGGTTCCGCCGGAAGTCTTCACGATGGAATATCGCAACCCGGTAGCAGGCGATCCCGCCAAACAGCGCGACAATCTGCGCGAAGCGGTGAAGCTGATGAAGGAGGCCGGTTACGAATTGCGTGGCAACCGCATGGTCAATGCGGCAACCGGCCAGCAGCTGGATATGGAGTTTCTGATCGATTCCTCCGGCATGGAAAGAACCATTCTTCCCTATGTCCAGAACCTGAAGAAGATCGGCATCAACGCCACCATCCGCACCGTCGATGCCTCACAATATACCAACCGTACCCGCAGCTTCGATTTTGACGTCACGATCAAGCTCTGGGCGACATCAGCCAATCCCGGCAACGAACAGGCGGATTTCTGGGGATCGGCCGCCGCCGACCGGCAGGGGTCCAACAATCTCGCCGGCATCAAGAACCCGGCCGTCGATGCCTTGGTCCGGAAGGTCATATTTGCGCCCAACCGGGATGAACAGGTGGCCGCCGCCCGCGCGCTCGATCGGGTGCTTTTGGCAAACAGTTATGTCATTCCGCAATTTTACCGTGGCGAGATGTTCATCGCTTACTGGAACACCCTCATCCGCCCTGAAAACCTGCCCGAATATGGCGTCGGTTTTCCGGATGCGTGGTGGTCCGGCAAGGCCGGGAATTGAGGCCGGCCTTGCTTTCGCGGCGAAGGCTTGATTCACATAGGGCGAGACGAATCGCTTGGAGCGCACGCAAGGCGCTTTCACGAAAGGACCGGGTTTGACTGAAACGAAAACCGCTGGCGTAACGGCCGGGAGCAGAGGCTGATGGGCGCCTATATTCTCAGACGTCTGGCACTGATGATCCCGACGATCGTCGGCATCATGGGCATTTCGTTTCTCGTCATCCAGTTCGCGCCGGGCGGGCCGGTGGAACAGGTCGTGGCGCAGCTGACCGGGCAGGGCGACAGCGCCTCCGACCGGCTCTCGGGCGGCGGCGATCTCATGGGCCAGTCCGGTGGTTTCGATGAAAGCGGCTCGAAATATCGCGGCGCGCAGGGTCTTGATCCAGAGCTGATCAAGAAGCTCGAAAAACAGTTCGGCTTCGACAAGCCACCGCTCACCCGTTTTCTTGAAATGATGTGGAATTACATCCGCTTCGATTTCGGTGACAGCTTCTTCCGCAATTCCTCGGTCATCGATCTCATCATCGATAAGCTGCCGGTCTCGGCCTCGCTCGGCTTCTGGATCCTGATCATTTCCTATGTGATTTCCATTCCGCTCGGCATCAAGAAGGCCGTCTCCGATGGCTCGACCTTCGATGTCTGGACATCGGGCATCATCATCATCGGATATGCGGTGCCGAGCTTCCTGTTCGGTATCCTGCTCATCGTGCTTTTCGCCGGCGGATCATTCTTCGACTGGTTTCCGCTGCGCGGTCTGGTCTCGGATAATTTCGACCAGCTGAACTGGTGGCAGAAGATCATCGACTATTTCTGGCACCTGACCCTGCCGTTGATCGCGCTTTCGCTTTCGGCCTTCGCGACGACGACGCTCCTCACCAAGAATTCCTTCATCGATGAGATCAAGAAGCAATATGTCGTCACCGCCCGCGCCAAGGGTCTCTCCGAACGCAAGGTTCTCTACGGCCATGTCTTCCGCAACGCGATGCTGATCGTGATCGCCGGTTTTCCGGGCGCCTTCATCTCGGCCTTCTTCACCGGTTCGCTGCTGATCGAAAATATCTTCTCGCTGGATGGTCTCGGTCGTCTCGGTTATCTCTCGGTGGTCAACCGGGATTATCCAATCGTCTTTGGCACGCTCTTCATCTTCTCGCTGATGGGCCTCGTGGTCGGACTACTATCCGACCTGATCTACACATGGATCGATCCGCGCATCGATTTCGAGCGGAGGGACGTGTGATGTCGCTTGCCCAGCCCGCCGGAACCGAAACGCTGGTAAAGCCGAAGCGCCCATGGTTTTCACCGACGACCAAGCGCCGCTGGCAGAATTTCAAGGCCAACCGCCGCGGTTATTGGTCCTTCTGGCTGTTCCTGATCCTGTTTTTACTGAGCCTGATCGCTGAATTCATCGCCAATGACAAACCGATCCTCGCCTCCTACAAGGGCGAGATTCTCGTGCCGGTCATGGTTGATTATCCTGAAGAAAAGTTTGGCGGTTTTCTTGCCCAGACTGATTACAAATCCTCCTTCATTCAGGACGAGATCAACGCCAATGGCTGGATGATCTGGCCGCCGATCCGTTATTCCTACCAGACGGTCAATTCCAATATTCCGCATTCGGCGCCCACGGCACCCTTCTGGCTGATGGATGAAAAGGAGCGCTGCTCGGCTTACCCGCAAGGCAATGCCGATCCCGGCTGTACGCTTGGCAATCTCAACTGGCTTGGAACCGATAATCAGGCGCGCGATGTTACGGCTCGAATGATCTACGGTTTCCGCATCTCCGTGCTGTTCGGCCTGACACTGACCATCGCATCGGCCCTCGTCGGCGTCACGGCCGGCGCCATTCAGGGTTATTTCGGTGGCTGGACCGACCTGCTTCTGCAGCGTTTCATCGAAATCTGGTCGTCCATGCCGGTGCTCTACATCCTGCTGATCATCGCGGCCATTCTGCCGCCGGGCTTCTTCGTGCTGCTTGGCATCATGCTGCTGTTTTCATGGGTCGGCTTCGTTGGCATTGTCCGCGCCGAATTCCTGCGGGCCAGAAATTTCGAATATGTCCGTGCTGCCCGTGCGCTTGGCGTCGGCAATTGGACGATCATGTTCCGGCATCTTCTGCCCAATGCCATGGTGGCAACGCTGACCTTCCTGCCGTTTATCCTCTCCGGTTCGATCACGACGCTCACCTCGCTCGATTTCCTCGGCTTCGGCATGCCGCCAGGATCGCCGTCGCTGGGCGAGATGATCGCGCAGGGCAAGAACAACCTTCAGGCCCCCTGGCTTGGCCTCACCGCCTTCTTCACCATGTCCATCATGCTCTCGCTATTGATCTTCGTGGGTGAAGCGGTGCGCGACGCCTTCGATCCACGCAAGACGTTCCGGTGATCATATGTCGTGTTTTGAACGGCTCTGTAGTAGGATCACGAATATTGACACTACGGGTGAAGACAAATGAATAGAGTGGTCAGAGAACACTATCCCGTTAGCAAACTGCCTCGGGAACTCAGAGAAGGACTCGATGAAGGAGCCATGGTTCGAATCGTGGTTGAAGTCGAGGATACAACTCGCTTGGATGAAACTGATGAGCTCTCCGGCTTTTCTGCATTCCTTGACACTCCTCGTCTATCGATGACCGCCGAGCAGGCTGTCAACGCCATGGCTGAATACAGAAAAAACAATACGCAGCGCGTGACGGCGGAACAGGCAGTTGCCCGAATTCGCGAAATTCGCGATGAGTGGGATGATTAATGGAAGGCGTTGAAAGGGTCTACATCGATACCAACGTCTTTATCATGGCAATGGAAGGAGAGGAGGCGACGCGGGAGATGCTCCCCGGCCTCTTTCTTGTCGATTCCTCCAGAGCGCCAGTATTCGTCACCAGCGAGTTGACGTTCTCCGAGCTTGTCGTCAAACCTTACAAAGAGCGAAACGATCAATTGATAGATCAATATCAAAACCTGATATTGACGAGCGATTGGCTCAGTGTGGTTCCCGTAGAGAAGCCAATTTTACATTATGCTGCGGTTCTGCGCGCGCAATATTCTTCGATAAAGCTGCCGGATGCCATTCACCTTTCCACGGCTGTGGGGATGAGTTGCTCGCATTTTCTGACCAACGATTTCGGAATTCGCGGAGAATATAATCTCACCCACACAAGATACGGCGTCGTTAAGAATGCGAAACCTCTGCAAGTTATTCGGCCTGACGTCGAAACGCTAAAGCTCCTTCTCGAAAGCCTCAGTGCATGATCCAGCCGCTTCTTTCCGTCCGTGATCTCTCCGTCGCCTTCCATCAGGGTGGCGCGACCAGTGTCGCTGTCGATCACGTCTCCTTTGACCTGATGCAGGGCGAAGTCGTCGCCCTCGTCGGGGAATCCGGTTCCGGCAAGTCGGTGACGGCGAATTCCATTCTCAAATTGCTGCCCTATCCGGCGGCGAGCCATCCTTCGGGTAAAATCCTGTTCGACGGCAAGGACATGTTGACCCTGCCGGAACGGGCGTTGCGTGCCGTGCGCGGCAACGACATCACCATGATCTTCCAGGAGCCGATGACCTCGCTCAACCCGCTCCACACCATCGAGCGGCAGATCGGCGAGATACTGGAGCTGCATCAGGCAATCGCTGGTGCAGAGGCGCGCCAACGCACATTGGAACTGCTGTTGCAGGTCGGCATCCGCGAGCCGGAAAAGCGCCTGAAGGCCTATCCGCACGAATTGTCCGGTGGCCAGCGGCAGCGCGTGATGATCGCCATGGCGCTCGCCAACCGGCCGAAACTGCTGATCGCCGACGAGCCGACCACCGCGCTCGATGTGACGGTGCAGGCGCAGATCCTGGAACTGCTCGGTGATCTGAAAACGCAGCACGGCATGTCCATGCTGTTCATCACCCATGATCTCGGCATCGTCCGCAAATTTGCCGATCGCGTCTGCGTCATGACCAAGGGCAAGATCGTTGAAACCGGCACGGTGGAGCAGGTATTTACCGATCCGCAGCACGCCTATACCCGCCATTTGCTGGCAGCCGAACCGAAGGGTGAGCCGCCGCATTCCGATGCCAGCAAACCGGTGGTTATGCAGGGTGACGACATCAAGGTCTGGTTCCCCATCAAGGCGGGACTGATGCGCCGGGTGATCGACCATGTGAAGGCGGTTGATGGTATCGACATTACCCTGCGCGCCGGCCAGACCGTGGGCGTAGTGGGCGAATCCGGCTCCGGCAAGACGACGCTTGGTCTCGCTCTCTCGCGGCTGATTGCCTCGAAGGGTCGCATCAGCTTCATCGGCCAGTCGATCGACAGCTATTCCTATGAGATGATGAAGCCGCTCAGGAACCGGCTGCAGGTGGTTTTTCAGGATCCCTATGGTTCGCTCAGCCCGCGCATGTCGGTCGGCGAAATCATCGCCGAAGGCCTGAAGGTCCATGAGCGGTCTCTCTCCGCCGACGAGCGCGATACGCGGGTTGCCACGGCACTGGAAGAGGTGGGCCTCGATCCGGCCACCCGCTGGCGCTATCCGCATGAATTTTCCGGGGGCCAGCGCCAGCGCATCGCCATTGCCCGCGCCATGGTGCTTAAACCCCGTTTCGTCATGCTGGACGAGCCTACATCCGCTCTTGATATGAGCGTGCAGGCGCAGGTGGTCGACCTGCTGCGCGATCTTCAGGCAAAGCATGAACTGGCCTACCTCTTCATCAGCCATGATCTGAAGGTGGTGAAGGCGCTCGCCAACGACCTGATCGTCATGCGCCACGGCAAGGTGGTGGAGAGCGGTCCGGCGGCTGAGATTTTCGCCAATCCGCAGCAGGATTACACCAAGGCACTGCTGGCAGCGGCCTTCAATATAGAGGCGGTGGAAACAAAGGCGGTCAGCCAGTAAGACACATCATCTTTCCATTAAGGCAATGATTTTTTGTTGCTTTGCGGAAAACGCCGACCCATGTTGTGGTCAGCGTGACATGGAAACGGATTGATTGCGATGGCAGCGGATGTGGTCGTTTTGGGAGCGGGGATCATCGGGGTCTCTGTTGCTTTGCAACTGGCCCGCAGGGGCAAATCGGTGGTGCTGTTGGACCGGCGCGGACCGGGCGAAGAGACCTCTTTCGGCAATGCCGGCCTGATCCAGAGAGAGGGCGTGGTGCCCTACGGCTTCCCGCAGGACCTTGCGCTACTGCTGCGCTATTCGCTGAACAACAGGATCGATGTCCGTTATCGCCTCTCGGCCCTGCCGAAGATTGCGCCTTTCCTCGGCCGTTATTGGTATAATTCCGCAGCCATCAGGCATGCCGCGATTGCCCGCGCCTATGCACCGCTGATCGAGCACTCCGTGTCCGAGCACAATATCCTCATCGATGAAGCGAAGGCCGTCGATCTGATCGTCAAAAATGGCTGGATGGAGGCCTATAGAACCGCCGAAAGGCGGGATGCTGACTATGCCTTTGCTGAGCGTCTTTCGCGCGAGCACGGCATTTCCCATACGAAACTTGACGCTGAAGCGCTGGCAACGGCAGAACCGCATCTCAGCCATGATTTCGTCGGCGGCCTGAAATGGAATGATCCCTGGTCAGTACGCGATCCGCACGCGCTGACGCTTGCTTATGTCAAACTGTTCGAAAGCCTCGGTGGAACCTTTGTCCGGGGCGATGCCTCCACCCTCAGCCAGACGACAAGCGGCTGGACAGTGCGCACTGAAACCGGCGCGGTGGAGGCCGAACATGCCGTCGTGGCACTTGGTCCCTGGGCGGATACGGTGACGGAAAGGCTGGGTTATCGCTTCCCGCTCGGCGTGAAGCGCGGCTATCACATGCATTATGCGCCACAGTCGGGCGCAAAGCTCAACAACTGGCTGATCGATGCCGAGCGTGGTTATTTCCTGGCGCCGATGCGAAAGGGCATCCGCCTGACAACCGGTGCCGAATTTGCCGAACGCGATGCGCCGAAATCCCCCGTACAGATCGAGCGGGCGGAACGGGTTGCCCGCACAGTCTTTCCCCTTGGCGGCCGGCTGGATGCGGAACCGTGGATGGGCGCACGCCCCTGCACGCCTGACATGATGCCGATCATCGGCAAGGCGCCGCGCCACAGAACCTTGTGGTTTGCCTTCGGCCACGCCCATCACGGACTGACGCTTGGGCCGATCACCGGCCGTGTTCTGGCGGAAACCATGCTGGGAGAAGCGCCTGTTATCGCTATCGATGCCTATCGTCCGGAAAGGTTCAATCCCTGACAGCCGAATCCGCTGGCCTTCCTGTGATAGCCCACGTAACATGATCATATACAAAGGGGAAAAGGGGCAAACGTCATCATGGTGGCGAGGTTTCTCATCTATCAGCAGCAGGACGACTTTCGTTAGCGAAACTCGCTGCGCATGAAACGAGATGGAAACGGCTTGCTGGTGCATAATGTATGATATTGAAAACGCAAAGAAATTTTTCGCTGATAATCCCGATATCGAAATTCTCGAAGCTTTCGTCATAGATGCGAACGGCGTTCCGCGCGGTAAATGGATTCCGCGTGAGAGAGCAATTGACGTGCTTGAAAAGGGAATGGCGATCCCGCGATCCGTTTATGCGCTGGATATCTGGGGCCGGGATGTGCACGCCGCAGGTCTCGCCGAAGGCACGGGTGATCCTGATGGTTTTTGTTTCCCCGTTCCCGGTACGCTGTCACGGGTAACATGGCTTGGCCGGCCGACGGCGCAGGTTCTGCTGGCGATGAAAAACGCGGATGGGACCGGATTTTATGGTGATCCGCGCCATGTTCTGTCGCAGGTTCTGAACGCCTATAAAAAGGCTGGCCTCACGCCGGTCGTGGCGACCGAACTGGAATTCTACCTCATCGATCCCGTCCGCTCGGCGCTTGACCCGGTGCGCCCGCCGCACAGCCGCGAAGGTCGCTGGCACACCGGCCAGACGCAGGTTCTATCGATTTCCGAATTGCAGGATTTCGAGGATGTCTTCCATGATATCGCGACAGCCTGCCGCGCCCAGGGTGTGCTTGCAGATACGACGCTGCGGGAAAATGGCCCCGGGCAATATGAGATCAACCTCAACCACGTGCCGGATGCCCTGCAGGCCGCCGATTTTGCCGTCTTCCTGAAACGCATCGTCAAAGGTGTGGCGCGACGGCACGAACTCGACGCCACCTTCATGGCCAAGCCCTATGGGCTGCAGGCCGGCAACGGCATGCATGTGCATTTTTCCGTTCTCGACAGGGACGGCAGGAATATCTACGCCGGGGAAAACGGTCCGTCGGATGCGCTGATGCACTCGGTCGGCGGCCTGTTGGAAAACATGGGGGAGAGCATGGCGATCTTCGCTCCTCATGCCAATTCCTATCGCCGCCTCACCCCAAGCGAACACGCGCCGACCTACGCTTCGTGGGGTATCGACAACCGCTCGGCTGCGGTCCGCGTCATCGTGGCCAGCAAGGCGGCAACCCGCATCGAACACCGCGTCGCCGGCGCCGACACCAATCCCTACCTGGTCCTCGCGATGATCCTCAGCGCCGCTATCGCCGGCATGAAGGAGAAGCGCCAGCCCGGCGGCGCGATTGCCGGTGACAGCCACGCGATCAATCACGAACCGCTTCCCACCAACTGGGACTATGCATTGCAGCGCTTCACGCGTTCGAGCTTTGCCTATGCGACGCTCGGCCAGAAGTACCGCACGCTGTTTTCCGCCTGCAAGCAGCAGGAGCTTTCCGAATTTTCCCTGCGTGTAACCGACGTCGAATATGACGCCTATATCAGGACGGTGTGAGATGGCTGAGGTAACGAACATTCCCAATCCCGGCCACACATCGTCGTGGTATGCGGCCTCCGCCAATGTCAAATCCGTGCGACCGACGCTTGAGGGCGCGCTGGAGGCCGATGTCTGCATCATCGGCGGCGGTTTCACCGGCATTTCAGCCGCGCTGGAACTCAGTGAACGCGGTTATGCCGTCATCGTTCTGGAAGGCGTTAGGGTCGGCTTCGGCGCTTCCGGCCGCAATGGCGGCCAGATCGTCAACGGCTATAGCCGTGATCTCGAAACCATCGCCCGACGTTACGGCCACGAAAAGGCGGTGAAGCTCGGAGAAATGTCGCTGGAGGGCGGGACGATCATCCGCAGCCGTGTCGCCAAATACGGCATCGACTGCGATCTGGTCGACGGCGGCTTCTTCGCCGCCTTTACGCCGAAGCAGATCCGCGAAATGGAAGCGCACAAAGCCCATTGGGAAAAACACGGCCATGGCGGTCTGGAAATGGTCTCCGAGGCGGATGTCGGCCAATATGTGAAGACGAACCGTTATGCCGGCGGCATGATCGACCGCTTCGGTGGTCACATCCACCCGCTTAATCTGGTGCAGGGCGAAGCGGCGGCGGCCGAAAGCCTGGGAGCCCGCATATTCGAGAATTCGCGCGTCATCGCGGTGGAGCAGGGCGCCAATCCCATCGTGCGCACGGCAATGGGCAGCGTGAAGGCGAAATACGTTCTCGTCTGCGGTAATGCCTATCTCGGCACTTTGCTGCCGGAAATCGGCGAGCGGATGATGCCGGTCTCAAGCCAGGTCATGGCGACTGAGCCGCTCGATGCCGACCTTATCGAGGCCCTTCTGCCCGCCAATTATTGCGTCGAGGATGCCAATTACATTCTTGATTATTACCGCCGCACCTCGGACAACCGCCTGCTTTATGGCGGCGGCATCGGTTATGGCGGCAGCGATCCGGCCGATCTGACCGGTGTGATCCGGCCGAACATGCTGAAGACCTTTCCGCAATTGGAAAAGACCAGGATCGAATTCGCCTGGAGTGGCAACTTCGCACTGACGCTCACGCGCATCCCGCATATGGGCAGGCTTTCGGATAATATTTATTTCTCGCACGGCGACAGCGGCCATGGTGTGACGACCACCCATCTGCTCGGCAAGATATTGGGCGAGGCCGTTGCCGGCCACGCCGAACGTTTCGATATCTGGAGTTCCCTGCCGAACTACCCGTTCCCCGGCGGCAAGACGTTCCGCGTGCCGCTGACCATGCTTGGTGCATGGTGGTACGGTTTGAGGGACAAGCTCGGCCTCTAGAGCATTTCCAGTAAAACTGCGTAGCGGTTTACGTCCGGATAATGCGATAAAACAAAGAGATAGAGCGCGTCCGCCGTGACTGGACGTGCTCTAGAACGTTACCGTCTTCAGGCCGGCAAGTGCGTTTGCGGTGATCTCTTCGGGGGTGGTGTCGATGTTGACGGTTACGACCCCTGGTTCGCCAGTCGGCACTTCCAGCGTGGCAAGCTGGGTTTGAAGCAGCGACAGCGGCATGAAATGGCCCTTGCGTTCACCCATGCGCTTGCTGAGAAGCTCCAGGCTGCCATCGAGGTAAACGAAGGCGAGTGGGCCACCGGTCGCCTTACGAAGACGGTCGCGATAGATTTTCTTGAGGGCGGAGCAGGAAACCACGATACCCTTGCCTTTGCTGCCCTTGCGCAGTTCCGTACCGATCAGATCGAGCCATGGCCAGCGGTCGTCGTCAGTCAGCGGAATGCCCTCGGACATCTTGTCGACATTGGATTTGGGATGCAGCTTGTCGCCCTCTATAAAGGCAACGCCCAGTTTCTCAGCCACCGCTTCCGCGACCGTGGACTTGCCAGAGCCGCTCACTCCCATCACGACGATTGCCTGTGTCACCCGAACCTCTGATGTTTCTATTTCGACGGTCAGCCCCTACCATGCGCGGCGGATGGCGGGAACCTTAAATTTGGACGGCTCCGCATGTCAGTGCCCGGTTTTGCGGGCTGCGGATTTTTCCAGTGCGGAAAAGCCAGCGTGGATCAGGATCGCCAGTGCAGCAACGATTAAACCGCCTTGGAGAATGAAGGCGAGATTGTTGGATTGCAGGCCGGCGATGATCACTTCGCCAAGCGTGCGGGCGGCAACCGTGGATCCAATGGTCGCGGTGGAAAGGCTGATGACCGCCGACAGCCTGACGCCGGCGAGAATGGCCGGAAGGGCAAGCGGCAGCTCCACTTTGGTGAGCCGTTGCCAGCCGGTCATACCGCTGCCTCTGGCGGCATCCATCACCGTAGCGGGCAGGGTTGTCAGCCCGGTCAGCGTATTTTCGAACACCGGCAGAAGTGCATAGAGAAACAGGGCGATGAGCGTGGGTTTCTCGCCAAAGCCGATCATCGGCACGGCCAGCGCCAACACCGCCACCGGCGGAAAGGTCTGGCCGATATTGACGATGCTGCGCGACAGCGGCAGGAAATCCGCCCCGAAAGGCCGGGTGACGAGAACCGCAAGCGCCCCTGCCGTGAGCGTGGCGAGGCCGGTCGCGATCGCAACGATGGTCAGATGCGACAGCGTCAGGGAAAAGAGATTGGCCTGCGTGTAGATGGCCGGCGCATTGGCCTGCACGAGAGGGCGGAAGATCGGTGCGAAGATTTGCGGCGCGGCAAGAAAAATGATCAGCGCCAGCACCAGAAGCCCGAGAGAGAGAAAAGAGAAGGCGTTTTTCATGGGGCGCCAGTGGCACGCTGAAGGAGAACATCACGCCGCACCCGGCCGATGGGTTGCCCATCGTCCTTTATGACAGGCAAGACATCGCGACCCGCCCATAACATGGCCGACAGGGCATCGCGCTGGCTGGTGCCTTCGGTGAGCGGCGCACCTTCTGCACTTCCCGGCTCCACGATGTCGGCGACGGTCAGAACCGAAAGCAGTTTCAACGCGCGTTCGTTTTCGCCAATCATGGTGCGGACGAAATCCGTCGCCGGTTTCAGCACCAGCTCGGCCGGCGGGCAATCCT
The DNA here is from genome assembly GCF_013365515.1 of Agrobacterium sp. CGMCC 11546. Taxonomy (NCBI): domain Bacteria; kingdom Pseudomonadati; phylum Pseudomonadota; class Alphaproteobacteria; order Hyphomicrobiales; family Rhizobiaceae; genus Agrobacterium; species Agrobacterium sp. CGMCC 11546. The sequence continues at coordinate 2,920,462 of NZ_CP047387.1, forward strand.
GCACGATGCGGCCCTTGTCCATCACGGCAATGCGATCCGCCAGATGGAAAGCCTCGTCCATGTCGTGCGTGACGAGGACGATGGTAACACCGAGTTTCTTCTGGATATCGAGAAGGTCGTTCTGGGCCTTGGCGCGGGTCACCGGGTCCAGCGCGCCGAAGGGTTCGTCCATCAGGAGAATGTTTGGTTCCGCGGCCAGTGCACGGGCCACGCCGACACGCTGCTGCTGGCCGCCGGAAAGCTCATGCGGAAAACGATCCGCATAAAGCGCGGGATCAAGCTGGAACAGATGCATGAGCGCATCGATCTTGGCCTTGATGCGCTGGTGATCCCAACCGATCAGCTGCGGCACGGTCGCGATATTTTCCGCCACGGTTCGATGCGGAAACAGCCCATGCCCCTGGATGGCGTAGCCGATCTGGCGGCGCAGTTTGAAACCAGGAATGGCGCTGATGTCTTCGCCGTCGATGCGGATCGTGCCGGAGGTCGGTTCCACAAGCCGGTTGATCATGCGCAGCAGGGTGGTTTTCCCCGATCCTGATGTGCCGACGATGACGGTGACGGTACGCGGCGCGACGGTCAGCGAGACCTGGTCCACAACGGTCGTATCGCCATATCGTTTCGTGATGGTGTCGATTTCGATCATGGCTTCTGCCTTCCGCCTGCGCTGAAGAGATTGCTGTCTATGAGGGCGTCGAGTGTGATCGCGGCGGCAAAGCCGAGGAGAACGGTCGGCACGGTGCCGAGCAGCACGAGGTCCATGGCCGTCTGCCCGATGCCCTGAAACACGAAAACGCCAAAACCACCGCCGCCGATCAGGGCGGCGATTGTCGCGAGCCCGATATTCTGCACCAGCACGATGCGGATGCCGGTGAGGATGACCGGCATGGCGAGCGGAAATTCCACCCGCAGTAAACGCTGGACCGGTGTCATGCCAAGCCCACGCGCCGCTTCCCGGATCGCGTGGGAAACGCCGGCAAGACCGACCACCGTGTTGGAAACGACCGGCAGCAGCGAATAGAGAAACAGCGCCACGAAAGCCGGCGCCATGCCGATGCCGGCAATGCCGATCCTCGCCGCGCCCGGAACGGTGGCCGCAATCCATCCGAGCGGCGCGATCAGAAGCCCGAACAACGCGATGGAGGGAATGGTCTGGACGATGTTGAGACTGTTCAGGACGCCTGCCCGCAGCCGCTCGACCTTGTAACAGAGGATGCCCAGCGGAATGCCCGCGACGGTCGCGGCGATCAGCGACCCGATGGCGAGCTCCACATGCCGCACCGCCTCGGTCCAGAATATGTCGGCTCGGCCGGTATATTCCATGATGATGGAGAGATCGTTCCAGAGGCCGCTTGCCAATATCGCGGAAAGCGCCGCTATCGCCAGGAGCAACAGCAAGATCCGGATGGCGGGTTTGGGCTCCAGACGCGCGATACAATCCGTGGCGAGCAAAGCGAGCCCGACAAAGAGGAACCAGAAACCGCTGGACGGCGAAACCCGGGCAAAACTATTCCCTTCCGGCGTGAGAAAGGAGGCCGCCTGTCCGACGAAAACTGCGAGCGCCGCGAGACCGGCCAGCGCCGCTGCGAGTTTCAACCACGCGGGAAAGCGGAAAAAGGCGAAGAAGGCCGCAAGAAGAATGATGGCCGCAAGGAGCGTCGCGGCCGCCAATGGAAGGGCCTCAAAGATCGTTCGTGTTTCCCCCTGAACGATCCTATTGGCGCGAAACGTCATGAATGGCGATGCAAAAAATGCATAAAGAAGCAGGCACGAAATCAGCACGCCCACCTTGTCAGGCCATTTCGTCAAATCCTGCTCCCCTGTACCCTGGGTTGGGATCGGATGATGAGAGCGCTTCCGTTCTCATGATCCTCTTCCCGCGCCATGAGCCCCTACTTGGCGAAACCGTTCTTTGTCAGGAAGTCCATCGCCACCGTCTTCGCCTGCTCGCCCCCCACCTGCACGCGGGCATTCAGATCCTGCAGGGTTGCGAGATCAAGCTTTTCGAACACGGGCTTCAGCAGCTCCTCGATATTGGGGTGCTTTTTCAGAACCTCTTCGCGAATGATCGGCGCGGGCTGATAGACCGGCTGCACATGCTTGTCGTCTTCCAGAACCACAAGGCCGGAAGGGGCAATGCCGCCATCCGTGCCATAGACCATGGCGGCATTGGCATTGTTCGTCTGGTTCGCGGCGGCGGCGATCGTCGCCGCGGTGTCACCACCGGAAAGCGTGATCAGCTGATCCGGCTTCATGGTGAAACCATAGGTCGTCTGAAAGGCGGGCAGGGCAGCGGCGGAATTGACGAATTCGGAGGAAGCGGCGAGAACCACCGTGCCACCACCGGCGACATATTTGCCAAAGTCGGAAAGCGTCTTCAGATTGTTCTTGTCGGCGACATCCTTGCGCAGCGCGATCGCCCAGGTGTTGTTGGCAGGCGACGGCGCAAGCCAGACAATCTTGTTGGCGTCATAGTCGAGCGTTTTTGCCTCTTCATAGCCTTTGGCGGCATCCTTCCAGAGCGGGTCATCCGCCTTGGAGAAAAAGAAGGCGGCATTGCCGGTATATTCCGGATAGATGTCGATCTCGCCCGCGGCGATTGCTTTTCTGACGACAGGGGTAGCGCCGAGCTGGATGCGATCCGTCGTCTCGATCTTGTTCTGGTTGAGAACGGCGAGAATGATGTTGCCGAGAACGCCGCCCTCGGTGTCGATCTTCGATGACACCACCACCTGCGCCTGAGCGATGGAAACAGAAAAGGCAAGCGCAAGTCCGGCGCCCGTCAACGTCATCAAGCGGTTCATGAATAGTCCTCCGGTGGGTCAGCCTGCCGAACAGGCGAAAAATCGCCGCCGCAATTGCGGTGAAGTATCAACGGCTAGAAGAAAAAAAGGTTGCACGCCATCCGCATTTTAGCGTCGATGGCTCCTGTCGGCACGGATGGCCAGTGTTCGTCAGGTGTCGCCGTCCCGTTTGCGCGCATCTTTGCCCATGACGAGGGGCATCAGCACGGACAAGAAGAGAAGCCGGATGACGTGATGCGAACCGACATAGGCGGTATCGGCATGCATCATCACCGCCATGGCCGCCATGGTTTCGAGACCGCCCGGCGCATAGGCGATCATGACGGCATTGAGCGGAACACCTGTCACGCGTGAAATCAGCCAGGCAATGGTGCCTGCAATCACCATCACGGCAATGGTGACCACGAAGCCGGCCAGAAAGCCCTTGCGCACTTCCATCAGCGAGACATTCGAAAAGCGCGTGCCGATGAGGCAGCCAATCAACACATAGACCGGCAGGCTGAGCCAGCTGGGCACGCCACCTTCGGTGAGGCCGGTAATATGTGTGCCTATGGAGATTGCAACGCCACCAAGCAGCAGGGCGGCGGGAAATTTCCAGCGCAGGAAAAGCCATCCGGTCAGAAGCGAGGCGGCGATGGTGAGCGCCAGCGTAAAAAAGCCCATTGGCGGGTTTGTGATCAAGGGTTCCGTGCTGACCAGATCGAAATATTCGACGATCAGCGGCACGGAAAGCGTTAGCGCCAGCACGCGCACGCTCTGCACAATGCTGACGGTCGCAAGGTCGCTTTTCGTCTCGGCGCCGAGGCTGATGATGTAGCTGAGATGGCCGGGGGAAGCGCCGAGCATCGCCGTTGTCCGGTCGTAACCGAAACCGTAATGCAGGATCCAGTAAGCGACGTAGAGCATGATCACGACGGCGACGAGCACGACGACGAAGCTCAATGGCCATGTCTTTGCGGCATCGATGACCGAGGGCGTGACACTCGTTCCCATGGAAATGCCGACGACGACGAAACAGGCGTTGCGGATGAAGGCGGGAATTCCGAGCTTGACACCCGCCAGTCCGGTGATGGTTACCGCGAGCGCCGGTCCCGAAAGAAAGGGGGCGGGAATATGCAGCAGGCTGGCAAGCAGTGCGCCCATGCTGCCGACAAGGGCGGTAAGCGCAAATGTATGGAATTCAGGCTTGATGATCATTGCGACGCTGGTTGGTTGCTTGAAAAGCTCGCGACCAAATGCGCCGCTTCCTTCCGCGACGTCAACACGCGGGACTAAAAATATTATATCTCCTGCACATTCGATAAAAGAAAAGCCCGTGACCTGTGGCCACGGGCTTGGCAATTGCCGGATAGATTATGGAACGATCAGGCTGCCGGAAGTGCGGCAATCTTCGGCATTTCCGTATCGATCCCGAGCAGGAAGTTGATTTGCGGGCGCGCCTTGACGAGATCATCGATCGAATATTCCGCCAGTACATCGAAGAAGGCATTCAGCGCCTTGCGCAGCGCCGAGTTCAGGCCGCAGCTGTCCACGAGCGGACATTCCACGGCGCCGTCCTCAAAGCACTCAGCCATGGCGAAGCTGTCTTCGGTTACACGAACGACATCAAACAGGCTGATTTTTTCGGCAGGTTTGCCAAGGCGCACGCCGCCATTGCGGCCACGCACGGTTTCCACGAGGCCCGCCTTGTTGAGCGGCTGCAGGATCTTGAAAAGGAACAGCTCAGATACGCCGTAAGCCCTGGCGATCTCCGGAATGCGGCTCAACTTGCCTTCATTCGCAGCGCAATACATCAACATGCGAACGGCATAGTTGGTCTGTTTGGTCAAACGCATGCTGGTCTCCTAACTCTCAATGTGGAGTTATATAGTCTCTTTTTCAGTTTAGAACAATTCCAGAAACTGAAAAAACTGGCATCCATCCGATATTTCTCGAACAGCCTTGTTGACCGCCCTCATGATTCATGAACAAACAAGTCAAGAATCGGAATGTAATGGAGGCATTCATAATGGCAAGCTTGAAATCACGCTTTTCCGCTGCCGTTTTTTCAGGGCTGACGATCCTTTCCCTCGCGCCCGCCGCTCTGGCAGAGGGGGAGGTTAACGTCTATTCCTATCGCCAACCTGAACTGATCCAGCCGCTGCTCGATGCCTTCACCAAGGAAACCGGGATCGATACGAACGTCCTGTTTCTCGACAAGGGGCTGGTGGAACGCATCCAGGCAGAGGGCGTCAACTCACCTGCGGATGTGCTGCTGACGGTCGATATCGCCCGTCTCGTCGAGGCGAAAGAGGGCAAGGTCACGCAGCCGGTTCTGGCTGATCCTGTCATCGAAAAGGATATTCCCGCCAATCTGCGTGATCCCGAGGGCGAATGGTTTGGCCTCACGACGCGTGGCCGGGTTGTCTATGCTTCGAAGGAGCGGGTAACCCAGAAGGATATTACCTATGAAGAGCTTGCCGACCCGAAATGGAAGGGCAAGATCTGCATCCGCGATGGCCAGCACTCCTACAATATTGCGCTGATTGCCTCGATAATAGCCCATCACGGCGTCGATTATACACGCACATGGCTGACGGGCCTGAAGAATAATCTCGCCCGCAAGCCTGATGGAACTGACCGCAGCCAGGCGAAATCGATCTTTTCCGGCGAATGCGATATTGCCCTCGGCAATACCTATTATGTCGGTCTGATGCTGACCAATGATCGCGAACCTGACGAACAGGAGTGGGCGCGTTCGGTGCGGGTGATCTTCCCCAATGCGGGTGACCGCGGCACGCATGTGAATATTTCCGGCATGGCCCTGACAAAATATGCGCCCAACAGGGACAATGCGCTGAAGCTGATGGAATTTCTGGCCTCGCGGGAGGCACAGGAAATCTACGCCAAGCAGGTCTTCGAATATCCGGTACTGCCGGGTGCGGAGCCGTCCGATGTCGTTAAAGGGTTCGGCCCCATCAATCCTGACAAGCTGCCGCTGACGGACATTGCCGCTCATCGCAAACAGGCTTCAGAGCTGGTGGACGAAGTGGGTTTCAACGACGGCCCGACCAACTGACCGTCACGCGTACTTCTAATCGCTCTTCCGAGCGCTAGAAAAAAGCCCCGCTGCAACAACAGCGGGGCTTTTTATCCTGTCCACCGGCTTTCCGGCTTATTTCATCGTCGGCATGACGAATTCGGCACCGGACTTGATGCCGGACGGCCAGCGCGAGGTGATCGTTTTGGTTTTCGTCCAGAACTTGATCGAATCCGTGCCGTGCTGGTTGAGATCGCCGAAGCTTGAAGCCTTCCAGCCGCCGAAGGAGTGGTAGGCGAGCGGAACCGGGATCGGAACGTTGATGCCGATCATGCCGATATTGATGCGGCTTGCGAAGTCGCGGGCAGCGTCGCCGTCACGGGTGTAGATCGCGACGCCATTGCCATATTCATGCTTCATCGGCAGTTCGAGCGCATCTTCGTAGTTCTTGGCGCGGACGACGGACAGAACCGGCCCGAAAATTTCCGTCTTGTAGATGTCCATGTCAGGGGTGACGTGGTCGAACAGGCAGCCGCCGACGAAATAGCCGTCCTCATAACCCTGAAGTTTGAAATCACGGCCGTCGACCAGCAGCTTCGCACCCTGCTCGACACCGCTGTCGATCAGGCCCCTGACGCGCGTCTGGGCTTCCTTGGTGACGAGCGGGCCCATATCGGCCTTGTCGTCTGTGTAGGGGCCGATTCTGAGGCTTTCGATCTGCGGAATGAGCTTTTCGACAAGACGATTGGCCGTATCTTCACCGACCGGAACCGCAACGGAAACGGCCATGCAGCGCTCGCCGGCCGAACCGTAACCAGCGCCCATCAATGCGTTCACGGCCTGATCGAGATCGGCATCCGGCATGATGATCATGTGGTTCTTCGCGCCGCCGAAGCATTGCGCGCGCTTGCCGTTCATGGCGGCGGTGCCGTAAACATAGCGGGCGATCGGCGTCGAGCCGACGAAGGAGACCGCGCCGATATCCGGGTCGGTAAGGATAGCGTCGACAGCACCCTTGTCGCCGTTGACGACGTTGAGTATGCCAGCCGGAAGGCCGGCTTCGATCATCAGTTCGGCAAGCCGGATTGGCAGCGACGGATCGCGCTCGGAAGGCTTGAGGATGAAGGCATTGCCACAGGCGATCGCGGGCGCGAACATCCACATCGGGATCATGCCGGGGAAGTTGAACGGGGTGATACCCGCGCCGATGCCGACCGGCTGGCGGATCGAATACATGTCGATGGCAGGGCCGGCGCCTTCGGTGAACTCACCCTTCTGCAGATGCGGAATGCCGCAGACGAATTCGCAGACTTCGAGGCCGCGGATGATATCACCCTTGGAATCCTCGACGGTCTTGCCGTGCTCGCTGGAGAGAAGAACCGCAAGCTCGTTGAGGTCGCGGTTCAGAAGTTCGACGAACTTGAAGAAAACGCGGGCGCGGCGCTGCGGGTTGGTGGCGGCCCACTTCGGCTGTGCCGCCTTGGCGCTTTCCACGGCGGCGCGCAGCTCGGCGTCGCTTGCAAGCGCGACAGTTGCCTGCACTTCGCCGGTTGCCGGGTTATAGACATTCGATGTGCGGCCGCTGGCGCCCGGCACATGCTTGCCATTAATGAAATGACCGATTTCCTTCATGGGTAATCCTCCGCGATTTTTTGATGGGTGCAGCATTGCACTTGAATTTGTACAAAGCAATGAACTCGGATAAGAAACCGTTGTGCGTAAATTAAAGTACGATAAGTGTTTTGAGGCGTTTCCTGATGTCCGATAGCGGCGAGTTCGCCGACCAAAAAAAAAGTCAAAAAATTGGCGAGCGATGAACCCGTCGTGAGGATGGCTGAAATAGAGATCGATCCGACCCATCTGGAAGCCTATCGCAGATTGCTTGCAGAGGAAATCGAGGCTTCGGTCCGTCTCGAAAATGGCGTGCTTGCGTTAAACGCCGTGGCGATCAAAGGCAGCCCGGAAAAGCTTCGCATCCTCGAAGTTTATGCGAACCAGGCGGCATACGAGGCTCATCTGCAGACGCCGCACTTCCTGAAATACAAGGAGGGTGTGGTGGGAATGGTGACATCACTTACTTTGATCGAGGTTGAACCCGTAATGATGCGCAGCAAGACATGAATTGGGATGACGTCCGCATATTCCTTGCCGTTGCCCGTTCCGGGCAGATACTCGCCGCATCAAAACGGCTTGGACTCAACCATGCGACGCTTTCGCGGCGATTGACGCTGCTGGAGCAGGCGCTGAAGACCCAGTTGTTTATCCGTCGGACGAATGGCTGCGAAATGACCGAGGAGGGTCAGCGGTTTTTGGGTGCCGCCGAGCGCATGGAAACCGAAATGCTGAATGCCCAGGCAAATCTCGGACGGGTCGATACGGCGGTGGCGGGAACGGTGCGCATCGGCGCGCCAGATGGCCTCGGCGTCTCCTTCCTCGCGCCACGGCTCGGCCGGCTGACGGCCCGTTACCCCGACCTGAAAATCCAGCTCGTGCCGGTGCCGCGGTCCTTCTCTTTGTCGCAGCGCGAGGCCGATATCGCCATCACCATCGAGCGGCCGGAGCAGGGCAGGTTGATGTTTTCGAAACTGACAGATTATTCGCTGGGCCTCTATGCCTCTACGGATTATCTGGCCAACCACGGAACGCCTGATGATGTCGAGGCGCTGAAGCGTCACCGGCGGATCGGATATGTGGAGGATTTGATCTTTTCACCCTCGCTCAATTATACTGGCGAGATCATGCGTGACTGGGACGCGGCCTTTGAAATCTCCAGCGCCACCGGCCAGACGGAGGCGGTGCGGTCGGGGGCGGGGATCGGCATCCTGCACAATTACATCGCCGGGCAATATCCCGAACTTATGAGGATTATGCCACATCTCGGTATCAGCCGCTCCTACTGGACGGCCTATCACGAATCCGCCCGCCAGCTGGTCCGTGTCCGCACGGTCGTCGATTTTCTCCAGGAACTGGTCGCGGAAGAGCGGCGAATCTTCATCTGACATCCGCCTGTTGATCTATTAGTACTATTAATTGCTGATGGCAGGTCGTTCCGGGCTTGACAAAGGGCTGCTGGCTGGACGACCAATGCAGCCATTGGGAGAAATCGGAATCTAACATGTCGACTATGATAAGAAAGCTTTCGCCGACTGGCCTCGGCGTGGCCGTCATGCTGCTTGGAATGCTGCTTTTTGCATTGAACGACGCCATGGGCAAATGGCTGGTATCAACCTATAGCCAGGGTCAGGTCATCCTGATCAGAAGTGCGGCAGCACTTGTCATTCTCGTTCCGATCGTCTGGAGAGCCGGCCTTTCCGGCCTCGTGAATGTCGAGCGGCCCGGCCTGCAGGTCGCGCGTGTGTTCTTCTCGACGGCCGAACTTTTCTGTTTCTATTTCGCAGTGGCGAGCCTGCCGCTGGCGGATGTCATGACCTACTGGCTGGCGGCTCCCATTTATGTGGCCGCTCTGGCGCCGTTTCTGCTCGGAGAAAAGGTCGGTTGGCGCCGCTGGACGGCCATCGCCATCGGTTTTGTCGGCGTTCTCATCGCGCTCAAACCCAGCTCGGCAAGCCTCACCTCCGCAGCACTCTTTTCCATTCTCGGCAGCGCTGCCTTTGCCTTCATGATGTTGTCAGGCCGCCAGCTGCGCAACACGCCGGATACGGTGCTTGCCTTCTGGCAGATCATCGGCGCAGGGCTTGCGGGCATCGTTGCGGTATTCATGACCCCATCTGGCTGGCTACCTGTCCAGTCCAGCTTCGACCTGGCGTTTCTGAGCCTGCTCGGCGTGGTCGCCATGGCGGCGCATGTGTTGGTCAACCGGGCCTTGAAGCTTGCCGACGCCGCCACCGTCGCGCCGCTGCAATATACCCTGCTGCTCTGGGCGGTGATCTTCGGCTGGCTGTTCTTCAACGACGTGCCGCAGACCAGCATCGTTGTCGGTGCTGGCCTGATTGTTCTTTCCGGCCTTTATATTTTCTTCCGCGAAAATACACTCAAGCGACGCCGCGACGCGGCCGACAGACTGGCTGCGGAGCAGGTTTGATCTTTCTAGTTCGTCTTGGTCACAATCACGGGACTTGACGAAGGCGTGATCTTCAGGAAGTAAGAGAGGGCCCTGCGATAATTTGTCTCGTATGGGCAGAGGAAACAAAGGTGCCGGGCCCCTCTGGCGAGAGTTTTACGGCGCTCTCGTGATGTCGGTACCGCCTGCAAAATTGGCCGGCGGATTAAAAACTATGAAAAACCTGAATGTGCTTCGCGCGCGTGCTTTTTGCGTGCGGCCTGACGCCCTGCGTCGGTCCGTGAACCTGCTCGTCATCGCAGGAGACCGGAAATGAGCGCCGCGCAGAAAACCACGCTTTCCTACTTCAAATGGGCATTTATCGTCACCGTCGTCGGCCTGATCCTCGGCGGTTACCTCGGCTGGGAAATGACCGGCACGATCAGCGGTACAGCGACGATCTTCTTCATCTGCGCGGTACTTGCCGTGCTGGAAATCTCGCTGTCCTTCGACAATGCCATCGTTAATGCCAACAAGCTCAAGGACATGACACCGGTCTGGCAACATCGCTTCCTGACCTGGGGTATTCTCATTGCCGTTTTCGGCATGCGTATTGTCTTCCCGTTGCTCATCGTCGTCGTTGCCGCCAATGTCGGCCCCTGGACGGCGCTTGTGATGGCGGCCACGCAGCCGGAGCGTTATGCGGAAATCATGCGTGACGCCCATCTGCCGATTGCGGCGTTCGGCGGCACCTTCCTGATGATGGTGGGTCTCAATTTCTTCTTCGACCATGAGAAGGACGTCCACTGGGTGCGCTGGATCGAGGAAAAGGCTGCCACCTATTCTTCCGTCAAGGGCATCGAGATTGCCTTCGTTCTTATCGTCATGCTGGTGTTTTCCCGTATCATCGGTGCCAGCGACAACCCGGAACTCGGTCCGGTCGCTGCCAACACCTTCTTCCATTCGGCGATCTGGGGTCTTTTGACCTTCCTGCTGGTGGAAGTTGTCGGCGGTATTCTCGATCGCAGCCAGGAAATGCTGGAAGGCGCGGCCAAAGGCGGTTTCGGTGCGTTTCTTTATCTCGAAGTGCTGGATGCCAGCTTCTCCTTCGATGGCGTGATCGGTGCTTTTGCGCTGACGCAGAACCTCTTTATCATCGCCATCGGCCTCGGCATCGGCGCCATGTATGTGCGCTCGATGACGATCATGCTGGTGGAGAAGGGAACGCTGGCCGAATACCGCTATCTGGAGCATGGCGCTTTTTACGCGATCCTGATCCTGTCGGTCATCATGTATGTGCAGACCATGTTCCATATACCGGAGGTCATCACCGGTCTTGGTGGTGCGACCCTGATCGGCATTTCGCTCTGGTCGTCGATCCGGCATAACCGGCAACAAAGTGCCGATGCCGCAGATGCGGCGCGCGGTGCGGAAATCTGATCCACAACGATCCCCGCCTTCCGCCGTTGTGGCGGAAGGCAGTTTTTAAGCATCATATCTCCTATTGCCTGTTTTTGTCGCTATTTTCTCCTTGAGGGAAATTTGCCCATAAAAGCGGATGTTTGTTCCAAGTTATTGTTTTACCTGAATTTTGTGCGTTGCAATAAAACTGGCACGCTTCCTGCATCTCATCTGGCAAGTCCAGAGGGGACGTAAAAGCCCGGAACACCGGTCTATAACGCCGCCGCGCCGCGCGATCTTTAAAGGTCTGCGCCGCGCGGCGGTTTTGTTTGTGCGGTTGGTTCTTGAGTTTTCCATTGCGTTGGATGAAAACAGTGGAACAACGACGGGAAGGGTCACCTGCTTGCCTGCACAATTGTCACCCACGGAGGCCTTGGGCCTCTGGCACCGTGTATCCACGGCGCAGGTCATTGACGATCAGCCGGATTTGACCTTGCGTCAGACGGCCATCCTGCTGCAGATTTATCTCGTGCCGCCGCCGCATACCGTTCGGGGTCTCGCCGCCATGCTGGGGGTCACCAAACCGGTCATCACCCGCGCACTCGACAGTCTAGGCGCGCTGGGATTGGTCGACCGGGTTCGGGATGAGCGGGACAGGCGCAATGTCGTGATAAAACGCACCGTGGCCGGTGCGCTTTATCTGGAAAAATTCGGCGATCTGATTATTGATCAGGCGCGCAAGATCTAACCTCTGGATGTGAAACCCATGATGCTCGACCGCCGCCTGAATGTCTTCCGCCCCGATCTCGCCGATGCGAAACTGCAGGGTGTGGTAGAGGCCGAACGTTTCGTCAGCGGTTCGCCCGCACAGGTCACCACACCGGTCATCGGCCTGCGGCCGACGCCCGATCTCGCCACCGGTATAGACACCGAGCTTCTCTGCGGTGAAACGGTGCGCGTTTTCGACAGGGCAAATGGCTGGGCCTGGGTGCAGGCGGATGTGGATGGCTATGCCGGTTATGTGCCGGAAACGGCGATCGGCAATGTTGTCGCCGCCACGCATCAGATCATCGCACCGCGCACATTCCTTTATCCTTCGGCCGAGTTGCGCAAACCGCCGGTCGCGGCGCTATCCATGGGCAGCCTGATCCGTATCGTCGGTGAGGCGGAGACCCGCGGCACCCGCTACCTGATGACCGAAAAAGGCGAGGGCATCATTGCCGCCCATTGCCGGGCCTTGGATGCGGCACTTGAAGAAGACTATGTGGCGGTGGCTCTGCGTTTTATCGAGACACCCTACCTCTGGGGCGGGCGCTCCGGCTTCGGTATCGATTGTTCCGGCCTCGTGCAGCTTTCCATGGCGATGACCGGCCGCCGGGTTCTGCGCGACACGGATATGCAGGTGAAGTCGCTGGGCGTGGAAATCGAGCGTGATGAGTTGCGTCGCGGCGATTTCGTCTTCTGGAAGGGCCATGTCGGCCTCATGGAAAACGAGGAAACGTTGCTGCATGCCAATGGCCACACGATGAATGTCGCCCGCGAAAATCTCGATGCGGCCATCGAGCGCATCGGCTGGCTTTATAAAAAGCCGACGGCTTTCCGCCGCCTGGAAGGCTGAGACGGCGGCTTTCACGACATTGTGCCCGCCCGGCCCTTTGTGCGAGAGCCCCCGACGGCCTACATCGGTTGGATGATGGTACGGGATTGGCACGGATGAAGACACGAACGGCGACACGACTGGCAGCGATCCTCACGGCGGCCTTGCTGAACACATCGGCCGAGGCGCAGACCGTTTTCCAGAATGGTTTTGCCACTGCGCCGGATGCTTATGCAAACCTGCCCGGCGTCAAGGACCCGCGAACGCTGCAGCCCAAGGTCCGTTATAACTGCCATAGCGAACTCGGCGTGACGGGATACTCCCGAGGTCCCTACCGGGATGTTTTCGGCAGCCGTGGGCTTCCTGTTCAGGGGTATCGCTGCACCGATGAAAACGGCATTTCCAGTTTCGGTGGTAAAAATCCCATCTCCAAGGACTGGTATCCCGGTATCAACCCTGTCGATCCGACCTTCTGAAGCGGTTTTGCCCAGCTGCGTTTGCGGAAAATCGTCCATCAGGAATGAGAGGAACCATTTGCCGCTGCCGGCGCTCTGGACTTGTCGTCGCTTTTTCAGATAAATCTTCTGCGTGACAGGTTGATACCTGCCGGGGTGCGGAGTGACATCGGCTATTTTTTGACCTTTGGCCGATATTGGGGAATGCAAGTATGACGAAGACCGATATAGCCACCCGTGTCCACAATCATACTTGGAAGCTAGACCCGATCGTCCGCAGCCTGATTGATACAGATTTCTACAAGCTGTTGATGTTGCAGATGATCTGGAAACTCTATCCGGAAGTCGACGCGACGTTTTCCCTGATCAACCGCACCAAGACTGTGCGGCTGGCGGAAGAGATCGACGAGATGGAACTGCGCGAGCAGCTCGATCATGCGCGCACCCTGCGTCTCTCCAAAAAGGAAAATATCTGGCTTGCGGGTAATACGTTTTACGGCCGCTCGCAGATTTTCGAGCCGGAATTTCTCTCCTGGCTTTCCAGCTATCAATTGCCGGAATACGAGCTTTTCAAGCGCGACGGGCAATATGAGCTGAATTTCCATGGCCGCTGGATGGACACGACACTCTGGGAAATCCCGGCGCTGTCTATCATCAACGAGCTGCGCTCGCGCAGCGCCATGCGTTCGCTCGGTTATTTCACGCTGGACGTGCTTTATGCCCGCGCCAAGGCCAAGATGTGGGAAAAGGTCGAGCGGTTGCGTGAACTGCCGGGGCTGCGCATTTCCGATTTCGGCACCCGCCGCCGCCATAGCTTCCTGTGGCAGCGCTGGTGCGTCGAGGCGCTGAAGGAAGGCATCGGCCCTGCCTTTACCGGCACGAGCAATGTCCTGCTCGCCATGGATTCCGACCTCGAAGCCGTCGGCACCAACGCGCATGAGTTACCGATGGTGGTTGCCGCACTGGCGCAGACGAACGAGGAACTGGCCGCCGCCCCCTATCAGGTTCTAAAGGACTGGAACCGGCTTTATGGCGGCAACCTGCTGATCGTGCTGCCGGACGCCTTTGGCACGGCGGCGTTTCTGCGCAATGCGCCGGAATGGGTGGCTGACTGGACGGGCTTTCGCCCCGACAGCGCGCCGCCCATTGAAGGCGGTGAAAAGATTATCGAGTGGTGGCGGAAGATGGGCCGCGACCCGCGTAAGAAGATGCTGATCTTTTCCGATGGTCTCGATGTCGATGCCATCGTCGATACCTACAGGCATTTTGAAGGCCGCGTCCGCATGAGCTTCGGCTGGGGCACCAACCTCACCAATGATTTTGCCGGCTGCGCGCCGAAGACCATTGCCAGCCTTAAGCCGATTTCCATCGTCTGCAAGGTGAGCGACGCCAATGGCCGCCCGGCGGTGAAGCTCTCGGACAATCCGCAAAAAGCCACTGGCGATCCGGCCGAAGTGGAACGGTATCTGAAGTTCTTCGGCGAGGAAGACCACAAGGAACAGAAGGTACTGGTTTAAGGCAACCGGGCGCTCCCGTTAAGGAAGCGCCCTTCAAATCTGATCTCGATTCAGCAGACTATTTCGCGAATTGATGTGCGATGTAATGAAAGAGCGCGCGGATACCCTGTGCTTCCCCACCAATCGACGAATGGTGACGCTCACTCAGCGACCAGCCGTAGATGTCGAAATGCGCCCAGCGCTTGGTATTGGTGACAAAGCGCTTCAGGAACAGGGCAGCGGTGATCGATCCGCCCATGCCGCCAGAAGGCGCATTGGTGATATCGGCTGCGCGCGAGCGGATATCCTTGTCGTAGCCCATGTAAAGCGGCATGCGCCACAGCGGGTCATCCGTATCGATGCTGGCTTCCGCGATATCATGCGCCAGATCCGCGTCATCGGTGTAGAAGGGCGGAAGATCGGGGCCCAACGCCACACGCGCGGCACCCGTCAGCGTCGCCATATCGATCATCAAGTCCGGCGCATCCTCATCGGCATAAGCGAGCGCATCCGCCAGAACGAGACGACCCTCCGCATCGGTATTGTCGATCTGTACCGTCAGCCCCTTGCGGCTTTTATAGATATCGCCAGGACGGAAGGCATTGGCGGAAATGGAGTTCTCGACCGCCGGCACGAGAACGCGCAGATCGACCGGCAGCTTTGCATCCATGATCATCAGCGCAAGGCCGAGAACATTGGCGGCGCCACCCATATCCTTCTTCATCAAGGCCATCGAGGCCGCAGGCTTGATGTCGAGACCGCCGGTGTCGAAGCAGACGCCCTTGCCCACCAGTGTCAGTCGCGGATTGCCTTTTTTGCCCCAGTTCATCTCCAGAAGGCGCGGTGCGCTCTCACTGGCGCGGCCAACGGCATGGATGAGCGGGAAGTTTTCTTTAAGCAGATCATCGCCGGTCGTAACGTTCACCTTGGCCTTGTAGTGGGCGGCAAGCGCTCGGAAGGCAATCTCGAGCTCGTCCGGTCCCATGTCATTGGCCGGAACATTGATGAGGTCGCGCGCAAGGAACACGCCTGCCAGAACGCGCTTGATCTCGCCATCTTCAGCGTCCTGCGGAATGAGAAGCTTTGCCCCGCTGGTCTTGGTGGTCTTGTATTTGTCGAAGCGGTAGCTGCCAAGGCCGAAACCGAGCGCGAGGCGATTGGCCGTCAGGGGCGCGGTTTCGATGTGCCACTCGCCCTCCGGCAGCTCACGGGCGAGTTTCCCGGTGATGAAGGGAACTTCGGAAGGATTGCCACCAAGGCCGAGCAGCACACCGCCCAGCGATCCATCGGAGGAGGGAACGAGCAGGACGGCGCCGGCTTCCGCCTTGAACCCCGCCTTTTTCGCCCAGTCCAGAGCGACCGGGTCTATGGCACCCTGTTCGATATGGGCTGGCGTGACGGCAAAAACCGGCAATGTGCTGCCGGCCTTCGAGCTGAAAGGGGTGGGGCGTTCGATGAACTGATAGGGCGCCATGGTATGCTTCCGTAAATGTCGAGAATCGGTGCGATTAACGCTCTGTTAGGGTTAACAGATTATTGCTTAAGCGAAAGTTGCGTCATGTGAGTCTGTCGTGTGTCGGGCGCAAGATCGATCATTCTCGGGCGGGGGCGCTGCCATGACTGCATTTTCTTTGGGTGAGACACGCCGGACAGGGTTGTTGCGGGGTGCATGTCTTGCAGCGCTGGTTTTGGCTGTTTCCGGATGCGCGAGCACCAACAAGCCGGATCGCATGTCCACCGGCTCCATTCCCGCCGCCACGCGTTCTTATGACCACCTGAACATGGAGCAGCTTCGGCAGGCGGAAGAGACCGCCGGCAAAGCCTATGAACGTAACCCCAAGGACAGGTCCGTCGGCATGAATTATGCCAGCGTGCTGATGATGACCGGCAAGAATACGCAGGCTCTCGCCGTCATGCAGCAGATCGCCATCGCCAACCCGGCCGACCGTGAAGTGCTTGCAGCCTATGGCAAGTCGCAGGCGGCTGCCGGCCAGCTGGAGCAGGCGCTTTCGACCATCCAGCGCGCGCAGACGCCTGATCGTCCCGACTGGCGGCTCTACTCCGCCGAGGGTGCGGTGCTCGACCAGCTTGGACGGTCGAACGAGGCGCGTTCCAGATATCGTCAGGCGCTTGACCTCAAGCCGAACGATCCGAGCGTCCTGTCCAATCTCGGCATGTCCTATGTCCTGTCGAGCGATCCACGCACCGCTGAAACCTATCTGCAATCGGCCATTTCCCAGCCGGGCGCCGACAGCCGCGTCCGCCAGAACCTTGCACTCGTGGTCGGACTCCAGGGCCGCTTTGCTGAAGCCGAACGCATCGCGGTTCAGGAGCTCTCTGCTCAACAGGCGCAGGCTAACCTGACGTATCTGCGTGCGATGCTTTCGCAGCAGAACTCCTGGCAGCAGCTGGCGAAGAAAGACGGCAAGCCGGCTGGTTGATGGGTTTTCTGAAACATTTGTAGTGCGGCCCGGCAGATAAATGATTGCTGCTGTGCGTAAACGTCAGAACGTATCGGCAACGCGAATGCCAGCTGGCCCGAGAATGACCGCGATTAGGACCGGCAGGAAAAATATGATCATCGGCACGGTCAGTTTCGGCGGCAAAGCGGCAGCCTTTTTCTCGGCCTCATTCATGCGCTCGTCGCGGCCTTCCTGCGCAAGAACACGCAGCGCCTGAGCGAGCGGGGTTCCATACCGTTCTGCCTGGATAAGAGCCTGCACCACACTTTTGACGCCGTCCAGCTGGGTACGCATACCGAAATTCTCAAGAGCCGTGCGCCTGTCCTGGAGGAAAGACAGTTCGGCCGTCGTCAGGATCATCTCCTCCGCCAGTTCAGGCGATTGCTCACCCATTTCCTCCGCCACACGACGCATTGCCGATTCCATTGACACGCCAGATTCGATGCAGATCAGCATCAGGTCGAGCGCATCCGGCCATGCCCGCTTGATAGAGGCCTGCCGCTTGGTCATGCGGTTAGAAACATAGATATTGGGGGCGTAAAAACCGATATAGCCGAAAACAAGCACGGCCATCAGCCGAACGACAAAAGCCTTGTCAGCCAGGTTTCCGAGCACGAAAACCCAAGTGAATGCCACCGCCAGGAAAATGAACGGCAAGACGAACCGGGCGGCAAGAAATGTATTGAGCGCATTCTGTGAACGGAAGCCGGCGGCGCGCAGCTTGTTCATCGTGTTCTGGTCGGCAAGCGCTTCCCGAAGATTGAATTTCTCGACAATGCGCCGCGCAGATTTATTATTGTTGCCGCGAAGGGATGTTCTGCCGTCGCGGGTCACAGTCGCCAGGCGCTCGCGTTCACGGCTACGAATGAGTTCCCGTTCTGACGAAACGGCTTTCATGCGCTTGGCGAGGTCTTTCCGCTCTAGGAAAGGCATGATCAGCGTATAGAGGGTCGCGAAAACCGCGAGCGTCACGAGAATGGCTATGATCGTCTGCGGATCCGTCAGGCGGGAAAAAAGATCTCCTGTCATCGTCGCCTCTCAAATATCGAAGTTGATCATTTGACGCATGATGAAAATCCCGATGAGCATCCATATTGCGGATGCACCCAGAATGAGGTGTCCGCGCGTATCCGTGAAAAGTATCGAGAGGTAGTCCGGTGACGTGAAATGCACCAGCAGCATCACAATGAAAGGCAGTGCGCCAATGATGACGGCGGACGCTTTCGCCTCCATCGACAGGGCATTCACCTTGGCGCGCATCTTTCTACGATCTCGCAACACCCTGGACAGGTTGGACAATGCCTCCGAAAGGTTGCCGCCTGCCTGTGCCTGGATGTTGATGACGATGCTGAAGAAGCTGACTTCGAAAAGCGGCATGGTCAGCATCATGCGCTCGATCCCCTGGGGAATGCCGATGCCGACCTGCTGCGCATCGACAACCCGCTGGAACTCCGTTTTTACCGGTTCCTGGCCGTCTGAGGCGATCAGTCGTACCGCATCGTTCAGCGGCAAACCTGATTTGATCGAGCGGCACATGACATCAAGCGCATTGGGAAACTCCTCAAGAAATTTTTTCTGCCGGCGCTTGAGGAGAAATACCAATACCCAGCGCGGCAGTCCCAAAGCCGCGACGACGGCTATCGGGAGGGCGGTCAATAAGGACAGACCATAGATAAGTGAGATGAAAGCGGCACAAGCCGCCGCGCCGACGCTTAGAAGGTGGAATTGCCGAACGGAAATTGTGAGCCCTGCCTGCACGAGTTTATCGCGCAGGCTGACATTCTTTGCTTTTTTTGCCTTCTCATTCTGTTTCTTTTCCATATCCCGCAGGCTGTCCTGCATGGATTTGCGGCGCTTGCTGAGTTCCTGGACCCGGTCGCGCGCTGCCTTGATATTGGTATGATCCGTCTCTGCGGCCTGCACGCGCTTGAAGCGGCTGGTGGTCTTTTTCTCGACCTCTATCTGCTGGAAAAGAAAGGCATAGGCGAGCGCGCCCGCCGAGATGGCGACGAGTACGGCCAGTAACACTATTGTCGGGTCCATGGCGGTCGCTTTCCTTAGGATGACTTTTCCATCTCATCGAGCGCGGCCGCCAGACGTTTATCTTCGCCGTAGTAACGTGCACGATCCCAGAAATGCGGCTTGCTGATACCGGTCGATACATGCCTGCCGATCAGCCTGCCCTGCGCATCTTCGCCTTCGATCTCGTATCGCATCAGATCCTGGGTGACGATGACATCGCCTTCCATGCCGATCACTTCGGTGATCTGCGTTATCCGCCGCGACCCGTCGCGTAGGCGGGCCGCCTGAATGACGACATCGATCGAGCCTGAGATGATTTCGCGCACGGTCTTGGCCGGCAGCGTGAATCCGCCCATGGCGATCATCGATTCGATACGGCTGAGGCATTCACGCGGCGTATTGGCGTGCAGTGTTCCCATCGAACCGTCATGGCCGGTGTTCATGGCCTGAAGCAGGTCAAAAACCTCCGGTCCGCGCACTTCGCCGACGACGATACGCTCAGGCCGCATACGAAGGCAGTTCTTGACGAGATCGCGCATGGTGATTTCGCCTTCGCCCTCGATATTCGGCGGACGCGTTTCAAGCCTCACCACGTGCGGCTGCTGAAGCTGCAATTCGGCGGTGTCTTCACAGGTGATGACGCGTTCATCCTTGTCGATGAAGCTCGTCAGGCAATTGAGCAGCGTGGTTTTGCCCGAGCCGGTGCCTCCAGAGATGACGACATTGCAACGGACGCGACCGATGATCTTGAGCAATGTCGCGCCTTCGGGCGTGATCGCTCCGAAACGCACGAGCTGGTCGAGCGTCAGCTTGTCCCTCTTGAATTTTCGGATCGTCAGTGCGGGTCCGTCGATGGCGAGCGGCGGTGCAATGACGTTGACACGCGATCCGTCCGGAAGGCGGGCGTCGCATATCGGGCTCGATTCATCCACGCGTCGGCCTACCTGGCTGACGATGCGCTGGCAGATGGAGAGCAACTGCGCATTGTCGCGAAAGCGAATATCGGATTCGATAGTCTTGCCGCCGACTTCGATAAAGGTCTGACCGGAGCCATTGACCATGATATCGGCAATGTCGTCACGCGCGAGAAGCGGCTCCAGCGGCCCGTAGCCCAAGACGTCGTTGCAGATGTCCTCGAGCAGTTCTTCCTGCTCGGCAATCGACATGGCGAAATTTTTGATCGTGATGATATCGTTGACGATATCGCGAATTTCCTCGCGCGCGCTTTCCGCGTCGAGCTTGGCGAGCTGCGAAAGGTCGATGGTATCGATGAGGGCGGAAAATACCTGGCTTTTGGTATTGTAATAGTCTTCCGTGCGGGCGCGTTTTTTTTGTGAGAGTGGTGCGCCCGTCGTCACCTGGCGGGTGACGGGCGATTGGCCGGGCTCGAGCGTATCAGTGGCAGGAGAGCGAAGCTCAGACGCTGTCGCCACCTGTATGGATACCGCAGGTGCAACAGGTTCCAGCTTCGTGCTTCTGGCTGGGCCGTCAGGCCCGCGTTTTCCGAACATCGGCTTTTCCGTCTAAGGGCGCAGGCAGAAGGCCTACTTGCGCTTGAGAATATTCTTCAGTTTTTCCAGACCGCCGCGCCGGTTTTTGCGCATCACGGAGCGGCCTGTGATGGTGTGTGCGATCTGCGAGAAGGTTTCCGCAGTCTGGGATTTTTCGTCCATCTCGCTGATCATACGGCCGCTATTGGCGGCATTTCCGAACAATTGTGCGTCGAAGGGGATGATCGCGGCCGGCTCGATTTCCAAGGGCTCAAGAAAATCCGCCGGCATAATTTCCGGACGTTTCGGCATGCCGACCTGATTGAGAACGAGATGCGGTAACTTATCATTGGGTCTGAGCTTGATCAGCGCATCAAAGAGGTTCTTCGTGTTGCGCAGATTGGCAAGATCGGGAACCGCCGTAATGACCACCTCGTCGGCTTCCGCAAGGACTGCCCGGGTCCAGTCGCACCATTGGTGGGGAAGATCGAGAACAGCAACGGGTGCGCTTCGCTGCAAGACCTCGAGGATCGGCAGAAACGCCTGACGATCGAGATCATAGGTCCTGTCGAGAAGAGACGGTGCTGCCAGGAGCGACAGGTGGTCGGAACATTTCGTCAGAAGGCGGTCGAGAAAAACCTCGTCCAGTCGCTCCGGTGAAAAGACAGCTTCAGCCATGCCCTGTGCGGGATCCTGATCGAAATCGATATTGGCCGTTCCATAGGCAAGATCCATATCCGCCAGAATGGTTTCCGTGGAGAAGAGGCTAGAAATGCCGAAAGCGCAATTATGCGCGATGGTGGAGGAACCCACGCCGCCTTTGGCGCCGATGAAGGCGATGTTGCGGCCGAGCGGTTCGGCCTCCGGATCGACGAAGATCGCGGCGATCGAACCGAGCAGATCGGCCATGTTGACCGGTGCAACGAGATATTCGGAAATGCCGTTGCGGATGAGATCGCGATAAAGCGTGATGTCGTTGTGCCGGCCGATAATGATGACGCGGGTGGAGGGATCACACACTTCCGCCAGCGGCGCGAGATCGTTCAGCAGTGATGCAGTCGAGCTAGCCGTTTCGAGAATGATGAGATTGGGTGTGGGCGATGCGGAAAACATCGTCGCCGCCGCATTGATATCACCCTTGGTCACCCGCAGGGTAACCCTGCTCATGCGCCTGTCGCTCGACAGAGCTTCCATGACGGCCTGCATAGCGTCGCTGACGCAGAAGGCGTGGATGGAGATACGGGGCAGGGGCCGCAGGCGATCCATATCCGAAGCGCGCAGCGGCGGCTCGGCTTCCGCGCCACCGCTTGGCTTGATGTCGTATTCTACAGCGCTCATCGTTTTTCCTGCCGTGAGAAATGGTGGACCTGCATCAGTTTGTCGGTGCTGTTGAAGTACCGCTGCGATAGGTATCGATAACCACCGCCCGGCGTTCGGCATCAATTGGGCTCATGCCGCGCGGGCCGACCAGATCCATGGGATTGGCGATCTGCGCTGCGAGATTGCTCTGTGAGGCGCATCCGAAGTTGTACCAGTTCTTGTTTGCGAAGGTATTGTCCGAAAGATCCTCAGGCCACTGGCCGCATTGGCCGGTCATCGCGGTAACGGCGACATAGCTCAGGCGGATGGGAGCGGAGTCGCCATTCGGAGAAGCGGCATAGCGCGTTTCCATGATCTTGCCTTGAGCCACACCCGCGCCGGAAAGCGTGGAGCGAATCTGTTTCGCCATTCTCGCTGCCGTTGCGGAATTGGGCGATCCCGAAGGCATCTGAATGTTGACGATACCCGTCGACATTGACGCATAATTCTGGGCAAAGCCACGGACATTGTCTGCCATGGCCGTGGTCAAGCGGCTGTCGCCGGCAGAAACCGGAATATCAAGCGAATGCTCGGCTTCCGACAGGGTAATAGGGTGGCGCGTGCGATAATCGTCGGGAATGGCATTGGTGGTCATCGGGTCGCGCGCGCAGCCCTGCAGCAGGCCGGCAGCTAGCGCAGCCACGGCGAGGAGGCCGGCCCTTCTTCCGGGCAAATGGAGGGAAAAGGCGGAAGAGTTTTCCTGCATGACGTTTCCTGCCCGGATCGGGCTCGCTGTGGAGAGGGAACTGGGTGCGCGCGTCGTCATTTGTAGATGAACCCCACTGATCCCTGATAGGGAGCCGCCTGAACCTGATCCTTGCGGCCATAGACCTTGTTGACGCGGTTCATGAAATACATCGCCGCATCGTTTTCCGGGTTGAAGTTGTCATCCGGCCGGGCGATCTGGTTGCGGGCAACGGGCCGCACCAGATAGGGCGTCGCGATGATGACAAGTTCCGTTTCGTTGCGCAGGAACTCCTTGCTGCGGAAAAGCGTGCCAAAGATCGGGATTTTTGACATGCCGGGAAGCCCGGACATCGCCTGCCGCACATTGTCCTGAACAAGACCCGCAATCACGATCGATCCGCCCGAAGGAAGCTCAACCGTCGTGGAGGTCTCGCGCTTGCGCACCGACATGAAGGTTGAGCCTGGGATCGTTCGACCCCCATTTCCGGTTACAACGTTGCCTTCATAGGTAGGCTCGGAAACATTGGTCTCAATCTTGAGACTGATGCGGCCGGGCGAAAGCACGACAGGCTTGAAGTTCAAAGTGATGCCATAGTCGACCGTATTAGTCGTTCGTGTAATCGTCGGCCGTCCGGTTTCCTTGTCGATGTCGACTTCCTGTTCTGCGGCAAGCCTGAAATCGCCTCCGACATAGAACTTCGCCTGCTCTCCGGAAATAGCAGTCAGGCTCGGCTCTGCCAATGTGCGCATGACGCCGGCCTGCTCCATGGCATTGAGATAGGAAGCAAATCTGAGGGAGCCCGAGCCTATCGCACCGCTGGCAATTCTGGATGCGCCGTCAATCGCATTGCCCAGATTGGATGGATTCGCAAATTCGAAACCATTCCCGCTTGTCGAACTGCTGATCGAGCCGTTAAATCCGAGCTGCTTCAGAACCTGCCTGCTGACTTCCGCGACAGTGACTTTCAGCGTTACCTGATCCTCGCCTTCGATCGTCAGCATGTTCACGATTTGCGATACCTGCCGGCGCTCGGCAAAAATTGCCGCATCGCCGCCATTGTTGCCGCCCGTGAGCGATATGTTGCGTGTGGTGGCCTCGCCGCCCTTCAGAAAGGCGTCGGCAAGTTGCACCGCGCGTGCGGAATCCTGCGGCGTGCGCACCGATCCCGTGAGAACGATGTTGTCCGAGACGATTTCCACCTTGATGTCCGACTCGGGAATAAAGCGGCGGATATTCGCCTCCAGCCCCGAAATGTCGCGCTCAACCTCGAGATCGAGGCTGACGATTTCCCGACCACCGTCACCAAAAATGAAGATGTTGGTCTGTCCCACCATTTTCCCGAAAAGGTAGATGCGTCTCGATGTCCGGGTCACAGCGTCGGCAAGGCTCGGGTCGGCAACGAGAATGTCATGCGCATCTTCCGGCAGGTCGATGACCAGCGCCTTATTCAGCCCGAGTTTAAGGCGCTTACGAATGCCCGTGCCACTTTCGGTGATCCGAACGATGCTTGCGCTTTGCGCTTCCGCCTCGCTGGTGCGCAGGAAATCGGGAGAATGCTGGCCGGGAACGCCTGAAAAAGCCAGGCAGAATGCAAGCCCGCCTGCCATCGACGAGCGCAGATGGTGTTTGAAACGTTTTGTCATGAGCCCCCCGGTCACTGTGAGGCTCCTTGACCGCTCTTCACGATCGAGCCGGATTTGATCACCTGAATTTCCGGCTGGCCGGAACTTCCGCTGAGAAGATGGCCGGCCGAAAGCGTATCGTTTTCCTGCGCATCTGCGACTGAACGCAAGGCGAGCGTGAGACGGTCCGCCATCTGTTGCGCCACGGTTATGATCTTTGCCTGTTCGGGGGTCAGTTCGAGCGTCGCGGTAGCACCGACCACGGCTGCTATGCCGTCTTCGCCTTCCTTGATCTGCTGGTCGATCGCCAGAACACGGACGTTGTTCAAAACATTTTCGGTCAGGAAGTTACCATTCTCGCCCTTGCGGACCATGATGACATCAACCCGGTCGTTCGGCAGTACGAAGCCACCCGCACCGGTCGAGACGGAAATCTCGGTAGCGACGGCGCGTTTGCCGGCGGGCAAAAGCGAAGACATGATGCGGGTGCTGGAATCGACCACTTTTTCCGGCCGGATCGGCTCACCTTCGAACAGGGGCAACCGCACGACCGTGCCCGCGAGCTCGGTGATGGCGTCGGGCCTTTTCGCTTGCGTTATGAAACTGTCGACCACATTGCCCTGTGGCCAGGGTGTCCAGCGCATGGAGCTGTCGTTCAGACGGCTGCCGACGGGCAGATTGACGGAAGAGATGAGAACGTTGACCGTCGGTTCTTTCTGGATAATCGTTTCCGCTTTTTCGATGACCTGCTTCGCGCCGGAAATCTGCATGGCGACGAGGCCGGCAAGACCGGCGGCCACCAGGGCAACGGAAAGAATGACGATACGCGACGGTTTCATGCTCGATCCTTGAGGGAATCAGATTCTTCTTCCCTTAGGATGGCGCGTGATTGGTATATTTATGGTTAATATTGTCCTGAAGTATGTGGTTAACAAACTTCTAATCTCAGGATAAAAATAAGAGTTTTTGAAATTATAAAATACTGGCGATCGCTGCTTTGACGAGAGGAGCTTCGCCATAGGTTAGAAGCCCCGCAATCGCGATACCAATTCCGTAGGGAATTTTCTGCGCAACCATCAGGGAATCGGGAATGGGAATTCCGAAAGCCATGATTTCCTGTGACCGAGATCGCAGAAGCAGGATGCCGACTGTTAATGCTCCGCCGACCAGTGTTACGGCAAGTAGAAACTCTACCAGAGAAATGTTGAAACCGTACCACACTGCCGCTCCAGTTAAGAGCTTAGCATCGCCTCCGCCCATGACATTGGCGGCAAAAAGCGCGAAACAGCCAAGAAATACAATCAGTCCGCCCGCTAAACTCAAACCAAATGTCTGAAAATCCATTCCCGCGAAGGGAGCGATAAAAGCGAAAGACAATAAAAGCACGACGGTTATCACGTTAGGGATCGTCATGCTGAAAAGGTCATTTAAAGCAGCAAAACAAAGGCAAAGCGGAAGAATAAGAAAAATTGCCGCGACAATCATAAATAGCCTACCTTCGTTGACCTAGTGCTGCCGGCCACGCGAAAATGCAGGCAACGTCCGCACTTGTGTGGGGTCGTCACCTGCACGATGCTTTTCAATGATCAGACGCCGCCGGTCGAAGCCTTGGAGTCCGTGAACGACTTGCCAATAAAGGTAAATGTGTCCTTGAGCTTGCCGCCGAGCGTTGAAGCGCCGCCGATGATGGCGACAGAAATGAGGGCAGCGATCAAGCCGTATTCGATGGCGGTCGCGCCGGATTCGTCCTTGAGGAAACGAGCGAAAATCTTGGTCATGAGGTCTCTCCTAAATCTTGTTTGGTTCAGCACGCCGACAACTGTTCTCCGTTGTTCGGTTGCGTTCAAACTACAGCCGAGCGATTTCCAAGCGCTTAAAAAAAACGATTAACTCAAAGTAAACGGAAGGATGAGTTCCTCTTGGTAAATAAAAATGAAAAGTATTTTCTGCATTTTTATATTTGCGGATAAATAAGTGTATTTTAAGCCTTATCACTTTTCTCTTTTTTAGAAGTGCCGTTTCACGGAGACGCACATGTTCAGTTTTGAGGCGATTGAAGAGTGATGAAAATACCATCTCGTTACACGTGACGATCATCCGCATTGCGGATTCGTGCCATTTAACGCTTCATTCACTAAAACCGCGCATTCTGTGGCGCAATAAACTGTGCTGATAGTAAGCAAGGGCCAAACGCGTGTCATCCGGAAAACTGGCGAAAATCATGGTCGGCTTGTCCGTCTTCCTCGGGGCTGCGGCGCAGCCGGTTTTTGCCCAGGACGATATATTGCGCGTTTCGATGAATCACGCCCGCGTTCTCCGCCTCGACCGTCCCGTGAGCAAGGTTATCGTCGGAAACTCCAAGGTCGCTGATGCCACGGTCGCTGATGCAACGACCATCGTTCTAACCGGGCGCAGTTTTGGCACGACCAATCTTGTGCTTCTTGATGCCGAAGGCAATCCCATCGTGGATGAGCGCATTCTCGTCTCCATCGACGAGGGTAATACGGTTCGTGTATTCCGCCAGACGGAGCGCACGGTGCTGTCCTGTACGCCGAATTGCGAACAGCATTCGCAAAATAGCGGCGACAAGGACGCTCAGCCCTGACAGGGCACTTTTTGCATCATTCTGACATGACAGCAGGCCTTCCGATGGAAACGGAAGTCGCTCGTCTTCAGCTTTTCTGAACGTGAAAAAGACGAAAAAAGCAACATGCTTCCCGGCATTTGCCGGTCGGCTATATGTTGCTTTTTTTTTCGGATAAGTATTTGATCTGGCTAAGATCAAAAATGGAATGGTGCCCAGAAGAGGACTCGAACCTCCACACCCTTTCGAGTACCAGCACCTGAAGCTGGCGCGTCTACCAATTCCGCCATCTGGGCGACGGAGAGCGATGTACGAGGGCAGCCGCCCGGTGTCAACAGACTTTTTGAACTTTTATGACGATCATTGATTTTAAAGGGAAAAAACTTAATCCGGGCTGTTGAAACATGTCGCCTGGTCAGGTGTCGAGGCCCTCGTGCTTCGTTCTGTCGACATGACCGAGGTCTCTCTCCGGATCGATGATGTCACGGATTCTCTGCTTGAGTTCTTTTGGGCCGGGAAAACCGCCATCGCGTTTGCGTTCCCATATGATCGTCCCATCAACTGTGATCTCGAACAGGCCGCCGGTCGAAGGAATGAGACTGACTTCGCCGATATCAGAAGCGAAGGTTTGCAGGATTTCCTGCGCCATCCAGCCTGCGCGCAGCAGCCAGTTGCATTGTGTGCAGTAGCGAATGGCTATGCGGGGTTTTGTCTCGGACATCCCAAAATCTCCTTCAGCGCAATATGCTCACGATAATGTCAACTTTAATACTCATGTTTTTACCGGGCGCGTGCTTGTTCTTATCATATGGCTTTGCGAACAGAGAAGCTGTCGAAGGCTGAAACGTGGAGATCCTATGGCCCAGTTCGAGAATAATCGTCAGCGTCTTTTCGTTCCGGCGGTCGCGCCGCTTTATAATTCGACCCATGATCTGGTGGAGACCATTCTGCGCGTCGCGGCCGGGCTTCTTCTTGTTACCCATGGGTTTGGCAAGATCGTCAATCCTCTCGGCGCCGTCGGCATGGTGGAGAGCCTTGGCTTTTACCCTGGCGTCTTCTGGTCGCCGCTGCTTGCCGCCACGGAATTTTTCGGCGGCATTCTTGTCGCCATCGGCCTGTTCACGCGGCCAGCATCTTTCGCTGCCATGATCGTGCTCTTGGTCACGGTCTATTTTCACGGCATCGTAAAGGCGGAAGGTCTGGGCGGTGCGGAAAAATCGATTCTCTGGGCTGCGATTTTCCTGTTCTTCGCCGTGCGCGGCGGCAACCGGCATTCGGTCGACGCCAAGCTGGCGCGTGAATTCTGAGGCTTAAAACGCCGCGCCGTCCGCTACCGCCTCAAAGACGATACCGCGCTCTTGAAAATCGTTTTTTCCCGTGGTGAAGCTGGACTCAATCGGCAATTTTTGCCGATTGAGTCCGTCGTCGTCGCCAAGAGGTCTTATGCGCGTAGCAATCATAGAAAACATGGCGGGCACGCCGCATGGGCAAATTGGCGTCGCCCTGCGAGAGGCAGCGGCGGATATTCACGTCATCCGCGCCTATGCGGGCGATTCTCTTCCTGAAGATGCGGACGACCATGATGCGCTTGTTGTGCTGGGCGGCGAACAGAACGCGATAGATGATGTGCTTTATCCCTATCTTCCGGACCTGGCGCTTCTGATGAAGGCCTTCGGCGATGCGGGCAAGGCAGTCATGGGTGTTTGCCT
Organism: Agrobacterium sp. CGMCC 11546; assembly: GCF_013365515.1. Classification (NCBI taxonomy): domain Bacteria; kingdom Pseudomonadati; phylum Pseudomonadota; class Alphaproteobacteria; order Hyphomicrobiales; family Rhizobiaceae; genus Agrobacterium; species Agrobacterium sp. CGMCC 11546. Next base: position 2,949,170 of record NZ_CP047387.1, read on the forward strand.
CGGCAGCCAGTTGCTGGCGCGCGCCTATGGCGGAGAGAATATTCTCTCAGGCCCGCCGGAATTCGGCTGGCAGGATGTGTCCCTGACGCCGGAGGGCTTATCCGATCCGCTTTTGGCCGGGCAGCAGCAGAACTTCCCGATCTTTCAGTGGCATTGTGACACTTTTACGCTTCCGCCCGATGCCACGCGCCTTGCGACCAATGCCGCGACACAAAACCAGGCCTTTCGTATCGGACGGGCGGCCTATGGCACCCAGTTCCATTTCGAGGCTTCCACCGAGGTTGTCGACGAATGGTGTCGGAGATTTCCGGGTTCCGTCGAAAGAATGTCGCCCGGCTGGCTGGAAAATTACGGTGACCACCGTGGCACGCGGGCGCAGATGGCCGACATGGCCGGTCTGGAAATAGCCCGCGCCTGGATTCGGCTGATCTGACAGCGGTGATTTTCGGTTGCGAATTGAACAGGTTCTGCTCAAGATTGCGACGGGTTCACTTCGATTTGCAACAGAGGCGCAAAGATCATGTATAAATTCGAAATCTATCAGGACAAAGCCGGCGAATATCGCTTCCGCTTCAAGGCATCCAATGGCGAGACGATGTTTTCGTCGGAAGGGTACAAGGCAAAGGCATCGGCTATCCACGCGATCGAATCGATCAAGAGAAACTTTGCCGGTGCCGATACCGTCGATCTCACCACAATGACGGCCTGAGCGCCGCCCTTGCGCGAGAACTCGAAGCGTTTCGCCTGTCATAAATGACGGGCGCATCGACAGGTGCCGGCGTAAAGATAAGATTCAGTCTTTTTTGATAATCTTCCGTTAGCATTTGTCTTTCGAGGTCTGCGGGTGGCGTCTGAGTGCCCCCCGATTTTGTTTTGCGTACGGGTTCTCATGCGTTCATCGGCTGCACCAGCACTTCTCTTCGGTTGCCTTCTGCTTGGCGGCTGCACGTCCAGTTCCGGGCCGGAAAGCCTGATGGCTGGCTTGCCGTCGAAGGAAACCACCAGTTCGGTCAAGCCATCGGCGCCGGTGCCGCAGGCAAGTGTCGGCACGCAGCCGATTACGGCTCAGCCACGGCAGGAAGTCCTGGCGTGGGGCGGGCCGGTGCCGGATGAGCCCAAGGCCTTTTCCGCCGTCACGCCGAGGGCATCCCTGCCGCAGAATGCGCCTGAAATCCGTCTGCCCGTTCCTTCGCAGACCGGAATGGTGCGACCGGCAGAACGGCCGATGGAGCGCCCGGTGCAATTGGCCATGGCTGCCGCTCCGGCGGCGAGCGCTGGCGCGCAGATCCGCTCCCGCATCTTCCGCTCCAGTTTCAGCGATGCCAAGCCCATCAATTTCGGCCGGGTTCAGCCACGCCATTTCCAGGTCCATGGGGTGGATGTGTCCCGCTGGCAGGCGAATATAGACTGGCCGCAGCTGCGCACCCGCGGTGCGAATTTCGCGTTCATCAAGGCGACGGATGGCGGCGATCATCTCGATCCGATGTTCCGCACCAACTGGCAGCGCGCGAAGGAAGCAGGCATCCGCCGCGGCGCCTATCACTTCTTTTATTGGTGCCGCAACGCCAGCGAACAGGCGGACTGGTTCATTCGCAACGTGCCGCGCGATCCGGATGCGCTGCCGCCGGTCATCGACGTGGAATATAACGGCGAATCGAGCTGCAAAATGCGCCATTCCCGCGAACGCGTTCTGGAAAAGATGCGTGTCTTCATGGACAAGCTCGAGCGCCATTATGGTCAGCGGCCGATCATCTATACGGCGCCCGATTTCTACAAGGACAACCTCCAGGGCGAATTCCAGGATTATCCCTTCTGGCTGCGTGCAGTCGCTCAGCACCCGTCAGCGGTCTATCCCGGTCGCAAGTGGCTATTCTGGCAATATTCCGGCTCCGGCCTGTCGCATGGCGTAGACGGCCGCATCGATCTCAATGTCTTCAACGGCAGCGAGGAATCCTGGCATCGCTGGGTCGACCGTCGTTCGAGCTGATGATCAGCGCGCGAATTTTCGCGCGCCCGCAACGCACAGCACCACCACCAGCGTCACGCTGATCATGGCCGGGCTCACCTCTTCGTGCAGCAGAGTTGCGGCGAGCGCGAGCCCGAAGAAGGGCTGGAGCAGTTGCAGCTGCCCCACCGCAGCGATGCCGCCCAGCGCCAGCCCGCGATACCAGAAAATGAAACCGATCAGCATGCTGAACAGCGAGACATAGGCAAGGCCGCCCCAGGCCCGCGGGTCTATGCCGCCAAGCGTTTCCGGCCCGGTAAAAAAGGCAAGCGGCAGCATCACGGGCAGGGAAAGCACCAGCGCCCAGGAAATGACCTGCCAGCCGCCCAGCTTCCGCGAAAGGGCAGCGCCCTCCGCATAACCGAGCCCGCAGACGATGATTGCGCCGAGCATGAGAAGATCGCCGACAAGCGAGGCCTCGATCCCGGCGGCGAACGAATTCGACAGGGAGAAACCCGCCACCAGCGCGCTGCCGAGGCAGGAGAACAGCCAGAAGACAGGGCGCGGGCGCTCTCCGCCGCGCATAACCGCAAAGATTGCAGTTGCAAGCGGCAGCAGCCCCACAAAAATGATGGAATGCGCCGAGGTGACATGCCGCAGCGCGAGCGCGGTCAAAAGCGGGAAACCCACCACGACCCCAATCGAGACGATGATCAGCGATGTCAGATCACCGCGCGCCGGGCGCTTCTGCCTGAACAGAAACAGCAACGCCAGCGCCAACAGGCCCGCAATGCTGGCGCGGGCGGCGGTCAGGAACACCGGGTCGAAACCCGTTACCGCAAGGCGTGTCGCGGGCAGAGACCCGCTGAATATCACCACGCCCGTCAGCCCGTTCAGCCAACCGCTTGTCGTCTTGTCCATGATCGTCTCCTGCCTTTTGCCTTTCTTGATCCGGAATGGCTGGCAGGAACAGCGACAATACGCTACAATATCAATAAACTGTTATGGTCTTAAAAGCAGTACAGTTAGGGACGGATGTGGACGGGAAGGTTACGGCAGGCACACGCATCGAAAAAGTGATGGCGAATATCCGCCAGCGCATCGCCTCGCGCAGCCTTGTTCCGGGCGGGCGCCTGCCATCCGTGCGGGCACTGGCAAAGACCATGCAGCTTTCCACGTCCACCATTGTCGAGGCTTATGACCGGCTTGTGGCGGATGGTACGATAAGCTCGCGCCCCGGCTCAGGTTTTTTCGTCGCCGGTCCGCTTGCGCCGCTCTCGCTTGCCGATATCGAACCGCGGCTCGACAGGGCGGTGGACCCCTTGTGGGTTTCGCGACAGGCGCTGGATGACGGTTCCGCTCTCGCCAAGCCCGGCTGCGGCTGGCTTCCGGCATCGTGGATGCCACAGGAGGGATTGCGGCGGGCGATGCGAGGGCTGGCCCGTGCCGATGACGCCTTGCTGACGGATTACGGCAGCCCGATGGGGCTGTTGCCGTTGCGTCAGCTTCTGTCACGGCGGCTGGCCGAACACGGTGTACAGGCAGGAGCGAGCCAGATCATGCTCACCGATTCCGGCACGCAGGCAATCGATCTTCTCTGCCGTTTCCTGCTGCAGCCGCGGGATACGGTTGTTGTCGACGACCCCTGCTACTTCAATTTCCACGCCCTGTTGCGAGCGCATCGGGTGAAGATCGTCGGGGTGCCCTATACACCTGCTGGACCCGACCTGCCACTTTTCGAGCAGGCGCTGAAAGAGCACCAGCCGCGGCTTTATATCACCAATTCCGCGATCCATAATCCGACTGGCGCAAGACTATCCGCCGTTTCCGCCCATCGCCTGCTGATGCTGGCCGAACAGGCGGGCCTGACCATCATCGAGGATGATATTTTTGCCGATTTCGAAACGCAGGCGGCTCCCCGGCTGGCGGCTTTTGATGGTCTGAACCGCGTTGTCCAGATCGGCAGCTTTTCCAAGACGCTGTCCGCCTCCGTGCGATGCGGTTTCATCGCGGCACCCCAGGCATGGGTGGAAGCCCTGACCGACCTCAAGATCGCCACGGCTTTCGGTGGAACGCATTTTTCGGCGGCGCTTGTCCTGTCGCTTTTGACGGATGGAAGTTATCGCAAGCATGTCGAGGCTCTCCGGCAGCGTCTTGCGGCTGCGGTGCCGGAGGCGGCAACCCGTCTGAGATCGATCGGATGTATGCCGTGGATCGAGCCGCAGGCGGGCATGTTCCTGTGGTGCCGCCTGCCGGAAGGGATAGATGCCGCCGATGTGGCGCAGCGGGCGCTTGCACGGCAGGTGGTGCTGGCCCCCGGCAATGTGTTCAGCTCGTCGCAGAACGCTTCCGGTTTCATGCGTTTCAACGTGTCGCAAATGGTCGGCCCGCAGGTCATGACGGTGCTCGCGGATGCCCTTCGATGAGTGACTGGCCTTACCCATTTATCGGCATTTGAAGGAAATCGGAACAAAATCCCGTGAACGTCGTTTTCTCCGCAGAATGAAGAGGAGGAAACACCATGACATTCGATCCCAATAACCCGCGTCCGGACCGCGATTTACGTCCGGAACTGAATATCAGCAATGAACCGCATGCCCGCACGTCGTCGTCCTGGGTACCGTGGTTGGCGATCATCGTTGTCGTTCTGGTCGGCGTTTTCGCTTGGTCGCAGATGAGCGGCCCGACCACCGATCCGGCAACGACGTCCTCCACCACGCCGCCTGCGGCAACGGATCAGGCACCGGCGCCGATGGCTCCGACTACCCCGGCAACGCCGCCCGTGAACAACACGGCACCGGCAAGCCCGAATACGGGTGGCACGCAGACCCAGCCTTAACGGGTTGATTGATATCATAAAACCGCCTGCTTTTCGGCAGGCGGTTTTTCTTTGTGAAAAGCCAACCGCGCTTAAAGCTGCTCCATGGCGGAGGGGCAGTTGGAAAGCTTCGACCAACGATTGATCGACTCCTCTGCGAGCGTCGAAAGCGTTATGCTTCCAAAGCGGGACAACAGGATGTTTTCCGCCTCGTTCATGGCGTCGAAAAGTGCTGCATTGACCGCCTGTTCGATGACGCAATTAGGATTGTCGCCGGCCAGCCCGATCGAGAACAGCTCCGGTGCGCCAAGCGCCCGGTAAATGTCGAGCAGCGTGATCTCGGTGAGCGGCCGTGCCAGCACCCACCCGCCGCCATGGCCTTTTTCCGACGATACGTAACCATGCTCCCGTAGGCCAGCCATCGTGCGGCGCACCACCACGGGATTGGTCTGCAGCATCGCCGCTATGTTTTCGGAGGTCGCGGCACCCTCATGTTTTTCCATATGGATCAGAATATGCAGCACCCGAGAAAGGCGCGTGTCGTGTCTCATTGCCAAGCCCATCCATTTATCTGGACGCTATCAGTTTGGATGTGACGTAACAATATAAGTTGCGTGACTATTGACTTCAAAATTCATGTAACAATATAAGTTTCATGAAAATGAACGGCGCTTCCGCCTCGTTCCCTGAACAATGGGTGCATCATGAAATTCGACGTCATCATTATCGGCGGCAGCTATGCCGGCCTTTCCGCCGCCCTGCAGCTTGGTCGCGCCAGAAAGAACATCCTGATCGTGGATACCGGCGAACGCAGAAATCGTTTCGCCAGCCATTCACACGGTTTCCTCGGGCAGGATGGCAAGGCGCCGGGCGAGATTATCGCCGAGGCACGCCAGCAGATCGAACGTTACCCCACGATACATTGGGTCGAGGGCAGGGTGACCGACGCCAAGGGCTCTTTCGGCGAGTTCGTCGTTGAGATCGACGGCCGCCGCCGGGAGACGGCGGGCCGGCTTATCCTCGCCATGGGTGTGACCGATGAACTTCCTGAGATTGCCGGGCTGAGGGAGCGCTGGGGTTCTGCGGTCTTTCATTGCCCTTATTGCCATGGCTATGAACTCGATCAGGGAAAAATCGGCGTCATCGCCGCTTCACCAATGGCCATCCACCACGCGTTGATGCTTCCCGACTGGGGCGAGACGACCTTTTTTACCAATGGCATAGTCGAGCCGGATGCGGATCAGCATGCGCTGCTGGCAGCGCGCGGCGTCCGGATGGAAAAAACCAGCATCAGGGAGATTGCCCGGCATGCGGATGTCGTTCTGGCGGATGGCCGCAGCATCGCACTGGCCGGGCTTTTCACCCAGCCGAAATTGCGCATCACTGTGGATTGGATCGAAAAACTCGGCTGCGCGGTGGAGGAAGGGCCAATGGGATCGACCATCGTGACGGACCCAATGAAACAGACCACCGCCCGCGGCATCTTCGCCTGTGGCGATGTGGCAAGACCGGCCGGCTCGGTAGCGCTTGCGGTCGGCGATGGTGCCATGGCGGGCGCTGCGGCTCACCGGTCTATCCTGTTCCCGGAAATGCGCTAATGTGAGACGAGGTTCAGCCAACGGCCCGGGGGCATGCCGAAGGCATTTTTGAAATGCCGGGTGAAATGCGCCTGGTCCGCGAAACCGCAGGCAAACGCCGTTTCGGCAAGGCTCGCACCCGCGCGCATCATGTCCTTGCATTTTTGCAGCCGGCGCATGATGAGATAACGGTGCGGGCTGGTGCCGAACAGGCAACGAAAGTGCCGGAAAAGTGTGAAGCGGTCGAGCCCGCTTATCTGTTCCAGCTCCTGCGACACAACGGTGTTGGCGCTGTTTTCCAGCAGATAGTCCCGGCATCGCAGAACGGCGGCGCGGTCGATCCACTTGATGGGTCTGGCGTTTCCGTTCGAATGTTTCCAGAGCAGATCCGAAAGCCGCGATTGCCAGTCAGTGAGAAGCAGACTGTCAGGTTCGCCGTCGAGATTGCCGAGTGCCTCGGCCAGGCATTGGCGGAACTCTTCGTCCTCAATGACGGCACTTAGGGCAAAGGGCAGCGTATTACATCCCGCCTCCGTCGTTTTCTCCGGTGGAAGGTAGAGCATGCGATAGTGCAGGCCTTCGTCCGTCCCCGCGCCACCATCGTGAACTTCATCGGGATGCAGAACGATGACATTTCCCGGCATGCTGAAATGCGACGTGCCGCGATAGGAAAAGGTCTGTACGCCGGAAAGCGTGACGCCGAGCGCATAGGTATCATGGCGATGTGGTGCATAGGCATTGCCGTGAAAGCGCGCGTCTATGCGCTCTATGCCTTCGCTGGAGCGGGCCTGCACGATCCCTTCGAATTTGCACGAACGTTCAAGATCGTTGCTGCCCCGAGGCGCTAGGATCGCTTCTCTTTCGTAACCACAGCCAGATTGAGTTCGCATGTTTGATACCAAGATCGCCGTCATTCTTCGTGATGACCTTGCCGTGTGGCAAAAACTGAACGTCACCGCATTTCTCATGTCCGGCATTGTCGCCCAGACCGGAGAGATCATCGGGGAACCATACCGCGATGGCGCAGGCAACGTCTACAATCCCCTGTCTATTCAGCCCATCGTCGTCATGGCCACGGATCAGGAGGCGTTGCGGAAAATCCACCAGCGTTCCCTCGAGCGTGACATCACGACATCGCTCTACATCGAGGAAATGTTCGCGACCGGCCACGATGCCGCCAACCGCCAGGTGTTTTCGGAGTTTTCTCCCGACACTGCCAAGGTGGTCGGCATGGCGCTGAGGGCCGACAGGAAGATCGTCGACAAGATCACCAAGGGTGCGAAGCTGCACGCTTGAGGATCGGCCTTCAAACGCAAAAGGGAGGCTGTGTGCCTCCCTTCAATAGCGATGCAGTGATTGCCGCTTATTCGTCGTTCATCTTCAGAGCGGCGATATCGAAAAACTCGGCTGCGCGGTGAAGGAGGGGCCAATGGGATCGACCATCGTGACGGACCGATGAAACAGACCACCGCCCGCGGCATCTTCGCGTGTGGCGATGTGGCAAGACCGGCCGGCTCGGTCGCCCTTGCGGTGGGCGATGGCGCTGCGGCTCACCGGTCCATGCTGTTCCCGGAAATATGAAAATCAAAGGAGTTTATAAAGCTGGTGGCCCACGGAGGCCACCAGCACCAGCAAAAAGATCAGTCAGCCCTTGGGTGGAAAGGGATCATTGCCATAGGAGTTACGCTCGCGGATACGACCGTTTTCTCCATGAATCAGCATTTCCGTTGCCTGATTTTGTGCGATCCCGCGGGCAATATTGATTGCTTCGCGTTGAGTTTCCACCACCCTCGTCGCCCTTTCTGCACCGGCACCTTTTACGGCCCAGCCATCGGGATGAGGAACAACGTGTTGATTACGCTTATTCGTCATGTTCAGAACCTTTCGTCACGCGGAACGCCGGGAAAGCGCGGCTTCACGGCTGCCGACATGTTTCCGCTCTTTAAGGACATCATTAACGCGACCCGGATTGACATCGAAACTCGCTGCAATCCGGTTCTGAAATTCACCCTTCCATTGGCGAAGCCAAATCTGGACGGCATCATCAAAAGTGAGCGTGTAGCTCGGCATATTGTCGTTGGTCATTATATTCTCCTGACTACGACGGAATGCCCTCTTGAAACGGAGACCGGAAAATGCGATTCTAAAAGTGTTAAGTGCTTCAGATATCGGCATTCCCAGTTATTCCGTCCAACGGATTTGGGCTTGTCCGCTGACACCATGGGTCACATTTCAGGTCGGGTACCAGCCCACCTGCTTTGTGGCCCTTTTTGTTACTGCCAACCGCGACGGTGCTCTTGGGTGTGGTTGGCTGCCCCTCTTCTAATCATTGCGATTCTCCTGATCTCTTTCATTTGATAATATCATTCGGGTTGCTTGGCAATAAATATTCGGGTAGCCTATGAAAATTATCGCGATAATGCGTGATAGTGTTTTGGGGAATGTTATGGCTGATGAAGAAAACGGGAAATTAGCGCCGCAACAGCGTAGTCCTGCGTATCCTTACATATCGCTGGATCTGGCGATAGAAAGAACGAAGCGAATTTTTACAGAGGTTCGTGACCACCCGCAACCAAGGGAGGTTCTAGCGAAGGCATATGGAAAACCGGTAACGAGCAGCGCGACGATCCAAACGTTTGCTACGTTGCTGCAGTATGGTTTGCTCGAAAATGTCTCCGGCCCAGCACGGAAAATGCGCGTGTCCACGCTTGCTCAAGGAATTCTAAATCCACATGCCCCACAAGAGAAAGTGCGGCAAGGATTAAAGGTAGCAGCGCTTAATCCACCGATATTTTCTGAGCTTTGGTCCCGTTTTGGCGATGCTGTCGGGCTGAATGACAGCGTTCCTCTTTACTATCTCACGTCCGATAGGGGACATGAGCACGGAGGAGTATTTACCGATAAGGCTGCATATGAAGTGCTTCGTGTTTATCGGGCGACCTTGTCGTTTGCCGGTGTAAATAGCGAAGCAGGTTCGGATAGTAGCGACCAACAGGAAGCTTCACATCACACTAATGTCGAAGCTAAGGTTGGTGACTTTGTTCAGATAGAAATTGGCGGCGCATTTCAATTAAAAGAGCCAAAACGCGTTGAGAAAATTCAGGAGTACGAAGGGCGTCTATGGGTCTTCCTCGAAGGTGAAAAAACCGGGGTGGAGATAGGGCAGGTTGTTGTTCAAGAAGCCAGTAATGCGCCCGAAAAACCAATTTCGCCGCCTGTGCGTGATTTACCTGATAGCGATAGTCGGGTGCCGGAAGGATGGAGCGAAGAGAACTTAATCGATGATGGTGGTGACGAGATACGAATACGCTACCGAGGCAAAGCAACGGTAGCGCGTTACGAATTTATTCGGGACTATCTGGACTTTAAGATTCAAAGGCTCGGAAAAAAAACAACCTAGCTTATTCGTCGTTCATCTTCAGAGCGGCGATAAAGGCTTCCTGCGGAATTTCCACCTTGCCGAACTGGCGCATGCGCTTTTTGCCTTCCTTCTGCTTGTCCAGAAGCTTGCGCTTGCGCGTTGCGTCACCGCCGTAACACTTCGCCGTCACGTCCTTGCGCAGCGCGCGCACGGTTTCGCGGGCGATGACCTTGCCACCGATGGCGGCCTGGATCGGGATCTGGAACATGTGCGGCGGAATGAGTTCCTTCAGCTTTTCGCACATGCCGCGCCCGCGCCGGTCGGCCGCAGAGCGGTGCACCAGCATGGAGAGGGCATCGACAGGATCGCCATTGACGAGGATCGACATCTTGACGAGATCGCCTTCGCGATAGTCGATGATGTTGTAATCGAACGAGGCGTAACCCTTGGAGATGGATTTCAGGCGGTCATAGAAATCGAACACGACTTCGTTGAGCGGCAGTTCATAGGTGATCATTGCTCGGTTGCCGACATAGGTCAACTCCGTCTGCAGGCCGCGCCGGTCCTGACAGAGCTTCAGGATGCCGCCGAGATATTCATCCGGCGTCAGGATCGTCGCCTTGATCCACGGCTCGCGGATTTCCTTGATCTTCACCACGTCCGGCATGTCGGCCGGGTTGTGAAGTTCCTTTTCCGTGCCATCCGTCAGCGTCATTTCATAGACAACCGAAGGGGCGGTGGCGACGAGATCGAGATTGAACTCGCGCTCAAGGCGTTCCTGGATGATTTCGAGATGCAGCAGGCCGAGGAAGCCGCAGCGGAAACCGAAACCGAGGGCGGCTGACGATTCCATTTCGAAGGAGAAGGAAGCGTCGTTGAGGCGAAGTTTGCCGACAGCCGCGCGCAGGTCTTCGAAGTCTGCCGCATCGACCGGGAAGAGACCGCAGAACACCACGGGCTGCGCGGGCTTGAAGCCGGGCAGGGCCTGCGCCGTCGGGCGCTTGTCGTCGGTGATCGTATCGCCAACGCGGGTGTCGGCGACTTCCTTGATCGAGGCGGTGATGAAACCGATCTCGCCGGGGCCGAGGCTGTCGACATTGACCATCTTCGGGGTAAGTACGCCAACGCGCTCGACGCCGTATTTCGCGCCCGAGCCCATCATGCGGATCTGCTGGCCCTTGCTCAGCACGCCGTCGATGACGCGCACCAGAACCATGACGCCGAGATAGGTGTCGTACCAGCTGTCGACCAGCAGTGCCTTCAGCGGCCCGTTTTCGGCGACATCGCTTTTCGGCGGCGGCAAACGGTTGACGATGGCTTCCAGAACATCGGGAATGCCAAGACCGGTCTTGGCCGAGATCATCACGGCGTCGGAGGCGTCGATACCGATCACTTCCTCGATCTGTTCCTTGATGCGTTCTGGTTCGGCCGCCGGCAGGTCGATCTTGTTCAAGACCGTGACCAGCTCGTGATTGTTGTCGATCGCCTGATAGACGTTGGCGAGCGTCTGGGCTTCCACGCCCTGCGATGCGTCAACCACCAGCAGCGAACCTTCGCAGGCCGAAAGCGAGCGGGACACTTCGTAGGCAAAGTCGACGTGACCGGGCGTGTCGATGAGGTTCAGCACATAGGTCTCGCCGTTATTCGCCTTGTAGTGCAGGCGTACGGTCTGGGCCTTGATGGTGATGCCGCGCTCGCGCTCGATATCCATCGAATCGAGAACCTGTTCCGACATGTCGCGCTCGGCAAGGCCGCCCGTCGACTGGATCAACCGGTCGGCCAGCGTCGATTTGCCGTGATCGATGTGGGCAACGATCGAGAAGTTGCGGATATGGTCCAGGGGCGTGCGGGTCGAATTTGTGCTCATGTTCCGCGCTATAGCAGGGGCTTGTCATGCCGCAAAGCGGGAATTTGGTTAAAAGCCCTTTAAAATGGGCTTTCAGACCGCAAATTGCTCTGGCCAGTCGCGGCGGGTGGCAACCTGTCCCTCGGTACGCAGCCTTGCCACAGTGGCAAGATCGATATCGGCGATCAGCATCGAGCTCTCCGTCACCGCATCGCTTTCGCTTTCCGCGAGGATGCCGGATGCCGGCATGCCGTAGTCGGACGGTACGTAAAGCGCCGCCCGCCCGCGATTTTCATCGACGGCAGGAGACCATGGAGCCTCGCCCGCGGTGGGGGAGGAAAGAATGGCATATTGATTTTCCAGCGCCCGGGCCTGCGCGCCGATGCGCACCCGGTAAGCGCCGGCCAAAGTGTCGGTGCAGCTGGGCGCGAGCACCAGTTCAACTCCGAGTTCTGCCAGCTTGCGGCCGAGCATTGGAAACTCATTGTCGTAACAGATCAAAATACCGAGTCTGCCGATGCTCGTCTCGAAGGCTTTCAAACCCTCGACCCCGGCATGAATGTTCCATTGCTCCCGCTCGAAGCGGGTCATGATCTGCTTGTCCTGATAACCGATCAGGCCATCAGGGCCAAACAGCCACGCCCGGTTGCGGAACTTGCCGTCCGGGTCCTTCACCGGCGCGCTGCCGGGCTGGAACAGAATTTGATGTTGCCGCGCCAACTCTTCGCAAAGCTCCACCCAGGAGGGGATGAGCGGCTGTATCTCTTCAATGGAACGGTGCAGATCGGAGCGCGCATCGGGTGGCAATTGCCCGGTCAGCGCCATCGCCGAATATTCCGGCAGAAGCAGCAGTTCCGCGCCCTTTTCCTTGGCCTCGCGGACGATGGCGGAAAGATGCGCGGCATAGGCCTCCCATGTCTCGATCAGTTCGATGGCATATTGGCTGGCCGCTAACCGTGTCATTCGTTTGCATCTCCGGCAATGGTCTTCATCCAGAAGGATAGCGGTTTTGCGCTTTCACTGCTCTCGTCGAGGTCCTGCCATGTGAAGCTGGTGCGCAATTCGGGATGGTGGCGATAACCCCGCTTTTCCCAGAACGCATTCAGCGGCACGTAATCCGCCGGACGGCGCGGATGATCAGCGGGCCGCTCGACAGCGCAGAAGGTGCACCAGTCGAAGCCCAGGCGTTTTGCATGGGCCTCCCGTTCCTCGAAGAAGCGCACTCCTATCCCGTGACCGCGATAGTCGGGCAGCAGCACGCTTTCTCCGAAATAAAATATCCGGTCCGGGTCGTAACCTGCCTTGAGGAAGGGCGCCTTCACCTCATCGGTTTCCGCCATCATCGGCATGCCGGTAGACATACCGACAACGCGCCCGTCATCGAGCGCCAGCACGAACACCGCGCCGTCAGTATCGGCATAGGTCGCGAGATATTTGCGCTCATAATCCAGCGTGCCGTCATAGAGATAGGGGAAGGCACGGAAGACGTTGATCCGCAGGCGTGCGAGGTCATCGAAATAGGCTGCGGCGTCAATGCCGGAAAGAGACTTGATTTCGACGGTCATGGGCATTTTCACTCTCGGTTGCACTGGTTATACCGTCATGGAACACCCGCGCAAGCATGAACGGAGAAGACAATGACCGCTGCCGAGACCATCCGCGCCTATTACGATGCCTTCAACCGTCAGGACATGAATGCCTTCCTGGCGCTGCTTCACGATGAGGTGGTGCATGACATCAATCAGGGCGAGCGCCAGACCGGCAAGGCCGCCTTCGCCTCCTTCATGGATCATATGAACCGCTGCTACCGGGAAAACCTCACGAACATGGTGATCATGGCGAGCGAAGACGGCAAAAGCGCATCCGCTGAATTCGTCGTGAACGGGGAATATCTCAAAACCGATGAGGGCTTGCCGGAAGCGAACGGTCAGAAATACGTGCTGCCGGCCGGCGCCTTCTTCGACCTGAAGGACGGGAAAGTTAGCCGAGTAACAAACTACTATAATCTGAACGACTGGATCGGCCAGGTCGGCGCCTGAACCGTCATTTGCCACGCGGAGTCCGCCACGAAGGATAACCATAATTTCCATTATCGTGGATATTGACTCCATCATGTGAGAATAATAATTTCATATGATGGAAACTGAAGATCGAATTCTAGAACGCTCCATCGGCGAGCGGATCAAGGTGTTGCGGGCTGAAAGCGGCCTGACGCTGGAACGGCTCGCCTCCGAATCCGGCGTCAGTCGCGCCATGATTTCGCGCATCGAGCGAGGGGAGGCGAGCCCCACCGCGTCGCTGCTTGCGCGCATCTGCGCAGCACTCGGCCTGTCGCTCTCCGGTTTCTTCGCGGAAAACGAAGAGGCGGTTTCCCCGCTGGTGAAGAAACGCGACCAGCAGCTGTGGAAAGACCCGGAGACCGGTTATGTCCGCCGCGCCATTTCCCCACCACGGGTGGCGTCCGATGTCGATATCGTTGAAGTCGAATTTCCGGCAGGCGCGCGTGTCGGTTTTCCGCCGCACGCGGCAAGCCGGGGCATGACGCAATATGTCTGGCTTTTCGAAGGTGTTCTGGAAATGACGAGCGGCGGTATCGTGCACCTGATGGAACCCGGAGATTGCCTTTTCATGCCGGTGGGCGAAGGGCATGTCTTTTACAATCCTTCCCAAAAACCCGCCCGTTATGCCGTCGTGCTGGATCAAAGACAGCGCTGATTCCCAGAGGAGTTCATATGGCCACCATCCGCGTATTGAACGGGCAAGAGACCATCGACGTCCTGCCCGAACTCTGCGACGTCCTTGCCGAGTGCGTGAATGGCGGCGCATCCGTCGGCTTCATGTTGCCCTTCTCCCCGCGGGATGCAGAACCCTTTTGGCGCTCCGTGGCGGAAAACGTGGGCGAGGGCGGCACGATCCATGTGGTGGCGGAAGTGGATGGCAGGGTGGTGGGCACCGTGCAGGTCGGCCTTGCTTCCAAACCCAACCAGCCGCATCGCGGCGATCTGATGAAGCTTCTTGTGCATCCCAAGGCGCGGGGACTTGGTCTCGCCCGCAAACTCATGGATAAGGCGGAGCGTGAAGCGGCTGCCCGTGGCCGTACCCTTCTGGTGCTGGATACGGCCACCGGCAGTGATGCCGAGGCGATCTATCCCCGTCTCGGCTGGCAGCGGGTTGGCGTCATTCCCGATTACGCCCTGTTTCCCGATGGGCGTTATTGCGGCACGACCCTGTTTTACAAGCGGATCGGCTAGCACGTTGCTGGGGGCTTATTGTCCGGGCTTCAGCGTTCGGTTGAAGGCGGCAACGATCATCTTTTCCAGCTCGGCATGAATATCAGAACGATCACGCGGCCCGGCCGGTTCGCAGATCGGATCCCGCTCGCCAACGGATTTGAGAAACGCGCTGGCGCCTTCCTTGCAGAGGGGCAGGAAGCTGAAATGGTCGGCCTCGTCGACCTGCTGATAGGTTGCACCGGACACTTCGGCCGCCAGCCTGTCCGCCAGCACCGCCGGCGGAATTTTCCCCTTGCTGCCGAGATTGATGAAGGTGAGCGGAATGTAGATCTTTCTCAAGCTCTCCGGCTGGAAGGCGAGTGCGAGGCCGGGATCGACCAGTACGGCGGAACGGATACGGGAATCGCGATTCTGCTGTTCGAAACGGGCCTTGTCGAGGGTTCTGAGATCGAGCTTGGGCACGCTGACCGGCTCTTTATTGAGATAACCCCGGCCCCCACCAAACCATTGGCAATCCGGCATCGTGGTATATTCTTCGCAATAACGCGCATAGGCGTCGAGATCAGCGCGGGCGCCGGATATCTCCATTGCCGCGCTACCGCCTAGCGAAAAGCCGAGGACGCCGATCCTGCCCGCATCGATCGAGGTGGACCATTTGCCTTGTGTCGTGAGGGCTGTGGCGATCGTGGAAAGATCGCCGGTCCGCTCCCAGATTTTCGGCGTATCGGCCGGCGTGGAATCGCCGCTTGTCGTGCCGGGATGGTTTGTGCCGGCAACGATGAAACCCTCACCCGCGAGTTTCGAGGCGATCCAAGCCATGCTGCGCACGCTGGCACCCGAGCCATGAGAGAGAAGCACCAGCGGAAGGCGGCCCGGCTGCGCCGCAGCGCCCTTGAAGGCGGGTGTGCCCTGAAAAATCCGATCCTCTCCGGAAATCACCTGTGTGCCCTTGCCGTCGGATGGATACCAGATCGTCACGGCAAGATCCTTGCCCCGTTCGGGCGAATGGATGGCGATGTCGCTGACGCCGACGGCCTCGCCCGCGAAAAGCGGCTGGATGGCGAGAGCGGAAAACAGGAAGGTCGTGATGGTCGTAAAGGTGCGCATGAAAACCCCGTGCGGTGAAAAGAACGAGATGCAATCTGCGCCGTCACCGGTTTTTTGCGTCCTTGATCGCGTTTGAGGTCGTACCGAAACGCGATCTGGTCCATGACTGGGCAAAATAGGGTCTCGCTTAGGGGATATCGTTCGTGCTGTTCATTCCGCTGCCTTTTGTCGTGGGGCTTCTGCTGGTCGTCATGTTCATTGTCTTCCTGCGAAGCGGAAACGACGTGCGGACCAACCGGGCCTTTCTCGCGTCCATTGCCCTTTGCGCCGTGCAATCTGTCCTCGTCGGGCTACGTTGGGGTTATGGCATCAGCGAAATGCGTTATGCCCTGCCGATCCTTGCCTCCTGCCTGCCGCCTCTCATCTACATCGCCTTTCGCGGATTGATGGGGGCGGGGCGGGAGAGCCGCAGGGTGATGCTCGCCAGTCTGGCCTTGTCGCCACTGTTGATCGTCGTGCTGGAATTTGCATTTCCGGCGGCGATCGACATCGCGCTGATCACCATTTTTGTCGGCCACGCCGTCGCGCTTCTTCTTCTTGGGAGGAAGGGGCCGGATGGGCTGGACGAGGCGCAATTCGCCAGCGTCGCCTCGGCACACCGGGCGCTTATCATCGCCGCGGCTGCTCTTTGCGTTTCTGCTCTTGTCGATCTGCTGGTGTTTTTTGATTTCGAATGGGCGCAGGGGCAGAATGTTGCAGCACTCGTCAGCAATGCCAATCTTTTCGGATTGTTGTTGATCGGTCTCATGGCGGCTCTCGCCGGTAAAAGCAAAGCGCCGCAAACGGCGGCGGAGCCGACTTCGGACTTATCGCCGACGGTAGAGCCATCAGAACAAGACAAGGACATCGTCGCAAGGGTCGACCGGCTGATGGAGGCGCAGGCGCTTTATCGCGACGAGAACCTCAACCTGTCCCGGCTTGCGAGACGCCTCGGCCTGCCAAGCCGGCAAATCTCGGGTGCGATCAACCGCTCCCTCGGCGTCAATGTCTCGCAATATGTCAATCAGCTCCGCATCCGCGAAGCCTGCCGACTGCTGGAGGAAACGGAGCAATCGGTGACGGCCATCATGTTGTCCGCCGGCTTTCAGACCAAGTCTAATTTCAATCGGGAATTTCGCCGTGTTACCGGCATGAGCCCGGTGGACTGGCGTGAACGCGAGGTGTGGAAGCTGGTATCGAACACTAAAACGGCCACCTGGCAGATGCCGGGTAGCCGTTTGAGGATATTGAAATGAGGATCAGAGCGTGCCGTTGCGCTGCTGGATCATCATGTAGGTATCATAGGTATATTCGGCGATCTGGGCCCAGAGATAGGCGTCCTTCTTGAAGGCCTGCTGGCT
This sequence comes from Agrobacterium sp. CGMCC 11546, assembly GCF_013365515.1. NCBI lineage: Bacteria > Pseudomonadati > Pseudomonadota > Alphaproteobacteria > Hyphomicrobiales > Rhizobiaceae > Agrobacterium > Agrobacterium sp. CGMCC 11546. The sequence continues at coordinate 2,966,397 of NZ_CP047387.1, forward strand.
TTCATAGATCTTCTTGAAGCTCTCGTTCTTGGCCGAAATCTCCGCATAGGTATCCTGCGCTGCCTTGTGGCAGACGTCGAGAATTTCCTGGCTGAAGGGGCGCAGGATGGCGCCCTGTGCCACGAGTTCCTTTAGCGCCTTCGGGTTGCGGGCATCGTAACGCTCCAGCATGCTGGCGCTGCCGGCGGCGCAGGCGTCTTTCAGGATGCGCTTGTAGTTCTCAGGCAGATCGTTGAACTTCTGCAGGTTCACGAAAGCATGCACGGCCGGGCCGCCTTCCCACCATGCCGGATAGTAGTAGTACTTCGCGACCTTGTAGAAACCGAGCTTCTGGTCGTCATAGGGACCGACGAATTCGGTGGCGTCGATCGTGCCCTTTTCCAGCGCCGCATAAACATCGCCGCCGGCGATCTGCTGCGGTGTCACGCCAACTTTCTGCATCACCTGGCCCGTCAGGCCGGCAATGCGCATCTTCAGGCCCTTGAGGTCGTCGATGGTGTTGATTTCCTTGCGGAACCAGCCGCCCATCTGGGCACCGGTATTGCCGAGCAGGATCGAGTAGATATTGTGCTGGGCAAGGAATTCATTGAGCAGCTCGTTGCCACCGGCCTGGTTGAACCAGGCATTTGTCTGGCGTGCATTGAGACCGAAGGGGACGGAGGTTCCAAGGGCGAAGGTCGGGTCCTTGCCGACATAATAATACGAGCAGGTATGCGCCATTTCAACGGTGCCAGCCGTCACCGCATCCGCCGCCTGCAACGCCGGCACGATTTCGCCGCCGGCAAAATGCTGGATGACGAAATTGCCGCCGGAGGCTTCCTTGACATGGTCGGCAACGAGCTGGCCTGCGCCGAACAGAATGTCGAGGCCCTTGGTGAAGGACGACGTCATGCGCCAGGTGATCTTGGGGTTTTCCTGCGCGATGGCCGGAGCGGCCAGAGCGGTTGCGGTAACACCGGCGCCGACGGCGCCCGCCTTGCGGATAAATGATCTGCGATCCATGTCGATAAGCCCTGCTATGTCTGTAAAAACAGGCGAACCGCACGGTACGCCTCCCGCTGGCTACTAAACATTTATCCCTGCGGCCATCAAGAGGGAATATTGAAACTCGCGTGGCTCTTTCTTTGCCTTAAGACCCACTGCGTTTTAACGCCGGGTCATCCATTGCAGGATTATAAAACAGCGAAAGCGTCAGGCTTCTGGCGATGCGTTCCGCCGTTTCCATGAACCAGTCATGCGCCTTTCTGCTCGGCGCGATGTCATCGAGCGTCACTGAAAAAAGTGCGAGCCATTGCGGAAAAAGCTCCGCCGACATGCCTTTTACCCCCAGATGCGCCTGCACCGGTTTGCCACCATAGCTACCATTCTTGAAGGCGATAGCCGTCCAGAACTGTTTCATCCTGGCCATATGTTCCGGCCAGCGCCCGGCAAGCCTTGCATCAAAAACGGGGCCAAGCGTCGGGTGTTCAAGAACACGGCCGTAAAAGGTCTCTACCAGCAGATCGATAAAAGCGGCGTCGACGCCGATCTCAGCCATGGCCTTTTCCGCCCTGTCCTGAGTTTCCGCATTGTGGGCGGCTCGCCCTGCAATTTGATCCTGCATCGTCTTTCCTTTTTGGCAAATTTACCGCGCAGCGCCGCTGGCTGCAATGCGACCTATTGCCTTGTTAGAATTATTCTAAAACGACTTGATCTCGACACGAGGCGGATGTATTTAGAATTATTCTAAAAAGGTTTGAGCCATGTTTCGCAGTCTTTTTTCCCTGTCCAAACGCCCTTTTTCCTCGCTCGGCGAACAGGAAATCCTGGCACTCGCCATTTCGTCCGAAGAGGACGATTCCCGTATATACCGCTCCTATGCCGATCACCTTCGCGCGCAATATCCACAATCGGCCAAAGTTTTCGAGGATATGGCCGAGGTCGAGCAGCAGCATCGGAATGTCCTGATCGACATGCATCGCCGTCGTTTCGGCGAAACCATTCCGCTGATCCGCCGCGAACATGTGCGCGGTTTTTACGAACGCACGCCGGACTGGCTGGTGAAGAACCTGTCGCTTGAGAAAATCCGCGCCCAGGCCGAATTGATGGAAGCGCAGGCGATCCGCTTTTACGATGAAGCCGTCAAGCGCACCACCGATGCATCCACCCGCAAGCTCCTGGGTGATCTGGCCGAGGCGGAACGGGGTCATGAAGACATCGCCCAAATGCTGGAGGAAAAACATCTTGATGAGGGCGGCCGCACGGAAGAGGAGGAAACCGCCAAGCGGCAGTTCCTTCTGACCTATGTGCAGCCGGGCCTTGCCGGCCTTATGGACGGCTCCGTCTCGACGCTGGCGCCGATCTTCGCGGCGGCCTTTGCCACACAGGATACGTGGCAGACCTTCCTGATCGGTCTTTCCGCCTCGGTCGGTGCGGGTATCTCCATGGGCTTTACAGAGGCCGCTCATGACGACGGCAAGCTTTCCGGCCGTGGATCACCGCTGAAGCGCGGCCTGGCGTCGGGCATCATGACGGCCGTTGGCGGTCTCGGCCACGCGCTGCCCTATCTCATCCCGCATTTCTGGACGGCCACGGCGATTGCCGCCATCGTCGTTTTTGTGGAACTCTGGGCCATCGCCTTCATTCAGAACCGCTTCATGGAAACGCCGTTCCTGCGGGCGGTGTTTCAGGTGGTGCTGGGTGGCTCGCTGGTGCTGGCGGCCGGCATTATCATCGGCAACGCGTGAAAAAAAAGAAAGAGCCCGGGATGGCGGGCTCAATCAAAATTATATCAGACCTGGAATTTGAGTGTCAGCGCAACGCGCCGACCAGAACGTCGCGACCATCTTCAATGGAAATCCAGCGGCCCGTATTGAAGGACGCCTGCCGCTTCAGATAGGTGTAGTTGGTGTCGGTCCACAGCTTCACGTCGTCGGTGAGGTTGTCGAGAATGTAATCTCCATCCGTGGTGCGAAGCGTCAGCACGGCATGGCCTTCTCCGTCAGGCTTGCGCACGACGGTGATCAGTAGATCGGCCACGGAAAAACCGCGCTCGATCAGCTTCTTGCGCTTCAGCAGCACGAAATCTTCGCAGTCGCCGGCGGTCGTCGGATATTCCCAGACCTCGTCCTTGCCGTAGATTTCCTGGTCGGTCATCGCCACGATGGTGGTGTTAACGGAAGTATTGATCTCGCGAATGACGCCCCAGCCATAGTCGGTGACGCGCGGCGGCGGAGTCACCTTGCTGCGGATGTTGCACTCGTCGGCGTATTTCTGACAGAACTCGTAATGGCCGATTGGCTGGGACGTGATCCCGCCCGTTACCATGGAAGGGCTTCCCTTGATTTCCGCCATGGCGGAGGCAGCAGTCATTAGCCCGGCAGCAACTGCAAACAGCAGAGCACGCGCCAGCGGTGCGTTCATCATGAAACCCGTCCCTTAAATTCTTAACGAAAAGTTAAGAGGGATGGGGGGGAGGAGTCAATCATTAGCAATCGATGGCGCGCAAGACTCGTTGAATATGGTTAAGAGCGTTGCGCAAATGCCTATATTGCAAGGGCTTTGACGGCCGCGAGCATCCGCTCGATATCCTGCGGCCGGGAAAGCCGGTGGTCGCCGTCGCGGATCAACGTCAGCACGACATCGTCGGACGGAAGATGTTCGATGAGCTTTAGCGCATGCTGATAGGGAACATCGGGATCGCGCATGCCCTGCAGAACATGAACCGGGCAGCCGGTGGTGATGATGCCCGTGAGCACACGGTTCTGCTTTCCGTCTTCCATCAGCGCGCGGGTGAAGATGTTGGGCTCGGGGCTATAGTCCGAATGTTCCTCGAAATAACCCCGCTCTGCGAGAGAGGTCTTTTCCGCGTCCGAAAGGCTGGGCTCTATCAGTTCCTGCGTGAAATCGGGCGCAGGCGCGATGAGAACCAGACCGGCGACCGAGGGCCCGCCACCCGCCTTGCGCAACTCCTCGATCATGCGCAACGCAATCCACCCGCCCATCGACGAGCCGACGAGAACGACGCGCGACGACGCCTTGGCGCGCACTACTGCAAGTGCCTCTTCGAGCCATCGCGAGATCGTGCCTTTGTTGAAATCGCCGCCGGAAGCGCCGTGGCCGGAATAATCGAGCCGCAGGCAGGCAAGGCCGTTTTCCGCTGCGAAGCGATCGAGTTCAACTGCCTTGGTTCCCGTCATGTCGGAGCGATAGCCGCCGAGCCAGACGAGCGTGGGTGCATCCGGCTGAGATGTTGCTGGGCGATGGAGGAAGGCGATGTTGCGGGCATCCTCGCCCATTCCTATATGCAGGAATTCAGCAGTTTGTTCGGTCATGTATATGCAATTCTCCTGATTTTCGTGCAATATCGGCGGCGTATTTGCAAAAACCGTGGCAACAGGTGATCTTTTCGGGCAGATATGCTATTGACTTCGCCACGGCAATAACGACATTTCCGCCGCTTGTACCAAACAAGCTGTTTTTTGCTGACGTGATCCAGAAACAGATCAGGAGAATACGACCATTCGCAGACCTTTCAAAGCCGATGCCCCCGTTAAGGAGGGCCCGCGCTCCAACCGGGAAATTCGGGTTCCCAGAGTTCAGCTTATTGATGAAGAGGGCCAGAACCTCGGTAGCATGCCGACGGATCAGGCTTTGAAAATGGCGGAAGAGGCCGGTCTCGATCTCGTCGAGATTTCGCCTAACGCTGAACCGCCGGTATGCAAGATCCTCGATCTCGGCAAGCTTAAGTACTCGACCCAGAAAAAGGCCGCTGAAGCGCGCAAGAAACAGAAGATCGTTGAAGTCAAAGAAATCAAGATGCGCCCCAATATCGACACGCATGACTATGACGTGAAGATGAAGGCGATGAACCGGTTCTTTGACGAGGGCGACAAGGTGAAGGTTACCCTGAAGTTCCGTGGCCGTGAAATGGCCCACCAGGAACTCGGCATGAAGCTTCTCCTTCAGGTTAAGGAAGATACCCAGGCAATTGCCAAGGTGGAAGCCGAGCCGAAGCTGGAAGGCCGTCAGATGATGATGGTTCTCGCCCCGAGATAATTTGCGCCAGTTCTGAAAGCTGCGTAAATCACCGCCGCAAGGGGAAATTTTCATTCCCCGTTGCGCTTTTAGCCGACTGCGGTTATAAGCGCGCGTCCGAACGGTCCGGCAGGGCATGCCGAGGCCGTTCCTGAATAGCTTGAAATAGGCCTCGTCTGCCTGTTTCGATACAAAAAACGGAGTAGCAAAATGCCCAAGATGAAGACGAAGTCCGCTGCAAAAAAGCGGTTCAAGATCACCGCCACCGGTAAGGTTGTTGCAGCCGCCGCCGGTAAGCGCCACGGCATGATCAAGCGTACCAACAAGTTCATTCGCGACGCGCGTGGAACCATGGTTCTCGCCGAAGCTGACGGCAAGAAAGTCGTCAAGAACTACCTGCCGAACGGTCTCTGAGACTTTTCCGCACTTTTGGACACTTTAAGGAGATCATGACATGGCACGCGTAAAACGTGGCGTAACTTCCCGCGCCAAGCACACCAAGACACTCAAGGCAGCCAAGGGCTTCTACGGCCGCCGCAAGAACACCATCCGCGCAGCAAAGGCTGCCGTGGATCGTTCCAAGCAGTACGCTTACCGCGACCGCAAGGTCAACAAGCGCAACTTCCGCGCTCTGTGGATCCAGCGTATCAACGCTGCTGTTCGCGAATCCGGCCTGACCTACGGCCGCTTCATCGACGGCCTGAACAAGGCTGGCATCGAAGTCGACCGCAAGGTTCTGTCCGACATGGCTATCCATGAGCCGGCAGCATTCGGCGCGCTCGTTGAAGCAGCGAAGAAGGCGCTTGAGTACCTCAAGAATGCCGGTACGACCAACGAGTTTGAAACCGCTGTAAAGTAATTACGGCGCGGACAATCTGTTGTCATTTGAAACCCGCGTCGGGAAACCGGCGCGGGTTTTTCGTTTTGAGCTGCTGATACATTTCCCTCGGCGTTTTTTAATTTAGAAATTTAGAAGAGTTGGAGTATTCACGCCGTTTGGAGCGAAACCTTTGGTGGACGAAAATGCTGGTCAATAAAAGTGAGGTTGTGGAAACGGAAGGTTTTCGCGTTCATCTTGACGACGATGACATCGCAACCGTGATGCGTGTCCTCCTGAAAAGTGACCGGCGCATTCAGAAGGTCGAGCTTTCGCAGCTGACGGTATGGATCAAACGGCAGGGCACGGAACGGGTGACCTGGTGGATGAAAATGCAGAAGCTGCTGTCGAAACTTCTGCCCTACACCTTTCTTCGTCCTTCCGAACCGCTTGACGGTGCGGGCCTCATGCAGCGAGAACTGGAAACATTGCAGCAGTTCCAGCAACGCGGCTTCCCGGTTCCGCCGCTGATCTATTCTTCACGCACGGCGGTGGTGCTGGGAGATGTCGGACCGACGCTCATGGAGCGGATGGATGCGCTGAAGTCGTCCGATCCGGTGGAGCATGACGCCTTGCTTGTGAAATCCGCGGAAGCGCTCGGCGAGCTTCATGCTGCGGGCCTCTGCCACGGCCGCCCGCATGTGCGTGATTTCTTTTTAAAGGACGGCCGTGTCGGTTTCATGGATTTCGAGGAGCGCCCGCAGGAGGTCATGCCGCTTGAAACGGCGCAGGCCCGCGATATCTGGCTGCTGTTTCTGCAGGTCGCGACCCGTGCCTGTGATGCCCCTAAAACCCGCGACGCAGCCTTTTCACGCTGGCTTGAAAACACCCCGCCCCGGGCAGTCGAAGAATTAAGCCGCCTGACCGGCATTCTCGGGCGATTTTTACCGCTTGCCCGGTTGATCGGGCGCGTGCGGATGGGTAGTGATCTGCGACGCTTTATCATGGCGACCGACTATCTGATGAATGCTGTGAACACCGACGCCGCTGTTAAAAAGTCCGGCAAGGCAGGAAAAGATGACTGAACTTGATACCTTGAAATCGCAACTGATGTCGGAGATCGCCGCCGCTGCCGATGAGCCGGCCATCGAGGCCGTGCGCGTCTCCGCGCTCGGCAAGAAGGGCTCGGTTTCGGAGCTTCTGAAGACGCTTGGCAGCATGACGCCGGAGGAGCGCCAGACCCGTGGCGCTGCCATCAACCAGCTGAAGACCGAAATCACCGACCTTATCGGCGAGCGCAAGAACGCGCTGAAGGATGCGGCCATCGCCGCCCGGCTGAAGGCGGAAACGGTGGATGTCAGCCTGCCGGTGCGCCAGTCGCCTACCGAACGTGGCCGTATCCATCCGATCAGCCAGATCGTCGATGAAATCACCGCCATCTTCGCGGATATGGGTTTCTCGATCGCCGAAGGTCCTGACATCGAGACCGACTATTACAACTTCACGGCACTGAATTTCCCTGAAGGCCATCCGGCACGCGAGATGCACGACACCTTCTTCTTCCAGCCGGATGAAAAAGGCGAGCGCAAGGTGCTGCGCACCCATACCTCGCCGGTGCAGATCCGCACCATGGAAAGCCAGAAGCCGCCGATCCGCATCGTCATTCCCGGCAAGACCTATCGCCAGGATTCCGATGCCACCCATTCGCCGATGTTCCATCAGGTCGAGGGTCTTGTCATCGACAAGAAGGCGCATGTCGGCAATCTGCGCTGGGTGCTGGAAGAGTTCTGCAAGACCTTCTTCGAGGTCGATAGCGTCGTCATGCGCTTTCGCCCGTCCTTCTTCCCCTTCACGGAGCCGAGCTTCGAGGTGGACATCCAGTGCGACCGTTCCGGCCCCATTGTCAAGTTCGGCGAAGGCAAGGACTGGATGGAAATCCTCGGCTGCGGCATGGTGCACCCCAATGTGCTGCGCGCCGGCGGACTGGATCCGGATGAATATCAGGGCTTTGCCTGGGGCATGGGCCTCGACCGCATCGCCATGCTGAAATACGGCATGCCGGACCTGCGCGATTTCTTCAACGCCGATGTCCGCTGGATGAACCATTACGGCTTCCGCCCGCTCGACATGCCGACGCTGTTCGGCGGTTTGAGCGTTTAATCCGGTTAGCCAAGGAGCAACGACATGAAATTCACTCTTTCCTGGCTGAAAGAGCATCTCGAAACGGATGCGACTCTGGACGAGATTTGCGAACGGCTGACGGCGATCGGTCTTGAAGTCGAGGATGTCGATGACAAGGCGGCCTACAAGCCTTTCGTCATCGCTAAGGTCGTCTCCGCCGAAAAACATCCGGAGGCGGACCGTCTCAAGGTGCTGATGGTGGATGCGGGTGACGGCAAGCCGGTGCAGATCGTCTGCGGCGCGCCGAATGCGCGCGCCGGCCTTGTCGGCGCGCTGGCGCGTCCCGGCGTTTACGTTCCGGGCATCGATGTTACGCTTGCCGTCGGCAAGATACGCGGCGTCGAAAGCCACGGCATGATGTGCTCCGAAAAGGAGCTTAACATTTCCGACGATCACGACGGCATCATCGATCTGCCGGAAGATGCGCCTGTCGGCACGTCTTTCGCCACCTATGCCGGTCTCGACGATCCGGTCATCGAGATCAACCTTACGCCAAACCGTCCGGATTGCACGTCGATCTACGGCATTGCCCGCGATCTCGCCGCTTCCGGCCTCGGCAAGCTGAAGACGAAGGCTGCGCCCTCCTTCAAGGTGGAAGGCGCAACGCCCGTCGACGTGAAGCTGGAACTGGACGATGCGGCCCTCTGCCCCGGCTTTTCGCTGCGTATCGTGCGCGGCGTCAAGAACGGCCCGAGCCCGAAATGGATGCAGCAGCGCCTGATGGCGATCGGCCTGCGTCCCATCAATGCGCTTGTTGACATCACCAACTACATGACCTTCGATCAGGGCCGGCCGATGCACGTCTTCGACGCCGCCAAGGTCAAGGGCGATCTCACGGTCCGTCGTGCGAAAGAGGGCGAGACTATCCTCGCGCTCGATCAGCGCGAATACAGGCTCGGCCCGAACAATGTCGTCATCGCCGACGAAAACGGCCTTGAGTCGATTGGCGGCGTCATGGGTGGCGAACATTCCGGCTGTGACGAAAACACCGCCGACGTGCTGATCGAATCCGCTCTCTGGGATCCGATCAACATCGCCAAGACCGGCCGTTCGCTCGGCATCATCACCGATGCGCGTTATCGGTTCGAGCGCGGCGTCGATCCGGAATATATGGTTCCAGGTCTGGAACGCACCACCGAACTGGTTCTGGAACTTTGCGGCGGCATCGCTGGCGAAGCCAAGGTCGTCGGTTACAAGGGCCATCAGCCCAAGGTCGTGGATTTTCCGCTGTCGGAAGTGAAGCGCCTGACCGGTCTCGAAGTTTCGTCGGAAGAAAGCCTCGCCATTCTCAAAGGCCTCGGTTTTGGCGTCGAAGGAACGGGCGAGCGCGTATCCGTTACCGTCCCGTCCTGGCGTCCTGACGTCGACGGCAAGGCTGATCTGGTCGAAGAAGTCATGCGCATCCACGGCGTTGACAATATCAAGCCGGAACCGCTGGAAAACTTCGGTGCCGTCAACGGCCGTATCCTGACCACGCTGCAGATCCGCACCCGTACTGCGCGCCGTGCCTTGGCAAGCCGTGGCATGCTGGAGGCCGTCACATGGTCCTTCATCCCGGAAGCGCAGGCGAAGCTTTTTGGCGGCGGTTCGCCCGCGCTGAAACTGGCCAATCCCATCGCGGCCGACATGTCGGATATGCGGCCCTCGCTGCTGCCGGGCCTTCTCACCGCCGCCCAGCGCAATGCCGACAAGGGCCATGGCGACGTGGCGATCTTCGAGGTTTCCGGCACCTATGAGGGCGATACGCCTGAGAAGCAGCGTCGCGTTGCCGGCGGTATCCGCCGTGGCACGGCCTCGCTCGCTGGCAGCGGCCGCATGTGGTCCAACGCGGCTAAGGGTGGCGGCAAGCCGGTGGATGTCTATGATGCCAAGGCCGATGCTCTCTCGGTGCTGGAAGCCTGCGGCCTGCCCATGGCCAATGTGCAGATCGAAGCAGGCGCTCCCGCCTGGTATCACCCCGGCCGTTCCGGCACCATCAAGATGGGTCCGAAGGTCGTGCTCGGTTATTTCGGTGAGTTCCATCCCAAGACGCTGTCCGAGCTGGATGTTTCTGGCACCTATTGCGGTTTCGAGATTTATCTCGACGCCATGCCAGAGCCGAAGAAGAAAGCGACCCGCACCAAGCCTGCACTCGAGCTTTCGCCGTTCCAGGCGGTCAAGCGCGACTTCGCTTTCGTGGTCGACAAGTCGGTGGAAGCAGGAGCCATCATCAAGGCCGCAACGAGCGCTGACCGAAAGCTGATCACCGGCGTCAACGTATTCGACATCTTCGAAGGCGCATCGCTCGGCGAAAACCGCAAGTCGGTGGCCATCGAGGTCCAGATCCAGCCAGTCGACAAGACGCTGACCGACGAGGATTTCGAAGCCTTGACGGCCAAGATCGTTGGCAATGTCGAGAAATCGACGGGCGGCGTTCTACGCGCCTGAAAGCCTGAGAGCGGATGATAGAATGAAAAAAGCCGAGGCAGTTGCCGCGGCTTTTCTTTTTAGCGGTTGGCCATCTGCGACATGCGTTCGGGATATCGTTCCCCTGCAACCTTTGCCGGCGAGAGCAACGCACCGAGGCTGGCGACTTCGTCCGCCGTCAGCGAAACATCCGTTGCAGCCACGTTCTTTTCCAGGTTGGCAATCTTCGTGGTGCCAGGGATTGGAACGATGAAGTCGCCCTGCGCCAGAACCCAAGCGAGTGCCAGTTGCCCGGCGGTGACGCCCTTCTCGGCAGCCATGTCCTCCAGAAGCTTGATGAGCGCCAGATTGGCGTCGAAGTTCTCGCTTTGGAAGCGCGGCAGGCCGCGGCGGAAATCATCGGCGGCAAGGCCGTCGAGTGACTTCAGCGCGCCCGTCAAAGCGCCGCGACCGAGCGGGCTGAAGGGGACAAAACCGATGCCGAGTTCGCGGCAGGTTTCCAGCACGCCGTTTTCCTCCACGTCACGGGTCCACAGCGAATATTCGCTCTGAATGGCCGCAATCGGATGAACAGCGTGCGCTTTGCGAAGAGTTTCGGCGCTCGCTTCAGACAGGCCGAGATATTTCACCTTGCCCTGTTGGACCAGCTCGGCCATGGCGTCTACCGTATCCTCGATCGGGACATTGGGATCGACGCGGTGCTGGTAGAACAGGTCGATGACATCGACACCGAGGCGTTTGAGCGAAGCTTCTGCGACGGCGCGCACGTTTTCCGGCCGGCTGTCGGTGCCCACCATCATCTGGCCTGCGGGTTTGCTGGGGTCGATCCTGAAACCGAACTTGGTGGCGATGACCACCTTGTCGCGATAGGGCTTCAAACCCTTGCCGACGAGAATTTCGTTATTGTAAGGCCCATAAACCTCTGCCGTATCAAAAAAGGTGACACCAAGTTCCACGGCGCGGTGCAGCGTTGCTATTGCGCTGCTTTCATCGCCGGTCGGGCTATAGGCATGGGTCATTCCCATGCAGCCAAGGCCAAGCGCCGAAACGGAAAGATTGTTTCCGAGGGTTCTCTTTTCCATCTGTTCGTCCTTCCATAAGGAGCCGCCCGTCATCAGGGCGTGATCAGAAAATAGCGTCTCATGGCGGTAAAAATAATCGCTGCAAATCCGCTTGGGTTGTTCTATCATTTAGAACAATGAACCGTGTGCAACTCTCCCAGCTGGCAGTTCTCGCCGCCGTCGCCGAAGGCCGCAGCTTCCGCAAGGCCGCCGCCGAGCTCGCCATTGCGCCTTCCGCCGTCAGCCATGCGGTGTCATCGCTGGAGGCGAGCCTCGGGTTACGCCTGCTGCATCGTACCACCCGCAGCGTTTCGCCGACAGAGGAGGGCAGGCGGCTTCTCGAAACGCTGGGTCCGGCGCTTGCCGACATTGATGCGGTTATCGAGACCCTTGCCGAGCATGGTGGAAGACCCGCTGGCCCCCTGCGCATCACCTTGCCGAGACTGGCCGCCGAGGATCTCATCGTGCCACGGCTGGGCGAATTCCTGCGACTTTATCCCGATGTTTCCCTCGAAATCTCAACGGATGATCGCTTCGAAGACATTGTCGCGAAGGGTTTCGATGCCGGTCTGCGTCTCGGAGAACATCTCGATGCGGATATGATTGCGGTGAAGGCGAGCGGCGCATGGCGCGGAGCGATCGTCGGCGCTCCCGCCTATTTCGCGGAAAATGCATCGCCGCGCGAGCCAAGAGATCTCATCCGCCATCGCTGTATTCGCCGGCGCTTCTCCAGTGGCCTGATCTATCGCTGGGAACTGGAGAAAAACGGCAAGCCACTGGTGGTTGATGTTCAAGGGCCGCTGATCCTGTCGGACCAGAGCCTCATTCGTCGGGCGGCAATCGACGGCGCAGGGCTCGCCTTTGTTTTCGAGCAGCGCGTTGAGGACGATATCGCGGAAGGCCGGCTCATCCGCGTGCTGGAAGACTGGTGCGCACCCTTCGACGGCTTTTATATTTATTATCCCTCGCGCCGGCAGATGCGCCCGGCGCTGAGGGCCTTCGTGGATTTCTTCCGCTTCCGCGGTTGATCAGAACGTGATGCGATAGCGGATATGCCCGTCGCTCTTCACGTAGCTGTCGTAAAGCTTCTGGGCGCGGTGATTGCCTTCGTCGGTGTTCCAGTAAAGCCGCGACCAGCCCCTATCCTTGCAAATAGTGATGAGGTCGTCCATCAGCGCCCGGCCCGTTCCCTTGCCGCGGATCGTGCCATCGACAAACAGATCTTCCAGATAGCAGTCCGGTGTCTTCACCCAGGTGGAATCATGGAAATGGTGGATGGCGAAACCGGCCATTCGCTCACCGAGCATAGCCACGCGCATGGAAACGCGGGATGTGGGATCGAGGATACGCGCCCAAGTGTGTTCCGTCACATCCTCGGCAAGATCGACCTTGTAAAAGGCAAGGTAATCGTTCCAGAGGCGCAGCCATTCCGCCCGGTCAGCGGGCTTTGTGTCGCGAATTGTGAGTTCCATCTTATGCGCCTGCCTTGTCGAGAAGGGTCATCATCTCATCCGTCAGCTTCAGATCGACAGCGCGTTTGAAGCTTTCAAGCTGCGACAGGCTTGTGGCGCTCGCGATTGGCGCCGTCACCGCTTTTTTCCGCAACAGCCAGGCTAGCGCGATATCCGCGAGCTTGGCCCCGGTCTGTACCGCCACAGCATCCATGGCGCCCAAAACGGCAAGACCCCGTGTGTTGACATAGTCGCCGACGCGATAGCTGCGGGCGACGCCTTCCGTATCGGCCTTGGCGCGATATTTCCCGGTCAGGAAGCCAGCGGCGAGGCTGTAATAATTGATGACGCCGATCTCTTCCTTGACGCAAAGGTCAGCAATAGGACCTTCAAAATCCGCGCGGTTATAGAGGTTATATTCGGGCTGCAGCACATCATAACGCGGAAGATTATTCTTCGTGGCCACGTCCAGCGCCTCCTGAAGTTGGCTCGCGGAATAGTTGGAGCAGCCGATGGCGCGGATTTTTCCCTGTTCCTTCAGTTTTGCGAAGGCGGCAAGCGTCTCTTCCAGCGGCACTTCAGGATCGGGTTTATGGGCGAGATAAAGGTCGATATAGTCGGTTTGCAGCCGCCTCAGCGAGGCTTCGACAGCTTCCGCGATCCACTTGGCGCTGAGGCCGGTCTTCTGGCCGCGATTGTCGAAACCGACCTTGGTGACGATAACGGCATCCTCGCGCTTCACGCTCGATTGCTTAAGCCATTTGCCGATGATCGCCTCGGATTCGCCGCCCACATGCCCGTCCACCCAGGCGGAATAGACATCCGCGGTGTCGATGGCGTTGAACCCGACGTCGAAAAATGCATCGAGCAGGGCAAAGGAAGTCTTCTCATCCGCTGTCCAGCCGAACACGTTGCCACCGAAGACGATCGGCGCGATGGAGAGGCCGGTGCGGCCAAGGCTTCGTTTTTCCACGGGAATGCTCCTGTTGCTGACTTTGCCGCAGGTTAGCAATTGCCCGCCTGCATAACCATTCAATTCCTTTGATGTCACTCATCAGCGAGGGGGGCGACGGCCGGAAAAATCAGGCCTGAATGCCGCGATAATGGCTGGGCGGATAACGATTGTGTTGTTGCCAGACGCGCCGTAAATGCCGGGCGGAGGCAAAGCCAGCCCGCTCGGCGATGGCTTCCATATCGAGACGGCTATTTGAAAGAATGTCACGGGCCAGATTGACACGCATCAGGTTGACGTAATCGATAACGCTGATGCCGGTATGCTCGCGAAACAGGCGCGACAGATGCCTTTCGCTGAGTGCTGCGATATCGGCCAACCGCTCCAGCGACCAGTCCCGCGCTGGTTCGGCCATCACCCGGTCCTGCACCCGGTGGATGGCGGGGTGCATGTGGTTGCGGCCGGTCAGCCAGGGGGAAATCTGCGGATCATTGCCGTTGCGCCGGAGGTAAACGACCATGGTTTGGGCGATGCGCGCCGCGACGGCGAGGGATGTCAGCCGCGAAACCACATGCAGCATCAGGTCGATGCCGGTGGAGATGCCTGCGCTGGAAAAACGGTTGCCATCCTCGACAAACAGCCGGTTTTCGGCCACCTGGGACAAGGGCGCGACACGGCGGAGCGTCTCGATGCAGTCGCTGTGCGTGGTGCAGCTCCGCCCGTCAAAAAGCCCGGCCTCACCCGCCAGCAATGCGCCGGAGCAGATGGAAATAACTGTCGTGTCGAGACCCACGACGCGGCGCAGCCATGCTGCCAACGCCTGCCGCTCCCGCCGGGTTTCCGGTTCGCTCTCCGAGCGCGACGTGCTGCCGGAGATCAGCAGAAAGGCATTCTCCGGCAGGGTGGCAGGCAGGGTTTCAAGCCCGCAAATGCCAAGGCCGATCGAGGACTGCTGCTTTTCCTGTGCTGCAATGTAGCGGCAGTCGAAAAAAACATCGCTCTGCTCGTCATTGGCATAGCGGATCACCTGCAATGGCCCGGCAATATCGAGCAGCAGCGCGTGCGGCGGCACAAGCGTATAAAAAGGAATGACGCGTGTGCCGCCTTTATCCATCAGGCTGCGGCCTTCAGCGGTGCAAGCGCGTCGCTCACAGTGGCGATGCGCGCGAAGCGGCCGGCCAGCACCAGCTCGGTCCGCTTGCGAATGTCATCCGCGCTGAACACTGTCCCGGAGGCATGTGTCATCGGAAAGGTCAGCGTCGCCTCGGTCACGTAATCGACACTGTAGCCGAGATCGGATGCGTGCCGGGTGGTGGTTTCGCAGCATTGCTCAGTGCGGATGCCGGAAACGATCAGCCGGTTTATGCCTCTCTGCGTTAGCCAGATCTCGAGACCGGTGCCGGCGAAGGCCGAGTGCCGCCTCTTGTGAAAGGTGACATCAGGGGTAATCCGCACCCCCTCCAGCGCGCGGATATAACCGCTGTCTTTCGAGAAGGCCCGGTCGCCATCGACATGGAAGATTTGCACGACGGGGATTCCCGCAGCCTTGGCGCCATCGATCAGTGCCTGCTGCTTCTCCAGATAGGCGGCAAGCCCGCTTTCTTCGAAATAGGGGGTATGCCGGAAGGATTCCTGAACGTCGATGACGAGAAGTGCGGTGTTGGACGAGGACATTTCATGGTTCTCCAGTGAGGTCATGGATAGCATAATTCTCCTATGTTTGTGCGGATAAAAGCACCCAGACCGACAAAGGAAGGACAAATCCAGCCATACCTAATTTCGTTGCCTGCCGGAGGTTTGCCAGCCCGTGCGATGGTGATAAGTTTCCGGTGAATGGCAGAGCGGGAGAATGAAATGCTGCGCTTCGGAATAATCTCAACGGCGAAAATCGCTCAGGATCACGTCATTCCGGCGATACAGGATGCGGAAAACTGCGTGGTGAGTGCCATTGCCAGCCGCGATCACGCCAAGGCGCGCACGGTTGCCGAGCGTTTTTCCGTACACCATGCCTTTGGTTCCTATGAGGAGATGCTGGCATCGGATGTGATCGATGCGGTCTATATTCCGCTTCCCACCGCGCAACATGTGGAGTGGACCATTAAGGCTGCCGATGCCGGCAAACATGTTCTCTGCGAAAAGCCGATTGCGTTGAAGGCAGAAGAGATTGATACGCTCATCGCTGCGAGGGACCGCAATGGTGTCATCGTGTCCGAGGCTTTCATGGTCACCTATTCCCCTGTTTGGGCCAAGGTGAGGGATTTGCTGGCGTCGGGCGCCATTGGCACGCTGAAACATGTGCAGGGCGCTTTCAGCTATTTCAATCGTGATCCCGGCAATATGCGCAATATTCCCGAATTGGGTGGTGGGGCGTTGCCTGATATCGGCGTCTACCCGACCATCGTTACCCGCTTTGCCACCGGCGCCGAGCCCAGGCGCGTGCAGGCCACCGTCGAGCGTGACAGGGAATTCGGCACGGATATCTATTCCAGCGTCCGGGCCGATTTTGGCACGTTTGAGTTGAGCTTCTATCTGGCAACCCAGCTTGCCGCCCGCCAGCTCATGGTCTTTCACGGCACGGACGGTTACATCGAGGTGAAGTCACCATTCAACGCCAACCGCTGGGGTGCGGAAGAGATAGAACTAACCAATCAGGCCCATGACCAGTCGCAGTTCTTCCGGTTTCAGGATAGCCGCCAGTACAAGCTCGAGGCGGAGGCCTTTACCCGTGCGGTGAGAGGTGAGGGACAGGTCGTTACTTTGGAAAATTCGAGGAAGAACCAGCTTTTCATCGACGCCATCTACCGCGCGGCGGAAAAGGATGGTTGGGAAACGGTTTAAGTCCGCTGTTTTTGCAGCCGAAAATATCCGTAAAGCGCCAGGACCAATGCTGCGATCGCTGAAAGTGCGAGCGGGATGAACGGCTGCAAAAGCGGGTTGCGCCATAGCAACAGGGCAAACAGGCCGACGCCGACGATCCGGGATGTGAGTGTGACGGCATTCTTCAAAAAGCCGTTGAGCTCTGCGCCATTCGACCGGTTAAGCTGCCAGCTCGTCGCAAGTCCCGCCGCCGCACCGGGCAAACGGGCTGCCAGCGGATCGACGTGGAGATAGAACACAAGCAGACAGGTAACGGCGAGATCGACGGCTAATCCGCAAATTTCGGTCAGCGCGAAGTGCGGAAGTCTCAACGGGGTGGGCTTTTAAAGCGTCGGCTGCGTGGAGCGCGGGCGCTGCAGCACCAGAAGGCTGATAACGACACCCACGACGCCGAAATTATAACCGGCAAGCGCCAAGAGCAGTGACATCAGCGGCACGGCCGTGGAAGAAAGCACCATTGCGACACCATAGGCGCCGATGATCATCATGCAGATGAAAACGATGCTGAACACAGAACGCAACGCCACTGCGGTTACGCCAAGCACTGTGGCGGTAAGAAAAATCATGATGCCGCCTCCTCTTTTGGTTGCCGGGTCTGGAACAAGACGTAGCGTCTCGTTCCCTAACGAACCCTTGTTTTCTCCTCCAAACCCTGTTTTGCTAACTCGTTAGTTGAGGATATGGTTTCATCGTCGTTAAAATCTGGCTGGCGAGCACCGGCATTTCCGAATCGACGGCTTTTGGTTACAAACGGTCATGAGCGATATCTTCTCCCACGCCGCCTTGAGCAATCTTGCCGAATTTTCGGTGTCCGAACTGTCGGGTTCCATCAAACGCACGGTGGAGACGGCTTTCGAGCAGGTGCGTGTGCGCGGCGAGATTTCCGGTTATCGTGGCCCGCATTCTTCCGGCCACGCCTATTTCTCGCTGAAGGATGATCGTGCCCGTATCGACGCGGTGATCTGGAAGGGCACGTTTTCTCGGCTGAAGTTCCGCCCGGAAGAGGGCATGGAAGTGATCGCCACCGGCAAGATCACCACCTTTCCCGGTTCCTCGAAATACCAGATCGTCATCGAAAGCCTGGAGCCTGCCGGTGCCGGCGCGCTGATGGCGCTTCTGGAAGATCGCCGGCGGCGGCTGGCGGCAGAGGGGCTTTTTGATGCGGCCCGCAAGCGTCCCCTGCCATTCATGCCGCGTGTCATCGGCGTCGTCACCTCGCCCACGGGTGCGGTCATTCGCGATATTCTTCACCGTATCTCGGATCGGTTTCCGGTCCACGTCGTCGTCTGGCCGGTCAAGGTGCAGGGCGAAGGCTCGGGCGAGGAGGTGGCGAACGCCATTCGCGGTTTTAATGCGCTGAAGCCCGGTGGCGACATTGCCCGTCCCGATGTGCTGATCGTCGCGCGCGGCGGCGGTAGCCTGGAAGACCTCTGGAGCTTCAATGACGAAATCGTCGCGCGCGCGGCAGCTGAGAGCGAAATCCCGCTGATTTCTGCCGTCGGCCACGAGACCGATACGACATTGATCGATTATGCCGCTGATGTGCGCGCGCCGACGCCGACAGGCGCTGCCGAAATGGCGGTGCCGGTGCGGGCGGAACTCGAAGCGCAGCTTTCCGGTCTCGCTGCCCGCCTTTCCGGTTCGGTCTCGCGGCAAATGGACAATCGCCGCCAGGGCGTGCGCGCTTTGGTGCGCGCTTTGCCATCGCTCGATCAACTTCTGGCCCTGCCGCGCCGCCGTTTCGATGAAGCTGCGAGTGGTCTTGGCCGTGGATTGGAATTGACGACGCTGAACAAGCGCCGCGCCTTCGAACGTTCCGCCTCGGGGCTGAGACCGGAAACCCTGTTGAACGGTCTCAAACACCACAGGCAGCGCGTCACCGAGCGTATGCACCGGGCCGAGACCCTGGTGGAGCGCCGTCTGTTGCAGGGTAAAGGCCGGGTTGATTCATTCGATTCCGCGCTGCGTTCGCTTCCTGCCCGCCTGCTTGGCCAGCTGGAACGGCAGAAGGAACGGGTCGTCACCGCAGCGCGCCGGGCCGATACAGCGGTGCTGCACCGTATGGCGCAGAACCGTTCCGGTCTCGCCGCCCATGATCGTATCCTGCAATCGCTCTCTTACAAGAATGTGCTGAACCGCGGTTATGCCGTGATCCGTAACGGAGAGAACCGGCCGCTGACCCGTGCTGCTGCCATTGCCTCAGGCGCTGTGGTGTCGATGGAATTTGCCGATGGTCGCGTTTCCGCCATCACGACGGGAGAGGGGACAACCGCCCCGGATATCGCCGCCGCGCCAAAAAAGAAGCCGGCGAAACCGGCTTCTTCTGACCCGGGCAATCAGGGCAATCTGTTCTGATCAGATCGACGCGGCATCCGAAAAACGGCGGCTGACGGTGAAGGTCTTTTCGATATCGGGATGCAGCTCCATGCCGAGGCCGGCACCCGGTGGCACGGTGATCATGCCGTTTTTCACCTCGGGCAAAGCGGTGACGAGATCGCGATACCAGGTCTTGTAGAAGGCGCGCACGCTTTCCTGCACCAGCGCATTCGGCGCATTGAGCGACAGATGCGTGGAGGCACAGAGCACCACCGGCCCCGTGCAATCATGCGGCGCAACCGGCAGGTGCCAGGCTTCCGCCATGGAGGCGATCTTGCGCGCTTCCGAAAGGCCGCCGCACCAGCTGATGTCGAGCATGACAATACCGGCCGCACCCGTTTCCAGGAGATCGCGGAAAGCCCAGCGGGAACCGAGCGTTTCGGACGCGGAAATCGGGGCAGGCGACACGGCGGCATACCGCGTCAGGCTGGACAGGCTGTCCATCTTGATCGGATCTTCATGCCAGAAGGTCTGGTAGGGGGTGAGCGCCTTGGCGATCTGCATGGCGGGCAGAAGCTGCCACATGGAGTGGAACTCCACCATGATATCCATCTTGTCGCCGACCGCCTTGCGGATTTTTTCAAACGGCTCGAGCGCGCTTTTCAGGTCCGGCATCGAGATATATTGCCCGCGCGTCTTTTCCGCCGCCGCATCAAACGGCCAGATCTTCATGGCGGTGATGCCGTCTTCCAGCAGCGAATGGGCAAGCTCGTCCGCCCTATGCAGGAAGCCGTTCAGATCATCATAGTCCTTGCCGCCGGAGAGGCCATAATTGGCCGTCTGCTGGCCGGTGGCCTTCTTGATATATTCGGTGCCCGCGCAGGTATTGTAGGTGCGGATTTCCTTGCGGCTGAAGCCACCGAGCAGCTGGGCGATGGGCTGGTTGGTGGCCTTGCCGAAAATGTCCCACAGCGCGATATCGAAGGCCGAATTGCCACGCACTTCCGCACCCGATGAACGGAAACCGAGATAACCGACAAGGTCCTGAGCCAGCAGGTCGATCTGCAGCGGATCGCGGCCGATCACGCGGGGGGCGATATATTCATGCACATAGGTCTCCACCGTCTCCGCTCCGAAGAAGGTTTCGCCGAGCCCGGTAATGCCCTCATCCGTATGGACCAGAACCCAGAGCAGGTTCGTCCGTTCCGCCACACGGACGGTCTCGAGTTTCGTGATTTTCATGGTGTCTCCTCCAGAGGCAGTCGTTTCCATCTGGGACTGCGTTGAAAAAATCAGGCAATGCCGGCTGCCAGAAGTGCATGCACACTTTCATCGAAATGCCGCGCCATCAGCGTTGAGGCGGTTTGCGGGTCGCCTGCGGCAATGGCCTGTCCGATGGCGATATGCAGTTCGCACGCGGCGAGGCGCTGTGCATCGGAGGTGCGGCTTTTCCAGCCGATCGGCCAGGTCTGGCGTGTCACATTCTGGAAAGCGCCGAGAATGAGTTCGAAAACCGGGTTTTTGGAGGCTCTGGCAACAGCAAGGTGAAAGGCAAGGTCATGCTCCATCACCCTGTCATTGTCGCTGAAGTCCCGCTCCATATTGTTGGCGCGGTCGAGGATTGTAAGCGCTTCCGCGTCGGTGCGCCGGAGCGCTGCGAGCGTTACGGTTCTGACTTCGATGGTGCGGCGTACGTCGTAAATCTGCTGTATGTTGATCTGCTCGGTGTGAATGCCATGCTCGAACATCAGCGACATCGCACCATGGTCCAGCGTCGCCACAGTTGCGCGCTTGCCCGCGCTGACATCGATCAGCCGCATGGCCGACAGAGACCGGAAAGCCTCGCGAACGACCGTGCGCGAGACGCCCAGCTGTTGCGAGAGCGAAAGTTCGCTCGGCAGCTTCGCGCCGGGCGCCAGCTCGTTTTCGCGGATATGGCGGGTGATCGCGCCGATCGTGCTGCTGACGAGGCCGGAATCATGCGAAATGGCGTTTAACATTTTTCCTCCAACCTGTAGTACAGGTTTATGGAAAATTGCTTACAGGATTTTCTCTACGTAGACAAGCGCCCTGGCCCGCGCGATTGCACGGTTCCATCTGCGACGTAAATCTATTCCTCGAAGTCCTGCAGAAACCGCTTCAGCAACCCATCAAGAGTATCCCGCTCCTCTTCGCTGAGATGGGCGACAAGACGATGCTGGTTGTCGACATGCGCACCCACCGCCTCCTCGACGATGGCAAAGCCACGCTCCGTCAGCGATATCAAGACGCTGCGCCGGTCCTGCGGATTGTGAATGCGCTCCACCAGCCCGGCTTTTTCCAGCTGGTCGATCCGGTTTGTCATGGTGCCGGAGCTAACCATGGTCATAGCCAGCAGATCGCCGGGAGAGAGTTGGTGGGGCGAGCCCGCGCGCCGCAATGTCGCCAGCACATCGAAAGCGGAGGAGGAGAGGCCATGTTTCAGGAGCACCGCCTCCACCTCGCGGCCAAGATACGTGCTGAGCCGGTGCAGGCGCCCGAGCAGCCCCATCGGGCCGACATCGAGATCGGGTCGTTCCTTGCGCCATTGCGCGAGAATATGGTCGACGTGGTCCATGGGTTTCTTGCTCATCACCAAGGCATAACAATTGATATCTTGACGTCAAGATAAAATCGACTA
This sequence comes from Agrobacterium sp. CGMCC 11546, assembly GCF_013365515.1. Classification (NCBI taxonomy): domain Bacteria; kingdom Pseudomonadati; phylum Pseudomonadota; class Alphaproteobacteria; order Hyphomicrobiales; family Rhizobiaceae; genus Agrobacterium; species Agrobacterium sp. CGMCC 11546. The sequence goes on from NZ_CP047387.1 coordinate 2,988,133, forward strand.
AGCTGAATCTATCTTGATATAGAGATTCTTGAAATGAAGAAAAATACGACCTATGCCGCCGATGTGCTGGTCACAGCACTTGCTCCCGCCATCTGGGGAACCACCTATTTCGTCACGACGGAATTTTTGCCGCAGGGATATCCGTTGCATGTCGCCATGCTGCGCGCCTTGCCGGCCGGTATCCTGCTGCTGCTTCTCGTCCGAAAGCTGCCACAGGGTATCTGGTGGTCGCGCAGCTTCATTCTCGGCGCGCTGAATTTCTCGTTTTTCTGGGCAATGCTTTTCGTTTCGGCCTATCGGTTGCCCGGCGGTGTCGCCGCAACGGTGGGGGCGGTGCAACCACTCATCGTTATCGGTCTGTCGCGGCTGTTTCTCTCAACCCCGGTGCGGCCGCTCGCCATCGGCGCCGGTTTTCTCGGCATTGCCGGTGTTGCGCTTCTGGTGCTGACGCCCGGCGCGGCACTGGATGGTATCGGTGTTGCCGCGGGTCTTGCCGGCGCCGTTTCCATGGCCTTCGGAACGGTGCTGACCCGCAAATGGCGCCCGCCCGTCTCGAACCTCACCTTCACAGCCTGGCAATTGACGGCCGGTGGCATTCTTCTTTTGCCGGTCGCTTATGCTCTGGAGCCGGCCCTTCCGGCGCCAACGGCGGTCAATGTGATGGGCATGGCCTATCTCGGCCTCATCGGTGCGGCGCTCACCTATCTTCTGTGGTTTCGTGGGCTCGCCCGCATCGAACCTTCTGCGGCCGCATCGCTCGGTTTTCTAAGTCCTGTCGTGGCCACCCTGCTGGGCTGGCTGGCGCTTGGCCAAAGCCTTGCGCCAGCGCAGATCGCCGGGTTCATTACCGTGCTTTTCAGCATCTGGCTCAGTCAGCGCAGCCAGTTGCCGAGGTAGGGGGCCGTCAGGCCCATTCGCCCTTGCGCATGACAGGAACCGTGGAGCCATCCGGCTTCACGCCATCGATATCGACCTTGTTGGAGCCAATCATCCAGTCAATATGGATGAGGCTGGAATTGCCGCCCTGCGCCTTGATCTGATCCTGCGACAGCGAGGCGCCGTCGAGGAAGCATTTTGAATAGCATTGGCCGAGCGCGATATGGCACGAGGCGTTTTCATCGAACAGCGTGTTGTAGAACAGGATGCCGCTTGCCGAAATCGGCGAGGAATGCGGCACAAGCGCCACTTCGCCGAGACGCCGCGCGCCTTCATCGGTGTCGAGCACCTTGTTCAGCACGGCTTCGCCCTTGGAAGCCTTGGCTTCGACGATGCGACCGGCTTCGAACTTCACCTGGATATCGTCGATCAGCGTTCCCTGATGCGATAGCGGCTTGGTGCTGGAGACGTAACCGTCAACGCGCAGCGCATGCGGTGTGGTGAAGACTTCTTCGGTCGGAATGTTCGGGTTGCAGGTCACGCCGTTTTTCGCCATGGAAGCGCCGCCATGCCATTCGTGGCCATCCGCCAGGCCGATCTTTACGTCGGTGCCCGGGCCAGTGAAGTGCAGCGCAGAAAAGCGTTCGCCATTCAGCCATGCGGAGCGCTTGGCAAGATTGGCATTGTGCTGCGACCATGCGGCGACGGGATCGGCAACATCCACCCTCGAAGCGGCGAAGATGGCATCCGCGAGCTTGCGCACTGCTTCATCCTCGGTGAGGCCGGGGAAGACCTGCTTTGCCCAGGAGGGGTTGGGATAAGAAATGATGTTCCAGTTGATATCGAAATTGGAAATCTTCTCCAGCGCCGGCTTATAGGCCGTGGAGTTGGCCTTGTTGGCGCGCGCGACCTTGGCGGGGTCCTCTTCGGCAAGCAGCATGGGGTTATCACCGGCAATCACCAGCCGCGCCGCGCCATTGGCATAGGCCTTCGCCATGCCCTCATAGAGCCAGCCGGAAGCCCGGTCGAAATTCGCGTCGCTGGCGTGGCGGTAGCGCGAAAGCGTGGTTTCCTCGTCAGAGTAGAAAGTGGTAACCAGCCCGCCGCCAGCGATATAGGCATGCTTGGTCAAGAGCCTGACCAGCGGCAGGGCCGCCAGCGGGGCAGTGATCACCAGATCCTGATCCTTCTGCAATTGCAGGCCGACCTTGATTGCGACTTCCGCGAGTTTTTCGAGTTTGACGGGATCGATGGGGGAAACAGTCATGATCTGCCTTCGTCTATTTCATAGGAGGCGCCGACCATAGCCCATTCCTTCCGAAAGCCAAATGCTTTCAGGAACGGCCGTTTCGCCTCATTCCGCGACCAGCGGTGCGACAATGGCATCAAGCACTTTCTGGGCATCGCGGGGCGAAAGCCTGACCTGCAAACCACGTTGCCCGCCATTCATGTAGACGTAATCATGCGCCAAGGCATCGGCTTCAATGGCTGTCGGCACCTGTTTCTTCTGACCGAAAGGGCTGATGCCGCCGACATAGTAACCGGTCGCCCGCTCCGCATCGGCGGGTTTCATCATGTTGGCGGATTTGCCGCCGAAAGCGGCGGCAAGCTTCTTCATGCTCACCTCGCGGTCGGAGGGGACTACGACGCAGACCGGCTTGCCGTCCAGCTCCGCCATCAGCGTCTTCAGCACCAGATGCGGCGCCTCACCGATCGCCTCGGCCGCCTGCAGGCCGATGCGATCGGCATTCGGGTCGTAATCATAGGTGACGGTGGTGAAGGCAATGCCGGCCTTCGTCAGCATCTGGGTGGCGCGGGTCGTTTTGGACATGGTGGGCTGCGTTCAGGCAAAAACGGTCTGGTAGATTTCCGGCTTGAAGCCGACGGTTATCTTGTCCTTCGCCTCCAGCACCGGGCGCTTGATCATCGAGGGCTGCGCCAGCATCAGCCCGATGGCCTTTTCGCGGGTAAGATCGGCCGTCTGGCTGTCGTCGAGTTTCTTGAAGGTCGTGCCGGCCCGATTGAGAACCGTTTCCCAGCCGGCGGCGTCACACCATGTTTCCAGATGGGCGCGGTCGATGCCGGCTGCCTTGTAGTCGTGGAAAGAATAATCGATGCCGTTCAACTCCAGCCAGCTTCTGGCCTTCTTCATCGTGTCGCAATTCTTGATGCCGTAAATCGTGACCGTCATGCTACCGCCTCTTTGTCTTTAAGCCTTCCGGCATAACAAAATATCCATCTTATTCAAGCAGCCGCCCGAGGTGCGTTGCGCCATTTTCGAAGCATGATGCCTGAGCCATGCAAAATCGAAGTGGCTGATATCCGAACGAGCGCGAGCAAAGCTGCATGGCTTCCCTGCTACATCATGAGTTGTAGAACGCGGCGGAAATCCCCATTATTTAGGTATCAAAGATGGAGAGAAAAATGCGTCAGGTTGCAAAGACATCGCGTAACTTCTTCGGTGAAACTTTCGCCGTTCTCGGTGCAGCGCTCTCGGTTTCGGCCGCTGTTCGCGCACATCGCAAGCCCGCTCGCGCCGATCTCGAAGCTCTCGGCATCGACGGCAAGGCTTTCGACAAGGTCCAGCTCTAAGCTGGTTATCGTTTGTAGCGAGGCGACTTCGCCTCGCTTGCGCCTGGCACCCGAATCCGCGTCGGTTTTCCGCAGGCGCCTCGGATGATTTGAACTGCGCCTTTGTTCGTATAGTCGCCCAGCAGCGGAGGTGGATAATTTCGGGCATGGGAGCCACGCTTTTTTGGCCCCACCTTATCGCGCCGCTATCTTACGGGCTGGCCGCTTCGATGGACCGAATACTTTTTGCGGCAGATATAATTGACTCTCCGGCTGCTCGTAGCGGTCCGCTTTCGCCGAAAGCGCGAAGCGTCCCAGAGACTCGTGCCGCGTTTCCCCATTATGGCTGAAGATGACTTCGAAACTGCCTGCCAGCCAGCTATAGGGTTTTTCAACCGGCATGGTTTCGATTTTCCCGCAGCCATAGATCATGGTGAGGTGCGGCATAAACGATGATGCGGCGATATAGGGAAGATTTGCCCGCCAGAGGGCGCGCTGCACCATCTTCGCCAAAGCCCTGAGCTCCAGCATCTCGCGGCGGCTGTTTAGCACCAGACAGTTGCGATTGCCGAAAAGCGAACTCCCATCGAAGGTGATCGGAACGGGCCGCGCCCTTATCTCCCCCAGTGCTTCCTTCAGCCGGTTTACCAGGCCGCGAGGCACGGTGTCGAAACACCCGACACAGAGCAGGGTGATATGCAGAAGCTCCGCAGGATAGGCCTCACGCTTCGTCCGCCCTGCGGCATGGCTCGACGCATCGGTGAAAATTCTCTCCGCTAAAGCCGCCGGCGGTTTCACCACGATCAGGACCTTGCTGCTAAATCGCGGATTGATCCGGCGTTGTTTCTCCAGCTCGAACCCTTCAAGGAAAAGCTGCCTCAACCCTTCTTTATCCGTCAACTCCAAACCCATGACGATGCTCCACGGTCTATTCCAAGCTCGCGACATTATCATCGCCAATGGGAAATTAAAAGAACAAAAAGAGAACAAATTGCGGTGTCCGCGCCGCACGCCGGAAAGATCGATAGCCTTACGACACGGCACCATTGACAATCTACCTACTAATTGGTAGGTATCGCACATGAAAAACCCTCAAAGCAAAGCCGATGATATTCTCCAGTGCGCACGCACCCTGATCATAAGAGGTGGCTATAACAGTTTCAGCTACGCGGATATCTCCCAGGTAGTTAGCATTCGCAATGCGAGCATTCACCACCATTTTCCCAGCAAAGCGGACCTGGTCTGCAAACTGGTCTCACAATACAGGCAGGAAGCTGAAGCAGGGATCGCCGAGTTGGAAAAAAACATTTCTGATCCGCTGGAACAGCTTCGCGCCTATATCGGCTATTGGGAAGGCTGTATCGCTGACGCGACCCATCCTTTCTGCGTCTGTGCGCTGCTTGCCAGCGAGATTCCGGTTCTTCCCGAAACAGTGGTTCTTGAAGTGCGCGCACATTTTAGAAGTCTCTCTGACTGGCTCACCGCCGTGCTGGAGCGCGGCGCTGCCCAAGGGCGCGTTGTACTGACCGGAACAGCGCGGACCAACGCTGAAATCTTCATGGCTACAGTGCACGGCGCAATGCTCTCAGCGCGGGCCCACGGGGATGCCGCGACCTTTGGCGCGGTAACCCGCTCCGTGTTGGAGCGCATCGCCGCTTGAAATTGCACCTTGTGAGGGGCGTGAACGCGTGACCCGAGTGAGGTGCCGATCAATCTAGCAGACAACGCTACGCTTGCAGATATGTCGGTGACAATCTGCTCCCCGGACCACCCCATCTTTCTGGAAGAGAAAGGCAATCTCGTATGTTCGGTATTTCTCCGCTTGGCTGGGTCCACACACTCTGCAGTCTGCCGGCCATTCCCGTGGCCATCTACATGTTTGCCCGTCACGGTCGAATCGTTCCCCGATCCACGCCGGGTGCAATCTATTTCGTTTCCATGCTGATCGGTGCCGCGACGGCGTTCCTCGTGGCGCATCAGCCGGTCAGCTACGCCATTGGCGCGCTGACCATCCTGTTCCTGCTTGCAGGTTACGGGATCGAGCGCATTCTCGGCTCAACGCGCGTCGCCAGATATGTTGAAACCATCTGTCTCAGCGTGAGCGCGTTTCTATTAATGGTGCCGACAGCGACCGAGACGCTGCGCCGTGTTCCGGACGGTCATCCTTTTGTCACCGATCTGAAATCACCGCTGCTTCTCGGCGTTCAGGCGGGTTTGCTGGCGATCCTCGTGGTCGGTCTTGCCGCCCAGATCATCTACCTCACAAGACAAAATAGAAACGCCGCGAACTAGTCGCGGCGTTATCGTTCAAACTGTTCTCGGCACAGTGGCATTGCCGCGGCAACACACACTGTGTCGATTATAGTGCTTATTCCCACTCGATCGTGCCGGGCGGCTTGCTCGTCACGTCGTAGACCACACGGTTGATACCGCGCACCTCGTTGATGATGCGGGTTGCCGCACGGCCGAGGAAGTTCATGTCGTAGGGATAGAAATCCGCCGTCATTCCATCCACCGACGTCACGGCGCGCAGCGCGCAGACGAAGTCATAGGTGCGATAGTCGCCCATGACGCCCACGGTCTGCACCGGCAGCAGCACGGCAAAGGCCTGCCAGATGGTGTCGTAGAGACCGGCCTTGCGGATTTCGTCGAGATAGATCGCATCCGCCTTGCGCAGAATATCGAGCTTCTCGCGGGTGATCGCGCCGGGGCAGCGGATCGCGAGACCCGGACCGGGGAAGGGATGGCGGCCGATGAAGCTTTCCGGCAGACCTAGTTCGCGGCCAAGCGCGCGCACTTCATCCTTGAAGAGTTCACGTAGCGGCTCGACGAGCTGCATGTTCATGCGCTCAGGAAGACCGCCGACATTGTGGTGGCTCTTGATGGTGACGGACGGGCCGCCGGAGAAGGATACACTTTCGATGACGTCAGGGTAAAGCGTGCCCTGAGCGAGGAACTTGGGCGCACCCTTGCCATCGGCGGCAATCTTGGCCGCCTCAGCTTCGAACACCTCGATGAACAGGCGGCCGATGGTCTTGCGCTTCACTTCCGGATCGGAAACGCCAGACAATTCGCCGAGGAACAGATCGGCGGCGTCGACGTGAACAAGCGGAATATTGTAGTGATCGCGGAACATGCCGACGACCTGCTCGCTTTCGCCAAGTCGCATCAGGCCGTGGTCGACATAAACGCAGGTCAGCTGATCGCCGATCGCCTCATGAATGAGAATGGCTGCAACCGAGGAATCGACGCCGCCGGAAAGTGCGCAGAGCACCCGGCCAGTGCCGACCTGCTCGCGGATCTTGCGGATCATCTCGGCGCGGTAGGCAGCCATCGTCCAGTCGGATTTGAGGCCGACGATCTTGTGCACGAAATTGGAGAGCAGCTTGCCGCCGTCAGGCGTATGCACCACTTCCGGGTGGAACATGGTGGTGTAATAGTGACGCTTCTCGTCAGCCGCGATGGCGAAAGGAGCGTTCTCGGAGGTCGCGATGACCTCGAAACCTTCCGGCAGCTTTGTTACGCGGTCGCCATGGCTCATCCACACTGGATAGCTCTTGCCCTGTTCCCAGAAACCTTCGAACAGCGGGCTAGCCTTCTTGATATCGATATCCGCACGGCCGAATTCCGCCGCGTGGCCACCTTCGACCACACCGCCGAGCTGCGTGCAGAGCGTCTGCTGGCCGTAGCAGATGCCGAGGATCGGAACCTTGCTATCGAACACCGCCTGCGGCGCGCGCGGGCTGCCCTCAGCCGTTACGGATGCGGGGCCGCCGGAGAAGATCACGCCCTTGGGCTGAAGCTTCTCGAAAGCCTCTGCGGCATTCTGAAACGGATGGATTTCGCAATAGACCCCGGCTTCGCGGATGCGGCGCGCAATCAGCTGCGTCACCTGGCTGCCGAAATCGATGATGAGAATGCTGTCGGGATGGGCTATCTGGGTCATGGCGAGCCTTTAAAGAAAATGGCGGCTTTAGGCAACCCGGAAGCGGGCGCCAAACGGCGGAAATTTGCGAAAATCGCAAGGTTTCAAAGGGCAATCACACCATCCTCAATGGCGCGGCAGAGCCGGTCGACGGCATCGGCGAGCTTTTCATCGATGATATCCAGGTACGCCGTCCAGTCATCGACATGGTTCACATCGGCCTTGCCATCGGAAATACCGCGCAGGCTGATGAGCGGCACACCGAAGCGCTGGCATGCTCGCAGGACCGCAAAGGTCTCCATTTCCACCATATCGGCATCGATCAACCCATAGGCCTCTCCGGAAACGACGTTGCCGCCGGTGGAAAGCCTCGCCTCGGCAAGATAGGGTATCCGCAAAGGCAGGGCAACTTCGGCGGGCAGATCGAGAAACGGTGTGCGCCCTTTCTCGAAACCGAACGCGGACGCATCCATATCGCGATAGGAAACCGAAACCGCCTGATAGATACCCATCTGTTCCAATGTCCGCGAACCGGCGGAGCCAAGCGAAACAACGAGGTCGGGCAAATGGTCTGCCGCATCGAGACCGGCAAGGATGGCCGTCACCGAAATGGCCGCCTCGACCGGGCCGACGCCGGTCATGAGTGGCGCGATGCGCGCCTGCAGATGGGGGCCGTATTCAGCGGAGGCCGCCATAACGAAAAGAACGGATTTATCCGCAACATGCGAAAGCCGGTAGCTCATCCGGTAATATCCTCGCGCCCCTTCACCACCATCATCGTGCCCGTCATCGAGGCGATCAGCTTCGCCGGTCCATCGGACAGGGCATAGGCACGACCATCCGCCACGATCAGATTGTTGCCGGGCTTGATGATCTCGCCGCGAAACAGAAACCGCTCACCACGTCCCGGCGACATGAGGTTGACCTTGAATTCGATGGTCAGTAGCGAGGCTTCCGGTTCGATGATCGTATAGGCCGCGTAAGTGCAGGCGGTGTCGAGGCCAGCGGCGATGACGCCCGCATGCAATATGCCATGCTGCTGTGTCAGCTTTTCATGGAAGGGCAGTTCTATTTCCACCAGCCGGTGTTCGATGCGGCTTATCTCGGCATTGATGGCCTGCACCACGCCCTGCCGCGCGAAGCTTGTTTCTATCCGCTGGCGAAAATCGCCGGGATCCGTAATCTCCATGGCCTACCTGCCTGCCTTCTGCCCCGTCGCAGACTGACATGGCGCGTGGCGTCGGGCAAGGCAAGGGCGTAAGGCGAATTAGTTCAGCATGCCGATACTTGCGTTGAGCACCGTGGCAAAGGCGACCCATAGGGCATAGGGTGCGAAAAGCCACATGGATATGCGGTCGCGACGGTAGGTCAGTGCCATGAAGGCGATGATGCAGATCAGCATGGGGATGATGATGACGAGCGCGCCGGCCGGGCTCTGCATGCCGAAAAAGATCGGCGACCACAGGAAATTCAGCACCATCTGCGTGAACCAGAGGCGCATGCGCGTCCCCATCGGTTTCCGGATCCACGTCCGTGCGCCGGCGATGCCGATCAGCACGTAAAGCGCAGTCCAGACCGGCCCGAAAATCCAGTTTGGTGGATTGAAGAATGGTTTCTGCAGCGATTGATACCATTCGCCCGGCACATTGTTGACGCCGATCAACGCCCCGATGGCGACAACAACAACCACAAAAATAATATACACGGGAAGGTTCTTCATGACGCCTCAAATGCGCTGGCCATGCTTTTGTTCCCTGCCTTTTCAGTATTTTAGCCGGAAAGGCGCACGATATGCTGGTCCCAGGCGACGTCGCTGCGAACGGCCTCGAAAAATCCGTCATAGGAGGAAACCGCAATGCCGCCGGCAGCCGCCGCAACGCCCGCCGCCTCCCGCACGGTGACTTCGGAAACCACACGCCTCGTCGTCGCATCGATCGTCACGGCAGCGTTGCCTTTCGGCGAGGTCAGGCCCACCAGCCCTTCGCGCCGGTTGACGGCGATGGCCCCGACATAATTGGCAAGCCGCACCGTCGTTTCCTCCGGCAGATCGACAAAGGCTACATCCTCACCCTTCGAGAAATGGCCGACAAGCGGCGGAAGATTGTTGCGCGGTCCTTCATATTGGCAGGCGAACCAGATGCGGCCGTTATCGCCGAGATCGACGTGGCGGGTGGAAAGCTGCCGCAGCTGCTCCGGCATTACATGTTTCTGGATCAGCTGGCCGGTGGCGGCGTCCAGAAGCACGAGTGACGGTTCCATGCTGTCGATATTGAGCTTTGTCCGGCCGAAATCCGGGTGGGTCTCGATGCCGCCATTGGCGATCACGATCAGCCGTCCGTCATCGCTGACCGTCATGTCATGGGTGCCGACACCATGCGCGTCATATTCACCGATGCGGGCAAAGCCGTTGCGGGCGTCGTAAAGGCCGATGACGCCGCGATTGCCGTCGAAGTCATTTTCGCTGGCATAGAGGATTGCGCCATCGGGTGAAAATTGCCCGTGGCCATAAAAGTGCCGGTTCTCCGGCGCGTGCATCACGACAGGCTCCTGACGTTGCACGGGATCGAAAGCCATGAAGAAAGTGCCGGGACGGCGCGCAAAGGCCACCGTCCTACCGGTCGCATGGCTCGTCGCCATTCCATGGGCGCGGGCGGGAAGCGCAACGCGGTCGATGATTTCGCCGCGCTCGCTTACCGTCGCAATGCCGTAGGATCCATCACGGGCGCGGAAGGCGGAGGCGAAGACGGCGTCTGTGCGTTCCAGCGCATGGAGCGACCGCGGGGCGAGGGCGGCAAGAAAGGGAATACCCGCCGCCTTGATGAAGCTGCGCCGGTCGATCAGCATCCGCTTGCTGCCGGAGATCATCGTTTAGTCTCCGTCAGCAAAGGAAAAGCCGGAGCTGAGGCCGATGGCGCCGCCATATTGGTCGTTGAGGCGGTAGATCAGGTCTTTGCCGTTGAGCAACAGGTAATCCACCTTGGCGCGCTGGTCGTCCTTGTCCAGTGCCTTTTCCACATCCGTATCGATCGTTGCGGCAACGCGGATCATCGATTTGGCGATGAAGTCAATGGAGTTGACGATGGAGCGCTGATCGGGCGGTACGAGTTCGACCATGTCGGCGGTATGCAGGAGAGTCTGCACGGCCTTGATATTGGTGGAGATGCTCTTCCAGGTCAGGCCGGAGCGCCAGTAGATGGCGGTGCGGGGAAATTTCGCCTTGTCCGGCCCCTTGTAGAAGGTTTCGATCCGCTGGTCGCGGATAGCCTCTGCACCGTGCACGAGAATGCCGAGCAGCGCAACCAACGCCTCGCGTTCATCGCGAAAAACGGGGTTGTCCGGTCCCGGCCGTGTCCAGTTTTTCTGCGCACCGTCAGGTGCGTTCCAGCTATCGGAAAGCTCCGTCGCCACATTGGCGATGTTACCGGCGATGGCGGCGCCGAAACGGCAGCGAAAATCGCCTTTCTTGTCTAGCAGTTCTTCCGCGCCGGTGCCGTAAAGCACGAACTCCAGCGCGCCAAGCCCCTGTGCCGCGACGCTCTTGCCCTTCAAGCCGTCGGCGGTGGTAACGCTTTCATCCTTGTCCGAGAGGTAACGCTGCACCTGCTTCAGTCCGAGACCCTTCTTGTCGGGGTAATAGAGCACGCGTTCGAAACGGTTCTTCTCGATGACAGGGCCGACACGCACGATCTCGATTGTCGACCAGTTCAAGACCGTTTCAGTAAAAGCCGCCTGTGCCGCCGCCTCCGTCGTTTTGGAGGGCGCGGCGCAGAAAGCCTTCATGCTGCCTTCCAGCGTTTCCGCAGATTGCCGGAAGTGGTCATAACCGGGACGGATGAAGCCATTCACCGCCTTTTCCATCACGCCCCGCACCTGCGCGGGGTCGAGTGGCGGTGGCGGCAACAGTTCCACATCCTGCGCTTTTGTCGGCGGCGTGGTGAGAAGCAGCAGCACGGAGATGACGCCGGAAATTTTTCGCATGGCAAAGTTCATTAGAGAGACTCCAGAAAAGCCAGCAAAGCCTGCCGGTCGGATTTTTGCAAGGCGGCAAAGGCGTTGCGCGCTTTTTGCCCTTCGCCGCCATGCCACAATATGGCTTCCGTAAGGCTGCGCGCCCGCCCGTCATGCAGGTAAAAGCCGTTGCCATTCACTCTTTGCGTCAGACCTATGCCCCAGAGCGGCTGCGTGCGCCAGTGCCGGCCGCTGGCTTCCCCCACTTGCTGGCCATCGGCAAGCTCCTCTCCCATGTCATGCAGGAGGAAGTCCGAATAGGGCCAGATCAGCTGGAAGGAATGCGTTGGATCGCCAGCATCGCGGCGGGTGACGAATTTCGGTGTATGGCAGGCTGTGCAGCCGGATGTATAGAAAAGCTGCTTGCCCTCAAGAACGGTTCGATCCCCCGCATTGCGCCGCTGTGGCACCGCCAGGTTTTCGGTGTAGAAGGTCACGAGATCGAGAACGGGGTCTGGCGCTTCCACCAGCCCCAGCCGCGACTGCACGCCTGTTGGCATGGCCAGACAGTCCTTCTGGGCATCGGTGCAATCGCCATAGGCATTCGGCGCATCCGGTGTGGAAATGCCGATATCGTGGGAGAAGGCGCTCGCGCTCTGGTCGCGCACGCTTGCATTCTGTGCTTTCCAGCCGAACCGTCCGAGTTTTATCTCGCCGGTGCGATGATCCTTGACCCACGCCGGGCGCCCGGCAATGCCACCGCCATTTTTGTCATCGGGGTCTGCGCTGGCGAGAATATCGGCATCGGCAATGGCCTCGATCAAGCCCAGGCCGAGCGTCGGCATCGCAATGCGGGCCGAAACTGTTGTGTCCGTACCGAGCGGGCCATATCTCAGGGTAGCGGCATAAGCGGGCTTCCGCAGCGACACCACTTCGCCATCCGAAAGGCGCACGGGCTTTTCAGTGTAGGTGATGACCGGCCTGCCCTCGGCGGCGAGGCCGGGGATGGCGAGATTCTGCAGCTGCCGGCCATAGGTCTCGTCGGGAAAATTCAGCACCTCATGGCGCGCAATCGCGGCCCGTTCCGTCTCGTCCCGGGCCGGTCGCGCCAACCGCAGAAACAGGGAAACAGCGTCTTCGCCGGCAAGTGGTGGGCGGCCCCTGCCATCCTTCACATGGCAAGTCTGGCAGGATCGGGCGTTATAAAAAGGGCCGAGCCCATCGGAAGCCTGGGTGGAGGAGGGGGAGGAGACCCAGAGCTTCTGGAACAGCGCGTTGCCGAGCTTGAAATCCTGCTTCCGCTCGAAAGGCATGGTGGCGGAAGGCTGGGAAAATGCGTTGCCATCGACCTTGCCGGTGCTGGTGGTTGCGCCGCCGGACATGGCCTCGAAGGGCTCCGGTCTCGTAAAATCGTTTGTTGGCGCAGTGACGGCCAGCACGCGGCTTCGATCGTTCTCCGTCAGGTCTTCACGCAACGGTGCGGCAAGCGTTGCCGACGCCACAAGGCAGGCTGCCCCGGCGAAGAAAAACGGCTTGCGGATCGGGGACAGCGACAATTCCATGGGGGTCGGAAGGCACATTTGGTGGCGGGCCGCAGTGATCGCGGCCCGCCTTGCCGCTTATTTGAAGACGGCGTTCGGGTTGTCGAGGCTCGCGGAGCCTTCAAGCTCGATCTTACCGAGATCGAGCGCCGCGATGACACGTTCAACGGTCTTCGTCTGGTCAATGAGACCGTCGATGGCTGCCTGAACCACGGCATTGCCTTCCTTGTTGCCTTCGCCGATCATCTGGTCATAAGCTTCAACCGTCTGGGCGCGCTTTTCCATCGCATGCATGGCGTCGAGCGTCTTGTTCAGCTTCGCCGTCATTTCGTCGTTCAGCGCCTTGTCCTTGGCGCCGACGAGTTCCGCCAGCGAGGCGCCGGTCATCTTCGTGCCGTCGACGCGGGTATAGTCGCCGGTATAGGCCGAAGCGATGCCGATGGCGTCGTTCAGATGCGAGTTATAGGTATTGTCGGAGAAGCAATCATGCTCCTCTTCCGGATCGTGCAGTAGCAGGCCGAGCTTCATACGTTCGCCGGCCAGTTCGCCATAGGAAAGTGAGCCCATGCCAGTGAGAATGGCGGTGAGGCCTGCCTTCGGATCGGCTTCCACGGTCTTCGTGGCCTCACCTTCCGGCGCCCAGGCATCCACCATCTCCTGAAGATCCTTGACTAGCAGGGTGGAGGCGGATTTCAGGTAATCGGCGCGGCGGTCGCAATTGCCATTCGTGCATTTTGCCTTGTCATAGTCGGTATAGGGGCGGTTGCCCGCGCCCGGCCCGGTGCCGTTCAGATCCTGGCCCCAGAGCAGAAATTCGATGGCGTGATAACCGGTCGTCACATTGGCTTCGACATCGCCCGCCTCGTGCAGGCTTTCGATCAGTTCCGGGGTGATCTTGGAGGCGTCAACCTCTTCGCCGCTGATCTTGATCTTCGGATTGGCGATGATGTTTGCGACGTAAAGTTCGTTCTCGTCGCTTTCCGTGCCGTAGGAGGCGTCGACATAGTCGATCAGGCCTTCATCCAGCGGCCAGGCATTCACCTTGCCTTCCCATGCATCAACAAGGGGATTGCCGAAGCGGTAGACTTCCGACTGCTGGTAGGGAACACGTGCCTTGATCCAGGCTTCGCGCGCGGCTTTGAGGGTTTCTTCGCTCGGCGTTGCGATCAGAGCGTCGATAGCCTTGTCCAGCGCCTTCGCCGTGGTCAGCGAATCCTCGTATTTGGCATGCGCGACATCGGCATAATGCTTGATGACGGCGGCAGCGTCGGTGGCAGCCTGTGCGGGAAGCGCGGTGAAGGCCGCCGATGCGGCCAGAAGCACGAAAGACGCGCTGAGAATGGTTTTGCGGATCATGATCCCTCTCCTTGGGCAGCCGTGAAAAGACATCAGGCTGCGACCAGCGAGTTCTGACCCAATCACAAACTTGTGTCAAACATTCTAGTTTAGAACGCTTTGAAACAAGCCTGCGCGGTATTTCCCAAGTAAAATCGCTGCGTGCAAAACCTGCTTTATGCTTTGCGTTTCATCAAGCAGAAGAAGAAACCGTCCGTATCTGTGGTTGCAGGCGTGAGCGTCACTGTCTTGCCATCTGAAGAATGCGGTTTATTCGCATTGCCACTGAAAATCGACTGCCAGCGCTCCAGAGCCGAACCGATGGCAAATTCTGGATTTTCCTCGCAGAAGCGCCTGACCTGCTGTTCGTTTTCCTCGGGCAGAACCGAACAGGTGACATAAAGTAGCTCGCCGCCCGGGCGCACGAAACCCTTGGCCTGCGAAAGCGCCTCGCCCTGCTGCTGCACGCGTTCTTCTAGATTGCGTGCCGTCAACCGCCATTTGGTGTCGGGACGTCTGCGCCATGTTCCGGTGCCGGTGCAGGGTGCATCGACCAGAACGCGGTCGAATTTTTCCTGGAACGGCGCAAGACCTGCTGCGCGATCATGCACCTGCACATTGCGCGTACCGGCCCGCTTCAGCCGCTCGATGATCGGCGCGAGCCGCTTGCGATCGGCATCGAAAGCATGGACCTGACCTTTATTGTTCATGCTGGCGGCCATGGCCAACGTCTTGCCGCCACCACCGGCGCAATAATCGAGGACCTGTTCACCTTCCCGGGCACCGGCAAGATCGGCGACGATCTGTGAGCCCTCATCCTGCACCTCGAACCAACCCTTCTGGAAGGACAGTTCGGCGGTGACATTCGGCAGGCGGGAGGGGCCTTCACCGGCGGGAATACGCACACCCTGCCGGGCAATCCGAGTGGCTTCCGCACCGCTTTCCTCAAGCGCCTTCAGAACCTTGTCCCGGGTTGCCTTCAGCGTGTTGGCGCGCAGGTCTAGGGTCGGTCGCTCGTTGAGCGCCTGCGCCTCGGCGAGCCAACGCTCCCCGAAGGCAGTTTCGAGGGAACATTGAACCCATTCGGGAATATCGCCCTGAATATAGGCCGGCGCGTCGGAAAGTGAACGGGAAAGAAAGGCCTGCTGCCTTTCCGCGTCGGGCGCGGCGGGGGCGAATTTATCGCCGTCGAATTCCGCCGCCAGTTCCGCAAAGCTTTTGCCCCATTGCCGCAGCAGGACAGCATAGGCAAGCGAGGCGGCGCTATCGTCATCCATCAGCCAGGCATGCGACAGTTTCATGCGAAGCGCGTCATAAACGATGTTGCCGATCGCGGCCCTGTCGCCGGAGCCGGCAAAACGATGGGCGAGACCCCAATCCTTCAGCGCATCGGCGACGGGACGCCTGCGTCCCTCGATATCCGCCAATACTTCGATTGCTCCGGCCAAACGCCCGCCCAAACGCATTGTCTACCTCTTCTTGCTGATAAGCCCGGTTGGTAGACGCGAATGGCGGCGAGGGCAAGGCTCAATCGGCCTTGACGATCTCGTAGCAGACCTTGGCAGTGCCGGAGCTGATCATGCCGATATTCTTGGCGGCAGCCTTGGAGAGGTCGAGAACGCGGCCCTTGATGAATGGCCCGCGGTCGTTGATGCGCACCACAACGGCCTTGCCATTGCGGGCATTCGTCACCTTGACCTTGGTGCCGAACCGCAGGGAGCGGTGAGCGGCGGTCAGGTTGGCGGCGTTCATGCGCTCGCCCGAAGCAGTCTTGGAGGACAACGCATACCACGATGCGCCTCCACAACCATTTGCCGCATTCGCCTGAAGAGGCGCGATGATGGAACAGGCGGCTATAGTTGCAGCGGTGAAAGTTATACGACGGATATTCAACAAACTGTACTTCCCTGAAAATCGGCCCCGCGCCGATTGATTGTGCCCTTGCTAAGCGGCCATGAACTGGCCTGAACGCCTTTTGATGCGAGATTGTAGGGCGAGGGAAAAATGGCGAAAAAAAGCTGATCTCAAATCACGAAGTGTTGCAGTCTGTAATATTCGTGATCGTTAGCCGGAGAGGCGTCGCGTGGACGTTCCTCTCAAAACTCGGAAAAAATAACGCAGAATCAACGTTCAATGGAAATGCTATTGCAAGTCACGGCTTCGTGAATCCACTTCACGAAATGTGAGTGAAATATTTTTCCAATGAGTAGGATTTTAGCGATTCGCCGTAGTTAATTAAGTCTTAATTCGCTTAAATACAACGAAAACTATCCGCCAAAACGGCGTTGGATGGATTTTTTGTCGTTTTTGACGGGGTCGTTTTCAGCCCCGCCAGAGGCCGTTTTCCCATAATTGCTTCAGCGACTGCCGATACTCCGGAAAGCGGAAATCAAAGCCGAGTTCCCTTATTTTGGCATTGGAAACGCGCTTGTTCTCGCCATAAAAAGAGCGGGCCATTGGCGTCAGATCGGCGGTTTCGAAATCCTGTTCAGCAGGGGGGACAACCCCCATTAGGTCGGCCGCGAAGCTCACCACATCCTGCGGTGGGCAGGGTTCGTCGTCGGTCACGTTGAAGATGCCGCGTTCGTTCTTCAGTGCCAGAAAGGCGATTGCCGCGCCGATATCCTCGACACGGATGCGATTGAATACCTGATCCTTCTTCACCAGCCGTCGCGCCGTTCCCTTCTCGAAATTCATGAAGGTATTGCGTCCCGGGCCATAAATTCCGGACAGGCGCAGGATGGAAAGCGGCACATCTGCGCTTTGGGCTGCCTCAGTCCACGCGGCCTCGGCGGCTACCCGCTCCACGGAGCGTGCGGAGACCGGGCGACAGGGTGTCGTCTCGTTCACCCAGGCGCCGTGATGGTCGCCATAGACGCCGACGGTGGAAAGATAGGCTAACCATTTCAGATTGGGCAGGAGCTTTTTCAGATCGCCGCCCAGAAGCGCAAACAGAGGGTCGCCGTCCTTGCCTGGAGCGATGGATTGCACGAGATGGGTAACATTGCGCATCGCAGCGATGAGATCGTCATCGAGATGGACGCCGTCGAAGAGCAGCGGCGTCATGCCGGCGGCGGCGAGGTTTGCGAACTTATCCGCGCTGCGTGTGGTGCCGCAGACACTTGCAGCCTTGGTTTTCAACGCGTTGGCAATGGCTTTCCCTGAATATCCCGCGCCGAAAATCATCACATGCATGCTTCATGCCTCTGCCAGTTGCCATTCCATTTCCGCCTCCGGATCAGTCTCCGGTGCGCGACCGGCAGAGTATGTACGGAATTCGTCCCTGTCCATAAGCCGCGACAAAGCCCATGCGGCCATGCCGCGCACTTCCGCGGAAGGGTCGGCCTCCGCAAGTGCCTTGCATTGTTCCACGAAATGCCGGTCGGCAGAGTTTCCCGCGGCAATCAGCACATTGCGGATGAAGCGATTGCGGCCGATGCGCTTGACGGGGGAGCCGCTGAAAAAGCTGCGAAAGGCGGCATCGTCAAGCGTCAGCAGAAAGGCGATGGATGGTTCCTTCAGATCTTCGCGCGCCTTCAGCTTCATCTCGGAGGCGCTGGCCGCGAACTTGTTCCACGGACAGGCGGCAAGGCAATCATCGCAGCCATAGATGCGGTTGCCGATCATCGGCCGGAATTCGTGCGGGATCGGTCCCTTGTGCTCAATGGTGAGATAGGAGATGCAGCGGCGCGCGTCCAGCTGATAGGGGGCAGGAAAAGCCGCCGTGGGACAGGCGTCGAGGCAGGCGCGGCAGGAACCGCAATGATCCCTCTCGGCCTCGTCAACACAGAGCTCGGCGGTGGTGAACATGCTGCCCAGAAACAGCCAGGAGCCATGGCTGCGGCTGACGAGATTGGTGTGCTTGCCCTGCCAGCCGAGACCGGCGGCGGCGACAAGCGGCTTTTCCATCACCGGGGCGGTATCGACGAAGACTTTCACATCCTCACCGGCGCGGGCAGCAAAGCGCGTGGCGATCTCCTTCAGCCGCCCCTTGATGATGTCATGGTAATCGCGGTTGCGGGCATAGACCGAAATGGCTGCCTTGTCTGGTTTCGAAAGCAGGCCACGCGGATCTTCGTCCGGCCCGTAATTGAGGCCGAACATGACGATGGAGCGCACATCGCCCCAGAGCGTTTTTGGCTCCGCCCGACGCGCCTCGGTTTCCTCCATCCACGCCATGGTGCCGTGGTAGCCATTCTCGAGAAACTGCCGCAGCCGCTCCGGTGCAAGCGGAATGCTGTCGGGCGCCGTGATGCGACACAGATCGAAGCCGAGTAAAAGCGCCTCCTGACGAACGAAATCCGTCAGTTTGCGCGCGCGTATTCGCTGCTTGTCGTCGGCAACGTCGATGGTCGTGTCTCCCGAGGCCTATTCTGGCATATATAGTGCATGTCACCCGAAAGTGTGCAGCGGTTTCGGGAAAACGACATGCTTTCATTATAGCCGCACGCCGCAGCAAATAACCTGGGAGGCCAGACCTCAGAAATCCAGATCGGCGTAGTGGGAAGAGGGGGCAAGACGCGGAATGCGTTCGCTGAGAAACGGCCGGAAGGAGGGGCGGGATTTCACCCGCTGATACCATTCCTTGGCAATCGGCGCTTCGAGCCAGTTGATCTCGCCGAGATAATCCAGCACCGAAACACCGGCCGCTGCGGCAAGATCGGCGTAGCTCAGCCGATCGCCGGCCAGCCAGGTGCGCGAACCGGCCAGCCACTCCAGATATTTGATGTGCTGGCGAATATTGTTGCGCGCGGTGCGCAGCAGCTTGGAATCCGGTGGTCCGCCACCCTGCGCCGCGGTCATTTGCAATTTATAGACCCTTTCGCGCACCAGCGGCCGGGTCACGTCATTTTCCATCTTCTGCAGAAACCATTCCGTCAGGCGACGGATTTCCGCGCGCTGAAACGGGTCTTCCGCCAGAAGCCGCCGGTCGCGCTTCAAAACCCCATGGGTTTCGTCCAGAAATTCGGCCAGCACATAAGGCCCGCTGAGGGAGCGCATATTGTCATCGAGATAGACCGGCAGGGTGCCAGCAGGATTGAGCGCCAGAAACTCCCGCCGTCTTTCCCACGGCTGCTCCTCCACGAGATCGGTCTGGAAGCCGTATTCCGCAAGGATCAGACGAACGAACCGGGATGCGGTCGACATCGGGGAGTGATAGAGAGTTGGCATCGGTACTCAATTTTTACGATTGGTTGTCATGATCGGCATTTGCCGGAAAACTTTTTCAGTTTCGCTTCATCAAGACGCTATAAGAGCTTGGCTACTTTAAAACAAGTTTAACGCAATTGCTTTCCATTCACGCTTTCCCCCTTAAAAGAAGGATACCTCATGGGTGACCAATCGATCATCAGCGCGCTTTTGCTGGGCATTATCGAGGGTCTGACGGAGTTTATTCCCGTTTCCTCCACGGCGCATGTGCTGCTGGCCGGGCATTTCCTTGGCTTTAAATCGCCGGGCAATACCTTTGCCGTCCTCATCCAGCTCGGTGCGATCCTCGCAATCCTTCTCGTTTATTTTCAAAAGCTTGTATCGATCGCCGTGGCGATGCCGACAAGTGCCAAGGCGCGCCGTTTTGTGCTGGCGGTTCTCGTCGCTTTCCTGCCGGCGGCGGTGATCGGCGCTCTCGCGCATGACTTCATCAAGACGGTGCTGTTCGAAACGCCGATGCTCATTTGTGTCGTGTTGATCATTGGTGGATTCATTTTGCTTGCGGTCGACCGGATGCCGCTGAAACCAAAATATACCGACATTATGGATTACCCGCCGTCGCTCGCCTTCAAGATCGGCCTTTTCCAGTGCCTTGCGATGATTCCCGGCACCTCGCGGTCCGGCGCCACCATTGTCGGCGCGCTGCTGATGGGCACGGACAAGCGCTCCGCCGCCGAGTTTTCGTTTTTTCTGGCCATGCCGACCATGCTTGGCGCGTTTGTGCTCGACCTCTACAAGAACCGCGATGCGCTGAGCTTCGATGATAGCGCCTTGATTGCCGTGGGGTTTGTGGCCGCCTTCGTGTCCGGCCTCTTCGTCGTGCGCTCGCTGCTGGATTTCGTGTCGCGACGTGGGTTTGCGCCCTTTGCCTGGTGGCGCATCGTCATCGGTGCGCTCGGTCTCGTCGCACTTCTGGTTATCGGCTGACCCGCAGTTTCATATCGACCGAAAAACAAAAAAGCGCCCCGGAGAACCGGCGGCGCTTTTTTTAAACCTGTAAAGGCCGATCAGTTGGCGCTGATCGAAGCCGTTGCGCAGGGGTCGACGCCATAGGCCGGAGCGCAACCGCTCTTGCCCGCTGCAACCGTGCCCGGCGCCATGAAAGAACCCGCCAGAACCACCAAAGCCGCACACGCAAAAAAGAGTGCGATAGATCTGCCCATTTTATGATTGCCTTTCAGACGTTCGTTCGTGCGGATCGTGCCGCCGTGTGTGAATTGAGGGTTCGGGATATGTTTGGAATGTGGCGAATATCAATAAAGGAGCTTGCTGAATACCGGGTTAATGCGAAGTCTTTTCCACAGTTGCGCTTGTGCCACGCTTGCCCGTTTCAGCGCTCCACCGTTAACCATGCCGTTTCAGTTTTGATTTTTCCTCCCCACCCCATCTGGCAGTGAAAATGCACTGAAAGCGGTTTGGTTGCGGTAGACAGCATAAAAAAAGCGGATGTGGCCCCGCTTTTGATTTCCATGACGTGCCTGACCTCAGGCCGCCTTGCCGGCGTTCGAGAATTGTCCGTGCTGGCGATACTGCACCATGTAGGACGGCAGAACCGAAGCGACGCGAACGGGGGTGATGCCGATGCCTTCCAGCGTCAGGCCGTTCTTTTCTGCCTCAGCGGAAACGACATTGTCCTTTTTCAGCATGGTCACCTGGTCCGGTGTCAACGGCGGCGTAATCAGCGGTACCAGCGATGCGAGCTTGCCGATCATCGAGGCCACGCCGAAGGGCAGGTTGACGAAGGAGCGCTCGCGATAGGTCGCGGCAAGAACGGCCTCGAGACAGTCACGGAAGGTCATCACGTCAGGGCCGCCGAGTTCATAAATTGCGCCGGGCTTGAGCTTGCCATCGACGCTGCGGGCAACGGCCTCGGCAACATCCTCGACATAAACAGGCTGGAATTTGGTTTTTCCGCCGCCGATCAACGGCAGGAACGGCAGGTTGCGGGCCATCTTGGCAAATTTGTTGAAGAAATCGTCTTCCGGTCCGAAAACGATCGACGGACGCAGGATCACGGCACCGGGCAGCACGGAATGGATGGCGGCCTCGGCGCGGCCCTTGGTGCGGCCATAACCGGTCTGCGAATTGGCGTCAGCACCGATAGCGGAAATATGCGTCAGCGTGGCGCCAGCGTCGCGGGCCGCTTCGGCAATGGCTTTTGCGCCGAATTCCTGCACGGCGTCAAAAGTGTTACGGCCGCTTTCCGCCAGGATGCCGACGCAATTGACGACATGATCCGCGTCTTCGACGGCTTTGATGATGGAGTCACGATAACGCAGGTTGGCCTGGGCGAAGGAAATCTGGCCGACATTGCCGAGCGGTTGCAGAAAACCGGCAAGATCGGGGCGGCGCACGGCGACGCGGATACGATAACCGCGCTTGGCAAGCATTCTCACGACATGCCGCCCGACAAAACCCGAACCGCCGAAGACGGTGACGAGGGGTGGAAGGTTGGCCAAGGTCATGGGAGGCTCCTCAGAAGCTGTCGATAAAGCGTTTTTCAGTCTCTTAGCCCAAAGCCACGCGCGCGTGAAGAGCGGTTGTCGCAAGGCTTGAGGCTAGTTTGGGAAATGCGGTTGACGGGCGTCAAATTCCTTCGACGATCATCATCTCCGCATCAGCGATTTCCTGCCGGATTTTGGCGGCCGCCTGGTATTCGGGGGAATTGTAGCAATCGATGGCGTGCTGCACCGAGGGAAATTCGATGATCACGTTCCGCGCGCGCGCTTTGCCTTCCAGCTCGGTCAGAGCACCGCCACGGGCCAGAAAATTGGCACCGAACCGCTCAAAAGCGGGCTTTGCCGTGGTGACATAGTCCTTGTAGCGCTCGCTGTCGCGCACATCGACGCGGGCGATCCAATATCCCTTGGGCATGTCGTCTCCTCCAGTTATCGTTACTGATTGGCCGGAAAGCTGGCGCGCAGCATATCGTCCAGAATGGCGCGGGCCGCCGCTTTCGGGTCCTCTGCCCTGACGATGGGGCGGGCGACAACCAGATGGCTCGAACCGGCCTTGATGGCGTCATAGGGCGTCATCACACGCTTCTGATCGCCGAGATCCGCGCCGGCAGGGCGAATGCCGGGGGTGACCACTGCAAGATCAGGACCGAGGATTTCACGCACGGCAGTGGATTCTTCCGCTGAACAGACAATGCCGCCCATGCCCGCCTCGCGTGCCTGTTCCGCCCGGCGCAGCACCAGCGAACGGGCGTCGGAGGCATAACCGGCTTCGGTGAGATCGCTGTCATCCATGGAGGTCAGCACGGTGACGCCCAGCAGGCAGAGGCCGGAGCCTTCCGCCGCCTTGACGGCAGCACGCATGGCTTTGGGATAGGCATGCAGCGTCAGCATCGACATGCCCATGCGGGCAATGTTTTCGACGCCCGAGGCGACGGTATTGTCGATATCGAGCAGCTTCATGTCGAGAAAGACCTTCTTGCCGCTCTGGACAAGATCACGCGCGAATTCAAGACCCCCGGCGAATACAAGCTGATAACCGATCTTGTAGAACAGGACCTCGTCGCCGATTTTCGACACGATGTCTTCTGCCTGCTGCACAGTCGGAACATCCAGCCCGACGATGAGTTTTTCGCGCGCGGTCATTGTCTTATCCCTGCCATGTTTCCATTGCCGTCCAGTCGCATGTGGGGGAGGCCGCTGCAAGTGAAAATTCGGCGATGGAAAAACGGAAAAGATTGCCACCGCCAGCAGGCTGGTCCTTGCTGCGGCTGATGCCGTGGCCTTCAATATGGCATTTCAACAGTGTGCCCACGCCGCCATGGCCGACAAAGGCGATCGGCTGCCGTGGGTCGTGTCGGTCGAGAACGGCGTTGACGGCCTCGACGATCCGCGCCTGCGCGTCGATTGCCCGCTCCCAGCCTTGAAAACTCTCCTCAGGATGGGCGAAGAACCAGTCCGCCGCCTTCTCGAATTCCAGCGGCGGCAGGAAACCGGTGGCGCACCGGTCGTTTTCATGCATCGCCTCGATGATCTCTATCGCTGCACCGGAGGTTTCCGCGAGCATATGGGCGGTTTCGATCGCCTTGGTTTCGGCGCTGGAAACGATGCGCCGCAATGCCTTCGCCCAGGGAAGGCGGCTCGCCTCACGCGCCCGTTCAGCACCCCTTTCCGAAAGCCCCCATTCGGGAACGGGAACAGCCGGGTCGATCTTGACCTGGGGGTGGGTGATGTAGAGCGCATGCATGGCAATCGGTCCTCAAAGGCAATGGAAAGGGCAAATCAACACCCTAACCATTCGTCACGACCGGGAAATGACGGCCTCGTCCGTTCTGGCGGGACGATCAGGCCCGCGTATAGGTCCACAATTGCGCCGGCGGAATATTGCGCACGATGAAATCGAAATGGCGGATATGGTAGAGATGCGGCTGCGCGACGATCGGGGAAATCGGACCGTAGGATATCTGCACTACCGGGCGGCCATGCGGCACGCGCTTCAGCAATTCGTCGAGAAGCTTGATGCGGGCAGCCATCGGGAAATTCAGCATCGGCACGGCGGAGATAACGCTGTCGAACATCTGACCCTTGTGCTCGCCAAGCGTCGCATCGAGATCGAAGGCGTCACCATTGACGAAATTGACGCCTGGATAGCTCCGGAGCAGCTGATTGTAGAAATCAGTCGAATATTCGATGGCCGTCAGACTCTCCGGCTTGATGCCGCGTGCCAGAATGGCCTTGGTGATGACCCCGGTGCCGGGACCGAGTTCCAGAACCGGCAGGCCGGAATGGGGATTGATGACGCTTGCCATCTTTTTCGCCGTGATCGACGATGTCGGGACAATGGCGCCGACTTTTTTCGGCTGGCTGACCATACCTTTGAAAAAGCGGATTTCTTCCTCAAATTTTTGTTCAAGCCGTTGCTTCAGGTTGAGTGCCATGATTCCCCTCGGATGTATTGGTCATTGTCAAAAAATTGTTACGTACTGTTGATCCCATTTGGCGCAAAAACAAGGCAAAATGTCGTAACTGAGAAAATTCAGTTACGGGTCGAACCACCTGTTCGCCGAATCAAAAAACGCCGATGAAGCGATCCACCGGCGTTTCTGGAAAAATTGAAGAAAACGGTCGGTTTTAAACGCGCATCGGCATCAGAACATAGAGTGCGTCGTCACCGGCGGTATCGCGAACCAGTGTTGGCGAACCCGCATCCGCCAGCAGAAAAATCGCATCTTCGCCGGAGAGCTGCGATGTGATGTCGAGGAGATATTTGGCATTGAAGCCGATTTCCATCGAATCATTATCGTAGCCAACGGCCACTTCTTCGGTAGCACTTCCCGAGTCGGGATTGTTGACGGTCAGCGTCAACTGGCCGTCAGTTAGCGCCAGCTTCACGGCGCGGCCGCGCTCGGAAGAAATCGTCGAAACACGGTCCACTGCCCGGGCGAAGGTCTGGCAATCGACGCGCATTTCCTTGTCGTTGCCGGTTGGGATTACGCGCTGATAATCGGGAAAGGTGCCGTCGATCAGCTTCGAGGTCAGAACGACGGAACCGATGGCCAGGCGGATCTTCGCATCCGAGACTTCGACTGTGACTTCCAGTTCCGGATTGTCCATCAGCTTCTGCAGTTCACCGACGGTCTTGCGCGGAATGATGATGCCCGGCATGCCTTCGGAGCCGGAGGGCGCATCGACGTCAGCACGCGCAAGGCGGTGACCGTCGGTG
This sequence comes from Agrobacterium sp. CGMCC 11546, assembly GCF_013365515.1. Lineage (NCBI taxonomy): Bacteria > Pseudomonadati > Pseudomonadota > Alphaproteobacteria > Hyphomicrobiales > Rhizobiaceae > Agrobacterium > Agrobacterium sp. CGMCC 11546. Next base: position 3,013,219 of record NZ_CP047387.1, read on the forward strand.
GCGACGGCGCGCAGTTTCAGCTCGCCATTGCTTTCGATGGTGTGGAAGAAAATGCCGTTCAGGTAATAACGCGTCTCTTCGGTCGAAATCGCAAACTGCGTCCGGTCGATCAGCATCTTCAGATCGGCCGCCTTCAGTTTGAAGGTGTGGCTGAAGGTGCCGGCGGTGAGGTCAGGGAAATCCGCTTCGGGCAGGCATTGCAGCGAAAATTTCGAGCGGCCGGACGCAACGGTCATGGATGAGCCGTCCGGGTTTGTCGCCAGAAGCACTTCGGAACCATCCGGCAGCTTGCGCACGATTTCGTAAAGCAGGTGTGCCGGCACGGTTGTCGCGCCCGCCTGCTCTACCATGGCCGGGGTCGCTTCGGTGATTTCCAGATCGAGGTCGGTCGCCTTCATGTCCAGATTGGCGCCGGAGGCGCGCAGCAGAACGTTGGACAGGATCGGGATCGTGTTGCGACGCTCGACGACCCGGTGGACGTGGTTCAGCGATTTCAGAAGGTTCGACCGCTCAAGAGTAATACGCATGGACGCTACCGCTTTCAACCGTTGCGAACCGGCCACCGCCGGATCGGCAAGAAGAGTCTTCACCGGCAAAAGCCGGACAATGTGGACGGGCAAAATGGCAGAGTTATTGGAGAAAATGCAAGAGCGGAGTTCATCTGCCTCGGCTCATTTTGCTGCTATACAACATGATCCACAGGTTGCGACAGCCGATGGAGCTTGTTCGCCGGTTTTCTATTGCCCATAAAGGGAAAAACCGGAGCGACCGGCCGGCAAGGTTCGGCCAGAATGATTGGAAGCCGTGTGACGCAGGAAATATCGAGCAGCGATGCCAGACAGGCAGCGAAGGAATTCAGGATCGGCACGGCCACCATTCCGGCCCGGCCGCTGGAGCCGGCGCTTTACCTCGTCGCCACCCCCATCGGCAATCTCGGCGATATCACCATCCGCGCGCTGGAAACGCTGGCCTCGGCCGATGTTCTCGCCTGCGAGGATACCCGCGTCACCCGCATCCTGCTTGAACGTTATGGCATCCGCACGCGCCCGCTCGCCTATCACGAACACAACGCAAACGAAGCGGGGCCGAAGCTCATCGCCGCGTTGGAGGCCGGAAAATCTGTGGCGCTGGTATCGGATGCCGGAACGCCGCTGGTTTCCGACCCGGGTTATCGCCTCGGCCAGCTGGCACTCGAAGCCGGACACCGCGTTGTGCCGGTGCCGGGCGCCTCTGCGCCGCTCGCCGCCCTTGTCGGGTCCGGCATGCCGAGCGATGCCTTCCTCTTTGCGGGTTTCCTGCCAGTCAAGGATCGCGGCAAGCGCGACCGTTTTGCAGGGCTTGCGAAAATCCCCGCAACCCTGATCTTCTTTGAATCGCCACGCCGTATCGGCGCGTCTCTCAAGGTGGCGTCGGAAGTGCTTGGCCGCGACCGCCGCGCCGTGGTCTGCCGTGAGTTGACCAAGACTTTCGAAGAGTTCCGGCGCGGTACACTCGGCGAGCTTGCGGATTATTACGATGGCGACCGTGTGGTGAAGGGGGAGATCGTGCTGCTGGTGGAGCCGCCCTCCTATGATGAAATTCCTGATATCGAGGATGTCGAGAAGCTCCTGAAGGATCTCGTCGCCACCATGTCCGCCGCCAAGGCTGCTGGCGAAGCGGCGAAGCTGACGGGCCTGCCGCGCAAGGAGCTTTATCAAAGGCTGCTGGATATGAAGGACACGGATGGCCGTTGACGGGCAGAGCAATAAAAGGCGGAAAGCCGAGCGACGCGGCCATGCCGCCGAATATTGGGCCGCACTTTATCTGTTGCTAAAGGGATATCGCATCCTCGCCATTCGGTATCGAACCCGGCTCGGGGAAATCGATCTCATCGCCCGAAAAAAGGATATCATCGCCATCATCGAGGTCAAGGCGCGCGCTTCCGGTGGCAGCGCGGTGGATGCCGTCGGTTTTCATTCGCAGCAGCGCATTCGGGCGGCTGCCGATCTCTGGCTCTCCCGCCGCAGGGATGCCGGCCGTTTTTCGCTGCGCTTCGATATTGTCGCCGTTCTGCCACGACGCCTGCCGCAGCACTTTATCGACGCATTTTAAGGGGGAGGGGGAAGGCAATGTCCACTGAGCGGGAAAAGATGGCCGCGGGCGAATGGTACAGCTGCATGGATGCCGAACTGGATATGCTGCGCTGGCATTCACGCCGGGCGGTTCACCAGCACAATACCATGCCGCCGGATGAGCGCGGCACCATCGGGCCGCTGCTGCGCGCACTGTTTGCCTCCGTGGGCGAAGGTGCATTCATCGAGGCGCCTTTTCATTGCGCCTACGGTTTCAACATTACGCTCGGTAGGAATGCCTATCTCAATGCCGGCTGCACCATTCTCGATTCTGCGAAGGTCGTGATAGGCGACGGCGCGATGCTCGGCCCCGCCGTGCAGATCTATTGTGCGGAACACCATCTTGATCCGGTTCCGCGCGCGCAGGGGATTGAGATTGCAAAGCCTGTCACGATCGGCCGTGATGTCTGGATCGGCGGCGGAGCGATCATTCTGGCCGGTATCACCATCGGTGACGGTGCAATTGTCGGTGCCGGCTCGGTGGTGACGCGCAATGTGCCGGCGCGTGCAACGGTCGTGGGAAATCCCGCCCGACCCATAAATCGTATAGCCGGCTGAGATTGTCGGCACGTGGTGTAATAAATCTGACACGGAACTGTCAAAGAGGCGTCATCGAACCGCTCTATTCGCATCCTCACCCCAATAAATGGTGGAGAGGAATTAGTAATGTTGAAGAAGATTTCCATGGCCGCAGTGGCGGTCAGCATTTCGGCAACATCTTCCATGGCTGCGACCAACATCACCTGGTGGCACGGCATGGGTGGACGCAACGGCGAAGTCATCAACGAAGTTTCCCAGAAGTTTAACGAAGCCCAGAAGGAATGCGCTCTGACGCCGGTTTCCAAGGGCTCGTACGAAGAAGCGCTGGCCAGCGGCATCGCTGCTTTCCGTTCGGGCGAACAGCCGAACATCCTCCAGGTTTTTGATGCCGGCGCCGCCACCATCATCAACGCCAAGGGCGCGGTCATTCCTGCAGAAGACCTCATCAACAAGGCCGGTTACAAGTTCGATCGTGACGCCTTCATCAACGGCGTGCGTTATTTCTACGCTGCCGCTGATGGCAAGTTCGTCGGCATGCCGTTCAACTCCTCCGCTCCGATCATGTATATCAACGACGAAGCCCTGAAAAAGGCCGGCGTCGAGGCACCGAAGACCTGGGAAGAGTTCGAAAAGGTTGCGCCGAAGCTGAAGGAAGCCGGCTACATCCCGCTCGTCCAGTCGCAGCTGACCTGGCAGTTCACGGAGAATTTCTTCTCCCGCAACAACATCCAGTTCGCCACCAATAATAACGGTTACGACAGTGTCACCGACACCAAGCTCAAGGTCACCGACCCGAACCTCGTCATGATGTTCGAAAAGCTCAAGGACTGGAAGGACAAGGGCCTGTTTGCCTATTACGGCGCCGGCTGGAACGACAACCAGAAGCCTTTCGAAGAAGGCAAGGTCGCGCTCTGGATCGGTTCTTCGGGCTCCTTCGGTGGCCTGCAGAAGACGGCGACCATGCCGTTCTCGGCAACCTTCCTTCCCTATTGGGGCTCCATCAAGGGTGCCGGCACCAACTCCTTCATCGGCGGCGCTGCTCTCTTTGCAATGTCTGGCAAGTCTGAAGCCGAAAATAAGTGCGTGGCCGACTTCTTCCAGTTCCTGACCTCGCCGGAAATCCAGGTCTTCTACCATAAGGCAACCGGTTACGTCGCCATCACCAAGGCCGCTTACGAAAAGGCCAAGACTGAAGGCTACTACAAGGAAAAGCCGGTCGCAGAAGTTGGTATTCAGCAGCTGTCGCTGCCGGGTGGCGAGTGGTCCAAGGGTTACCGCCTCGGTTTCTACCCGCAAATCCGCGCCGTCATGGAACGTGAATATAACCGCATCTTCTCGGGCGAAGTGACGCCGAAGGCTGCTTTCGAGATCATCGAGAAGGAAGGCAACGACCTTCTGGCCCGTTTTGCCAAAACGGCCGGCTGATCGATCTTTTCGAAATCAATGATCATTGTCGAGCCTCCCTTTCGATGGAAGGGAGGCTCGCTTCTGGATAAGGAGGCGCAAGCATGGCCTATACATCGTCTCAACCACGCCGGTTTTTGTCCGGCTGGTCCGCAAAGGCTGGAAAACCCGCCAAGCCCGCTGAAGCCGGCATGAAGCGCGTGCAGTTCTCCTCGTCCTACGTGCCCTATCTGTTTCTTGCACCGCAGCTCGCGGTGATCTTCATCTTCTTCTACTGGCCGTCCGTTCAGGCCGTGCAATCATCGTTTTATATCGAAGATCCTTTCGGTTTCGCCGCATCCTTCGTGGGTTTCGCCAATTATTCGGACGCGATATTCAATCCGGAATATCTCAGCATCGCCAAATTCACGGTTGTCTTCACCGTGCTGGTGACCTTCTTTTCGCTGGCGCTCGGCCTGTTGCTTGCCGTCAAGGCCGACGCGGTCATTCGCGGCAGCTCGACATACAAGACGTTGCTGATTTCCGTCTATGCCATCGCACCACCGGTCGCGGGTCTTATCGGCATGATGCTTTTCGACCAGCATATCGGGCCTTTCGTCAAATTGGCCGCAGTCTTCGGCTGGGACATGAAGGTCGGTCTCAACTACTTCGATACCGCCACAGCCATGATCGTCGTCGCGGTCTGGAAGCAGATCCCGTACAATTTCATCTTTTTCCTGTCCGGGCTTCAGGGCGTGTCGGTTTCCGTGCGCGAAGCCGCGGCCATCGATTGCCGCTCCGGTTTCCGACGGTTCTGGACCGTCATTATGCCGCTTCTTGCGCCCACGGCTTTCTTCCTGCTCATCATCAATATCACCTACGCGCTGTTCGATACCTTCGGTGTCATCGACGTGATGGTGAAGGATAAGGCGGCGGATAATCCTATCACGCTGGTTTACAAGGTGTTTCTCGATGGTTTCCGCGGCAATGACATTGGTGGTTCCTCGGCCCAATCAGTCATTCTGATGCTGGTCGTCTTCGTTCTCACCGTCATCCAGTTCCGCTTCATCGAAAAGCGCGTCCACTACAATTGAGGGAGAAGACCATGTACAAGACGAGACCTCTCGATCATCTGGTATTGATCCTCGGCGCACTGTTTCTGATATTGCCTGTCGTCGTGGCCTTCATGACATCCACCCACACGGCGGCGGAAATCCACCGTAGCGGTCTGACGATAGTCCCGGGCGATAATTTCGTGGAGACCTACGAAAAGGTCCTGACGCAGAAGGGTGGCTTCACCGGGCAGGTCACCGGTCTCAACATGGTGATCAACTCGCTGGTCCTCGGCATCGGTTTTGCCGTCGGCAAGATCGTCCTGTCGATGACGGCGGCCTATGCGATCGTCTATTTCCGCTTCCGGTTTGCGACGCTTGCCTTCTGGATCATTTTCACAACGCTGCTTCTGCCGCTCGAAGTGCGCATCATGCCTTCCTATGAGGTGATGAGCAAACTCGGCCTCCTGAATTCCTATACCGGCCTCATCGTGCCGCTTCTCGCCTCGGCCACCGGCACCTTTTATTTCCGGCAATTCTTCAAGTCCGTTCCGGAGGAGTTGCTGGAAGCCGCGCGCATCGATGGCGCGGGTCCTGTGAAATTCTTCATCGATATATTAATCCCCCTGTCCCGCACGATGATGTCGGCGATCTTCATCATCATGTTCGTGTATGGCTGGAACCAGTACCTCTGGCCCATGCTGATGACGACGGACGAGAGGTTCTTCACGCTGATGCGTGGCATCAAGTCGATCCTGCAGGTCTGGGTCGGTTCGCAAATTCCCGATTACAACGAAGCTTTCGCGCTCGCCGTCCTGGCCATGCTGCCGCCGGTGCTGATCGTCGTCATTTTCCAGCGCTGGTTCATCAAGGGCCTGACCGAAAGCGATAAATAAGGAGACCGAAATGGCCGCGATAGAAATTAGTCAGGTCTGCAAGGATTATCATGGCGGCGTGCGCGCCGTGCATCACGTCGATATCGACATCCGGGATGGCGAGTTCATCGTTCTCGTCGGCCCCTCCGGCTGCGGCAAGTCCACGCTACTGCGTATGGTTGCCGGCCTCGAGGATATTTCCGAGGGTACGGTGAAGATCGGTGACCGGGTCGTCAACCAGACAGATCCGGCCGATCGTGATATCGCCATGGTATTCCAGAACTACGCGCTTTACCCGCATATGTCGGTGCGCGAGAACCTGGAATATGGGCTGAAGAACCGCAAGACAGCGAAGACGGAAATCGATGCGCGTGTGGCCGAAGCCGCCCGCATGCTGCAGCTCGAACCCTATCTGGAGCGCAAGCCGCGCGCACTTTCCGGCGGTCAGCGGCAGCGTGTCGCCATGGGGCGCGCCATCGTGCGCAAGCCTGCCGCCTTCCTGTTCGATGAGCCCCTGTCCAACCTCGATGCCAAGCTGCGTGTTTCCATGCGCGGTGAAATCAAGCGTCTGCAGAAGCGTCTCGGCACCACCTCCATCTATGTCACTCACGACCAGCTGGAGGCCATGACGCTGGCGGATCGCCTGGTCGTGCTGAATGGCGGTCGCATCGAACAGATCGGCGCGCCGCTCGATGTCTATCACACCCCCGCCTCGACCTTCGTTGCGAGCTTCATCGGCTCTCCCGCCATGAACCTGCTGAATGCCGAACTGCACGGTGATAGTCTCGCCATCGGTCCGTCGCTGTTTGCGCTCAATGGTTTCGCACCCACCTCCGGGCCGGTGACGGTGGGCATGCGGGCAGAGGATTTCCGCCTCGCTACGGCAGGCGAGCAGGGTTTTGCATTCAGGGTTGATTACATCGAGGAACTGGGTTCCCAGCGCCTCATCCACGGCATGATCGGCGACCAGAACCCGACAATCGCTTTCCCGCCGGACGTCGATGTTCCCGCAGCACTTTCGATCACGATCGCGTCGGAAAAGCTGCATTTCTTCTCCAGTGAAACCGGCAAGCGCATTGCCGGCAAGGCGGAGCAGCTCGGTGTGCAGTCCGCTCAGATGGCGATGGCCTGAGCGCAGCGCAGAAATCGGCGCGATGACTAAAATTGCGCCGATTGTCAAAACCGCTTTGTTACGATCCCGATGATAGAAGACCTCCAATATTTCACGGGGGTTTTCTCATATGTCGTTCAAAATGATGTTCGCGGCGGCCGCAACCATGGCAATCCGAACGGTGCCGATATTGCCGGCCTATCTGCGCAGACAAAAAGACGAAGCGGTCGTCAGCGCTTCCTGCACCGATCTGCGGCTTCAGCCGGCCCCCATCAATCCGGAATGGATCATCTCCGGCAACCCTCAAGCCCGCGCGGCGGATCACTCCAGAAGTGGCGACCGTGCCTCCAGCACGGCCATGTGGGATTGCACTGCCGGCGAATTCCGCTGGTTTTTCGGCTGGGATGAAACCGTCTACATTCTGGAAGGCGAAGTGCATGTGACGGCCGAAGACGGTTCGGTCAGCATCCTCAGGGTGGGGGACGTCGCCTATTTCCGGGCTGGAACCTGGGCCACCTGGCGGGTGGACGACTATGTCCGCAAGGTCGCCTTCATGCGCCGCCCGTTTCCCACGGCACTGGCTTTGGCCTATCGCGTCAAGAACAAGCTGTTTGCCGGCCGCTCCTATAAGCTGGCGGCGTGAACCCTGTCTTCACCCCCGGCCGGCGGGCCTGTGCTGCTCCGCCGGCGCAATTGTGAAGGTTCAATAAAACTCACACGAACCATCGCTTGCAGCAGTTGCGTTTGAATGGTCGCTGCCCTACATCTTCAGGGTTTTCTGAAGCATTTCCGGGGTCTCTTCCGGTCCTGCCGGGAAGCTTGAAAAGCGAGCAAGGGGCAGGGCGGACCGGCGAAGCGTCCGCATACTGCAAGAGGAAGATGTGCATGGCGAAGATCAAGAACGTCGCGATCCAGATGGATCATGTCTCCGGCATCAATATTGCCGGCGACTCCACCTTCGCCATCAGCCTTGAGGCGCAGGCGCGCGGATACCGGTTGTTCCATTATACGCCCGAGCGGCTTTCCATGCGCGATGGCAAGATTTACGCCACAGTCGAGCAAATGGAACTGCGCGACATCAAGGGCGATCATTTTTCCCTGTCGGAGCCGGAGCGGGTCGATCTTTCGACCATGGATGTCATTCATTTGCGCCAGGACCCGCCCTTCGACATGGCCTACATCACCTCGACCCATCTCCTAGAGCGGATTCATCCCAAGACGCTTGTTGTCAATGACCCCGCCTGGGTGCGTAACTCGCCGGAGAAGATTTTCGTCACCGAATTCGCCGACCTGATGCCGAAGACGCTGATCACCAAGGACGTTTCCGAGATCGCCCGCTTCCGCAATGAGATGGGCGATATCATCCTCAAGCCGCTCTACGGTAATGGCGGCGCGGGGGTCTTCCATTCGGCGCGTGATGACCGCAATTTCTCCTCCCTGCTGGAGATGTTCGGCCAGATGTTCCGTGAGCCCTATATCGCCCAGGAATACCTGCCTGACGTCCGCAAGGGCGACAAGCGCATCCTGCTGGTGGATGGCGAGCCGGTGGGTGCGATCAACCGCGTGCCGGCGGAAAACGATGCCCGCTCCAACATGCACGCCGGCGGCCGGCCTGAGCCGACGGAACTGACGGCGCGGGAACAGGAAATCTGCCGCCGCATCGGTCCTGCCCTGCGCGAGCGCGGTTTCCTCTTCGTCGGTATCGATGTGATCGGTGATTATATGACGGAAATCAACGTCACCTCACCGACAGGCATTCGCGAAGTGCGCAAATTCGGCGGCGCCGATGTGGCGAGCCTGCTGTGGGATGCGATCGAGAAAAAACGCGACGCCCAGGATTTCTGAAGCGATTTCAATCGCTCCCGGTTTGTTCCGTGCGTACAACTCGATACAACTAAAATACATCGCCTGCGAGAAATTGTTCTCTAGGTGTTCTTGTTTTATTCTTTGCGCTGTGGCACGTTGCTTGCGAGTGGCCGCCATGGAACATGAAGTTCCGATGATGCGGCCGGTTTGCGGGGGGCAGGCCATGGTGGCACGGGTCAATACGGTTGCATTTCAGGGCATAGAGGGCGTGCCCGTCGAGGTGCAGGTTATGGTCGCACCCGGCAAGATCGGCATCCAGATTGTCGGCCTGCCGGACAAGGCGGTGGCTGAAAGCCGCGAGCGGGTGCAGGCCGCCCTGCACGCCTCGGGTCTGGCCTTGCCGGCAAAAAAAGTCACCGTCAATCTGGCGCCTGCCGATTTGCCGAAGGAAGGATCGCATTTCGATCTTCCCATCGCTCTCGGTCTCATGGCTGCTCTGGGGGCCATACCGGCGGAAGCGCTCAGCCAATATGTGGTTCTCGGTGAACTCAATCTCGATGGCACGATTGGCACGGTTTCTGGTGCGCTTCCGGCGGCCATTGGTGCCAATGCGCTCGGCAAGGGCTTGATCTGCCCGGCTGAAAGCGGGCCGGAAGCGGCCTGGGCCGGCGCCGGCATCGATATTCTCGCCCCGCGCAGCCTCATTGCCCTCGCCAATCATTTTCGCGGCACCCAGCTTCTGTCGCGCCCCACACCCGCCATCCGCGCCAATCCGGTCAATCTGCCGGATTTGGCCGATATCAAGGGACAGGAAAGCGCCCGGCGCGCTATGGAGGTCGCGGCCGCCGGCGGCCATAATCTGCTGATGGTCGGGCCGCCCGGTTCTGGCAAGTCGATGCTCGCCGCTCGGCTGCCTTCCATCTTGCCGCCACTAGAGGTGGCGGAACTGCTGGAAGTGTCGATGGTGCATTCCATTGCCGGCCAATTATCGGGCGGCAAGCTCTCGGACCGCAGACCGTTCCGCACGCCGCACCATTCCGCCACCATGGCGGCGCTGATCGGCGGCGGGTTACGCGCCCGACCGGGTGAGGCATCGCTTGCGCATCACGGCGTCCTGTTTCTGGATGAATTCCCGGAATTTTCGCCGCAGGTGCTGGATGCGTTGCGCCAGCCGCTGGAAACCGGCGAATGCATCATCGCAAGGGCCAATCATCGCGTCAGTTATCCCGCCGAAATTCAACTCGTGGCTGCTATGAACCCCTGCCGCTGCGGCATGGCGGGAGAGCCGGGCTTCACCTGTGCCAGAGGTCCGCGTTGTGTAACCGATTATCAGTCCCGCATTTCAGGTCCGCTGCTGGATCGCATCGATATTCGCATCGACGTTCCCGCCGTTTCCGCGACCGATCTCATCCGACCCGTCGTATCCGAGCCGAGTGCGGTGGTTGCCGCCCGGGTCGCACGGGCCCGCCTTGCCCAGCAGGAACGTTATGCGGCGGCGGGGTTTCCTGCCATCCGCACCAATGCCCGCTGTACAACGACGCTGATCGAAAAATATGCCGAACCGGATGCATCCGGGCTGCAATTGCTGCGCGACGCTGCCGAGCGGCTGAAGTTTTCCGCGCGAGGTTATCATCGCATTCTCAAGGTAGCCCGCACACTTGCCGATCTGGACGGTAAGCAGACGGTTGGCCGCATCCATGTGGCGGAAGCCGTGTCCTACCGCATCGCGGGGGAAAGGCTGACGGTCGCGGCTTAGAAAGTTGATCTTCGGGCCTTAACCGCGAAAACGATGTGCCGCCAGCGGGGCGGGCGGCACATCGGGATATCAATTGAGCGGTGCATAAGCACCGTGCGCGAGAACCTGACTTAAAGCCCAAGGCCTTCGAAAAGCGCGGTCGAAAGATAACGTTCTGCGAAAGAAGGAATGATGACGACGATGTTCTTGCCGGCATTTTCCTCACGCGCGCCAACCTTGATGGCCGCGGCCAGCGCCGCACCCGAGGAGATGCCGACCGGCACGCCTTCGAGCCGTGCCGCCAGACGCGCAATTTCAAATGCCTCGTCATTGGTCACGGTGACGATTTCATCATAGACGCCGGTGTCGAGAATGGCGGGTGCAAAGCCGGCGCCGATGCCCTGAATCTTGTGCGGGCCGGGATTGCCGCCGGAAAGAACCGGGCTGTCGGCGGGCTCGACCGCAATCACCTTCACTTCGGGCTTGCGGGATTTCAGAACCTGGCCCGTGCCGGTGATCGTGCCACCGGTGCCGATCCCGGAAACGAGGATATCAACCGTGCCATCGGTGTCGTTCCAGATTTCTTCCGCCGTTGTCCGGCGGTGAATATCCGGATTGGCGGGGTTTTCAAATTGCTGCGGAATGACGGCGTCGGGCAGGGTCTCTGCCAGTTCCTGAGCCTTGGCGATAGCACCCTTCATGCCCTTCGGGCCTTCGGTCAGCACCAGTTCGGCACCCAGCAGCGCCAGCATCTTTCTGCGTTCAACCGACATGGTTTCCGGCATGGTGAGGATCAGCTTGTAACCCTTGGCGGCGGCGGCGAAGGCGAGCGCGATGCCGGTATTACCTGAAGTCGGCTCCACCAGCGTCGTCTTGCCGGGAGTGATCTTCCCCTGTGCTTCCAGCGCTTCGATCATGGCAACGCCGATACGGTCCTTCACGGAACCGATGGGGTTGAAGAACTCCAGCTTGGCGAGCAGGTTTGCCTTCACGCCCTTTTCCTTCGCCAGCTTGTCGAGCCTCACGATCGGCGTGTCGCCGATTGTTTCCGTGATTGAGGAATAGACGCGTCCGCGTCCGGGCTTTCTGGCTTCGGGCATGATGTTCTCCTGTATGAAGACCGCAAGTTTGAGCGGCAGAATAGGAGCAATAGCCCTCTCAGGCTAGCGAACGTTCGTCCTAATATCGCGAAATGACCGGAATAATTTTACGGCAAATGGGGCAGGCGTATGAATTTATTTCAGGTGCTGCGGATTGCGATCATCGTCGCCGTTCCGGCCAGAATGCCCGCCGCCGTGCGGTTGAGGATCGTCAAGGCGCTCGGCCGTTTCAAGAGGTTGCGTGCCTTGGCCGCAAGCAGGATGTACGGCAGGAGAACGGCCATCAGCACGACGAAGGTCAGCGCCAGCAGTGTCGCATATTCCGACGGGCCGATCATGCGGATGTCGATCAGCGTCGGCACCAGCGCCACATAAAACAGCATCGTTTTTGGATTACCGAGCGTGATCAGCAAGCCGGACAGAAACGACATAGGTATGCTGGTGCTTTTTTTCGCCTTCAGGTCCTGCGGCAAGAGGCCGGCAGTCCAGAGCTTCCAGGCGATATAGAGAAGATAAGCCGCACCAGCGAATTTCAGGACCATGAAGGCCTCCTGAAAGGTCTGTGCCACGAAGGCGAGGCCGAGTATCACGCCGGTCAGGTAGATCATATCGCCCAGCACCAGCCCGAGGCCCATGAAGAAGGTTTCCCGGAAGCCCGAACCCAGCGCCCGCGCCACGATCGCCGTCATGCCGGGGCCGGGAATGGCAGCGGCGATGAAGAGGGCAGTGGCATAGGCTAGAAGGGTCGTCAGCGTCATGATCGTTTTTCCCGGAAAATCCGCTCGATCAATACCGAAATTGCCGGGTAAAAACAATCGATCATGCTGCTTGTCGGCTACACCCCGGTCGAACCGAAACCGCCGGCACCGCGCGCCGTCTCGGAGGTTTCCGTCACTTCGCTCACGGCAACCTGCGTCACCGGCGCGATCACCATCTGCGCAATGCGCATGCCGCGCTCGATGGTGAAATCATCCTGCCCCAGATTGGCGAGGATGACCTTCACTTCGCCGCGATAATCGCTGTCCACCGTGCCGGGGGAGTTGAGGCAGGTGATGCCGTTCTTGATGGCAAGACCGGAGCGCGGACGGATTTGCGCCTCATAGCCTTGCGGAACTTCGAAGATGAAACCTGTCGGCACCAGAGCCCGTTCGCCCGGCTGCAAATTCAGCGGTTCATCGGCCGGCACTGCGGCGCGCAGGTCCATGCCGGCGGCGCCACGGGTTTCATAGGATGGCAATTCGAGGTCTGCGCCATTGGCGAGACGCACGAGCCGGAGGAGGGGTCGATTGTCGTTTTGAACGGTCATGCGGCATTAGTTTGCCGAGATCGCGGCGAGGTCAATTGCAAATGCGGGCCTGAAACGCTAGATAGCCCGCAATTCACAGGATTTGTCAGATGGCCGAAACACTTGCCGAGGCGGTCTCCCGCCGCCGCACCTTTGCTATTATCGCGCACCCGGACGCGGGTAAGACCACGCTTACCGAAAAACTGCTGCTGTTCGGTGGAGCGATCCAGCTTGCCGGTGAGGTGAAGGCGAAGAAGGACCGCATCCAGACCCGTTCGGACTGGATGAAGATCGAGCGCGAGCGCGGCATTTCGGTCGTCACCTCGGTCATGACCTTCGAATATAACGACCGCGTCTTCAACATTCTCGATACGCCCGGCCACGAAGACTTCGCTGACGATACTTACCGCACGCTGACGGCGGTGGATGCTGCGATCATGGTCATCGACGCCGCCAAGGGTATCGAGCCGCGCACGCTGAAGCTCTTCGAAGTCTGCCGCATGCGCGATATTCCGATCATCACCTTCATCAACAAGATGGACCGCGAAAGCCGCGATCCCTTCGAGATTCTGGATGAGGTCGAGGAGAAGCTGGCGCTCGATACCGCGCCGATCACCTGGCCGGTCGGCCGGGCGAAAAGCTTCTGTGGCGCTTACAATCTTGCCGAAAACACCTTTCGTGGCAACGACACGCAGGTGGACGGCCTTTCGGTCAACGGCCCGCAGGCGGTCGCCGACCGTCTGCCGGAAAACGAACGCAAGGTCTTTGTCGAAGAGACGGAACTGGCGCTGGAAGCCTGCCGTCCTTTCGACCGTCAGGCGTTTCTCGAAGGTCATATGACGCCGGTGTTCTTCGGTTCGGCACTGCGCAATTTCGGTGTGCGCGACCTCATCAATGCTCTCGGCGATTTCGCCCCGCCGCCGCGCGATCAGGTAGCGGATACCCGCGTCGTGCATGCGGCAGAAGACAAGATGACGGCTTTCGTCTTCAAAATTCAGGCCAATATGGACCCCAACCACCGTGACCGCATTGCCTTTGCCCGCATCTGCTCCGGCAAGCTGGAGCGCGGCATGAAGGCGCGGCTGTCGCGTACCGGCAAGCTGATGGGGCTCACCGCGCCGCAGTTCTTCTTCGCGTCGCAGCGCCAACTGGCCGATACCGCCTTTGCGGGCGATGTGGTCGGCATTCCCAACCATGGCACGCTGCGTATCGGTGACACGCTGACCGAGGGCGAAAACCTTGTCTTCCAGGGTGTGCCGAACTTCTCGCCGGAAATCCTGCGCCGCGTGCGGCTGGAGGACGCCATGAAGGCGAAGAAGCTGAAGGAAGCGCTGCAGCAGATGGCGGAGGAGGGCGTCGTACAGCTCTTTTCGCCGGAAGACGGCTCGCCGGCCATCGTCGGCGTCGTCGGCGCACTGCAGCTCGACGTGTTGAAGGAACGGCTGATGGGCGAATACGGCCTGCCGGTTTCGTTCGAAATGTCGCGCTTTTCGGTCTGCCGCTGGATTTCGTCGGATCAGCCGGCGGAGATGGACAAGTTCCTCAACGTCAAGCGTGGTGATATCGCCCGCGATCTCGATGGCGACCCTGTTTTTCTGGCGCAGGATGCCTTCTCGCTGCGGTATGAATCCGAGCGGTTTCCGGCAATCAAGATGGTCGCCATCAAGGAATATCACGTCGCCAAGGCGGCGTGATATCAGCCGGATTGCACTTTGAATGCCAAGGGCTTAGTTTCCCCGTAAACGGGAAACTGGTCCGGCATCATGACGCTTTCAGGCAAACATATTCTCCTCATCATCTCCGGCGGCATCGCGGCCTATAAGAGCCTCGATCTCATCCGCCGCCTGAAAGAGCGCGGCGCCAGGGTCACGCCGGTCATGACGAAGGGCGCACAGGAATTCGTCACGCCGCTTGCTGTCGGCGCGCTTTCAGCCACCCATGTCTTCACCGAGCTTTTTTCCAGGCAGGACGAGCAGGATGTCGGCCATATCAGGCTGGCGCGCGATTGCGATCTCGTGCTGGTGGCACCCGCCACAGCCGATCTGATGGCGAAGATGGCGAATGGCCTCGCCGACGATCTCGCTTCCACGATCCTTCTCGCCACGGATCGCAAGGTGCTGGTTGCGCCGGCCATGAATCCGAAAATGTGGTCGGCAAAGCCAACGACGCGCAATGTCGAAACGCTGAAGAAGGATGGCGTGTTTTTCATCGGGCCCATGGCCGGCGAGATGGCGGAGACGGGCGAGGCTGGCCTTGGCCGCATGGCGGAGCCTTTGCAGATCGTCGAAGCCGTCTTATCGCTGCTGGATGGCAGCTCGAAGCCGCTCAAAGGCAAAACGGCGATCGTCACTTCCGGGCCTACGCATGAGCCGATCGATCCGGTGCGGTATATTGCCAACCGCTCTTCCGGCAAGCAGGGTCATGCCATCGCAGCGGCTCTCGCGGCACTGGGCGCGGAGGTCACGCTGGTTTCCGGCCCCGTCACCATCGCCGATCCCGCCGGGGTGACAACGATCCATGTCGAGCGCGCAGAAGAGATGCGCGATGCGGTGATCTCTAGGCTTCCTGCGGATATCGCCGTCATGGTCGCCGCGGTTGCCGACTGGCGGGTGACAGGTTCCTCGGAACAAAAGATCAAGAAGCAGCCGGGCGATGCGCCGCCGGCGCTGCAGCTGACGGAGAATCCGGATATTCTCAAGACCGTCGGCCACCATGAAAAGCGCCCCAGGGTGGTGGTGGGTTTCGCCGCCGAAACGCAGGATGTGGAGAAAAACGGCCGCGCCAAGCTGGAGCGTAAGGGTGCGGATTATATCATCGCCAACGATGTATCGGCAGAAACCGGCATCATGGGCGGAGACCGCAACAGCGTGAAGATCATTTCGGCCGATGGTGTCGAGGCCTGGCCGGATCTCGACAAGGCGGAAGTCGCAAAACGTCTGGCAGCCCTTATCGCGGAGAAACTCGCATGACCCTCTTTGATCGCAAGACATTCGACAGGGTGCTTGGCGAATGGCCGGGCGTGCGTTTCGTCGATCAATGGGATTCACATGTGGCCAAGGTGGGCGACAAGGTTTTTGCGGTGCTGGGCGAACGGGAAGACTGGCGGCTGGTGGTGAAATGCTCGGAAGAGAGTTTTGAAATCCTCACCTCGCTTGAGGGCATCGCTCAGGCACCCTATTTCGCCAAACGCAAATGGATATCGATTGGCGATCATTCCCCGCTCGAACAGGAAGAACTGGAGCACTATGTGCGCCGCTCCTATGAGCTTGTCGCAGCCGGCCTGACAAAAAAACTGCGGGGCGAACTGGGAATCGCGATCGATACCTCGCCCCGCCTATAATTTGCCGTCAGCTTACCTTCTTGTCCTTGCCGATGATCTGGCGGACGCCTTCTTTGGTGAAGGGCTGCAACAGTTGCGGCACAAACCCCTTGGCGATCTCACCCTTGATGCCGATATCGGTGGAAGAGGGCCGATCGGGGTTATGGTAGGACCCGAAGAGGATATCGAAGATGACGAGGTTCTCGCCGTAATTGGTATTGCCTTCCGGAAGCTGCTTCGAATGGTGCCAGCGGTGCAGGCGCGGGGTGCTGAAGATATAGTCGAGCAGCCCCGTTTTCATATCGACGTTGCAATGGGTCAAGATACCGATGAACGCGGTCACCGCACCCAGCCACCAGAAGACCTGAAGCGGCGCACCCATGAAATAGAGCGGAATCTGGCTGAGCGTGATCTTGAACAGGGAATCGGCGACATGGAACCGACCGGTATTTACGACCCAGAGCCGCACGACGCTGTGATGCAGCGCATGGAAGCGCCAGAAGAACACGGTTTCATGCGCGATGCGATGGGCCCAGTAGAGACCGAATTCGGCAATCGTCACCGCAAGCGCGACCTGAACGATGACAGGCAGATGAGACGGCCACAGGTCGAAACGCATGGCCGCAAGCGGCTGCAGCACATTGGCGGCCAGCATCGGGAAGATTGCCGCTGCGGCGGCAGCGAGCTGCACGAGCCCCTTCGTCAAAAGCGTGTGACCGATGCTGGTCATGGTCTCGCCGTCACCCTCAAGCCATTCGACTTCATAGGGAATATAGCGCTCGAGAAGAAACAGGCTCAGAACCGCGCCGGCGTAAACAGCCAGAAACGCAGCGATCGGATGGCTGCCCGCGAAAGCGAAATAGGATCCCACGAGGCCGCCGCCAAATACGAGTGGCCACGAAGAATAGGAAAGGGCCTGTTTTATTACCTGCGCTTTTGCCATGAATTTCAATTCCCGTCCGGCAATCATCTACCATTCAACCAGCGATGCAACTCTCCGCAGGATCGCGGTTGCCCGTCGCTGACGCGCCCGTCCCTGCATGGATCGGTGCGAAGTGGCCGCATCGGCCGATAATAGTCCCATTCCCTTCGATCATACCTGTCGCTGCGTCGCAATTCCCGTCTCACCTCGTCGCAACTGCGTGGTATTCCATCGTTTATGCTACCGTCCGTACAGGGATCGTAGACCCTGTGTTGCGCCATCGCTTCCGGCACTGCGACCGGTTGAAGACTGAAGAATAGCGAACCAACCAGAAGTGTTAACAATCGCATCGGCCACCTGTTTCGTTGAGAAGATCAGGTCACTATTCTTCGTATATTGCATGAGCATGGCATGCGGTCGTCACGTCTGCTTAATAGGCGGTTTTTTTGATAACTGAGGCGCCTGGCGGTCACGCCGGGCACCTTCACGTTCTTAGCTGATTCGGATGGCAATATAGAGAAGCGTCAGCGCAATCACCCAGAGCGCAATCCGCCCCCATTTGGTATGGCGCGCTTCCGCTTTGCCGATGGCTTCCGCCGTCTGCGCGTCAAAACGCAGGCCGTTTTCGCTCATATACATCAGTTCGGAATGCAGCTTCTCGGTCTTGGCGGCGATCTCGGGCACTGCTTCGGCGAGCTTGAGTGCCGCCTTCACGCCGTCCTTCAGATCGGTGGCGATGCGTTTGGGACCGAGATTGTCACGGATCCAGCCGCCGACGACCGGATCGGCCGCCTTCCACATATTGAAGCGCGGATTGAGCATGCGCGACACGCCTTCCACCACCACCATGGTCTTTTGCAGCATCACCAGTTCCGGCCGCGTTTCCATGTCGAAAAGCTCGGTCACTTCGAACAGCAGGGTCAGGAGCTTGCCCATCGAGATCGTCTCGGCCGGCTGGCCGTGGATTGGTTCGCCAATGGCGCGGATCGCCTGGGCGAAGCTGGCCTTGTCGTGATGGCCCGGCACGTAACCGGCCTCGAAATGCACTTCCGCCACCCGCATGTAGTCACGCGTGATGAAGCCATAGAGGATTTCGGCAAGGAAGCGGCGTTCCTTTTTGCCGAGCCGACCGGCAATGCCCATATCCACGGCGACGATCTCGCCCTTCGCATCGACGAAGAGGTTGCCGGGATGCATGTCGGCATGGAAAAAACCGTCGCGCAGCGTATGCCGCAGGAAGGACTGGATCAGCGTATCGGCCAGCTTGTTCAGGTCGTGGCCGGCTGCCTTCAGTCCCTCGATATCCGACATCTTGACGCCGTCGATCCATTCCATGGTGACGACGTCGCGGCCGGTGCGTTCCCAATCCACTTCTGGAACACGGAAGCCGGGATCTTGTCTGGTATTTTCCGCAAGCTCGGAAAGTGCGGCGGCCTCGAGCCGTAGATCCATCTCGATCTTGGTCGTCTGCTCCAGCGTGCGTGTCACTTCCACCGGCCGCAGGCGACGGGCGGAGCGAACGAAACGCTGCTGCAGGTCGGCAATCAGATACATCGCCTCGAGATCGTTCTGGAAACGCTGACGCACGCCGGGTCGAATGACCTTGACGGCCATCTTGCGCGGTCCCTTTGGCGTATCCACCATGGCCGGGTGCACCTGGGCGATGGAGGCGGCGGCGATCGGGTCGCCGAATTCTCTATAAAGCTCCGAAATTGACCGTCCGAGCGAACCTTCGATATTGGCCTTCGCCGCAGCGGCCGGGAAAAAAGCCATGCGGTCCTGAAGGCTCGCAAGATCGTCGGCGAAATCGGCACCCACCACATCCGGCCGGGTGGCCAGAAACTGGCCCATCTTCACATAGGAAGGCCCAAGCCGCTCGACCGCCACGGCTAGCCGGTCGCTGCGCTGCGCCCGTTTTGCCTTGCTGCGGGCGAAAGGTTTCAGCGCCGCTTTCAACAATTGTGCCGGGGCAGGCAGGTCATCGGACGGCAAAGCCAGCACGACGCCTTCGCGCACGAGAACCCAGCCAACCCTTGCGAGGCGGAAATATGCGCCCAAAGTACTCATGCTTATGCTTGTCTCCTGCGTCTGCCGGGCATGGTCTTAAAGCTTCCAGCCGGAATGCAGGGCGGCGATGCCGCCGGTATAATTGGTATAGGTGACGCGGGAAAAGCCGGCAGTACGGATCATCGTTGCAAAATCCTCCTGATTGGGGAATTTGCGGATCGACTCGACCAGATATTGATAGGGCTCGGCATCGCCGGTGATCATCTTGCCGAATTGCGGAATGGCGTTGAACGACCAGGCATCATAGACGCGGTCGAGCAGCGGCATGTCGACTTCGGAAAATTCCAGCACCAGCAGCCGTCCGCCGCGTTTCAGCACGCGGTAGGCCTCCTTCAGCGCCACATCGATGCGCGGCACATTGCGAATGCCGAAGGCGACCGTATAGGCGTCGAATGTATTCGCCTCGAAGGGCAGCTCCTCGGCATTGGCCTCGACGAAGGTCAGATTGTCGGAAAGCTTCTTTTTCGCAGCGCGTTCCTCGCCCACAGCCAGCATCGAGCCGTTGATATCGAGAACGGTGGCATGCGCCAGACGGTTGGAGGCTTCGATGATACGGAAGGCGACATCGCCAGTGCCGCCCGCCACGTCCAGAATCTTGTAGGAAGGATCCTTGCGCGGCGAAAGCGCGGAGACCATGGCGTCCTTCCACAGCCGGTGCAGGCCGGCCGACATCACGTCATTCATAATGTCGTAGCGCTTGGCCACCTTATGGAAGACTTCATTGACCAGCCCCTGCTTCTTGCCTTCATCCACCTTGTGAAAGCCATAGGACGTTTCCATGCCACCTTCTGCGGTCGTACGGGCGTCGGTCATCATCTGTCTCCATATTTATTGCGTGGCGGACCATAGCGGAAACGCCATGGCAACGCTATCTGTTGCCGCATCGCCTGGGCGCGACATTTCGCGTGCACTGTATAGACCACATGGTCCTAACGATAAACTGCCGGATAAGCCAGATGCCAGAATTGCCAGAAGTCGAAACCGTCAGACGAGGCCTCGCACCCGCCATGGAAGGCGCAAGGGTCCGCAAGCTCCATCTTGGCCGCCCGGATCTGCGGTTTCCGTTTCCAGCGGATTTCGCGGGGCTGATCGAAGGAAAAACGATCATCTCGCTTGGGCGCAGGGCGAAATATCTTCTCATCGAGCTGGAGGACGGGCTGACGATCGTGTCCCATCTCGGCATGTCCGGCTCGTTCCGCATCGAGGCGGAAAAGGGAGAGGGCGGCGAAGCGCCCGGCGCCTTTCATTATGCCCGCTCGAAAGACGGCAAGCATGACCATGTCGTCTTTCATCTGGATAAAGGAGAGGAGCGCGTCTGCGTCATCTATAATGATCCGCGCCGCTTCGGCTTCATGCATCTGGTGGAGCGCAACAAGCTCGACCTCTATCCCGCCTTTGCCGAGCTTGGGCCCGAACCGACCGGCAATGCGCTGAGCGCGGATTATCTGGCGAGCCGGTTCGAGGGCAAAAGCCAGCCACTGAAAAGCACACTGCTGGATCAGAAGATCATTGCCGGGCTGGGCAATATCTATGTCTGCGAGGCGCTTTGGCGCGCCCATCTTTCTCCCTTGCGGGCGGCGGGAACGCTGGTGACGACAGGTGGCAAACCGAAAGCGCAGCTCATCGATCTGACGGAGAAAATCCGTGACGTGATCGCCGATGCGATTGCCGCCGGCGGCTCCTCCCTGCGAGACCATATACAGACGGATGGAACGCTCGGTTATTTCCAGCATTCCTTTTCAGTCTACGATCAGGAAGGCCAGCCTTGCCGGACACCCGGCTGCGGGGGTACGGTTGAAAGGGTGGTGCAGGCCGGTCGTTCGACATTCTATTGCGCCGCCTGCCAGAAATAGCGGTGTTGCAAGTTACGGAGAAGGGGAGATTGCCGTGGACTATGAAATGATACTGGTCGAGAAGCGCGATGAGGTGGGCGTCATCACGCTCAACCGCCCCAAGGCGCTCAACGCCCTCAATTCGGTGCTTCTGAAAGAGCTGCGGCACATTCTGTCTTCTTTCTCAGCCGATGATTCCATCGGCGCCATCATCATCACCGGCTCGGAAAAGGCATTTGCGGCCGGCGCCGACATCAAGGAAATGCAGGGGCTGGATTTCGTCGATGCCTATGTGGGCGATTTCCTGGGTGGCTGGGATGAGGTCGCGGCCACACGCAAGGCTGTTATTGCCGCTGTTTCCGGTTTTGCGCTCGGCGGCGGCTGCGAGCTGGCGATGATGTGCGATTTCATTATCGCTTCGGACACGGCGAAGTTCGGCCAGCCGGAAATCACCCTCGGCGTCATTCCCGGCATGGGCGGATCGCAGCGGCTGACGCGGGCGGTGGGCAAGGCGAAGGCCATGGACCTCGTTCTGACCGGCCGCATGATGGATGCGGCGGAAGCCGAGCGCGCCGGCCTCGTATCGCGTATCGTGCCGGCTGCAGATCTCATGGAGGTGGCGGTGGAAGCTGCGACCCGCATTGCCTCGCTGTCGCGTGCTTCCGTGCTCATGGCCAAGGAAAGCGTCAACCGGTCCTTCGAGGTGCCGCTCGCCGAGGGGCTGAGATATGAACGGCGTGCCTTCCAGTCGCTCTTTGCGACGGAGGATCAGAAGGAGGGCATGGCGGCCTTCGTTGAAAAGCGCAAACCCGCTTTCCTGAATCGCTAAGGATTCGGAATATCGGCGCTTTTAAGCGTTTTGCGCGTTGACGGGGGTGCGCTTTAGCGGTATATGCCCGCCCACGGTTAAGGAAAGCCATCAGGCTTGTCCGAAATTACTCCCGCATTCTTGGGTTACGTGAGGTCGTCGAACGACCCGATCCTCTGGTTGCGGAATTTGGTTTGAATTCGAAGAGAGGCATACATGGCCAATACAACTTCGGCGAAAAAGGCGACCCGCAAGATCGCTCGCCGTACCGCAGTCAACAAGGCTCGCCGTTCGCGCGTTCGCGGCTTCATCCGCAAGGTCGAGGAAGCAATCGCTACCGGCGATCTGGCAGTCGCCACCGAAGCTCTGAAGGCAGCTCAGCCTGAGATCCAGCGCGCAGCAACGCGCGGCGTTCTGCACGGCAACACCGCATCCCGCAAGGTGTCGCGTCTTGCCCAGCGCGTTAAGGCTCTTTCCGCCTAATCCGGCTAATCACAATTAACTATTCAAAAAGCCTGGTCTTTTGACCGGGCTTTTTGTGATTCTAACTGCCCATTAACCATTGCTGCCGTAACGTGACAAATGCATGTCAGATGGACGACAGGAAAAGCATAATAAAAACAATTATTTACTGGAGGTCTCCCTGAAGGTGGGAAGCTTTCTCTACGGAAGTCGCGGCTAGTTTTGAGTCAAGCAGATTTTTATTTTTTTGGTAAAATCGGCTCTCAAAAATTGCCAAAATTGAATCTCATTGATTCATAAGCGATTCTGCTTCGTACCTCGTCGGTGATGCAAAACGGCCTTTGTGAGTCAATGGCCGATCTGAGTTTTTGCAGAAAAAACGCCATTGATCTCTCCCCACGATCCTGCCTAAATGCATTCCAACAAGGGGTGCGGAGCTCAGTCCACAGATTATCTCGATGATCATATCGACGATATTCACCTTCTTGCTAGCGGATCTTTCGAGATCCGTTTTTTCAGGTCATGGAGCTTTTTGTGCCGTTTCGGTCTCGGAACGGGAAGGAGCTTTTTGTCCTCAAAAATGCGCCTTAAGGTTGTAACGAAAGGAGCGTTTTTAGCGTGTCGCAGGTCTCTCCATGAGGGGGAGTGAAATGGGATAACCGACTCGCAAACGAGTAGTCGCCTTTGTCG